>DATLVZ010000077.1:0-70870 GCA_035576885.1 Candidatus Acidiferrum sp. | reverse complement strand
CCGCGGCCTCCGCCGCCCGAGAAAAGATCCTCGAAGCCGAAGAAGTCACCGAGAATATCGTGGAAGTCGCGAAAGACGGTGCTGTTGAAGTCCACACCGCCGCCCGCGCCGGAAAGGCCGGCGTGGCCGTAGGTGTCATAGACTTCGCGTTTTTGCTGATCGCTCAGGACGCTGTAGGCTTCCGAGCACTCGCGGAATTTCACCTCGGCTTCTTCTTTGTTCTCCGGGTTGCGGTCCGGGTGCCACTTCAGCGCGGCTTTACGGAAGGAAGTTTTTATCTCCTCGACGGAAGCGGTGCGCGAGACGCCCAGCACTTCATAAAAATCCCTTTGGTTCCCCTTTGCCATGCAATCCCCTTAGTTGGAATTAGTTCGCAGCTTCTTTCGATGCGCCGCCCGGATGAACGGCTACGCGCACCATGGCGGGACGAAGCACGCGTCCATGAAAGAGATAGCCCGGCTGAAAAACCTGCAGGATCGTGCCGTCTTCATGCTGGTCGGTTTCGGTGCGGTCCATGGCTTGATGCGAATGCGGATCAAATTGTTTGCCGAGCGGATCGATGCGCTCGACGCCGAGCCGGGTGATGTTGTCCACAAGTTGCTTATAAATGAGCTCGAAGCCCTTGCGATAATTTTCGTATTCGGCTTCGCGATGGGCAGCGAGAGCATGCTCGAAACCGTCAATGATGGGAATCATGCTTTCGATGACGCGTGCCGTGTGGCGCTTGGCATCATCGGCGCGTTCCTTTTCGATGCGCTTGCGGTAATTGTCGAAGTCGGCCTGTCGCCGCATCAGTGTCTGGCGCAACTCATTCAGGTCGTTTGCGAGCTTGGCAACTTCCGCGTCGGCCACGCCGGAATCCGCGGCCAGCTTGGCCTCTTCGGATTGGTCGGCGGCGGTAGGCGCGCTGCCTTCTGTGTTGAAAGGTGAGTCCTTGTCTGGCACTTTGCCACTTCTCCTTCTAAAAGGGTGTTTCAAGTTTTGCTCAAAGCTTCGCTGAATAGCTGCGCAACGTAAGCAACAGCGGTCATGGCCCGTTCGTAATGCATGCGCGTAGGGCCGAGCACGCCCAGCGAGCCCTGCACAAGATCGTTACGCGTATACGGGGCACTGATGATGGCCAGGTTCTCTCCCGCTGGCGAAATTTCCTTAACGCCGATCTGGACGTGGACCGGTTCGGGCGTTTCGATGCACGCGTTGAGAACGGTTACCAGGCGATGCTTTTCTTCAATTGCGGCAAGCAGTTCGCGGAGCTGCGCTTGATTTGTGAACTCGGCGGTGCCGACGATTTGGGCGGTGCCTTCCACGTGGACCTGGCTCGATTGGCCTTCGCCGAGCATTGCGGGATCACAGAGTGTGAGGGCGCTCGCGACAATTCCCTCGTACTGCTCGCGATCCATGGCGAGCTTTTGGAGCAAGTCGCCGCGAATGGCCTCGAGCGTCCATCCGGAATAGTGGCGATTCAAGAAGTCCGCGGTAGCGTCCAATTCGCTCTGTGCAAACGGCCGAATCGGCCGCAGAATCTTGTCGCGCGTGTTGCCGCCGGGTGAAATTAGAACAACCACCACGCGACCGTCAGGCAGGAGCCACATGCGTGCGTGCTCCAGCACCGTTTTACCGAGCGGCGGCGAAACAATGATGCCGAGGCCGTTGGATACTTCCGCGAGGACGTGCCCGGCGCGCTCGGTTATTTCCGATGCCGTTTTCGCGCCCCCCATTTCGCGCTGAATCCAATCTCGGTCGTCGACGGTCAAAGTAGCCTGCGAAGCGATCTCTTGCGCAAAGAAACGGTACGCCGCCGACGTCGGGACCCGCCCCGCCGAAGTATGAGGCTGGTAAAGGAATCCTCCGTCCTCGAGGTCGGCCATGACGTTGCGGATCGTTGCGGTACTCAACGTTTCTTCATACCTCTTGGAAATCGCGCGCGAGGATACCGGCTCGCCGGTCTCGATATATGTCCGCACGAGATCCGCGAGTATCTGACGGTTGCGCCGTTCTTGTAGGGCTGGATTCCTCATAGCAGCACTCTACGCTAAGCGCTAAGGAGCGCTACCTCTATTGTAGAAAGCGTGTCCAGCAGCGTCAATGCAGGTTGTCCACCAGTTTCGCGGGGACAGGATTCTATCCACTTAATTGTTGTCGATTTGGGCGCGCTGGAGTTTGTCGGAATAATCTATGTAAATGGTTTTCCATTCAGAGAAGAAATCGATGGCTGCGACCGCGGCTTCACGGTGGCCGTTGCCGGTTTGCTTGGTGCCGCCGAAAGGCAAGTGTGTTTCAGCGCCGATGGTGGGAGCGTTGACGTAGACGATTCCGGTGTAAAAATCGCGCGTCGCCTGGAAGGCTTGATTTACATTACGAGTGTAGATCGAAGCAGAGAGCCCATACGGTACGCCGTTGGCGACCTCAATTGCCTGTTCGAAGCTGTCAATCGGAATGACCGAGACAACAGGGCCAAAAATTTCTTCCTGGGCGATGCGCATCTGCGGCGAGCAATCACCAAACACCGTAGGAGCGTGGAACCAGCCTTTCGCATAAATGCCGCTGTCCAGACGATTACCGCCGGTCAGGAGTTTGGCTCCCTCGTTTTTGCCAATTTCGACGTAGCTCATCACTGTTCTTAGTTGCTGCTCGTTAATGCACGGGCCCATGTCCACGCCAGAATCGAGACCGTTGCCGATGCGCAGCGCCTTGACACGGTCCACAAATCGCGAAACAAATTCGTGATAGATGCTCTTATGGACCGCAACGCGGCTGGCGGCAGTGCAGCGCTGGCCGGAGGTGCCAAACCCGCCCCATACCGCGCCGTCGACGGCTAGATCGAGATTGGCGTCATCCATGACGATGATGATGTTTTTGCCGCCCATCTCGAGACTGCAGTGCTTGAAAGTCGGCGCGCAAGATTCGGCAATGAGCCGTCCGACAGCCGTGGAACCGGTAAAGCTGACGACAGGCACATCCACGCTTGCCGCCAATGGCGCGCCGGCGCCTGGCCCATCACCACTCACGATATTCACAACCCCCGGAGGAACACCCGCCTCAGTAAGCACCTGCACGAGATGATACGACGAAAGCGGCGTATCCTCGGCGGGCTTCAGCACGACGGTGTTCCCGCTGATGAGCGCGGGGGTCATCTTCCACGAAGGAATGGCCATCGGGAAATTCCACGGCGTGATCATTCCGCAAACGCCAATCGATTGCCGGACGCTCATGGCAAATTTATTGGGCAACTCCGAAGGAGTAGTCTGGCCGAAGAGCCGGCGCCCCTCGCCGGCCATGTAATAGGTCATGTCGATGGCTTCCTGAACGTCGCCGCGCGTTTCGGCCAGGACTTTGCCCATCTCGCGAGTCATGTCCTTGGAATATTCCTCTTTACGCTGCACGAGAAGTTCCGCGGCGCGAAAGAGAATCTCCGCGCGCTTTGGAGCGGGGACCAAGCGCCACTTTTTGTAAGCGGCTTTGGCGGCGTTCACAGCCGCGTCCACGTCCTCCGACGTCGAAGAGACAAACATTCCGACCAACTCATCCGTATTCGCGGGATTGCGGTTCTCGTAGGCTCTCCCGCTGCGCGATTCCACCCACTCGCCATTAATAAAATTCTTGAAAACTCGAGGCGCTACTGCCGTAGCCATACTTGTTCCTCCGTTGCTCGAATAATTTGATATGCCGGCCTGTAAGTCTCGCTGTGCCTGGGGGATTCAACACGGGGCACCACCGCGCGGAATCTAAATTCTACAGTCCCCTGCAAGTACCGTCAAATCGGCTTGCTCGACTGTCAGGCTGTCCCATTTCGCACAGATTGTTAGTCCCTCTTTTGGTCATATTGACCTGCGAACTGAAAACCCATAAGGCTTCATCGCATGGATACGAGGCACTTCGGTGCCATTTAGGACTGACATGAGCGGGAAAAATCTCCGAGACGTCCCTGCAGAGCAACGGACAAATGGCGAGGGCAAACAAGTACTAAACAAAGTGCTGTTGGCCATGCCCGATAATGAATATGAGTTGATGCGCGCGGACTTGACGCATCTCGACCTTCCCAGTCATCTGAGCCTTCATGAGCCCACACAAAACATCGAATTCGTTTATTTCCCGAACCGTGGAATGGTTTCTCAAGTTGTAGTGACCAAAGACGGCCGAACCGTGGAAGTGGGAGTGGTGGGCAAAGAGGGTTACGTCGGGGCAGGATTGGCAGCCGGCGTGACCAGAAGTTCAGTGCGGGAGATAATCCAAATTGCCGGCGATGGCTTCCGAATGAAAGGGAATGCGCTACAACGCATTCTCCAGACGGCGCCGCAATTGCAAGCGATACTGAGCCGGCACACGGGCCTCCAGGGGATGCAAGTCGCGCAGACCGCGGCGTGCAATCGACTGCACGATATAAAGCAACGCCTCTCAAGGTGGCTCCTGATGACCCAGGACAGGGTGGATTCCGGGCTACTTCCGATCACCCATGATTTCATTGCGACCATGATGGGTACGGACCGATCCACCGTGAGCTTGGCAGCATCCGTGATGCAAAAAGACGGACTTATAGATTACGTCCGAGGTGCAGTGAAGATTGTAAATCGCAGGAAACTGGAAATAGCCGCATGCGAGTGTTACGGCGTCATTCAACAGCTCGAAGATGAACTCGGACTCAGATAGCAAGTTTATTAGTGTTGGATACCCCACAGACAGCAAACCTCCTCTATCGCTACTGTTTTAGCCTTGCGTGATTACTTCAGTTTGGCTGTGTTCAGAGAGCGCTGACCTGCGTGGAAGCGCGCTCGGGGCAATGAAAATGGTAGCTGTTGCCGTCGTAGTGTCTTCGAAAACCAGCGGCGGACCACATTTCGAGTAGGCGTCACCGTAACAAGTCTCGGGGGGCAATAGTGCCGATGCGTCGCAAACTGGTATGGGTCGAAAGCCAGAATTTTCAGGGCTGGGGATGCTCCGAATGCGCATGGGCGTTCAAGCCTGAAGGACTGCCGGTCGGTCAATCCATTGACGAAATGAAGATGCACTACGAAGGCCAGCGCGACAAGGAGTTCACTTCGCATGTCTGTGGCGAGCACCCGAGAGGCACAAAACCCCCCCGTTAGCCAGATCACTCGCCCCGGTCTAACCCGTTGGTAGGCTGAGTTGAGGGAAACTGCCTATCGCACATAGAACAATTAGATCGGATTCCCGAGATGGACGTGTTATACTGCTTTTGCGCTTAATACCTCGGTTGTGTTGTGCGGTCCCTCTGGTGAGTCGTTGATCTGAGATTACCCGCCTGCAGTTTTCTCCGTACGTTTTCAGCGTAATCTAAAACAAGACTGGCAATGCGAATTGCCGCGCTTGCACCCAAGTTGTGTGCGCGCGCCAACGCTCCGGCCAGCAAGAAAGCAATACGAATGCAAAGTTTCACAGAACTACCGATCTCCGCCTACATGAAGGAGAGATTGGCACACGCGCGATTTTCGACGCCTACCCCCGTGCAAGCTGCTGCTATTCCGCAAGCGCTCGAGGGCAAGGACGTGTTGGCAACCGCGCAAACCGGAACCGGCAAGACGCTGGCGTTCCTGATCCCAATAATTGAGCAGCTGCTCAAGAGCAAAACGCCTGGAATCACAGCGCTGGTGCTGGTGCCGACGCGCGAATTGGCCATGCAGGTGGTAGCGCAATTCAACGCATTGCGCGGGACGCAGTTGGTGCCCGCGGGGCTAGTGGTTGGTGGATTGGCGGAGGGCGCGCAACTCAACGCTATCCGCAAGGGTGCCCGGGTGGTTGTTGCCACGCCCGGCCGCTTGGAAGACTATCTCGATCGCAAGCTTTTCAACTTCAACTCTCTGCGCATCCTCGTTCTCGATGAAGCGGACCGTATGTTGGACATGGGATTTCTACCGGCCATCAAGCGCATCGCCGCGATCCTCCCGAAAGATCGCCAAACGATGTGCTTTTCCGCGACGATGGAAGCATCCGTCGCTCACCTCGTAAAGGACTATCTGCGGAATCCCGCGCGTCTTGCGTTCGGGTCGACGCTCAAGCCTGCCGAAAATGTTCGCATGCAGGCGTTCGAGGTTCCCGTGGACCGGAAACAAGAGATGCTACAGCGTCTGCTTGCCAAAGAAACGGGGCGATGCCTGGTCTTCTCTCGCACCAAGCGCGGCACGGAGCGCATTACCAAGAGCCTGAACCGCGACGGTTTTTCAGCCGCCATGATCCACGGTGATCGCTCGCAATCGCAGCGCACCGCAGCGCTGGCGGGCTTCCAGCAAGGGCGGTACCGGGTGCTCGTGGCGACCGATCTGGCTTCGCGCGGAATTCACGTACAGGACATCGTGCACGTCATCAACTACGATTTGCCCGAAGTGGCTGAGAATTTCATTCACCGCGTCGGCCGTACCGGCCGCGCCGGCGGACACGGCCTTGCCACTACATTATTTTCGCGCGAACAACGTTCCGAACTGTTTCAATTGGAGCGGACGCTCGGCATTCGCCTTGAACGACCAGCGGCTGATACGAGTTCGGTAGTCCAGGGCACTTCGGGCAAAGTACAGGATCGTTCCGTGGTCCGGACGGGTTCGGCTCCGCTACAAAACAGAGTCGTGGTCAAACAGACTGTCAGGCCAACCATGATTGCGCTGCCTGGAGAGGTGCTCCAAACGCAGATGGAAAGCTAAGGCATACTTAGCAGACTGGCTAAATGCACGTAGTTCCGGGAGCGGACCATCAGATTCCGCCTCCTGGCATGTAACCTCTTCTGCTTGTGCAGCTTACGTGCTCCTGGAATAATTTCCATGAGTCGCCGGTCTCCACCATAACCCGATGTTTCTCCTGGAACGCGCGAACCAACTCAGTACACCCTACTGGGTTGGTTCGCACGCCAACTGCCGAAGCGTTTGAGAGAGTTCGCCTAGCTCTCTGAACCCCGTACCACCGAGTTCGCGGGAAATCCCAAATTTCGGGCGGGGAACATTAGCTCCGCCCCTTCCGCAACGACGTAATTTGCTCAGCAGCACACACTTCTCCTCATCCTAGACTTCGTCAGAATTCCAGTATGACCTGAATTAAATAGATTACTGCCGACGCGGAACCGTGGCTGAAGGGCTGGCAGTCAGAGAAGACGAACTAACCGGAGGCATGGGAGGCGCGAGCCCAGCAGTTTGGGAGCCGAGACCAAGCTTCTGCAGGGTCTTGGCGTCAAGCTTGCCGGACGGATTCAGACCGTGGGACCCTTGGAATTTTTTAATTGCTTCAACAGTTGCATCGTCCCACTTGCCGTCGGGCGATCCATTGAACGAGCCATCCTTGGCAAGAGCCGATTGAATTTCTGAAATCCGGTCGGAAGTAGGCGATTTCTGTCCGCGTACCCGGCGAACCGATCTTCTGGAGGATTTTCCGTGGTGCGACTTGATTCCGCGTTTGACAGTGGCCGACTTAGAGGATCTTGCAGTCTGCGCAGCCGCTACGACACCCGTCACACTCATGCCCGCTACAACGAGCAGCGTCAGAGCCAAGCGTATCGCTTTTTGCATTCGCATAATGGTCACTAAGAGAAAAGAGAGGGAGACGCGTGCGTCTCCCCAAGCTTATTGCTGCGGGTTCTCCGCCGCAGGAACGACGCCGGAGAGAAACACGGTCAAGATGCGGTCGCTGTCCTGGCGGCGCAAGACTTTGAAGACGACGTTCTCGCCCGGTTTCAGCTTTTTAACGGCTGCCCGGTAGTCGTCCAGAGAAGAAATCGGATCATGGTTGATTTCGGAAATCACGTCGCCGCGGCCGAAGTTTAGATCATCGGAGGCGAAGCTCGCGGGATCCACATCGGTCACGATCACGCCCTTTACGCCTTCCATGCCGAACCGCTGAGCGCGTTCTTTGCTCAGATTGTCAACGTGAAGGCCGAATTCGCTGGGCGCTACTTCGCCAGGCTGATCGCCCATGCGGCCCGCGGTATTCGGGAAGACGTGGGTGCGGTCTTCGACGGTGGCAGTGGTTTCTTTCTGAGCGCGATCGCGGACGTAAGAGAGCTTGACCTTGCTGCCGATGGTGGCTTGCGCGATGGGATTGACGAGGTCGTTGCCAGTCTTTATGGGCTGACCGTTCACGCTGGTGATGACGTCACCGCCCTTGAGGCCGGCCTTCTCCGCAGGGCTTCCGGGTTCGACGCCCTCGATTACGACACCGTACGGCGCGCCCAAGGATTTCAAGGTGATGGGATTGGTGCCGAGATCTTCCTGGAAGCTGACGCCAATCGAGCCGCGGGTCACTTTACCGTTAGCGATGAGTTGGTTGTAGATATTGATCGCGGTGTTCGAGGGTAGCGCGAAGCCAACACCTTCATATCCGCGGCTGCCCGTGATGATGGCGGTGTTGATGCCGATAACCTGTCCCGCGAGATCCACGAGCGGGCCACCGGAGTTACCAGGATTGATAGCCGCGTCGGTCTGCAGGAAGCGCTGAAATTGCTTAGCTAGGCCGAGGCCGCCGCGGTCTTTCGCGCTGATGATTCCAGCGGTGACCGTGGCCTGCAGGCCGAAAGGACTGCCGATAGCGAGAACCCAGTCGCCAACTTGCACGCCATCCGAATTGCCAAGTCTGGCGATGGGAAGTTCCTTGTTCACATCAATCTTTATTACGGCCAAATCCGTATCGTCATCGGCGCCGACAACCTTCGCGGTATAGCGCGCGGTGTCGTTGTTGAGCTGGACTTGAATTTTTGTGGCGTTCTCGATGACGTGGTTGTTGGTGAGAATGTAGCCGCGCTTATCAACGATGACGCCGGAGCCAAGGCTGCGCTCGGCTTGCGGAGGAGCGTCCTGACGGCCGTCGAAGAAGCGATCGAAGAAGTCCTGCATGGGATCGTCATCCTCACCGGGATTGGCCGGTTGCACGCGGCGCTTCTTGCCACCGGACTTTCGTTCGAGAACTTGCGTTGTGGCAATGTTGACCACCGCGGGCTCGACACGGTTTACTATCCCAGAAAAGGAGCTTGCCGACGGAATGGGATCTGGCACGGCGAGACGAGTGGCGTCCGTACCACCGAACGATTTCATGGCGGAAACCCGGCCTGAAATGACCGAGCCAATCATGATTCCAAGAACGAGGGTGAATGCAACAAAAAACGAGGCCAGAAATTTGCGGCGTCGCGCCCAATTGATAATCTCTTTCACTTGTTCTCCCATGTCTCTGCTCCTAATTTTCTTGGCCGCACAAGTCCGCGCCAACATGCCGACGGTTACACGGTTCTTCGCAAGCCGACCGCCCAGCAATCCCCACTGGAAGTATAACACCGCGAATACAGGACAGTTGCCATGGAAAAGAAATGCGCCGGAAGCATCACTGTCCCAGAGGACGGGGTCTCAAAAGACGATATGCGGCCAAGTGTCTCACTGTCTCAGGAAGTTAGACGCAGGAACCTGTCATTATGTTGTCAAAGAGTGTTGACTTGGCATTGGGGCGCAGTGGTACTCCATCTTGCGGAAGGCAATTAAGTGCTGCAGAGGGCCGGATCGCGGACCATTCAAGAAGGATATTCCGGATGAACGAAAGCGTGGTGACGTCCGAGCGTGTGAGTTGGGGCTTGGTCCTGACTGCTTGCGTGTTACAGCTCGTGCTAGGAACGGCCTTGGCGTGGACGCACCTTCCACTTTGCGACGAGGGTTTCTATGGCGTACCGGCGCAGGTCTTAAGTGTCACGGGCACTATGCGGAATCCGGTCCTGGAGTCGGCCGGGAACAACTACCTACGCGGCGTCGACCGGATCTTCTACTGGACAGCCCCTGTGGGCATCGTGCTACAGGCTGCAGCTTTCAAGGCGTTTGGTTTCGGACTCCTGGTTCAGCGCGAGCTGTCTGTTGTCTGCGGGCTGGGTGCGATGCTTTTTTGGTATTTCGTCCTGCGGCGCCTTGTTGCGGAGCGGGTTGCGGCCCTCGCGGCGGTTTTACTGTCAGTGGATTTTGTCTTTCTCTCGCTGGCGTCCCGGGGGAGAGTGGATATGATCAGCCTTTTCTTCGCGATGGCCGCGTTGGCGGGGTATATGCGTTGGCGTGAGCGGTCCCTAGCGTTGGCTCTGGCGGTTGCGAACACTGCTTGCGCCTTAAGCGGGATGGTTCATCCCAACGGCGGCATCGCCGCGGTGGCGTCTTTGGTAGTTTTGAGTTTGTACCTGGACCGAAAGCGTCTGCGATGGCGTCATCTAGCTGTTGCCGCAGTCTGTTACGGAGTCCTGGGTCTGGGCTGGGGATGGTACATCGCCAAAGCTCCGGATCTATTCGTAGCGCAGTTTTTCGGAAATATAGAAGTCCGGCTCGGCGGCCCAATGAGTTTGACTCGTATGATGAAGGGCGAGGTGACGAGGTATGTGTCTGCTTTTGGCCTGGAGAATGCGCGAGGCATAAGGCTTGTGCGGTATCTGCTTCCGGTGTCCTACCTATCTGCGATTGCGTTCTGTGCATTCTCGAAAGAACTCCGCCGTCGATCGGGGATCTTACTTATGATGTTTGTGGCGATCTCGCTCACGCTCGTCTTTCTGGAAGGCGGAAAGCAGGGCTGGTATTTGGTCAACCTGAGTCCCTTGTTCTGCGCGTTCCTCGCAATTTTCGCGAGTCGTCTGTGGGAGAGTGGGAACATCATGGCGCGGATGATTACTGTCGCGCAGGCGCTCATCGTTCTGCTCGGAGTCGCGAGCCTTATCTATACGGCTAGCAACCAAAATCTACAACGACTTTATCAGCCGACGGTTGAGTTTTTAAATGCTCACGTCCGGCCGGAAGATGTGGTATTTGCGCGTTCGGAGTTCTACTTCGGGCTATGGTGCCGGACCTGCCTTCGAGACGATGCAAATCTTGGCGCTCTCTCTGGCCGGCGCGCCCAGTACATCGTGCTCGAACCGGATTATAGGGACCATCTGGTGGAATTGCGGGAGAAAAGTCCGGCGATCTACCGGGAGATTGAGCAGCGCCTCAACACGGAGTACCAGGAAGTGTTTCGCAACCACAACTATCAGGTCATGCAGAGGACTGCCGGTTCCCATTCTGGCGCACAGCAAACGGAGCGATGAAAAGCCATTTACGCACTGTTGGTGCCAGCACTTGACAAATGCTTGGGAATCTAGGATAAAAGAACTAGCTGCGGTTGCGGCGACACGTGGCGATTTAGGGCAACTTGCTCCACGTAAAAAACTGCTAAAGAGCTGTAGAGTATCCCAGAAGAATTTCTGAGACCCTCCGAGCACTTTGGCACGGAGGGTTTTTGGTTTTGCCTCCCTGCTGCCCTAATCGAATTCAACGTGTATCTGACAATTGAATAGGGTGCAGGGATGTCCGAACTTTTTGAATTGCGATGCAAGGCTTGCGGGAAAACGTGGGGAAATGTACCGCGCTCGTTCTGCGAAGACTGTTTCTCGCCTCTGGAAGTCACCTACGATTACGATTCTCTGAAGAAAAAGGCCCGCCGCGGAAATCTAGCGAGCAGGGCGTTCAATATGTGGCGCTACGCGGAATTGCTTCCGCTCCCGGAGGATTTCCGTCCTGAAGCTCCTATCGGCGGAACGCCGCTCGTGGAAGCGCGGAAGCTCGCTTCGCGCTGGGAAATCGGCAATCTGTATCTAAAGAACGACGCGGTGTGCTTCCCTTCTCTCTCCTTTAAAGACCGAGTTGTGGCGACGGCGCTCGTGGCCGCGCGGCGATTTGGGTTGGAGACAGTAGGCTGTTCTTCCACGGGAAATCTGGCCAACGCCGTGGCCGCGCAAGCTGCGCAGCAGGGATTCGAAGCGTGCGTCTTTATTCCGGCAGACCTGGAGCCGGCAAAGATCTTGAATGCTGCCGTGTATGGTGCGCGCATCGTTCGAATCCAGGGAAATTACGACCACGTAAGCCGGCTGTGTACGCAGATTGCCGACCGCTACCCGTGGGGTTTGGTAAACGTGAACTTACGTCCATATTATGCGGAAGGTTCGAAAACACACGGGTTCGAAATCGCGGAACAACTCGGATGGCGATTACCCGACAATGTGGTTGTCCCGATGGCAGGAGGCGCCCTTATCACGAAAATCGCAAAGGCCTTCAAAGAGTTGGTAACCCTAGGATGGGTCGAAGAGAAGCCGGTGAAATTCTTCGGGGCCCAGGCGACCGGATGTTCGCCGATTTCTGATGGAGTGAAACGCAACCTGGCGCGCTTTGAGCCGCAAAGACCGAACACCATTGCCCGGTCGCTCGCTATCGGCAATCCTGCCGACGGACCATTCGCCATGCAGCAGATTCGGGAGAGTTGCGGCTGGGCGGAAGATGTCACGGATCCAGAGATCATCGAAGGCATCAAATTGGTTGCGGAAACCGAAGGCGTGTTTACGGAAACCGCGGGCGGAGTCACTGCCGGCGTCGCACAAAAACTCATCCGCCAGGGACGAATTCGGGCCGACGAGACGACAGTCGTATGCATCACAGGAAACGGGTTGAAGACGACCGACGCGATTGCCGCGGAATTTCCCGCCACGGAAGCTATCGCTCCACGGCTTGATGCGTTCGAAGCCTATCTCGACAACCAATTTACCGTCGCAGCAACTGCGGCAAAGTAAGGAGAAGCAGCAAATATGCCGATTACCATTGAAATTCCAACCGCGTTCCAGCGATTTACGGATGGAACGCCCAAGATTGACTGTAGTGCGGCGACGATCGCAGAAGCGTTGAACGATCTGACCACGCGCTTTCCTGCCCTCTCGCGCCATGTTCGCGACGAAGAGGGACAGATTCGGCAATTTCTCAACGTTTATTTGAATGAAGAGGATATCCGCTTTCTTGGCGGCGAGGGTTGTTCGCTGAAAGAAGGTGACCGTGTTTTACTCGTCCCATCTATCGCTGGAGGCTAGACGAAGCCAGCCGAGGTCCCCAGGCCGCCCCTAAAATACTTGGAAATACAGCTGGGTTTCATCTCGCCGGGCTTTTCATCCTTCCGAACTCAGCTATCATCAAGCATGCCGAAGAGGACCATGGGTTACTACGCTCTGTTTTATCGCGAAGTAGTGTCAAACTTTATCGGGAAGCGAGCCGCCTATCGTGAAGAGCACTTAAGGTTGGCGCGGGAAGCGCACGCCCGGGGCGAGCTCCTGTTCGCCGGAGCACTGGCTGACCCACCCGACGGGGCTCTGCTTGTTTTTCGTGCGGAAAGCCCAAGGCCGGCGGAGGACTTTGTCCGCAAAGATCCTTATGTTCTCAATGGCCTGGTGACGCGATGGGAGATTCGCCCCTGGACGGTAGTGGTCGGAAACGAATAGGAGCCTGGCCAGAATGATCGCCCGATTGTGGTCCGCCCGTACTACAACAGCGCAGGCCACCCGGTACCTGGAACATTTTTGGCAAACTGTCGTGCCCTCATTGCGCAAATTCGATGGGTACGTCGCCGCGAGTGTCCTTGTCAGGACCTATCGTGACTCGGTCGAGATTCTGGTCACAACCTTTTGGGAGTCCTACCAAGGGATAGATGCCTTTGCAGGGACCGATCGAGAGACGGCCGTTGTGGCCAGCGAGGCGGCTGCCCTGTTGACGGACTACGACAAGCGAGTGCGCCACTATGAAGTCGCCCAAATGGATGGCATTTCCTTCGCGCAATCGTAAATACTTTCATCCAGCAGGAAACATTTGACGCGGGAACCTCGTTTCTTACTCCAGAAGCCCTGGAGGTCGTTCCATGCGTGCTGCTTTCCTGCTCGCCACCACATTTGCCCTGTCTGCCGCCTCAGGCGCAGCCCAGACCAAACTCGACGTAAAAGACATTCAGGATCACCCGTTTACGGCGGCTTTCCATTCCGGCGGAAAGATTCGGATGTACCTGCGTTCAGGAGACTTCCGCATCACCGGCGGAAATGAGGACAAGATTGTGGTGCGCATCAGGGGCGGAAACGCTTACAAAGCGAGCGACTTGAGGGTGCAGCTGGAGGGTTCCAGCGATGCGGCGACTTTGACCATCAGCGGCGGCCCCCGGAACGATCTTGAGGTCAGTATCGAAGTGCCGGGCACGACTGGACTTTTCGTCCGCATGCCCGCCGGAAATCTGGAAGTGCGGCATGTGGCCGGTGATAAGGATGCAGAATTACACGCGGGAGAGATGATCATAGATGTAGGCCAGGCTGCCGACTATTCTCGAGTGGACGCTTCAGTTTATTCCGGCGGGCTAGAAGCGAGCCCGTTTGGCGAGTCCCATGGAGGACTGTTTCGCTCGTTTCACAAAGAAGGCAATGGAAAGTATCACCTGCACGCTCATGTCGGCGCCGGCGACTTAACACTGCAATAGCCTTCTTGAGGTAGCCATCCAGGCAGCGGTAGCGCAACTTTTGGCGCGGAAAAGTGTTTTACCAGCATGAAGCTACGATTAGCAATTTACGGTGCTGCTTCCCTGGTGCTTCTTGCTTTCTACGCACCGGCACGAGCAGTGACTTCCTTCATCGCTGGCCTGCGAGATCGCTGAAATAGCTCTCTTTTCTGATTGTTCAGAGCCCTCGCCAAATTCCAGCCAACATGGGCATTGCTTCCACACCCTGAGTCAAGGCAGACTAGCCCGCGCGTTGCGGCATTCCGCGCACTCTCAACAAAAAGGCGGGATTGGAGATCGTAAACGATGCCGGATTCGGCAAGCGCCTCTCGAACCCCGTCAAGTGACCTCGAGCTTTCTAAAACTCTTACTCCAATTGTCGTTCTGCTGGGGATCTCTGTCTTCATCAACTACATAGACCGGGGAAGTCTCTCGATCGCCGCTCCTACGCTGAAAGACGAGCTCGGGCTCTCACCGTGGCAGCTCGGCATTTTGCTTTCTTCGTTTTTCTGGACCTATCTAGGCTTTCAGATTATTTCCGGGTGGATGGTGGACCGTTTCAACGTCAATTGGGTCCTCGCTTCAGGCTTTTTGATTTGGTCCTTCGCCACAGCAGCGACCAGTCTCTTTCATGGGTTCCTGACGATTTTGGCCATGCGACTCGTTCTGGGAATGGGCGAGTCCGTAGCTTTTCCTTCGTACAGCAAAATCCTCGCGAAATATTTCCCGGAAGATGTGCGAGGACGGGCCAACGCCTTCGTCGCGGCGGGCATCGCCGGGGGACCTGCTTTTGGAACATTTTTCGGTGCGATGCTCATTGCGCGGTACGGCTGGCGGCCATTCTTTATCGGGCTGGGCCTCCTCAGCCTCTTCTGGCTATTCCCGTGGATAATTTGGATGCCCAAGGGTCCCGGATTGCCAGTTTCGCCTCACGCTCAAACTCCCGGCATGGAAGAGATTCTCAAGCAACGCTCAGCCTGGGGTACGTTTGGCGGGCTCTTTGCTTACAACTATCTTTCTTATTTTCTGCTTACCTGGCTGCCCACCTATCTTGTTCACGAACGCCATTTCTCGATGCAAAAGATGGGCAGAGTCGGCGGGGAGGCTTATCTCATCCTGGCTGCTTCCGCGTTGATCGCAGGTTGGATCTCCGACTTGTGGATCGCGGGTGGCGGCAATCCGACTCGAGTGCGCAAAACTTTTACAGCCTCCGGGCTGGCGCTAAGCTCAGCCTCCTGTATCGCCGTGGTTGCGTTCGCCGACAATTCGGGGCTCGCTACCTTTTTTCTTTTCGCGACTTGCGCTGCGGCCGGACTCTGCACCTCAAACCTTTGGGCGATCACGCAGACGCTTGCTGGACCACTCGCGGCGGGCAAATGGACCGGTCTCCAAAACTTCGCCGGGAATTTTGCAGGGATAGTTTCGCCCGCGCTCACGGGGTTCGTCGTGCAGCGAACCGGGCATTTTTTCTGGGCGTTTGCTGCAACGGCGGTGGTCTTGCTGGGAGGGGCGCTATCGTGGGCATTTGTCGTCGGTCCGGTTGAGCCGGTAAAGTGGGAGTCCAAGAGATTCGCCACTGCCCCCGATGGCTCCCACGGCTGAGCAATGGATGCCTGGGTTACGGTCTCTGCCATCTCCCTGATTCGGCGGAACGGAAGACCGCTTCTAGCACGGCCATGTTGCCAATGGCGTCCTCGATGGAGACGGGAACGTCGCCGTCTCCGCGGATGGCGCGCGAAAAAACGTCGCCCTGAACGGTGTACTGATCGCACGTGGGAAAAGATTCCGTGACGACCCCGCTGCCGAAAACATCGCCGCCGTCGTCGATGAAAATGCGGCAAGGGCGGTCATTTGGCGCGTTGAACGGTATTTCGAGTTCGATACGGCCCTTAGTGCCGAGAAATTGCATTCGTTGGTAAGGAACGAGCTGCGTGCTGCATGTGAAAATGGCCTGACCCGCAGGGAAATCTAGCATGACCGAAGCGAGGCGATCGGTATTGAATTCAGGGTCGCGCTCGACAAGCCCAATTACACGTGATGGCTCTTCGCAGAAGATGAAGCGCGAGGTGGTGATGGGATAGCAACCGATGTCGTACATGCCTCCGCCGCCCCAGTCGAGGACGTTTCGGATATTCGCCGCGTCGCGATTGAAATAACTAAAGGCTCCCACTATGGAGCGCAATTCGCCAATTCGGCCGGAATGAATCAATTCGCGGGTGCGCAGCCATTGGGGGTGGGTGCGAACCATGAATGCTTCGCCAATTTTTACATTGGCGCGATTGCGTGCGTCGAGCAGGAGTTTGGCTTCGTCCACGGTGAGGCCGATTGGCTTTTCGCAAAGCACGTGCTTTCCCGCTTCCGCTGCTTTGATCGACCAGGGGACGTGCAAATGATTGGGCAAGGGATTGTAGATGGCTTCGATCTCCGGATCGGCTAGCAACTCTTCATACGACCAATAGGCTTTGGGGATGCGCAGCTTGCGCGCCACGCTTTCGGCTTTTTTGCCGTCGCGAGAGGCGATAGCGACGATGTCACTCCAGTCGCCTAGTTGCATTGCGGGAATTACTTTGCGAACGCCGATCGCTGCTGTGCTGAGTATTCCCCACTTCACCTTCTTTTTGCTCACCACTTCCCTCCCGGTCTGGCCTTTCTGTTCTAGCACGCATCATGCTCCCGACGAAATGCGCGCGGGCGCCCCGCTTTGTCTTACCGCTATGAGGCGGGGGCCTGACTAGCTGGCGATACCAAAGACTGATTCAAGACGAGCGTTCAAAGAAGTGCGTTCACAGGGCAGCAAAAGGCGTCCGCAGCGCGGTCAAAGCAAACTTAATTGTCCACTTTCCAGAGCGAGGAGCTTCCGTTTGACTGGAAGGCCGCCGCCAAAGCCGGTTAAGTCGCCATTGCTGCCGATGACGCGATGGCACGGAATGATGATGGGTATGGGGTTGGAGCCATTCGCAAGACCGACCGCTCGGGCTGCTTCAGGGCTGCCGATGCGGCGGGCGAGTTGGCCGTAGCTGACGGTCTCTCCGTAGGGAATCTTTCGGAGGTTGCCCCACACGAGAAGTTGAAACGCCGTACCCTTAAGAACCAGCGGCAGATCAAAATTCTTTAGTTTTCCCTCAAAATAAGCTTGAAGCTGGCGGATCACTTCTTTGAACGGCGCGAGGTCCTCTACCCACTCGCGCCGGGGGAACTTGAGACGGCGGCCGGTTGCAAAATGCACAAGGCGAAGGCCGTCATCGTTGCCCACAAGCAGCAGCGGCCCAATGGGACTTTTCATCGTCGTGTAAGTGAGAAAATCCACTTTATTTTTTTACTGCGCTGCTTTTCCGCTTGAGGTTGCCGTGGCATACGGACTTTGAGCGCGGTATCTTTTCTCGAACTCTTCGCGGGTGCAAATGGTACGAATGTCCGTGATGCGATCCACGGCCAGAATTCCATCGAGATGATCGATTTCGTGCTGCAATAATTCCGAGAGATTGCGCTCTTCGCTCGCCCGGAATTCGTGCCACTCCCCTTGCAAATCCTGATACCGCACCACAATCTCGCGATGTCTCTCCACTTGCATAAAAATGGAGAGAAAGCTCAAGCAAGCGTCCCAGACTACGATTTTATCTTCGCTGCGCAAGGTGATTTCAGGATTGACGAGCGGCCAGGGATCGGCTCCAGGCAATTGCAGAAAAATGACTCGCAGGAGCGTGCCAATCTGAGGAGCCGCAATCGCTCGTCCGTAACCCGTTGTTTTTTTCCAGTATGCGAGTGTATCGGCGAGGTCCTCGAGGAGCTTCTCAACCTCTGGCGAACTGGGAGCCGGCACGGGACACGCAATCTCGCGCAGTACAGGATCGCCTAGCTGCCGGAGTGTTTGGATGGCCACGCGTTTCCCTACCCTTGCCGGGACACACCAACTCCATCCCGACAAAACAACATCGTAGCGCAACTTGCCGAGGAATCAGAAATGCAAATTAACTGCACTATTTTGACGGCACTCGCGGAGGGTCACGCGGAATGACGTCCCGGATCGCTGTCTTGCCAAGTCAAGGTTTTGCGCGGCCAGTGCCAAGGTAGGTGGCCAGGAACCATGTGTTGCCGTAGGGATCCTTCACCGTTGCGGCGCGATCACCATAAGGAGCGTTTGAAGGCGGTGTGATACCGATGGCGCCAGCACGCAAGGCTTGGGCGTAGATAGCGTCGGTGTCTGGTACATAGGCGTGGAGGTTGGACTGCGTGGGCTGAACTTCGCCTTGGGCCTCGTCGATTTCGAAAGTAGCGCCGGCAATTTCGATCGTGGCGTGCATAACCAAGCCTTCGGGCGATTTGTGGACTCCGGTGGCTGCTGCTCCGAGGGCGGCTTCAGCGAACGGAATCATGTTGTGAGCGTCGCGAAGATGAAGATAGGGCTGAACGGTGAGGAATCCTTCGGGGGCGACAACCCGACTCTTCCTTGTGGCAATGTACCACGTGTTGCCGAAGGGGTCTCTTGCCTCGCCCCAACGATCTCCGGAGGGATGGTCGTCGCTCGGCGCGTAGATAGGAGTTGCTCCGGCTTTAAGGGCACGGGCATAGGTCGCGTCGGCATCAGGCACATACAAGTGAGTGGTCATCGAACGCTGAGGATATTGTTCGTTGGCATCGCCTAGCTCGATGACAGAATTACCTATGGCGACCTCGGCGTGCATGATGGCACCGTCAGGGCGCGGTACCCGGATGCGCTCGGTGCCTTCAAAGGCAGAGACGAGGAAATCGATAAATTTCGGAGCACCGTTGACAAGGAAATAGGGGGCGATGTTCGGGAAGTCCGGGCGACGGAACTGAGCGAGCTTCTGAGGCGCGGGAGATGGAACTGCTGCTTCGTTCATAGAATTTCTCCTCTGCAGGTCGGTTTTCAAGGCTAACTTAAATTCGGGACGCGGCAAATCGCGTAGAGAACGCACCAGTGTCGCGAACTTGGCGACGCGCGGGCCCGGACGCGGCGCCTGGCGCTGTTGCGGCCGGGCGAGCAGGGCGCTAATAGCGAGATCGAGTTGTTCTGCGGGAGAGCGCTTAGGCATGGCCACCCTCCATCTGCGCGCGAAGAGTCTGCAGCGCGCGGAATTGCAACTGCTTGATAGCTCCCTCGGACTTTTTAAGGCGAGCGGCGATTTCGGGGATGGTGCGTTGGTCGACGAAACGCTCGTAAATGACGCGGCGCTGCGCGGCGGGAAGTTTCTTGACCAACCCAAAGATCTGCACCTGATTCTCAATCGCCTGGAGGTCGCGCGAGGACAGGTCTGTATTTGCTGATGTTTCTGGGGGATCGTTTGGGGCGGCTGGGTCGCGTGAGGCGCGTTTGTACTGATCGGCGAGGGCGTTGGAGGCAATGCGGAAAAGCCATGCGCCGAAGGGAGCGCCACGCCATTCGTAGTTGGGAAGGTTGGCGAGTGCTTTGTGAAAGACTTCTGAAGTGAGATCTTCGGCGGTGGCGCGGTTGCGGACGCGGGCGGCGAGGAAATAGTAGACGCGATAAAAATAGAGTTCGTACAGGGCGTCGAATTTCGCGGGGTCGCTTTGAGCAGCCTGGACGAGAAGCTCCTCGCGGACGCCTTTCGTCGAAGGCTCTTGTGCCGGACGTCGGACAGCCATCATGGCTCTGGATATAGTAACTGCTGGGAAGACCAAAAGGTTACGGAGGCAAGGATTCGTCATGTACGCGCTCGGAGAGCTGACCCAGCTACTGTGTCTGGTCCACTTCCCTGGCACGCCTTTTGAATAGGGTTCCCATCTTGCCTCGCGCCGCGCATGGGTATAGGCTTCTGGGCTGGTGGCACGTTTGCGCGCCTACAGGGCTGGAGGGGTTCCGCCCTGCCTTCCGTTCCCCGCGCCAGCGCGCTTCCTAAGCCGCCGACCGGCGGCGAAGAAATGGACTTACTCGCGGCAGCAAACACAATAACAGTGGTGACTGGCCGTGCTGCGATGATTTGAATAGGGAGGAATTCATGGCAACAGCAACGACAGCAATTGAACCTAGTGTGAAAGTCAATGCCACCAAGCTTCTCATCAATGGGAGATGGGTGAGCAGTGCATCGGGGAAGACGTTTCCGACCATCAATCCGTCGACCGGCGATGTGATTACGCAAGTGGCGGAAGCGGACGCGGTGGACGTCGACCGGGCCGTGATTGCGGCGAGGGCGGCCTTCGAAACGGGCGCGTGGCGAAGGAAAATGACGGCTTCGCAGCGGGGCGCGATGATTAACGGGCTCGCCGACTTGATCGAGAAACATGCGGATGAATTGGCGCAGCTTGAATCGCTGGACAATGGCAAACCGTACCACATTGCGCGAGCGGCGGACTTGCCGCTGACGATCGCATGCTACCGCTACTACGCGGGATGGGCGGACAAAATTCAAGGGAAGACGATTCCCGTCAACGGCAACTATTTTTGCTACACAAAGCATGAGCCGGTGGGTGTTGTAGGGCAGATTATTCCGTGGAACTTCCCGTTGTTGATGCAAGCTTGGAAACTGGGACCAGCGCTGGCCACGGGCTGCACGGTGGTACTGAAACCCGCGGAGCAGACACCTCTTTCGGCGTTGCGCGTGGGCGAATTGATCCTTGAGGCGGGATTCCCAGAGGGCGTCGTGAATATTCTGCCGGGATACGGCCCGACGGCAGGCGCGGCACTTGCGCGGCACATGGACGTGGATAAGGTGGCGTTCACAGGATCAACGGAAGTGGGCCACTTGATCATGCGGGCTGCGGCGGACACCAATCTGAAGCGGGTAACCCTCGAGCTTGGCGGCAAGAGCCCGAACATTGTGTTTGCGGATGCGGACATGGACGAAGCGATCGAGGGCGCACATTTTGCGTTGTTCTTCAATCAAGGACAGTGCTGCTGCGCGGGCTCACGACTTTTCGTCGAAGAAAAGTGTTACGACGAATTCGTGGAGAAAAGCGTGGCAAGGGCGAAGAAACGCACCGTGGGCAATCCGTTCGACCAGAAGACCGAGCAGGGCCCTCAAGTTGACCAAGACCAGTTCAATAAGGTGATGGGATACATCGAGACAGGCAAGAAAGAGAACGGCAAGATGCTCACGGGCGGCCACCGTGTCGGAGACAAGGGATATTTCATTGAACCCACTGTCTTTGCCGACGTGACCGACAACATGACAATTGCTCGAGAAGAGATCTTCGGGCCGGTGATGACCATCCTGAAGTTCAAGAGTATCGAGGAAGTGGCGGCCCGCGCGAACAATACTGCGTATGGCCTGGCCGCAGCGGTGTGGACCAAGGACATCAGTAAGGCCCACGCTATCGCCGACAGTGTACGCGCGGGAACCGTGTGGGTGAATTGTTACGACGTGTTCGACGCCGGAGCGCCGTTCGGAGGGTTCAAGCAGTCAGGAATCGGGCGCGAACTGGGCGAATACTCGTTGTCGAACTACACTGAGGTAAAGACCGTTACAGTGAAGTTATAACAAGACGCTTTAACTTCTACTTTAGGGCACGGCATGGATGCACCCTCGTAGTGGAAGGGGCGTGACATGCCGTGCCCGTACGTTTTTGTAGCTGGTGGCGTAGAATCGCGACATGGCGGTTACGCTTCGGCCCTACGAACCGCACGACTTCGCGGCCTTGCACCGGCTGGATCAAGCCTGCTTCCCTGCCGGGATTTCCTATTCGAAGACAACGTTGCGTTATTTCCTTACGGTTCCGAGCGCTGATTGCATCCTGGCGGCGGACGGCAAACAGCTCGCTGGTTTTATCTTGACGGAGGAAAATCCCCCGCTCGCGCACATAATCACGCTGGATGTCGCGAAAGCACATCGGCGGCATGGAGTTGGGTCGGCCCTGCTTGCGGACAGCGAGAAGAACCTGTCGCTGCGCGGCGTGAGATGCATCCTGCTCGAAACTGCAATCGACAATGAGGCTGGTGTTGCCTTCTGGAAGGGGCACGGCTATCGTATCGAGGCAGTGTTGAAACGCTATTACTTGGGCCGGCTCGACGCTTACGAGATGCGGAAAATCCTACCGAAGACTTCAGGAAATCCGGACATGAATCCAGGAGCGACGCGTTGAACGACTATCTTCTGTCTGTGCTGCTGGGGATTGTGGAAGGCTTGACGGAGTTTTTGCCGGTGAGTTCGACGGCCCACTTGCGTCTGAGCGAGGCGCTGCTGCACATGGACCTTGCCAGCGGCTATTGGAAGATGTACTCGATTGTGATTCAACTCGGCGCGATCGCCTGCCTCCCGGTCTATTTCTGGAGCCGAATTGGAGCTTTTCTCTCGACGTTTCCAAAAGGCGCCCGCGGTGACCGGACGCCGCTAACACATCCGTTGGGACTGACGGCTGTGGCGTTTGTAATTACCGCTATTCCGTCTTACCTGCTGACCAAGGTGATCGGCAAAAACCTAGAGAACCTGGCCGTCATCGGGTGGTCTTTGCTGATCGGTGGGGTCGTCATGTGGATCGTCGACGCAATGAACGCCAAGTCGGAAGCTGCGGGACCTTCCGGTGCGGGCGGGCGAATTCATACCTGGAGGATGGAAGACATGAGCCTTGGGCAGGCTGCCTGGATCGGTTTCTGTCAGATTTTTTCAGGAGTCTTCCCCGGAACATCACGCTCGATGTCGACAATCGCGGGTGGCCAGCTAGCGGGGATGTCGAGAGCTTCCGCTCTTGAGTTTTCATTCTTTCTTTCCATGCCGACCATGGCCGCGGCGACCTTATATACTCTTTATAAGTCGGTTTTGGGAAAGGGTGAAAATCCAATCGGAGTATCGCAAATCTCCCCCCATCAGTGGGTCGTGCTGGCCATCGGATTCGCGGTGTCCTTTATCGTTGCGTACGGCTCCGTTGCTTGGTTATTAGCGTGGGTAAAGAAACATGGATTCGTGCCGTTCGCCGTTTATCGAATTATTGTGGGGGCGGCGGTTTTGCTGTGGGCGGCCGGTTTGGTCGGATGACGGGTTCTGGGCACACAAGCGAAAAAACTGATTGCGGCGCGAGGCGAATAGTTTGTTATATTGAATGCTGCTTTGGCGTTTCTCCAGGCGGGCGCGCGCTAGCGCCAACGTGCCCGTCGCAACACTCAGCCTTCCCCAAAAAGCTGAGGAGAGTTCCGTGCGATTGCTGACTCCGACCGAAAATAAGCGGCTCAATGAGCTGATCGGGTTTTTGTGTATCACGCTGGCGCTACTCATCGCTCTAGCTCTGCTTTCGTATTCCCCGAGGGACGCGGCCTTCAATGTAAGCGCAGCGCCCCCCGATGGAAGCCCCGCGAGGAACTGGATTGGTCCCGCCGGGGCCTATGGCGCTGACCTCTTGTTCCAGATTTTCGGCTTTGCAGCGTTCCTGTTGCCGGCGGCGATTCTTGTATTGGGTTGGCGCTGGTTCCGCAGTCGTGCGCTCAGTTCGCAAGTGGCGACGCCTATCGGCTTCGCATTGCTGCTTCTTTCCCTTCCCGCGTTGATTTCTCTGCTGTCCTTCGTTCCTGCCATCCGGGGAGCCATCCCCGCGGGCGGATTTGTGGGAGCGCTGGTTTCCAGCGGCCTACTGGCAAGCCTGAATCGCGGGGCCTACCTTGTGGCGCCAGCCCTTCTGGTGGTTGCGATATTCATGACGACCCGATTTTCCTTTTCGGGGGCACATGCTTGGGCCAGTGGTCCGAATGGGCCGATCGGCAGGGTCGAAAAATTGGGAATCTTGCAGAAGGCAACCGCGCGATGGCACTACTGGAGAGAAGAGCGCGAGCAGGAGCGCATGAGGCGGCGCGTTGAGGAAACACGACTTTCCGGACGGAAGCCAGTTTCGCCGCAATCGTTTGGCAAAGTTCCGGCGGTGAATGAGGCGCTCAAGTCCATTGCCTTGGCAGATGAGAGCGACGTATTTGAAGCGGAAAAAGAGGAGCAAGGAGAGAAATTAAAGTCGCCATGGCGGAAAGAACCGATTGTCTTCACCGGCCCGGAAAGAACTATCGCGAAGAAAACTTCCGAACCCAAGATCGCGAAGGGTAATCCGAACTACAAGCTGCCTTCTCCTTCACTGCTGCGAGAAGGCGAGCGAAGCCAAAAGCTAGACGAGGCGGAATTAAAAGATCGCGCGCGCGCGATTGAAGCCAAGTGTCTCGAATTCGACATTCAAGGACGAGTGACGCAGATCAATCCAGGTCCGGTCGTCACGACGTTCGAATTCAAGCCAGAGGCGGGAATCAAGTACAGCAGAATTATTGGATTGACGGAAGATTTGTGCCTGGCTCTGCAGGCGGAATCCATTTTAATCGAGCGCATCCCAGGGAAATCGACCATCGGAATTGAAGTGCCGAACATCACGCGGCAGACGATTGCGCTGCGGGAAATTATCGAGGCGCAGGAGTTCACCAATTCTTCGAGCAAGCTGACTTTGGCCATGGGGCGCGATTTGCACGGGCGAATTCGAGTGACCGACCTCGCTGCCATGCCGCACTTGCTGATCGCAGGGTCTACGGGCACGGGCAAGAGCGTTTTCATCAACTCGCTGATGATGTCGATTCTGTATAAGGCGAGCCCGGACGACGTGAAATTGGTGCTGGTGGATCCAAAGCGGCTGGAGCTGAATCTTTACGAGAATATTCCGCACCTAATTGCGCCGGTGGTGACCGATCCGAAAATCGCTTCGAACGTGCTTCGCAATGCCACGAAAGAGATGGAAAAGCGGCTGAAGCTGCTTGCGCAGCGAGGCGTGCGGAATATTGACCAGTACAATCGAACTTTTCAGAAGGCGCAATCGCTGTCGCTGTTCGACAACGTCGAAGAGAGCGAGCACAAGCCACTTCCCTACCTGGTGATCGTGATCGACGAGCTCGCCGACCTGATGATGGTGGACACAAACAATGTAGAGGAGTCGATTACGCGTCTGGCACAAATGGCCCGCGCCGTGGGAATACATCTTATTCTGGCGACGCAAAGACCGTCGGTCGACGTGATCACCGGATTGATCAAGGCGAATTTCCCCGCGCGTATTTCCTTCCGCGTGGCCAGTAAAGTCGATTCGCGAACGATTCTGGACTCGAACGGCTCGGAATCACTGTTGGGCAAGGGCGACATGCTGTACTTGCCTGCGGGGTCGGCGAGGCTGCACCGCATTCACGGGCCGCTGGTTTCAGAAGACGAAATCACTGCGGTATGCGATTTCTGGCGGGAACAAGCGCTGGCGAAGTATAACGAAAAACTCCTTGAAACGCCGAAGGACGAGAACGGAAAGGTCGAAGGTCCCGCCGGAGATGGAGCAGAAAGCGGCGGCGAGGATGTGAATGATGATCTTTACCAAGACGCAGTCCGCGTTGTTTGCGAAATGGGCCGCGCATCGACCTCCACCCTGCAGCGGCGGCTGCGCATTGGCTACGGACGTGCCGCGCATTTGATCGACATCATGGAGAAAGATGGCATCGTCGGACCACCCGATGGGACGCGGCCGCGCGAAGTGCTCAAGGGCAAGAGCTGGATGAAGGAGTTCGACGAATCCGCGCAGTGATGATGCATCTCGCGGCGATAGTTCTGCTGCCAAATTCCATCCACGCTGCTGACACTGTTTTCCGACCAGTTATGGCCCAGCCAGCACCGCGAATTGACACAGTCGCGTTGCACCCCATACAATTTCTAGACCACAAAGTGCCAGGGTAGCTCATTGGTAGAGCGCCGCCCTGAAAAGGCGGGCGTAGCCAGTTCGATTCTGGCCCCTGGCACCATCCATGCTTCATTCGCGAGTGCGTTCCATGTTCGACAAATAGTCGTATATCTGTAGCGGATCATTCGCGCAAATAATTGCCTCAAGTTCGCAAGGTTGTGGCCGAGTTCGTCGGGATTTCAAATTCTAAAAGACTCAGTTAGGAACGCCTCGAAACAGGGAGCAGCGCGTTGGATTGCGAGAAGTAGGGGATTTCTGGACGGCGGGCGTCCGCGGGATCGGCCCATCGATCGTTGGGTATTGTTGGAGTCCAGGAAGGCCTCAGCGGGTCGCGATCGTAGGGATAAGAACCAAGGCGCCGGTACATTTCGCTGTATTCCGCTAGCTTTTCGCGGTCGAGACGGACGCCAAGCCCCGGCTCCGTTGGTACCGAGATGGCACCCTCTTCGTAGTGAAATTTCCCGCCCTCGATGACGTCGTCCACGAGCTGGTGATAATGGGCATCAGCGGCGAACGAAAGATTTGGAATGACTGCGCCCATGTGGAGCATGGTCGCAAGCTGAATTCCAAGTTCTCCGGAAGAATGCACGGAAACGCCCAACTGAAATGTTTCGCAAATCCCTGCTGCCTTGACGCAAGGACGGATGCCTCCCCAAAAAGTGGTATCGAGAAGAATGACGTCCACGGCGAGGTCAGCAATGTTCGCTGCCAACTGCTCGAAATTTACGACCATAGTGTTCGTCGAAAGCGGCACGTGAGTTTTTTCCCGGATTCGGCGCATGCCATTCAATCCGAAAACCGGATCTTCGAGGTAATCGTTATTCAATCCATCGATGGCACGCGCAAATTCAATCCCCTGTTCCGTGGACCAACTGCAGTTGGGGTCGAATCGCAATCTGTCATCAGGAACCGCGGCAGCTAGAGCACGATAGCACTCCAGCTCATAAGCAGGCGGAAAAACGCCGCCTTTCAGCTTGTGCGTTTTGAAGCCATGTCTGCGCTTCAGTTCTTTTGCGTGCGCGATGAGGTGACTGACCGTCCGCACTTCTCCTTCGCCATTGGCAGGATTTGGATAGCGAAAGAATAAGTAGGAAGCAAATGGGATTTGATCCCGCAGCCGCCCTCCCAGGATTTCTGAAACGGGGACGCGCCAGGCTTGGCCGAGCAGGTCCAGACAGGCAAACTCTAGCGCGGCAAGGATTTGTATCTGGTTGTTGTAGAGCGATGCGGTTGGATTGCTGATTCGAAATCTAAGCTCTTCCAAGCGGCAAGGATCCCAGCCGACCAGTTCAGATTTTAGCCGCCGGAAAGTCTCCTCGCTTGATTGACCGCCGCCTCCCATTTCTCCAAGACCGATAAGGCCGTTATCTGCTTCCAGTTCGATAATGGTGCGCACGAAGCGGCCCCAATGGCAGCCGTTGGCATGGCGCAATGGCGCTTCCAGCGGAACGCTCACAGTGGTGGCACGAAGGTCTGTGATTTTCATCTGGGTGTTCCTTCCTCGCAAGGACACCGACGCAAGTCTTAAAGATCGGAAAACATTCTCCCGTGGGAGATTTACTTCGAACTCTGAGCGCCTCGACCCTCGCGTCGGGCCCAGTAGAACTGCACATGGAGCTTCAGTTCACGTCTGCACTGCGCTCTCCCTCGTAATGCATGATGTGGTAGTACGCTTCCCAGCCAGTCCAGAAGACGGGCGGCGGCAAGGGGGACAACGGGTCTTGAAGCTGATTTGAGAAGTCGCGAAGCAGCTCGCGAGTCCTGTGAATGCCCGTCAGCCAATCTCCGCGGTACCAGTCTTTCCACTTGCCGTACTCCGCGTCTTTCTCGGCCTTGGAGATTTCGTCGAGGGCCAGCATCGCTTTATCGGCTTCCGCGCCAGCTTCTTTCGTCTTGCCGCTTTGGGCATCCTGAACGGCTTGCGCCACCGAAAGAAGGATGCGATTGCTTTCTCTTCCGATAGCAATCATGGCCAGGACATGTGCGCGGTAGAAGGGCTGCCGCGCGGGCAATACCAGTTGCTCAGCTGCCACGGCTTTGGTCCATAAGGCATCCCATCTAGGCTGAGCTTCGCCACAGCGCTGGATTTCAGCCTTCAGCGAATCAGCCAAATTCGGCATCCTGGAATTCTCGGAGGGCGCCGGAGTGACTCGTGGTGCCACCCAAATGGGAGCCTGGCCGGGAAGGAAATAGAGCGGGAACTGCACCATATATTCAAGCAAAAACCGCCGAGCCTCCGTGTGATAGTAGTTGTCACCATACTCGAGGGCAGGCTCGTCCCCCGGGATGTGAGCGGGCGTGGCGAAATATTCTTTATATAAGCCCGCGACCGTGTCGGCGGCCTTGGGCCCAAATTCCTCTGAAGACCACTGCTTGTAGAAGCGATCACTCTCTCCGAACGCATTGGGCGGAAGACCCTTCCACACAACGTCCATCACAGCCTTTGTAGTCATGGAGACCGGGCGAATGTCGCTGGTATTTAGAAGCATGTAATGAGTCGCTCCGGCCTTTATGTAGCGGCCGAACTCAGAGTCGATGCGTTCCACCGGAACCATCTCCGTCAATTGATTGGCTCTGCCGTTCATCATCGCGACGTGGTAATAAGCACCTTGCCCAGCCGTCACCAAACCTTTGTCCTGTAGATAGCCATAGCCCGTGTCGGCCCATACAGTCGCGACTTCGGCTGGAATCTTGAGATAGCCCTGCTGCACCAGTCGCGCGCCTTCCTGCCACAAGCTGGTAATAAATTTCGCGTCTGGCCGGACGGATCGCACGATCTGGATTTGATCGGCGATGGCCTTGGTGATCAATTCGCCCAAAGCTTTATCGTTGCCTCGCACGCTCGGGTCAAACGCGGCATAACTGGCGTCCGACAATCCGCGCAACCCTACGGTCCACAATACCTCCTGTTCTGGTGGGTAGGCCTTTGCTGCGTCCTTCCAGGCTCGCTCAAGAATCTCGGGATTGCTGGTGTAGGAGTACGGAACGTCCTTGGGCCAGCGAGCCACATTCAGCCCCAACGGGATGGCGTGGTGCTGGGTGAGAATCAGGCCACGTTTGCCAGCCAATTTGATTTGGGGCTCATCCGGGAAGATCCATGTTCCAGGGGCTACGATATTGCCTTTGAGCCTCAGAATAGTCTCGAATACTTTGTTCCAGACTGCGAGAGAAATGCCCGTGTGCTCTTTTGCCTCGCCCGGAGCCCAGCCCGTCAACAGGTCCTCGTCGTTGATGAAGAAGCCGCGGTATTTGAATAGCGGCGCGGGAAATTGTTTGTTGAGGGACGCCGGTAGCTCAATCTGAGTGCGGCGGATGGGTTCGCGGTCGGTCCAGTAATAGAGAGGGTCGACGCCGAGGAAATTCTCGGAAAATTGGTAGATGGCGTAGATGGTTCCGCGCATATCTGCTCCTGCGAGCAGCACAACAGTCGCCAGTTGTGACTTTTCAGCGGCAGGGTGGGCCACCGAAATTGAGAAGGACTCGGGCTCCGTCAGACTCGGGGCAGTCAGTCCCTTCGGCAGTTTGGACGCCTCGCCGATCAAGAGCGTCATCGGGCCTGCGTCCTCCAAGCGGCGGACGATATTGGGTTTCTTCCCCAGAACTTTTGCGAAATCAGATTGCAGATCCTGGGCGGCTTCCATGATCGGCGCCGGCTCTTCAGAACTGACGAGGATGGTGACGTTCGAATTGAGGCTAATCGATTCGCTCGTTGCCTTTTTCGCGGTCTGAGCGGGAACGCCGGCCCCGGCTCTAATTGGACATACGGTAAGCAGGGCGCCCAGCAACAGAGCCGAAACACGGCCCCATAACGCGATAGAAGAAGCCGCGAGCTTTTCCGATTCCTGGACCATGATTCCCTGCTCCCCGGTTGAGAGATGCCTCGCGCACTAGATGCGCGAGAGATGCGTAATAGGGCACTCTCGCGCGCGTTGGCGAACACAACGCTCGTGAGTTCTTGTTTAGAACGACACTTTTAGCGCCAGCTGAATAATTCGCGGATCATTCGCGGAGCGGATGCTGCCAAAGTTCGAACTGCTGACGGTTACTGTGTTTGAGCTGGCAGTGGCGTTCAATTGTGTGTGGTTAAAGACGTTGAAGAATTCTCCCCGCAGCTGCACGCTGAGATTCTCATGGGAGCTGAGGGGATAGAAAGTCTTGTGAAGCCCCAAGTCCATGTTCCAATTCGTGGGGCCGCGGAAAATACCCTTTCCTACGTTTCCAAAGGTTCCGACGGCGGGTTGCGTGAACAACGCAGTGTCCAGCCACGGCACGCAAATATCCCCGGGCGTGTTGGGGCATCCGGATCGAGCACTCACGGGCGCGACTCCACCGTACTGGCTAGTGCTCCCGATGAACTGGCCGCGGTCACCGCCCAAATTCGTTTTCGATCGATCCTGGCCTGAAAGGATGGTAAGAGCGTCTCCCGAAACAACGGTGAAGACGCTTGACCATTGCCATCCACCAAGGGTCCAGCGTTGCAGGGAACTCTTGCCATTCTGCTTGGGAAGGTCCCAAACGATGGATGCCACAACGCGGTGCCTATGGTCAAAATCCGAGGGCCCGGTCTCAAAACCGGGTTGCAGAGGGTTTCCGTAGGGAACTCCCGAGCCTTTGCTCGAACCCACGTCGGTGGTCCCCCCGTTCGAAGCCAGGGCAATGTCCATCGCCTTGGAGTACGTGTAATTGGCCAGAAGGGTCAAATTCCTTAGGATTCCTGCCGTGCCCGCAGGTCTCTTTTCGATGTCAATCTCGAAGGCATTGAAATTGGACATCCCGTTGTTCTGATTCTCCAAGATGTCGCTAAACCCTTGGAAAGGACGACTAGCTTCCGTTCCAACGCCTACACCTCGCGGGTTCAAATCCGCGTCCTCGCGAAGGTGTGTCCCGCGAAGCCCCACGTAAGAGAGATGGAGTACGGTATCTGGCCGTAGCTGCCGCTCGACCGTCAGGTTCCAGTCGTAGATAGTGGGTGTCACCCATTTTCTGCCGGGCTCAAGACCAAATACGGAGACCGGAGGATGAAACGTCACGTTCTTAGGCACATTGGAAAGGATGAAGCGCTGAGGAAAACCGGCTGCGAAGCCTGTTGCGTCGGATGCGAGGGGATTGTCCAAGGGGATGAGGCTGTTTGCCGAGCCGGGTTCCGTTAGGTCAATGCGAAGACTGAACGGCTGGCTGATGGAAGCGTCGTTGAGAAACAGCCCTGGCAATCGTGAAGAATAGAATACGCCACCCCCACCTCGAATTACCGTCTTGCCGGTGCCGAAAATATCGTAAGCAAACCCCGCACGCGGAGCAAAGTTATTGAGGTCCCCCGTCTGTCCCGTCGGCGGGAAACCGATACCGCCGAACGAATCGCCCACAAAAAACAGGCCTGCTGGCGCGGTGGGGATAACCGTGGAGTGTATTCCAGCGGCGTATGCGTCCGGCCGAAACTGCTCAGTCCGCCCATAGACTTCCTTCATTACACTTTGCGGTTCCCAGCGAAGCCCAACCGTCAGCGACAACCGGGGACGGAACTTCCACTGGTCTTGGAAGTAGATACCAATAACATTTTGCCTTGAGTCGGAGTAGTCGCCGGAAGTCTGGCTGAACGCACGCATGTGACCGAGAACGAAATTCGCCGCGGCCTGCGCCGGATTCACGATAGTTCCGGCAGGATGCGCAGTATCCGTGGTGAACGACCAACTCCCGTTTTCAAGATCGGTATTGCGGATGTTGGACTGGTCGCGTTCGAAATTGCCTCCAAAGCTGAAGGTATGCTTGCCGTGCGTCCAGGACGCATCGTCGCGGATGTCGCCCGTGTTGCGAATGAATTTTGCATCCGTAAAATTTCCGATAGAAAAGAAATTGCTTACGCTGAAGCTTCGGATGCCACCCTCGGACTGAGGAAGCTGGAAAATGGTCGCTCCGAAGTCGGTCATCTGCGGAACCTTTCCGCCTTGCCCGCGATCGGAAGCCTCTCGCACCACGTCTATCACAACGTTGTTGACAAAATTAGTACCGGAAATCGAGGTGTATCCCACGGCATAATTCTGGCTTTGTACCGTAGACCCCGCCGCAACAGTCAGCACATCCTTTCCGTCGAAGGGAGCGGCATGCTGAAACCTGTCGAGGTAGAACCGGACGAACAGGCGGTCTTTTCCACGAACGACTTGATCGAATCTAGCAACGTACTCGTTGAGGTTTTGAACTAGGGGCGTTTGGAATGTAACGTTTCCGTTCACGTCCGCGCTGGAAACTGGAAGGAGTGCGGCAAATTTCTGTGCCACGGGATCCACCGGGAGGCCCTTGTTGCCAGCAAAGGGTGCACCCGTGGCAGGATTATAGATCTGATCAATAACGTTTCCACCTGCGTCCCGATCCAGACAGACGCCGGACCCATCGAAACCTGACTTGCAAAGGGACGAAAAGTCGCCGGTCATATTGGCGGTGGTGGGCACCTTTGCGTTGGAAGAATTATTCACGGTGCGAATGCGGGTCGCCTGGTAACCGAAGAAGATGAAGCTCTTGTTCCTCCTAATCGGTCCACCAATCGTCGCGCCAAATTGGTTTTGCTTCAGGGGATCTCTCGCGTCGGTCGATCCGGCGGGCGGTTTGGCAAAAAAGTTTTTGGCGTTAAAAACCTTGTTGCGCACGAATTCGAACCCCGACCCGTGCCACTCGTTGGTCCCAGACTTTGTGACCACGTTCACGACCGCGCCAGCATTCGTTCCGTACCGGCTATCAAAACTGTTTGTTTGCACGCTGAATTCCTGAAGCGCGTCGGGAAAGGGAAAAGGATTGTTGGTGTTGCTCATCAGGTCTTCGTTGTTGGCGCCATCCAGGTTGTAGCTGATCTGGTCCGGGCGCGCACCGTTGACCGCGATGGACTCCGCTACGGACCGCGTCCCGACAGCAATTTGCTTGGTGTCGCCCTGCTGCACCCCGTGACCATTGGCATTAGTGGTTCCGGGTACCAGCAGAGTCAAGTCAGCTGCGTTGCGTGTCGTCAACGGAATACTCACTACGCGGGTCTGTTCTATCACTTGGCTCAAGACAGGAGTTACGGTGTTTACCATCACGGCGGCCGCTTCCACGGTGACTTCCTGGCTCGCTTGACCTAGTTCCAGCCGGGCATCAATCGTACGAATCTGGTCGGCCAAGAGAGTGATGTCTTGTTTGAGAGTCTTGAATCCCGGGGCTTCAATAGTCACGCTATAGTTCGCAGGTGGAAGGGAAGAAATCGTAAAAGCGCCACTGGCATTCGTCGTTGTTGAGCGCTTCACGGATGTCGCCGCTTGGGTCACAGTCACCTGGGCGCCCGATACAACCGCCCCACTAGGATCCAAGACTGTCCCTGTGATCGCGGCGCTGCCGCCGCCCTGGGCAAACAACCGAGTGACGAACACGAGCATGAGGACCGTGAGAAAATAAGCGTTTTGTCCCATCTTCGAACGAACCATGCGAGACCTCCTCGTGGTATTACTGCGTAGGCCCCTTGCCGAACCGATGTGGCGCTACAACAGCATTTCTGTAAAAAGGCTCGGCACTCTGAACTGTTGATGTTGGTCATATACTCTTCCATCGCCGGCGCTGTCAAGACAAATATATTCACAATATATGTCAGACCAATTGAAAAAATGAATGAAAAGGCCGAGCCAGAGAACCACCGATCCCCTCTTCGCTCTCTGTAGTACTCCGGTTTTTGCGAATGAACTTCAGTCTGGAGTGCTTGAACTTTACCTAAGGAGCTGAACCGAATATTGCGCAGAAATTGCGATTTGTGCTTTGCGGCTCGGAGGAGGCGTTTACTTTACATCCGGGCTTGGAGTCGAACCGTCCGGCACGCCAACGACACCATCGGCCAAGCCCACCAGAATGGTTTGCGCCTGATGGATATCGTGAATGACCGCTTTGCGCGCTGCAGCTCTGTCCCGTCGGCGTATGGCATCCACTATGGGTCTATGCAGCGTCTGAAGGCTCATTTCCTGACCCTCGACGCCAATCGAGTGCGCTACATTGTAGGCCAGTCGTCTGGTCCGCTCGAGTACGCTGTTTTCTAGCCGCATTAATTCCCGGTTATGCGCCATCGCTGCCAACCGCAGATGAAAAATGATATTTAGCTCCGCCCGGTCGTTCGCTCCTCTACGGGAAGGGCTTGCAGGCAGGCACTGGTCGGCAAGCCCCGTCAGTTCGTCGATTTCCCTCGTTGTCGCACGCGCCGCGGCAAGCTCCGCAACGGCCCCCTCGACAAGCACGCGAACCTCAAACAGGTCGCGCACCTCCTGCAGGCTCATTTGCGGCACAAGGTAGCCCCGGCGAGGCACAACTTCGAGCAGATGTTCGTGATGCAAACGGTTGCAGGCCTCGCGGAAAGGTGTGCGCCCGATCCGATATCGCTTCATGATCTCTTTTTCAGAGAGAAACACGCCTTCTTCAATTTCGCTGCGCACAATTCCTTCCTTGATGCAGACGTAGGCTTTCTCTGTCAGAGTGCGCATTTGGAATGAACCTCTGGAGGTCCTTCCGGGGACCGCTTTCCGGCCAGCAACGAAACGCCGATCCTCAAATATACAAGCGATATATTTATATCATAAATATCGCGCCCCGGATGAGCCCGCCGGAACAGAACGATTTAGCGTCCTGTTGAGCCCGATCACAGATGTCGCGAGGGTGTGCATTTCCTGGTGTGGAATCTCGCGCAGTCTGGCAGACTCGAGTTGCGTCAACCTGCGCCCCTGGAACGGCACTGTCTGGGCATCCAGAAAACCTCAACCCGCTTTTGGGAGTTCTGAAGCCTCTATCAGTAGTGTTGTGAGTGGCTTTCTTCGCCAGGAACAGCTAAGACTGCTGCGGCGGAGTTGGGAAGATCAAAATCGTAACTGCCTTGCGCATCGGACTTGATTTGCTGTGTGTGCGGGGCTGGGATGTGGCCATCGCTACTAAACCGAGCTCCGCCGTACGTTACCTCCTGCGAAAAGGAGCCAAGCTTGGGCGCACGCAGCAGCAGCAGTGTTGCCATCCCTGCCCGATTGGCTATATGTACACGCACGCGCCCAGACGCGGAGGCGTCTTTGTTGATGATCACGATGTTGACCGCGCAAGTGGAACAGGCGGTGGTTGCGTAGGAGCGGATATTCGATTCCGTCTGCGTCGAGGCGGGCAGAAAATATTCGCCCGCCGCACTTCGCGCAAACAGATACATTCCGTAGTACAGCGGTTGAGCGATGTTCTGGTAGAGTTGGCGCCCAGAGTTGTCAAGCCGCTCATAGGTATCCACCGGATTGTACGAGCTGCCGCCGGGGCGATAGCTGAAATGAAAGTTGACGGCGCTGAAGCCGGCCTCAGCCGCGGAAAAGAGAGAGTCGATCCCCCAGAGCGCCGCAGCGAAGGCGTTGCTAACGCCCGGCATGCCTCCACAGGAGGCGGAATTAGTTTCGGCAAGAGCAATCTGTAGCTGGCGCTTGTGCGCGGCTGTCACCAAGCTTTGTGTTTCATCGCGGAAACGTGTCATCAGTGCCGGCGCGAGCAACTCCTCCATGCTGACTTTTCGGCCGCCGCATGTCGTAAGGAGATAGCTATGTACTGTGGCGAGCTTCAAGTTGGAGGCCCCAACCCCATCCAGAAATATGTCGAGGCTTCCAGCATTTCGCCAAGCGCAGCAAGTGGCGGGGCCTATCAAGGCGTATTTCCGGGCTATGGGATTGTGCTCGAATGCGTCGCGGTACGCGAGAAAGTCCCTTACGTGATCGGTAGGCGTGTAGGTTGCGGGCCGGCCTCCATCGCGAGAGAAGAGATCCGGTTCGTTGCCAAGTTCTAGCCCGAAAATTTGCTCCGGCTTGATGTCCTGGGCGATCGCTTGCGTGACCTCATCGAGAGCCCACTGGCTAGAATTCTGCTTGAGGTTTAGTCCAATGATGAGGCGCCATCCTGAGGCTTTCGCCGCTCGTGAAAAAAGCTGAAAGTCGCCTGCGCTGAGCTGCCCCTTGCACCGGTCCGGATGCGGTGCTGCGGCAGGATTCCAACACGTGTTGTCCTGGCTGTTGCCACCCAACCGAAGAATCCCCGAGCCTAGATTTTGCATGAATTGGAAGAACGCTTCGTTCGGCGCGGTCGGAGTTCCGAGCGCGTATTCGGCCATCGGGGAAGTGGAGGCGATTCTTGTTCCATCCGGCGCAAACGCTCCAATCCCCTGGCCCGCCGTCGAAACTTCCAGGCTGAAGCCCGCGAAATCCTTGGGGATCTGACCGCCGAGCGGCTCAGTTTGCACGGTAACCCTCGCAACCTGTATTTGCGCTCTAGCGAGCTGGCTCCCGAGAACGGCGCTAATCGAGAAGAGCAAAGCAGGAACTGCAAGGCCACGAAAGGGATTTCCCTTCGTTCTCATTTTCGGCTCCTAAGCGGAATATCTAAAGCACGGCTTCCCGAGCAATGCGGGACAAACTGTCACGGAAGACAAGTCCACCTAATCGTTAGCTCTGCAACGCATCGCGAGATGCCGCGGCCGTCCGCAAGGCGTGGATTCTAGCACCGAGTATTGTGAACTGCATCCCCAGGGCACTTCGCGTATAGATAAGCAAAGCGTTCCGTAAATTTACATTCCATCAGGAAGGTCAGTGTCGCATTGATACGGAAACTCGCGGTGGTGTCCGCCCACTGTCGAAGCAATTAGCGGCCGTCGCCCAGGTTGTTCGTGTTGCTGAGCACTTGTGGTTTATCGAGGGAGTCCGTCGCGGCGACGCCGGTAATGAGCCGTGCGCCCCTGCTAAATGTCAGGTACTCGAACCCCCACTGAACGAAAACTAAAACGCGACTCTGGAATTCCACGATGTACATCAAGTGGATAAAAAGCCAAACGACCCAAGCGGGTAAGCCTGACAGATGGAAACCGAAAATATTTGCGACCGCAGCGGCGCGGCCAATGACGGCCATATCTCCCTTATTGAAATAGTGGAATGGCTTAACGTCTTTCTTCCCTCTTATGCGCACACGGATCGCCCGCGCAGCGTAAGCTCCCCCCTGAATAGCCACTTGCGCGACGCCCGGAAGCGGTTTCCCCTCATGATCCAGTGAAAATGCCAGATCGCCGACGATGAAAATGTCTGGATATCCCGGGACTGTAAGGTCTGGTCCAACCTTGATACGCCCACCGCGGTCCGTCTCGCCTTTCGTTCGTTCGGCTAGCCTTCTGCCGAACGCATTGGTCGTGACACCGCCCGCCCACAGCACGGTTTTTGCTGGAAGGCGTTTTGATTGGTCGCCGGACTTGTACGTAACCCCGTCGGCATCGATCTCCGTAACCAGCACTCCCTTGGTCACTTCGACGCCCAGACGGGATACGAGCTTCTCAGCCTTGGCCGATAAATCCTCGGGAAACGTATTGAGGACACGCGCTCCGCCCTCCATCAGAATGATGCGTGCTTCGCGCGGGTTGATGTGGCGAAAATCATTCTTGAGCGTTTCATTCGCGATCTCCGCAAGCGCGCCGGCGAGTTCCATCCCAGTAGCGCCAGCTCCGACGATTACGAACGTAAGCCACGCGCGCGCCTCTTCCTCGGAGTTCGAGCGCTCCGCGCATTCAAACGCGTAAAGAATTTTGTGCCGGATGGCAGTCGCTTCTTCCACGGACTTCAGGCTGGGCGCCCACTCGCGCCAGTCATCGTTGCCATAATAGGAGGTCTGGGAGCCGGTCGAAACAATCAGCGAATCATAGCCGATGCCAGCGCCGTCCCTTAGAATGACGCGCTTGCCATCCGGGTCGATATCCGCCGCTTCCCCCAATAGCACTTGCGCATTTTTCTGTTTGCTGAGGACGCCGCGCAAAGGAGCTGCTATCTCGCCCGGCGACAAAGAGCCCGTGGCGACTTGATACAAAAGCGGTTGGAAAAGATGAAAATTGCGGCGGTCGATCAAGATGACGTCGACAGGGGCACGTTTCAGTTTTTGTGCGGCGTTCAGACCCCCAAATCCTCCGCCAAGGATTACGACCCGCTGCTTTTGTCCCATTCCGATCGCCTCCTAGAACACAACCTCGCGTCGCTTGGCATCATCTCACCTACCGTAATTTTCTTGGTTAGGATGCTCGGTGGCAACTGAAGTTACAGCAGAGCCTCATGCAGCCCCAAGCTGTTTTCATGACCGTTCGAACGGCTACTGTGTACAACTTTTCGAAAGGAATCCATGCCTGGCCCCCCAAAAGCAACGGTTGACGGAATGACGAAGTCGGTCCCCGCGCCGCAAACTCGCGAGCAAATGGAACGCAATGCTCTGAGGCTTTTGTGTTCCCTCCTCGTTAGGCCTGGCACACATCTGGAGATTTGCCGCGTCCTGCGTTCCAGTGATTTTCTGGACCCGCTGCGCAAAGCTGTATTTGAAGAGATTCAATGGGCTGGTCTAATGAGTGCGAAACAGCTAAGGGCATCGCTGCCAGCGCTCGTGGTCGGGCGCGGATCTCCTGATTTCGATTTAGACAAGCTGCTCGCGTCAAAGCACGCCACTGAAGCGGAAATCGAACAACTGTTCGCGAGCACTCTTTGCCTGAGGAAACTCGGCGGGTCACACGAGCCCGCCCTTCTTGCATCTCGAGCAGATGTTCAATACTAGTCCTCGTGTCTTCACTTTGGCCGAGGCGCTAGGTCTTGCTGTATATATCGCCTGGTACATTTGGCAGCTTCAAGCTGAGCAACCCTCTTCGTGGATTGTTTTCCCCATCTGGCTCCTGGCCGGCATCGCCATACATCGGGATTCCCCCAAAACACTGGGGTGGCGTGCAGACAATCTCTGGCCGGCAACACGCCAGGGGCTGAGGATTTTCGCGGGCTTTCTAATTCTTGTTTGCACGGCAGCGCTATGGTTCGGAGCCTTCCACCGGCTTGCGTTTCATTTGACCCAGCCGAAGCGCTTCTTCGGATATTTCGCGTTTTGCCTACTGCAACAGGTGGCCCTCAATTCCTACCTGACGAACCGGCTTCTCTACGCGTTCGGGGAGCCCCGGGTGACTGCGATGGTCGCTGGCGCTATATTTGCCGCGCTGCATTGGCCGAACCCAGTTCTCGTCCCGCTCACCTTCCTCGGTGGAACCGCAATGAGCTGGCTCTTTTCACAAGAACGAAACGTTATTCCACTCACGGTGGGCCAGGCAATTATTGGGACTCTTGTCTGGTGGGCCTTCCCCGTGGCCTGGCATCACGGAATGCGCGTCGGGCCGGGCTACTACTCGTTCCATCCCTAGGGTTAGGCGCGGCCACGCTAGCTACGGAATTGTGCACGGCTATAAATTTAAATGCTCGTACTTCCCTGCACTTTTCCTAGTCGTTCCTGTATCTGTACGCGAACCCGCAGGCTTCTCCCACACTCCAGGAATTATCTGTGAGCACTTGGGGCAAGCGCCTCGCAAGAGGTGGTTCTCGAGCACATCGTGCCACGAACGCTTGATCAGCAACTTGCCACACTTGGGGCAAGACGTGTTCGCACCGTCACTGAAAATATTTCCTTCGTACACGTAGTGAAGCCCCGTTTCGAGGGCGATCGCCCGGGCGCGGTGAAGAGTCTCGGGTGGAGTGCGCGGTTTGTCCTGCAGTTTGAAGTCGGGATGGAAAGCCGTGAAATGCAAGGGCACGTCCGGTCCAAGATACTTCAAGATCCATTCGGAGAGCTTGCGGGTTTCCGCGGGATCGTCGTTCAACGTGGGAATCATCAAGTTCGTAATTTCAAACCAGACCTTTGTTTCATTCTTCAGCCATTCCAGGGCTTCGAGAACCGGCTGCAGATGTGTCAGCGTGATTTTTCCGTAGAAACCTTCCGTGAATCCCTTTAGATCGATGTTGGCCGCATCGATGTGGTCGTAGATGTCGTGAAACGCCTCGTAGGTGATGTAGCCATTCGAAACCATCACTGTCTTCAGTCCGTACTCCTTGGCGGCTTGGCAAATGTCGATGACATACTCGCCCCAGATGGTCGGCTCGTTATAAGTAAAAGCGATCGAATCGCACCCATGTTGAAGCGCTAACAACGGAACATCTTCCGGCGCAACATGCTGCGAATGGACTTGATCCTGCCGCGACTTGGAAATGTCCCAGTTCTGGCAAAAGAAGCAACCCATGTTGCAGCCCGCCGTCCCCATGCTAAACACCCGCGTCGCGGGAAGAAAATGATTCAACGGTTTCTTTTCGATGGGATCGACCTGCATCGCCGCGGGAGCTCCATAGCCCAGGCTATACAATTTTCCGTCTTGATTTACTCGGATAAAACAAAACCCTGCTTGACCCGAATGAATGTGGCAATGCCGAGGGCAAAGGAAGCAGTGCACGCGTCCCTCTCCTTCAGGCTCCCACCAGCGCGCCTCGTGCAGTTGCTCCGTTTTCTGGAGGATATTTAGTTCGCTCAACGACGCATCCTCCTCTGATTTAGAGTATACGCCTCGGGGTCACTAGTATCGCATTTTGACGGGGGTCGAGAAGAAGGCTGCTGGCTTCAGGCGTGCCGCCGGATGTGCCGCTGAACGCGCCGGCGTTCCGCGGCCCAATCCACGAAATTCACCATATTGGAGCGGTATTTCCAGGAGAGGTGCAAGAATTTCCGAGCATCCAAATTTGTTGCTTCCTTACCAAGAAATGTCTCAAAACGCCAACGCAAGTAGGGACTCTTCCAGGGATTCAGGCGATACCCGCGAGCAACGTTCCAGTAGTACCTCAGTGTCTTTAGCATCGGTCTTTCACGGGCACCAGGCCCGCTCCGAAATTCCGTTTGTCTTAATTGCCGCTCATCGGCACCGAGAGATGCTCATGCACCAGCATCCACCCGGAGGGGCGCTTCTCCCAAATTCCCGTATAGCGGACGTCTGCTTCTACATTCTTGCCGTCTTTTGTTTTTTCCGATAAGTGCATCGTAACCGTAGTCCATGCCACCGTACCATGCCGGCTGACCTTCAGATCCTTCCCCGCACTTAGCGTCCCGCTCTCCATGTTGTCGAGGAACGCCTTCTTCACGCCCGCATGGTATTCCTTCCAACTATGGTAGGAAAATGGAGCGAGATCATAAAATACAAGACCGTTCTCTTTTGCATAAAATCTTGCGGGGCTGTCCGCATTGCCGGTGCTCCATGCCGCGCAGTAAGCGTCGATGAGCTTGCGAAATGTGGCATCATCCGTGGCCTTTTGTTGAGCCCGCGCTCCAACAAACGTGAGTAGACCTCCCGCAAGCGCAAGCGCGACGTACAAGAGCCAGCGCCATCGTTCGCCGCGTCTGCTGTTTACAATCTCTGCACGCAAGTCCGTCTCCGTCTGCCGCTGCTCTGTTTCGACAATGGGTCCGAGAAAAGCGGCCACTCTGTGAGGCATACCCTATGGTGTCTCTGGCAATTTTGCAAGAGGGGTCTAGTACCCTACTGAAGGGGGCTCCTGTGCTCGCCTTTCGCCGATAGCAGTCGCCAATGGCCGGTGAAACTGGCCTGCTTGCCGAAAACAGAATGCACGATCCCGCCACAGCCGGTACTTTCGCCCTTGGGCACTTAACAAGGGCCGTTCTGGAGGGGATCATGGAAAGCCAGCAAGAGGCGGGACGCAAACAGAAGGGATACTGGGGAAAGGCCTTCGTGACGGGCGGACTCGCGGCTCTGCTGGCTGACCTTGCTTTTCTAGCCCAGCCTCTTGAAAAGCTGGCTGAGCGGCTGAGAGACGGACACTTCGGCTTCGCCCCAGCGCTCGGACTTTCTTTCTTGGCTGCGGCCCGAGCCATCGCCTTCCATCAGATCGACTACTTTTCGCTCATCTCTCGTATCTTGGTATTATTCTCAGCCATGACAGCCATAGTCATTGGGATCTTCCTTCAAAGATCGCACTCCACCCGCGCGACGAGAGCAGCTCCGTTGCGCGCTTCCGCGTTCCGTGAAAAGGAGACTGACAATGGATCGTCGCGATAGGCGTCATCAGCTGATAGCCGGGCTAATGACCCGGGGCCAGGGACATCGGCAAGCCTCCCGCGACGGCCTTATCTGGGGCGCGCTCATAGTTGCGGCTGGAGTGGCCTTGCTTCTGGATCACATGGGTTTCATCGTCATCGGCTCGCTCTTCCGTTTTTGGCCCATGATCCTTGTTTTCTTCGGCGTCGGACACCTTTTCACTTCCTCAAATCGTGCTTGGGGAGTGATCCTGCTCGCCGTCGGAGCGATCCTCCAATTGAACAATCTGGGCCTCACACGTCTCCGTTTCGCCGATATGTGGCCCATTGCAATCATTGCGGTAGGCCTGATTCTCATGTGGGGCGCCATAAAACCGCCCATCGTTTTAAAGGGCATCGGCGGGACCGGCGACACCGCCGACTTCCTCGAAGCCGTCGCTATCTTCGGAGGCACCGAACGGCGCATCAAGAGCCAGACCTTTAAGGGTGGAAGAGCCACATCTATCTTTGGGGGCGTCGAACTCGACTTCCGCGACGCGAATATAGATGGTGACGAAGCCACCTTGGAAATCACTTGCATCTTCGGCGGCCTCGAAATTCGCGTACCCGACAAATGGAATGTCCACTCCCGGAGCATTCCGGTGCTTGGTGGCTACTCCGACAAAACCCGGCTTTCGGCTGCGCCCTCCCAGGACTCAACGAATGAGAAGAGAAAAACACTGATTATCACCGGAGCCGTCATTTTTGGAGGCGTGGAGATCGGCAACTGAACGGTATTTATGCATCCCCTTCTCTCACCGATTAACCGGTTTGGCCTTTACCTCCTTGCTTGGGTTCCGCTGGCCGGAATCTTGATTTATCTGATGGCCGTGCCCGGCAAGTTGGGCTGGCTCGATGCTGCGGTCTTGATTATCCCGCTCTGTCTCGTCTATCAATTTGTTTGTCTCTCGGCGTGGTATTCCTGCAAAGCGGCGCCCCTTCAAAAGAGCACCGGCCAGCGCCTTTGGCTTACTCACGTCGCGGCAGCGGCAATTCTCAGCTTGCTCTGGGTGCTCCTCGCAAGACTCCTTGCCTATGGTCTTTCAGAGTTGCCCACGTTCCAGGGGCTCGACCGCCGCTTCGCTTCTCAATTATCCGTCCTTTTCGGAGCCGGATTCCTGCTCTATCTCCTGTCGGTCGCTTCTCACTACGTCATCCTTGCCATCGACGATTCGAATAAAGCCGAAGCTCGCGTACAAAAAACCAGTATTCTTGCACGCGATGCGGAATTGAAGGCCCTCAAGGCACAGGTGAATCCGCATTTTCTTTTCAATAGCCTTAATTCCATCAGCGCGCTCACCAGCATTGATCCCCCGAAGGCTCGCGAAATGTGCATTCTGCTTGCCGAGTTCTTACGCTTGACCTTAGGGCTCGGTGAGAAAGCAAGCGTGTCACTCTCGGAAGAGCTCTCCCTGCTCCATCGCTATCTCGCGATCGAGAAAGTGCGGTTCGGCGTCCGTCTGCAAATGGAGGAAGACATTCCGGAAGGGACTAAGTCGGTCCAGTTGCCCCCTCTTCTACTGCAGCCGCTCGTCGAGAATGCCGTAACGCATGGCATCGCAAATCTGCCGGACGGCGGGATGGTCCGTCTTTCAGCCCAAAGCCGCGATGCTCGTGTTTCGCTGGCGATTGACAATACCTTCGATCCAGAGTCGGCGCCCATGCGGAAAGGCGGCCTCGGTTTGAAGAATGTTCGTGACCGCCTTGAGGCGAGGTACGGCAAGGAAGCGAGCATGCGCGTCATCGCCGAAAACGGGAATTTCCGAGTCGAGTTGTCCTTCCCGGCGGATACGGAAGAGGTGAAGAGTTGAGCAAGAAAGACAACCAGAAAATCACGGCACTCATCGTGGACGATGAAGACCTGGCGCGGCTTGTCCTTCGCGAGCTGACGCAAACACATCCAGAAATCGAGGTTGTCGCGGAATGCGGAAACGGGTTTGAGGCGGTGAAAGCGGTCGCCGAGCATAAGCCGGACCTCATTTTTCTAGACGTGCAAATGCCCAAGCTCTCTGGATTCGACGTGCTCGAGCTGATTGGCACGGAAACGGCCGTCATTTTCGTAACCGCCTACGACCAGTACGCCATGCGCGCGTTCGAAGTGCACGCCGTCGACTATCTTCTGAAGCCAATAGGACGCGACCGCTTCGAGGCCGCCCTCGAGCGCGCGAAATCACGCATGGGCGAAAGGATGCCGACTGCGCCAGAGTTGGCCGCCGCGGCGCGGCCGCCCAAGCAGTTCCTCGATCGTATCGTGGTGCGCGACGGCACTCGCGTCACTCTGATTCCCGTGGGAAAACTAGACTTTGCGGAAGCGCAGGACGACTACGTGGCTCTTGCCAGTGAGGGGAAAAGGCATTTGAAGCAGCAAACCATTGTTAGCCTGGAAGCATGCCTCGATCCGGAACGGTTCGTGCGAGTCCATCGTTCCTACATTGTGAATTTTGAGCGGGTAGTGCGCATTGAGCCGTACGGAAAAGACAGCCGTCTCGCGATTCTCGTGGATGGATCACGTCTTCCCGTGAGCCGCGCTGGCTACGCCCGCCTAAAAACGCTCCTGGATCAACGCACCTAGCGGTTCGAAGCATGTAGAATTCTAGAACTGTCAGCCATCGGAAAGCTTTAACTCATGAGGGGGTTTACACGAGTCACCAGTCACCAGTCACGAGTTCAATCGCCGCACCCAAATCCGCGACGTAGCCGGCTTCCCCAAATGCATAGTGTGGCCATCCGACCGCAAAGTCATGGTCTCGTCGTATTCGCGTTTCAACACTTCTACTTTGGTCGAAGGGCGCAATCTCAGGCCTTCCAAAAACTCAAGAAACTGGCCGTCTTTTTCGTAAACGCAAAGAATTTCCGCGTGTTCATTCGGTCGCAAATCCGCCAATAGCACCGCGCCCTGACTTCGCAGCTTGGCAACACCGCCTCGCATGGGCACGCCGTGCGGGCATGACTTGTTGCTTCCGAAACGCTTGAGCAAAAGCGCCTCAACTTCCGGCGAGATTCCATGTTCGAGCCGCTCGGCTTCGTCATGCGCCTTCGCCCAGGACAGCCCAATCACTTCCGTTAGGAGCATTTCCGCCAGTTGATGTCGAAGCGCAAGCCGCTCGGCCACTGTTCTGCCCTTGCGCGTCAGATCGATTCGCCCGCTGCGCTCAACGCGCACCAGCGCGTCGCGGGTCATGCGCTTGAGCGCGGCGGTGACGGCCGGCGGCGTGACACTCAACTCTTCCGCAAGCCGCGCGCTTATCGGAGTCTGGTCCTCCTCAAGCATCTCCCAGATGGCCTTGAGGTAGTCCTCCTGCGAAACGCTGGTCTTCTCACGCCGCAATCTCGATTCTCCTTGGCTGTCTTTTATGGCTTGCCCATCTTTTTCCCATTGATGTTTTCGGTGCTCGCCATGTTGCGCTTGTTGATTCTTAACCGATCCGCTAGCTCAGCCACTCGCTTCTCAATATCCTCGAAGATTCTCTGATAAAGCTCGGCATCCGCGCCATAGGGATCTTCGACCTGCCAGCTTTCGACCTTGCCAGGATCCTCGAACGCGATTTCCTTCGGCCAGCCGCTCATGTTGATAATGAGATCAGCCGTCTCCGAAGCTTCCAGAGCGATCGGCTTCGATTCCAATCCTTCTGGCCGATATCCATTTCTAACTAAAGTCTGTGTAGTCAGCGGCTCCACCCGCCCGAGCGGGGTCAAACCCGCGCTTGATGCCTCCATAACGTCGCCGGCCAGGCGGCAAGCAATAGCCTCCGCCATGGGGCTGCGGCACGCATTCCCTATGCACACAAACAAAACCTTTCTTCGGGCCGGCTTCTTCATGGCGAGTGGTGCTCCGGGCACAAGGAAAGTCCGGCGCAAGGATCACATTAACCCAACTCAGCGGTTTTTGTCCGACTCTATTTCCAATTCTTTCAACGACTTCCAACTCGAACGCAAACAATCAAATTCTTATTGACAGAGTTATGTCATCTGTGGTACTCTTTTGCTCGGTGAATTAGACCCAATTCACCATTGCCGCCGCCTTTCCAGGCGGCTATTTTTTTGCCTTCGCGCATCTTGACGCTCGCCCTCTCGAACCTGAATGCGCGCCGGCCAGCTCTAATCTTCACTTCGGCTGTCTGGACCGCCGTCCCCGCTTGGACTTAGTGAGTCCCGCTTAATATTGCAAAGGCGCGATTTGGAGTGCGGCAGCCCCGCTGCCGCCTTTCCCAGCGACTCGCTCGACTCTTTATTTGCCGGGACTAAATAACCCAAATCCACTTTCAAGAGGTTTCCATGACGAATCCGAATTCAGGCACGAGTGCCGCCCCACGTTGCCAGTTTCAATTCTCCGATGGCCGTTCCTGCCGCATGTTGCGGAGCCCGCTCCATTCTTCCTTCTGCGCCTTCCATGCCAAGCAAGAACTCCAGCTCCTCGAGTCCCAGCGCCTCGGCGCCGAAATTTCCGCCTCCCTCAACGGCGATTTCCTCACCGCCACCGACATCAATCACGTCCTCGACAAACTCTTCACCGCCGGCGCGCAAGACCGCATTCCCCCCCGCAAAGCCGCCATTCTCACCTACCTCGGCCAGGTCATGCTCTCGAGCCTCCCCTACGTGAAGCGGGAGTTCCCTTTCGCCTATAAATTCGACCACTGGAACAAAGTCCTCGCCAACGCCGCACCCCTCTCTACTCCTCCCGCCCTCACCGATTCCCCTCCCGAATGCCCCGCTGAGCTCCCCGAGCCCGACTCCCCCGAAGAAGAATGACCGTTGATCCATATCAGGGTATCCGGCCGGTTCATTAGCTCCTAACGGACGGTTGCTAGCGAAGTGCCTGTTTCAACTTCCGGGTTGCCCATCACTCGCTCGCAATCGACACTTTCAATTTGTCTCGCATTACTAATCCCGTATACTTCCCGAGGGATGACTCGAGGTCCGTGAGCTTTTCGAGACATATTCTCGCCGCCGGTTCATTGGCTTTGACTAGGCTTTGTGCTGTGGCTGCATTTCTCGCAGCTACCCTCTTGTTAGTTAGTTCGGAATATAAATCGCAGGCTACTCAGCCTCAGGAGCAACTTCACGGAGTTCTCAGCTCGGCTCGCCTCGCGCCACCGCTGCGTGGTATGCCGGGCCGAGTTCGGTTTAGTTCTGATGGAGAATATCTTTTCATTCAGCTGGAATCCGGAATTTACATCCTTAACCGGCATCCTCTAGAGATAAGGGCTTGGATCCATGCGCCAGACATTCTTCCAGCCAGATTCTCTGCGGATTCAAAAACACTAGTCTTGGCAACGCGAAGCCTTGCGATTACGCGGTGGAACTTGGCAGATAACCGGAAATTGGACGAGCGAATTCTGAAGGCGCAGGATGGCTGCCTCGGCTCCGAGCTATCGCTCCATGGCGAGCTCGCCGCATGTCTTGATCCCTCACTTGTTCTGGAACTGTATAAAACGGACACGGGCGAGCGGGTGTTTGCTGAGCCGGCATTTACTGACCAGGAAAAGATGGCTGCTGGAATAGAATTCGTTCCGAGAACCGAAGGCAACGCTTACGCTGAATTCGTTCCGAGAAACGAAGGCACGGCTTACGCTGAGGCCCTGGGATACCGCGGGGTCAATACCCTCGAGGACTTAGCGAATCGGGAACTATTTGGCGTTCGCTTTCTGTTCTCACCCGAAACGCGCTTTCTTATGCTCAATCGTCTCCACAGAAGCACGGTCTGCGTGGATGTCAACGCAAGGGGAAAAATCAGCTGCCCAGGAATCATTAAGAATCGTTGGAACGCGACGATCTGTTTTGTGGCACCCGATCAGATTGCTGTTCTCGACCCGGACGATCCCGAGAAGTCGCAAATTGCGCAGTTTCCAGGAGGCCGGCTCTTAACCAAACTTCCCCTTGCGGCCCGCGCTGCTACAGCCGCGACGCAGTCGAGATACCTAATCGTTCGGGGAAACGATAAGCCGGACGAAGTCCGCCTGTTCGACGTGGATTCGGGCAGGGTTCTGAAGGCGCAGGAAGACACACTGATGGACATCTTGGGAGGAACGCTCGCGGTCTATTCCCGGCAGGGTGAGGTCACGCTGGCGAACGTTACGGATGATAAGCTTGAGGCCAGAACCATTCTTCCCCCGCCTTGGCTTCCCGCCCTTCGTGTTGCCAATGCCTCACCGAACCTCGAAGATATTGTTGTCGGTACCCGAAGTGATGCTGGCCTTTTTCTCACTGCCACGGGAAATCAACTTGCACCCTTCAAGCAACTAACCGGTGCTTGGTTTGCAGGAGATGACGAACTATATATCGCGGAGTCCAGCGAAGATGGTTCGACAACGGCGATAAAGAAGGTGAATCCAAAAGGTGAAACCGCCACAGACATTTGGTCTCCAACATTCAAGCCCGATCCACGACTCACAGTATCGGACACGCGCCTAGCTGGTCCGGCGCTTTTCGCCCTGGAACAAACCCCCAGCCACCCAGCAAGAGACAAATTGCGCGCCCTCGATCTGAAGACCGGGCGAGAGTTGTGGGTTAGAAAATGGGTGCATCACGCGGCCACGCTCACAGAGGTTGGACAGTTCCCCGTGGCGACTTGGTACGATCCGCCCATCCCGTATCCTGACCCTCAGGGGGAGCGTGTAACGATCGGATGGACGGCGGTGGAGAGCGGTGGCCAAGCCCTAGCAAAACGCTATCCCGCATTGAAGAGGCAGATGGATGCCGCGAAGCTCGCCATAAATGACGCCGCCGCCGTCTTCGAGGTGCTCGAGGCCGCTTCGGGCAAAAGTGTTGGCACTGCTCTGGTGCGGGTGGGTGGACCGGACAGCTTCGACTCCGTGTTCTCGGTCGGTGATTTCTTAATCTGCGTGAAAGACGAAGCCCGGGTGACCGTGTATTCGCTCTCTACTGGTGAAATCCAAGCGCGGGCATTTGGTCGTTATGTCTCGGCATCCGCGGCCTCAGACCTTCTCGCAGCGGTCGACGGAAATCATTTAAGACTATATGACCTTAAAGCCGGGACCAAGAAGGACGAATACTTATTCTCTGACGCCCCGGTGTACACCCACTTCTCAGAAGATGGGAAGCGGCTGCTAGTCCTCACTGTGGGGCAGTCGATTTACGTGATGGACGTAACGAGTTTTACTGGTTCAAGTGCGTCACAGTCCAGATATTCCCCGAAGGACTAACTGTTTCCGACAGGGCACTCTTTCGCCAAGGAAAAATGGCTTACTCTTTGCGAATTTTCAGGAGTAGGCCATTTTATTGTGGCTTTCAAGCACGACGTTCTGAATTCGGTGCGGCCGCAAGTGTGGCAAACTCATTTGCCTTCGACTCATCTTTCGGCTTTGCTCCAACAATTGGGGTCCGTTCTGGGCGGATTGTCGGCAATGCGGAAGTTACGGCTTATAAAACCGAGACACGGCGCAGACCCCCTCGGCTTCGAAAATCCACCGGTCACGCGTCTCCACTCACTAACTCCTTTAGAATCCGCACTTCCAGAAACACGCCTGTAAACTCTCTGGAATGAACACTTCCAAAATATTGAACTTAAAACTCTTTAGAATGAACACTTACGAAAAAACTGGGGTAGGGGGCCCCCGGCCATACACAGCGAGATCGGCTCCTATCGCCCGACGGAGGGTACCTTGGCCTGGCTTGCCACCAGGTCCATGAAAAATCGATGCACCGAGGAATCATCGGTGAGCTCGGGGTGAAACGTCGTGGCCATCACGTTGGCTTTCCGCACCAGCACAGGTTTGCCGTCGTACTCGGCGAGCACTTCCACGCCTGGACCGACGCTCTCAATCACCGGAGCGCGGATAAAGACCATCTCCAATGGAGCGTCCGTTAACTTGCTCAAACCAATGAAAACATCGCTCGCGAGCTGACGGCCATACGCGTTGCGCAAGACGGTCATGTCCAGCAAGCCGAGCGAGTCCTGTGCTGGATTCTTTACATTTGTCGCGAGCAGAATCGCGCCCGCGCACGTTCCAAACACGGCTCCGCCGTCCGCGGCAAATTGCTTCACCGCGTCGAACAGCCCTTCTTCTTCCAAGAACTGGAGCTGCGTGGTGCTCTCCCCGCCAGGCAGGATCAGCCCGTCGCAGCCGTCAATATCTTTCACCGTGCGCACTTCCACGGTGTCCGCACCGAGCGCTGTGAGCATCGCCGCGTGCGCTGCAAAATCGCCCTGCACCGCCAGAATCCCAATTCTCACTTCGAGCACTCCATCGAGCTGCAGTTGTAGGAGCGCCCGGACCGAGCCCGGGCGCTCCAGCTAAGTTGGACGAACTATCGTCGGAATTCTTTACCAGCCGCGTGTCGAGAGCATGTCCTTCTCTTCAAGTTGGCGCACATCAATGCCGCGCATCGCTTCGCCAAGCTCTTCGTGCGCTTCAAGGACCGCCTTCGGATCGTCGAAGTGCGTTGTGGCTTTCACAACGGCTTTGGCCCGCGCTTCCGGATCGCTGGACTTGAAGATGCCCGAGCCCACGAACACCGCTTCCGCGCCGAGACGCCGTACGAGCGCCGCATCCGCGGGCGTGGCGATGCCTCCCGCCGAAAAATTCGGCACTGGCAATTTGCCCGTCTTGGCGATCTGACGGATAAGTTCGAGCGGCGCGCCGAGTTCTTTCGCCTCGTGCATCAGCTCATCCTCCCGCAGCATCGTGAGCTTTTTCATTTGGCTTACGATCGTGCGCATATGTCGGACCGCTTCGACCACATTGCCGGAGCCGGCTTCGCCTTTGGTGCGAATCATTGCCGCGCCTTCCGCGATGCGGCGCAGCGCTTCGCCAAGATTGCGCGCGCCACAGACAAACGGCACGCGGAAATCATGCTTCCAAACGTGGTTTTCTTCGTCGGCTGGAGTCAGCACTTCGCTCTCGTCAATAAAATCTACCTCGAGCGCCTGCAGCACTTCCGCTTCCGCAAAATGTCCGATACGCACTTTGGCCATCACCGGAATGGTGACCGTCCGCATGATTTCTCGAATGATCTTGATCGAGGCCATGCGCGCCACGCCGCCCTCTTTGCGAATGTCCGACGGCACGCGTTCGAGCGCCATCACCGCGCAAGCTCCTGCCTGCTCCGCAATCTTGGCTTGCTCGGCGTTGGTCACGTCCATGATCACGCCACCTTTCAGCATCTCCGCCAAGCCAACCTTCACTCGCCATTCGTTTGCCGCATTGCCCGCATTGCCGCTGCCGTTCACTTTCTTCGCGTCCATTTCATTTCTCCTGTTGTCCCAAATCTCGCTGCGACTGTTCGCCGCTAAAGTTCTCTGAATTCTGCGGTCCCCAGCAATACTTCTATTTCTGGCCGATCACCACAAATCTTCCAGTCCCTCGCGCTAGCAATTCGCCGGAATTATTGCGAATCTCGCCTGTGAGGAACAGATTGCGCCCTTTCTGGTCCGTTTCAAAGCCTTCCACAAGGATTTCTTCATCAACCTTCACCGGTTTCAAGTATTGGACCGTCAGCTCCGCCGTTACCGCGCGAACCTCTCGAAACCTGCAAACCTTCCCCATGGCTTCGTCCAGCAGCGTGGCAATAATCCCGCCGTGACCCATTCCGCCACCGCCTTGATACCTCTCGCCCAAAATAAATCGTCCCACGATTTTGCGGTTGACGTTATCCTGCACGAACGTCAATTTCATCCCGGCATCGTTCGCGCCGCCGCAACCAAAACATTTGTTCGCCGGGTTCGGCGCCAAGGTGATCGTGTCCGTCAAATTCCGCCAGCCTCTCTGTTATCGCTATTTCCTTAGGTCTTGACTTAATTTCTACTTCTCTTCAGACCAGCGCCACGCGGCTCCGCTCCGCTCGGCGCACGCCGCGCTGCCGCTTGCGCATCTCGATGCGCAAAAGGTCCGACAACGTCGCGACGCCGCGAGCGATCTGCTTTTCATCCAGGCCCGCGTAGCCAAGTCGCAACGTGTTGGGCAAGGGATTCTGCACGTAAAAATAGCGGCCTGGAGCAAATAATACTCCGCGTTCTTTCGCGTGGATCAAGAGCTCGCTGGCGTCAAAACCCGGCGGCAGCTCCAGCCACAGGCACATTCCGCCATCCGGACGCGTCCAGCGTGCGCCTTCGGGCATGTGCTTGCGCAATGCTTCGTCCAAAGCTGACAGCCGCGAAGCGTAGACCTTGCGCATTTTCGCGAGATGCTTGGTGAAAAGTCCGCGCCGCAGGAACTCCGCGAGCGTTGCTTGAGCCAACTGGTCCGTGTGGAGATCGGTGGTTTGCTTCACAATGCGCAGACGTTCGATCGCCGTGGCGGGAGCGACAATCCATCCGACGCGCAAACCGGGGAACGCAACCTTTGCAAAACTATCGATGTGAATGACGATATTTGCGCGGTCGAGGTGCTTCAGCGAAGGCAGTCGCTCCTCGCGGGCATGAAGCCGCGCGTAAATATGGTCTTCCACGACGGGTACTTGGTGGCGTCCGGCAAGTTCCAAGACCTTGCGGCGTGACGCTAGCGGCATCGACGTACCGGTGGGATTCTGAAAATCGGGCGTCAGTACAATCAGTTTGACGCGATTGGCGGCCAACGTCGCTTCCAGAGCTTCCAGATCCAGACCGAGTGTGGTTCCCGGCTCCGGGCGCGTCTGAATAGGCACACCGAGGCAGCGTGCGCGCGCTCCGTGGAAGATTGCCATTGCGCCCGGGTAAGTCGGATTTTCTAGAATTACGGAATCGCCAGGCCGCACAAATGCCTTGCTGATGATGTCCAGCGATTGCTGACAGCCATCCGTGATGAGAAGATTATCGTCCTTCGCAGAAATGCCGTCCCCTCGGAGATGCTCGAGGAGCGCGTCTTTCAATGGGCCATAACCGTCCGAAGGACCGAGCTTTAATACGTCAGTAGCCTCTCGGCGCAGAACGGCATTTACGCAAGTCTGCAGTTCCTCGACGGGGAAATATTCCTCCGCTGGCCGGGCCATGACGAAGGACAACGCATTTTCGGGGGCGCTGGCCGTCAACCGGCTGAGAGCCTCTTCGCCGCGTTCATCGGCAAACAAAAGTTCCCAGCGCAGGCCTTCGCTTCCATTGAGGACAGGAGGCGCAGGAGGAGTAAGCTTCAAGCCATTTCCATTGCCCTTGATGTATGTGCCGCGGCCGACGTGCCCCTGGATCAGGCCTTCGGACTCGAGCTCGGCGTACGCATTCGCCACGGTAGTGCGATGGACTCCCAGCATGGTGGCCAGCTCGCGGCTGGCGGGAATGCGATCGCCTGGACGCAAATCACCCGCATGCACGAGCGAGCGCAATTGGTCGCGAAGCTGGACGTACAGCGGGACGTGGCTCTCAGGCTGGAGATGAAGTGGCAACATTGTCTCTCACCTTCAGGCTATTTTACACGAGATTGGCCTGCTGCAAGAGCCAATTTGTCTACCGCCATTTTGGCGGGCTTTTGGGGAACCTAAACCCGGAAAAGCCTATGCGTTAGGTTCAGTCCGAGGGCGGCTTGTAGCCAATGCGGCCATTCTTTTCACCGGCCGCCAACTCCCGGAGGCAGAGTTTGGTCAGGTCTTTTTCGTCGCATTGAAAGAGCTCCATCACAGGCAAATCCTCGTCCTGAACCTGGTACTCTCCCGACTGCATGTCTTCCGTGTCATCGTCGGATGCACTGACGACGGGGCTGCCTGGCCGCACACGGATGCGAAATTGCCCGGAGGCCGGTTCATAGTTAGCATAGCTGAAGCAGTGCCCGATGCAGGCGCGATCCGCGATATGACCGATGAAAGATACGCGGGAGTCATCCGGCGACCAGATAGTCTCGATCACCCTGGTTCCGAGGGGCAGTCGGCTAACAAGGCGCTCGGCGGAAGATTCCATGCGGTTCAAAACGAGTGTGTCCCGGTACAAGAAAGCGAAGAAGACAATTGCACATGCCCCAAAACCGGCCAGATGCCACTTCCTCGGTTTGAGGCAGCTCATCAGACAAAGTCCGAAGATGGCGGTAATAGCCGTCAGACGAGAAGCAAGCAGGCCAATCCAGCCGCCGGTGAGGGAGGGCCGCAAATTCTCGGGCAGAAGTGCCACGGAGAAGATCGCGACGAAATACAATTCCGCCGGGAGTCGAAGGGAATGCCAAAACGAGCTGTTACGGCGCCGGAAAAATAGGTCAACGAAAACGCAGAGCACACCGAAAATCAGGGCAGCCCATCCGAGCGTGGCATAGCGCTGGCCGTAGAGGGTCAATTGGTCGGCCCCGTTCATTAGGTAGAACGGGTCCTGAATCCAGTCGACGGGAAACCGAGACTGATGTCCCAAATACCAGCGAACAGCAAACACCAGGCCCAGGGACGCAATCGGAAGGGACAACTTCCACCAGCTCGATAGGATCGTCCACAGAATCAGATACACGGCTGTCCCCGCAAGCCAGAATAAGCCCAGAGGATGGGCAAGAAGAACGAATGGCGCAATCAACAACCCGAGAATTCGCTCCATTCCCCTTCCCCGCCATAAGAGAGCCAGGCCAAAAGCTGCCAGCCCGAGAGACAAGTAGTAGTTGAGGAACCCCATGTTGAAGGAATATCCGTAGGCGAGCATGGCGATACACGGAGCGAGAAACCAGGGAGGCTGGCCACTTGTGGCCGCAACAAATGCAAAAATTCCCCAAAAGAAAATCAGAACGCAAAGCGATACAACGATTTTTTCAGCGGCGGCAAAACCCACGATATTCGCGGCGTGCAAAAGCATCCAGTCAAACAGGACATTGTCCCATTGCCGAACGAAGTAGAGTCCGGGCGCCTGGCCCTTATCAATCAACTGTGCCAGCCAGGCGTTGTACACATGACTCGCGAGATCACCGGCCTCAATATGCCGGTGCCAAAGACAGGGCACGATGGTGGCGAGGGAAATAATCAGGATCGTCCATTTTTTTGCGCGGACGAATTGCCATCCCGGTGATGGCTCGCTCACGTCCCTTTTCATCTGCTATCCCGCAACGTCGACACCTGTTCTGGAACACGGCATGGCGCCATTCTACTATTTTCTGCAAAGGCGGCGGACACGGATAAACCAACATGCGTGGAAGGCGCGGAGGACGGAATGCTGACCCCGCAGAAAAAGGTTTAACAATTCGAGGGTCGTATCACGGTAATCTGTTAAGGGATGAGGTCTTCAAAAGTATCCGAGAACTGAGCAAACCTAACGGGCGAGTTGGTTTTCGCCAAGCTTTTTCAAACGATCGCGAAGGCGGCGCTGCAACGGTGTCGGAGTATTGGGGTTGAACGCGACGAGATACCAAAGCGGTTGACTGCGATCCTTGCTAAGCCAGGTCAACGTGCCAGCATCGGCGTTTGGGTGGCGCGCAACATTCTCGCGAATTGCGCCGTAAGGATGCCTGCCAAGCTTATTCAACGTCTTGGCGTTTGCCCGCGGATGTTCGCTGATAAGCCGCAGCAGGTAGAAATCTTCCTCGGGCGCCTGCTTGACGAGTTTTTCCAGCATTTCCGGTTTGGCATCGGCGCTCAGCACAAGGCCAATCTTTTCGTCCCATGCGGTGTTTATCTGGTTGAGTTCGCGTGTGCGCGCGTGGATCAGTTCTTCGAGTATCCGGCGCTCTTGCTGCATCCGGGCAATCGGCAGGTCCGTGCCTTCGAGAGAGTCAAGAACGCGCAGCAGGTGCTGCCGCTCACCGAAGACGATTTGAGAAGTGCGCGTTACCGCGCCCTTTTCCTTTTCCTTGTGCTGCACCAAGTCGGATCGTCGCATTGTCAGATGGCTCCAGCCGAAACTTTTCAAAGCACGCCCTAGGTCCGGGCAACGCACCGCGAAATCCTGGAATTGCGTCACGCGGAGTGGGTAAGTCTTCTCCGGGTGGCTTCTGCGGATTATGTTCCGTACACCGTATGCGGTAAAGTTTGGTGCGAGTTGCATGTGCCCGAAGTGCAACCGTCTGGCGCGGCCTGCCTTGCCTGGCGGGCTAATAAGGACTGCAATCCATGAATGCATTTGAAGAGCACAAGGAAGAACTGGAACACTACGAACAAATGTACGGGCGTGAACGCGGACGGCTCGCGGTGTCACTGGATCGAATGACCAACGCGCTGGTACTGGTTGGACAGCATGGAGTCTACTGCACCAGCCAGCGAAATCCCGCGGTTCCGGCGATGGATCTTCGCATCATTGCTCAGGAACTGGAGCACGCGAAGCAGCTTGTGCAATCCGTCATGGAGGAATTGAAACAAGCGCGAGGCCGGTGACTGGTAACGCGTGAGTGGTGACTCGTGGAAATCCCGCCTAGCATCTGGGTTATAAATCAGCGGCGCGTTCGTGATCCCCGGACAAATAAGCTAAACGCCGCACCGCGGCGATAACTCCGGCCTTAATCATGAGTCGATCAAGAAGGGATTGGTATTGCGTTCCTGGCCAATGCTGGTCATCGGTCCGTGCCCGGGCTGCACGATCGTCTCATCGGGCAACTGCATCAGCTTGCTGACAAGAGAATCCCTGATTTGGTCCATCGAACCGCCCCACAGATCGGTACGTCCAATACTTCCCGCGAAGAGCGTGTCCCCTGCAAAAAGTCTTGGCGTAGGCAGGGCGATTGCTCCCGCATCCTTAGGAAGGTAAAGGGATACACTTCCTGGAGTGTGTCCGGGAGTGTGGATGACTTTAGCCTCAAAGGAGCCCCACCGCAGTGCGTCACCCTCTTTCAAAAGCTGATCGATCTCAGTGATTTCCGGCGTAGGCACGCCGAGAAATGCAGCCTGCACTTCCATGCCCTGATAAAGCGGCAAGTCATCGCGATGCATCAGGATGGGTGCGCCGGTGTACTGCCGCAGCTTGCTGAGACCGCCGACGTGATCGATGTGAGCATGCGTGCTAATGATGGCTTTGACCGTGAGCCGATGCCGCCCCAGCAATTCCAGAATGCGGGTTACCTCGTCGCCGGGGTCAATCACCAGGGCTTCACGAGTAAGGGGGTCTCCGATGATCGAGCAATTGCATTGCAACATTCCGACCGGAATGGTGATGTGGATGAGTCCTTGCGAGACGGCATCGAACGCAGGCACGGCGTCACTCATATTTTTAGAGTATATCATTCACTCGCGCCGATTCAGGAGCGCGTGAAATACGAACAGCAGCACATTTTGCTAAGCTGGTGTTTACAGGAGAGGCATGGAGACTGGAGAAACCGGCAGTGCGATCGAAACACCGCTTGCCGGATTGCACAAGAGCAGCGGTGCGACGATGGCCAGATGGTTCGGCTGCAACTTGCCGGACTATTGGATTGACCCTCGGACTGAGGAAGAATTTGCGCGCAAGAGCGTTGCTCTGGTCGACAAAAATTATCGCGCCTATCTTTCCTTCAGCGGGCCGGACCGCATGCGCTACCTAAACGCTATCCTGACGAATAACGTTAAGGATTTACTCGCGGGGCGAGGCAATGTGTCGCTTTTGCTCAATCCGCAGGGGCACATTCTGGCGGAAATCGAAACCTACGCCCTACCCGATAGCCTGTTTTGTGTTTCTTACGCGATGATCCGAGAACAACTCATCGAGTGGTTCGACAAGTACATCATCATGGATGACGTTTCTTTGACCGACGAATCACAGCGATACGGAACGTTGGGGCTCGAGGGACCAAGGGCAGCCGCGGTCCTACAGGAGCTTACAGCAATCGAGCTACCCGGGCTCGACGAACTTGCCCGCATGGAGACAAAAGTCGCATCGATTCCCTGCTGGATTACAAAGCGTTCTCCCGGCGGAGTCGCGGGATGCGAATTTCTAGCCGACCGGAATGTGCTTGCAAATCTGTGGCAGACTCTGTCGGAAGCTGTCAAGAGAGATGGCGGAGGCCCGATGGGCTACGTGGCGCTGAGCGCGCAACGGCTTGCGCAAGGAGTGCCGTGGTTTGGATACGACTTCGGGGAAAAACAAATTCCTCACGAAGCCGGTTTGCAAGATAGCCATATCAGCTACACGAAAGGCTGCTACACCGGCCAGGAAATTGTTGAACGCGTTCGCTCACGCGGTCAAGTTAATCGCCGAAGAGTTGATCTTAGATTTGACGGAGCCATCGCTCCACCCGCGGGAGAGATCCTAACGGCAGACGGGAAAGAAGCAGGGTTCGTAACGCGGGCGGCAGTTCCGTCCTTTCTTTCCCACGCTATTGGGATGGGATATGTGCGAAAAGACCACAACGCTGCAGGAAGCAGTTTGAACTGGTCCGGGGGAACGGCCGTCGTTTCCAAATTCCCCGACGCTCTTGCCGGTGAAGCAATAAATTAGCGAGTCCTACCGAAATCTGCTATGGCTGGACCTCAACAAGTTTCCAGCTTGGATCAGGATTGTACTCGGTCATTGCCGAGGCAATCTTCGCGGTGTTGGCGCCAAGATTCTTCTGATAAACGCGGCCCTGCTGATTGATGATGAAAGACATCACCCCCGAACTTCCCCACTTGCTGGGATAGGCGACGAGTGCATACCCGGCGATCATGTTGCCGTTGATGAGGTAACTGTACTTTCCGCCCGGCGCCGCGGCTCCCTGGCGGGTCAATATCTTGAAGTAATAGCCGTGATAAGGAGTGCGCTCTTCGGATACCACTTCTTTCTGGGCCGAGCCGCCTTTTCCAGCAGCATCGGGAGCTTCCGCCTTTGGCCCGTATCCCTCAGCGCGAGCCGCAGCGACGAGTTTGCCCAACGGGCTGGGCTTGTCGTCTTCCGAGGTTTCCCAATAGAGACCGTCATGCCTTCCGGGGCTGCTGAACAATTTTTGGGCGTACTCGGCAACGCTATCATGGTCCCAATCGCCCTCGGTGTAGTACTCCCACTGAGCAACGGCGTAAGCGCGGCTAGTGGTAATTGCGGAGAGCTCATTCTCCCCAATCCTGCGATTCAACGTTTCTTCGAGGCCGGCTTTGGTGTCGAAGAGCCACTTGCCGTCCCGCTGCACCAGAGGGATGGGCATAGGCCAATTGTCGTGCCCAATCATTACGGTGTACTTGGCATCGTTCACCTTCTGGAGTTGGGCGGACTCGCTCGAGGCAGAAGCGAACTCGTCGAGGTCCTTGTTGTCTTCCACTTCATCGCCGGTGAGCAACCTGTCGTACTCTGGTCCGAAAATCTTGGCGAGCGCGGTGCGATCCTTTTCCTTTGCTGCGGAGACAAGCGCTTGCAAGGCGTCGTCCGCCGAAGAGAACGAGGATTGGACGGCCGTTTGCGCGAACGCGCTTGGAACGCGGGCCAGAACGCACATGCCCAGAAGCAGCGCGATGGCCGCTAGCGCGGGCAATACAAACTTGCTGATGGAAGTTTTCATTCTTCCAGCTCCCCTCACAGTTTCCCTATCTCTGCCACACATGTCTCTCATGGCTTTTTCCTATCCCCGCCACCATGCGGCCGATTTTCCCCTCTGGGCTGTGCTGCAGGACGGGCCGCGGGCTGCGGCCGATTCGCTTGCTGACGGCTGGCCTGGCCACGTTGGCTGGTCATGCGTGGATCGAAGTTGCTTTCGTTTCTATTAAAGGTGTGGGGGCCGTTGCTCACGCTGGGTTGGGCAGGCCGCGCTCGGTTCTGCTCCGAGCTGCGGGGCTGGACACGCATATTATTGTTAGCTCCGGTATTAGGCCGGTTTTGTGTCCCGACATTGGATGGGCGATCGTAGCGAGAATTATTGTCGCGGCCGCGGTACTGATCGATGCGCGGGTTTCCGCGGTCGATATTGCGGTCAATGATCTTGTTGTTCTCAGCCGGGCGATACTCTCCATCGGGTTGATTGGCTTGGCGGCCATAGTTTCTGCCAGGTTGGTTGCCGCGGCGGTCATAGTTTCCGGGCGCGTCGCCGCCAGGCCGGCCGTTTCTGTTGAAGCGCGCGTTATTGTTCTGCACGTTGTCGTACCTTACGTCCCTGTGGACAGAGTTGTAGCGATAAATGTTGTTCACGTTCACGGTGCGATTCATAACCGCTCTATTAATCCTGACGTCTCTGTAGCGGTTGTTGACGTAGACGTCGTTCCGAAAATTTACTCGGCCACGGCTACGACCGATCCACCCGCAGTTCCAGCAACCCGCGCCCCACCCTCCATTCTGCCACCCGGTGTAATAGACACCGCCCCAGCCTCCGCCGTAGCCCCAGCGGAAATTCAGGTTTAGCCAGGCGCCGATAGGAAATCCAATGCCAAACGTGATGGAGGGGCCATAGTAGGGGCGACGATAATAAATGATCGCGGGATCATAGACTGGCACATAGATGTATTCAGGCTGATACGGATTAATGGCGATGTAGTCGTCGTGCTCCAGAACTTCTTGCTGCTGGGATGAGTCTAGATTTCCCGCATCGCGGGCCAAATGACGGAGATGTTGGACCGACGCGCCCACGTCGGAGGATTGGTTCACGTAGGCCTGCCCGAGCGATGTGGTCCAGTCAATCTTGTCGGCCATCATTCCGATAACCGTCGGATAGTGTGCGACGGCCTTTACGCTGACGTCCCAGTATTGGTCGTCAATGCCATTCTGGCCATATTCGCGAACATAGCGTGCAGCCTCTTCGACTTGATCCGGAAAGGTAGCTGCAACAAGGACCTGAGCAAGCAGCGGGTCAGGATAAAGAGCGATCGGAGAAAGAAGATTGTCGAGTTGATCGGGCGAGAAGTTTTCGTAGGGAGCTCCTTGATCCTGATCCTGATACTGCGGCTGGTCTTGCTGCTGATCTTGCTGCTGATCTTGCCCGAATGGGTTCGCGGGGACCGGAGCAGCGCGAAGGATGGGGATATTAGAGAAAAAAAAGGTGAGTAGGACGGCCAGAGCTCTAAACATGTTGTGAAATTCTCCTTCCAATCGGGGCCTCGAACACTTTTAACAACCGGGCCGCTTCCATTGAGGGATTGCCTGTAACAGCGAGGCCCAAGCCGAAACAGGTAAAGGGCAGGTGGCTCATTCTATCAGCGGGAGGACGACTGGGCATTACATATCGACGCCCCATCTTGCTCCCGCTGAAAAGGATTTACTGTGCAAAAGAGGACATTCGCTGAAAGGCGCGGGTACGACGAAAACTGGCTGGGCCGTGCTGCTCAATCGAATTCGCGCCGCGCAGTGGCCTGCTCAAAACCGACACGTCCGGTCAAAACTTCGGCCTTGAAGTAGTTCTCACCTTTGATCGGGCAACCGGCGAGGCGGCGGAGCATGGCGATCTGACCGATGTGCGTGAGGGCGTCCGCGATGGGGCCTTGGAACAGGCCTTCCGCAGTAGAACGAAGTGGTTCCTGTGATGCCAGGTAATCGTCGAATTTCTTCAACGAAGCGAAAAACCGGGCGACCTCTGTGTCCCAGGCGAGCGGCTGCGAGTCGTGCCAGGAGGTCTCACCGCGCGCCATGGAGAGCGCCCAATCAAAGAGATCGCCCAAGTGGGCGAGGATTTTCGCGGGCGTCCTCGGCTTTTCGCCTATTGAGAAACTCGCAAAGGATTCGGGAGCCCCGCGCAAAGCTTTCCCGCCGCGATAGGCCACCGTGGCCACGGTGTGGCGAAGAAGTTGGCGTGCTGGGTCAGAAGCTGTGGGCATGGTGACCGGATCTCCCTGGCTAAGCAGCTCAAACTAGCGCCTAGTATAAACGCGGACGTAGTCAACGAGCATGCTTTGAGGAAATTTGGTGGACGCGTCGGGGTTGCCGGGCCAACCGCCGCCGACAGCTAGATTGAGAATCATAAAAAATGGATGGTCGAAAACCCATTTGCCGCCCGCGGGCCATTGCGAAGAGTTGAACGTGGCATAGAGATTTGAGTCGACGTAAAAGCGGACGATTTCCGGATCCCATTCGACGGCGTAAAGATGGAAGTCATCCCCGAAATTCTGACCGGTGGGCAAACCGAAGGTGGAAGTAAGATCGCTTGTTGGACGCTCGGTGCTTGGTCCATGCAAAGAACCGTGAACGGTGGCGGGTTCCTTGCCAATATTTTCCATTATGTCGATCTCGCCGCATTTCGGCCAACCGACAGAAGAAATGTCATCGCCGAGCATCCAGAACGCAGGCCACATTCCCTGCCCTGCCGGAATTTTGATCCGCGCCTCGACTCGGCCGTACGTTTGCGTGAATAGGCCTTGGGTCTTGAGGCGGGCGGAGGTGTAGTCGCGCGTTACGCCGTCGGCTCCAGTGTAAGTTGTTTTTTGCGCGGTGATGACGAGATTCCCTTTTTCGATTCGCACGTTCTCTTTGCGATTGGTGTAGGACTCGAGCTCTTGGTTGCCCCAGCCTTTTCCGCCAATGTCATACGTCCACTTTTTGGGGTCTGGCGCGGAGCCATCTGGAGCGGAGAATTCGTCGCTCCAAGCAAGTCTCCACAAGAGGCCAGGACGCGGCGGAAAACGGTCTTGGATAACCAAACAGCCAGAAAGCAGCGGGAACAAGGAGAAGAGTGCTACTAGACGGACTCGCGATGGATTCAAAATAGATTGCGCCATGCTGGCATGATAAACAGCACAGACTGAAGTCTGTGCTACTAAGAGAGATTTAGAGCGCGCTTGAAGGAGCCCTTTTCGTTGTCGATTTTCTTCTGCAGTTGGAGGATAGCGTACAGAACCGCTTCGGGGCGCGGCGGGCAACCGGGGACATAGACATCGATGGGAATCACCTGGTTGCAGCCTTGGACGATGGCGTAGTTATTGAAGACGCCGCCGGACGTGGCGCAGGCGCCCATGGAGATCACCCACTTTGGCTCTGGCATTTGATCGTAGAGCTGGCGGATGATAGGAGCCATCTTTTGGGAGAGGCGGCCAGCGACGATCATCAGGTCGGCCTGGCGCGGCGAGGGGCGAAAAACTTCTGCGCCAAAACGCGCCACGTCAAAGCGCGCGGCGGCCATGGACATCATTTCGATCGCGCAGCAAGCCAAACCGAAGCCCAAAGGCCAGATGGAGCTTTTGCGCGCCCAGTTCACGGCCTTGTCGAGCGTGGTGAAAATAATGCCTTCGTCTTCGAGCAGGCTGCCGAAGTCGTCGGGCTTGGTGAGTGTGACGTGCTTGCCGAGAGATGTGCTCATAGTGCCCTCGTCTCCATTCATTTTCGCATAGCCGAGCGGCGGACACAAATGACGGTTGACTTGGATAGTTGATCAGTATCCGATCGCCATGTTCCGTGACACGGAATGTCGCTCAGGTGTGCGGGTTATTTCTGAGTGCGCCATTTGGAGACCACGGCGCTCACACAGCGAGCCTCCCTGCTATACGACCACTTGAGAGGCGATTTGCGAAGTGACGCTCCAGACTGACTACACAAGGAGGCCAATCACGCCGGTAGCGGTCAAGGAGATCGCCCAGAGGAGATCTAGGTTGAACCAGGCTTTGCGCAGGAGTTCCAGGCCAAGTTTCTCGTAGACCAAGAGGGCCACAAAGGCCGTCACCAAGAGGTAGCCCAGGGAGTGAAGCGCCGTAGCGAATAAAGCGACCGCGGGTCCTGTGGCGTAGCTCGCAGGGGCTTCTTTGTTGGGTGCGCCACCTTCGGCGCTGGTCGAAGAAGTGGATGGCGTGGAAGCACCACTCAGAAGCATACCCTCCATGTGATGATGCACCATGGGTGAGGAAGACGCGGATATGCCGAGAAAGACGGGGACGACCATGAGGCCAGCGCCATGTGCGGAAGCCATGAGGAAAGACCAGAGCGTGAGGCGACCCATTCCGACCTGCATGCTGGCCCAGCGCGGATGGCGATGACGAATCATGCGGCTTATGCCTAGCGGTATGAGAATACCCGCTACTATCCAACGCAGATACTGCAAAGGCACGATCACGCCGAGGAGTAACGCAGCCACTAACGCAGCGGCGACAGCCAACCCGTGCCCCAGGCCGAGCGGCAAGAGAGCGGAGAGGACTCCGCTGCGGCGGCGCTCTTGCAACCCGAGCGCCACCGCAAAGAGCCATCCCATGCCGGGATTAATTCCGTGAAAAGCCCCGAGCGCCAATAAAACGAGCCAGGGCATGTTCATGTCATGAGTCATACTTTGCCTCAGGAAAAACAGTACGAATCGGATGAGGCGTCACCATGCTGCAAATGAACCTGGTGGGGACGGAAATCGTCCAGGGTCATGAACAGATTAGGATCAAGCTTCATTCCTGATCCGTTGACGTCGAGCTTGGCCATCCAGCCGCGGACGCAATCGGGATAAAACTGATCATCCCAAGCGCGATAAAGCGAGTTCGTGACGTAAACGCGCTTTCCATCGCGGCTAATCTCGACCATTTGCGGAGCGCCGTTCAGGGGAACATCGGGCTTATTCGGATGCGACTTGCGCCGAACGATTCCGCCCAGCTGCACGGTGGATTTGAACACGGGATTGAAAGGATCGGAGACGTCGTACTGACGAAGCTCCCCTGTGCCGAAGCAAGAGACGTAAAGGAAGCGATCGTCGAGGGACAGATTTATGTCAGTGACGAGCGGAGGAACGGCCTTGAAGCCTTTCAGAAGCGGTGGCAACTGGTCCGGATCCGCCGCTTCAGCGGGAATGTCAATGACCTTTCGAATTTTCCAACTGCCATTCTCACGGTGCCAGAGAAAGATGGAACCCGAGAGATCCTTGAGTGAGGTGACGACACCAACGAAGCCGTAGGCCTGGTTGGGATCATGCGAGGGACGAAGCTCGAGGGCCATCTGATATTCCGGGCCGAGTTCGAGAACTTGTTGATGACGGCGTGTGTGAAGATCCCAGACGTGCAGAGCATGGCCGTACTTGCCGGCAAGAAGGAGTTCCCCGTTTACCCCGTTTTCGACCATGGCGGGGGTGCCCCATTCGCTGGTGAGCATGGTGTCGTGCCCGAGATGCCACCAGAAGTCATACGAGAGATATTGCGGGCCCCGGTCGACTTCCCACGGTCCTTTGATCTCGAACGATTCGGCATCGAGGATGAAGGTGCCTCCGGGACCGTTGCCATCCACGGCGCCGAGAGCGTTGACATAGACGCCATCCGGACCGCAGTGAACGGTGTGCGGCCGGCTGTAGCCGGTTTTCTTCATAAGCTCTTCGGACTCGATGGTCTTCACCAAGCGGGGCCTAGCGGGGTCGGGCTTGGTGTCGAGAATGTGAATACGGGAGGAGCGCAATCCGGGGACAACAAGGTACCGGCGCTCCATGTGGGGGTGCGGCGAATGCGGGCACAGGCAGGAACTGCAGGCGTTCCAGCCAAAATGGTGCAACTCATCGCCGGCATGGGGCATATCCACGCGGCTGACCAGGGTGCCGTAAGTCTTCGAGGCCGGATCGAGATCCACGACGCCCATGGCGTCCCTGGAGCCGTCGGTTTTGGAAGCCAAAAGCGCGACGTAGGCCAATTTTTCGGGGGCCGCGAGCATAGCCATCTTTGAAGTGGGATAAAAGCTCTTATCGGGGACCAAATTTGCCATACTAGGTTCCTCCTGTTCGGATTAGACGGCTGCCTGGCCGGGGCGGGGTGGTTATAATGACGCCAGCGACCCAGGGCCCTCTTCGGACACTGCGATTAAATAACGGCGGGCCTTGCAATGTCCTTTAGCGCTTGTTCCTTTTTTGTGGTTTTTTCGTGGATGCCTGGTGACGGAGGCTGCAGGCGTGTATCAGTTCGGATCCTTCAAACTGGATTTGCCGGAGCGCCGCCTGGTACGAGACGGGACGGAGATCCCATTGCCGCACAAGGTGTTTACAACACTGCGCCTTCTGGTGGAGAACGCAGGCCGGCTGATGACTCGGGAGCAGTTGCTCGAAGCTGTTTGGCCGGATGTGGCAGTGGAAGAAGGAAACCTCAATCACAACATCTCGATCCTGAGAAAAGCACTGGGTGAACAGGCCACTGGTCAGACTTATATCGAGACAGTGCCGCGAGTGGGGTACCGGTTTGTTGCGCCGGTTACGGAAGTCGTATCGCCGCCAGAGCCTCAGCCTAAAATTGGCCCGCCAGGGCTACGGTCACGGCAGGAGATTCGATTTTGCGTTACGAGCGACAACGTGAATATCGCTTACGCTACGACAGGGGCCGGGTACCCATTCGTGAAGGCTGCAAATTGGCTCAACCACCTGGATTTTGAGTGGGATAGCCCGGTGTGGCGGCACTGGCTCCGCGAACTGGCCAAACATCACAGCATCATTCGGTACGATGAGCGCGGGAATGGCCTCTCCGACTGGGAGGTAGAGGAGCTTTCTTTTGAGGCCTGGGTGCACGACCTGGAAACGGTCGTAGACACCGCCGGTGTTGAAAAATTCGCACTCATGGGAATCTCCCAGGGCGGGCCCGTTGCCATCGCTTACGCGGTGCGCCATCCGGAGCGCGTCAGCCACCTGATCTTGTGCGGCGCTTACTCACGAGGTTGGAACCACCGCGGGTTTCCGGAAGGATTGGAAGCGCGGCGGGCGCTGGAAACGCTGGTGCGTCTGGACTGGGGGAGAAACAACCCGGCTTTTTCACAAGTGTTCACCAACATATATATTCCTGAAAACTGCTCTGCGGAGCATCAACGGTGGTACAGCGATCTGCAGCGCATGTCCGCATCGGCGGAGAATGCCGCGAGAATTATGATGGTCTGCGATGAAATTGACGTGCGTTCGCTGCTTTCCTCCGTTGCGGTGCCCACCATTGTGTTTCACAGCGATCGTGACCGGGCAGTGCCGAGCGATGAGGGCCGCATCCTGGCCGCGGAGATACCAAACGCCAGATTTGTTCCGCTCTCGAGTGCCAATCACCTTCTCCTGGAGGAAGAACCCGCTTGGGGAAAATTCCTCGAAGAACTTGCAGCCTTTCTGCACTGGTAAGGCTATCCCGACGCTAAGCCGGTTGCTGAAAAACAGGCTGATGGTAGAAATCGTGGGTGTCTGCGGATCCCATCGCTCTATTCCCGCACAGTAGACGGCCTTGCCCATGCGCTCAGCGACGAGACTAACGGTTGTTCCATTCATGACTACGATAGTTGATAGTCGGCCGGCAAAGCTGAGCGGGTGCGCCGTACATAGGCGACCACCGAGCCGGGCCAAAGAGTCGTATTTTCACCAGTGCGCTGATCCTGATACCAGCTGTGACAACCGCCGGATTGCCAGACAGTACCCTCGAGGCGGCGATGGACTTCCGCTACAAACTGCTTCTGAGTCTCCTGGCGGACTTCGAGAACGTTTTTCTTGCGGCGCTTCATGAGTGCCAGGCAGCTCATCACGTAGCGAACTTGCGCTTCGATCATCAACACCACGGAATTGTGGCCGAGCCCGGTGTTCGGCCCAAGAAGCAAGAAGAGGTTAGGAAATCCGCTCACGGTGATGCCGAGGTACGCGCTCATGCGCTCGCGCCAAGCGTCGTGAATTTCCACACCGCCGCGGCCGACGAGCCTGATTCCGATGAGTGGCTCTGTCGCGCGAAAGCCGGTGCCAAAGACTAAGACATCGATAGGACGCTCCGCACCGTCAGTCGTCACAATGCTGTGCTCGCGGACTTCTGCGATCCCATCCGAGACCATCTCAACGTTTGATCTCGTCAGCGTGGGATAAAAGTCGTCCGAGACAAGTACGCGCTTGCAGCCCAGCTCGTAATTCGGCGTCAAAGCCGCGCGTAACTTTGGATCCTTGATTTGTCTTTCCCTGTGGCGGGTGGCGATTTCCGTCGCTTTTCTACGGACAAAGCGATTGCCCAGGAATCCGAGCACACGAAACTCCTGCCGCCAGAAAATGTACCGGCGAAACGCCCGCATCACGAACGGGAGGCGCCGGAACCGCCTCTTCCACTTCTCTGCAATGGCAAAATCCATGCGCGGCACAATCCATGGCGGAGTGCGCTGAAAAAGGTAAAGTTTTCCCGCGCGAGGAGCGATCTGCGGAACAAACTGGATGGCGCTTGCGCCTGTGCCGACGACGGCAACATTCTTGCCCTCGAGCTCAACGCTGTGATCCCAAGTCGAGGAATGAAATTTGGGGCCCACAAAACGCTCGATGCCCGTGAGCTTGGGATATTGCGGGACGTGCAAGCCTCCGATGCCTGACACGAGCACTCGGGCGCGGATGCGCAATCCTTCCTCGGCGGTGGCGTGCCAGACGGCTTCTGCTTCATCCCAAATCGCTTCCTGAAAGCGAGTATTCAGACGGATGTGTGGCGCGAGTTCATAGCGCTCGACGCAGCGTCTTAGATACTCGTGAATCTCCTGCTGCCCGGGATACATGCGGGACCAATCCGGCGATAAATCAAACGAGAACGAATACAAGTGGGAGGGGATATCGCATGCACAGCCTGGGTAGCGGTTGTCGTACCAGGTTCCGCCGATGTCGTCGCTCTTCTCAATCAGAAGGAACGAATTCAGCCCCGCTTCGCGGAGTTTGATGGCCATGCAAAGGCCGGAAAAACCGCCGCCGACGATGAGGACGTCGACGCTCAATTCTTCAGCCTGAATGGGTGGCTTAGCTTCTTCGGTCATCGTCGGTTACACCTCCTTGCTCGACGCTTCCGAGGTCGCAAGTTTGTGCAAGAACACAGCGCTCTCACGCAACGACTGTCGCGCTTCCGGAATTTTAGTCGGCGCGAGTTGCCAGGCGTGGGGTACGACCGGCCAAACCTTCAGATCGACGCGAACTCCCGCAGATCGCGCCCGCTCCGCAAGCCTGGTGGAATCGTCGCGTAGAATTTCATCGGCGCCAACATGGATGAGAAGCGGAGGCAGCCCGGTAAGGTCAGCATAGAGAGGCGAAGCCAGCGGATTGCACGGGTCCGTGTCACCTAGATAGTAGCGCGCGCTGGGGCCAATGTCCGGGCCATTGAACATGGCGCAGCGGCGCGCGTTTGAGCTCACGGATTCGCCGGTCGCGGCAAGATCGGTCCAGGGCGAAAAAAGGGCCGCTCCCGCCGGAAGCGGAAGCCCCGCATCGCGAAGCGCGAGCAAAAGTGAAAGCGCGAGACCGCCGCCCGCGGAATCCCCGCCGACCACAATACGTTCGGGCGAATATCCCTCACTGAGGAGACCGCGATAAGCCGCTACCGCGTCATCGACCGCAGCCGGAAACTGATTTTCCGGAGCGAGGCGATAGTCAGGCGCAAGAACGCGAAATCCCTGGAGCGCAAACGCCACCGTAATGGGGCGATGAGATGCGGCCGAACAGCCGAAGTAGCCACCGCCGTGCAAATACAAGAGCGCAGTTTTCGCGGCACAAGCGCCGTCAACCCATTCTCCTGGAACGCCGCCGACTTGCGCAGGCGAAATGCGCACGGTGGACGGCACCGAGTACGGATCAAGATTGAGAATCTTGCGCGCATGGCGGTAATCCCGCACGCCGCGCAGTTTACGCTTGACTCGCCATTTGACAATCCATACCGAGAGGTGTGCTTGCCAGCTTGCCATGTTTGATGCTTTTCCTTTTTCGCGCGCTAGACGCCGATAGTAGAGTTCGCTTGCGATCAGGCTACACCGAAAGGACCACTTTGCCGAACTGCGATCCCGCTTCGAGATAAGCATGCGCTGCGGCAGCTTCAGCGAGCGGAAACACACGATCGACTATGGGTTTGAAGCGCCCCGCGGCAACGAGCTTCATCACGGTCTGCAATTCCGACTTGGCTCCCATGTACGACCCAAGTAAAGAAAGCTGACGGCTGAACAAGAATCGCAGATCGATTTTGGCGTCGTATCCGGTCGTGGCACCACAAGTTACGAGGCGGCCACCGAGAGCCAGGCTTGCCACGCTTTCGTCCCACGTCGCGGTTCCTACATGTTCGAATACCACATCCACGCCGCGTTTGTTCGTGGTGCGACGCACTTCGTCACGGATTTTCTGCGATTTGTGGTTGATGACGTGGTCTGCGCCCAACCCGCGCGCCTTCGCCAGTTTTTCATCCGTGCCTGCCGTGGCGATCACCCGAGCGCCGAAGAATTTCGCGACTTGAATCGCGGCGCTGCCAACGCCGCTTCCTGCGCCAAGAATCAGTACGTCTTCCCCGGGCTGAAGTTCCGCGCGCGCGACGAGCATGTGCCACGCCGTTTGAAAAACAAGCGGGATGCATGCCGCCTCCTCGAAAGAAAGGTTTTCGGGATAGGGCAAACAGTTCACTTCTGGGCAGCGCACAAATTCCGCGCAGCCGCCATCGATCATGTATCCCAAATTTGTGAACTGACGGCAGCGATTGTCGTGGCCGGAAAGGCAAGCGGGGCACTTGCCGCACGTCACCCCCGGCGCAAGCACCACCTTCTGGCCGACCTTGACCGTGGTTACTTCTGCTCCAATTTGCGCGACTTCGCCGGCCACGTCGCTACCGGGAATGTGCGGCAATGGAATCGGAACGTTCGGCAGGCCGCCCCGCACCCACAAATCGAGACGATTCAGCGCGCAAGCCTTCACGCGAACAAGCACTTCGTTCGCACGAACGGCGGGTTCCGAGGCGTCTTCGTACTTCAAGACCTCCGGCCCGCCGTGCTGATGGAATCGAATCGCCTTCATCTGATCCTCTCGATTTGCTCCCGTTTCAAAAACATAATCATGATCAACGATAGAAATAGCGCCCCGCAGACCCATCCACCCTTGTCATAGCACCACCACAGCAATGGATTCATATAGCGGACACCACCGTCCACGGTTAAAGCGTGCAAGTGCTCAGAACCTGGTCTTGGTGCCGTGATATAGGCGAGAAAATATGGACTAAAAACTAGAGCCCCGCAATAAATGAAGAAAATGATTCCCAAAACCGACCAATAAAGTGGTGGTCTCTCTTTCCACTGAAATTGGTAGCGGCCAGCGCCGGGCATGCTCGTTCCCCAAGGCAGATCACGTTAGCATTCGCGAGACGGCGAGTCTACTTGCCTTCCGGCATGCATTGACACTGTCGAAGGCGCGCCGTAGGCTGAGGGCTGAGGCAAAGCGTGGACCTCTTCGAAGAAATCGTCAAAATGCGGCGCGCGGGCCAGCGTGGAGCGCTGGCGACGATCGTACACACCAACGGTTCGATTCCGAGCTACGAAAGCTCGCGCATGCTCGTGCGCGACGACGGCTCGATCGCGGGAACCATCGGTGGCGGATGCGTTGAAGCCGAAGTCTGGGCCGCAGCAAAAGAGGTGATGCACAAGGAAGCTCCGCGCAAGATGGTCTTCAATCTGAACAATGAGGCGACCTACGACAACGGC
>DATLVZ010000076.1:0-16016 GCA_035576885.1 Candidatus Acidiferrum sp. | reverse complement strand
ATCATCTCCTATCCCTCCCAGTACCAAAGGATGGAGAATGGAGCCGTCCCAGTTCAAATCGAAAACGCGACTTTTCGCAGTTAAGTTCACGTGCGCCAATAACTTGGCCGGAATCTCAAAACGCTCAACCGGACACGCATGACTAATCGCGAATCACCACTCACGTAATGCTCGTGCAGTTGACATGCTGAGCATTTTGGGCAATTCTCTGGCGCCATGAAACGACGACAGGTTCAGCCTCAAGTTTCGGCTCCCTCTCTCGCGGAGCGCATCGAACTGCTCAGCGCTAAGCGCCAGGAGATTATCCGTCCGATTCTTGAGCATCCCCGTGAGTATGTGCTCCTCAGTGTGCGTGCCATGGCTAAGCGCCTTCACACCGACCCTGCAACTGTCGTTCGCATTGTCCGCGGCCTGGGTTTTGCCAGTTACCGTGATTTCCAACGCCATCTCCACGATCTCTCCATCGCCTTTGCCACTTCGCTCGACACCATGCAATCCGGCGGTCGCGTCACAAGTATGCCTGCCTATGTTCGCGATGCTCTGGAGCAGGATCTCAAGAATCTGCATGGCCTCAAGAACAGCCTGGATGCGCCGCGCCTCGCCGCTCTCGCCAAGCGTTTCTACGACGCGCGTCGCATCGTACTGCTTGCCGGCGATCTCGCTGCTATTCTCGCCGATTATCTCGATTACCAAATCACGTTGCTCGGCTTGCCCGTATTTACGGCCACCTCCGCAGGGCGTATCGCCCACCTCGTTCGCACCGTGAATAAGCGTGACCTGGTCCTTGCTATCAGCTTTCGACGCGGCCTGCGGCAAACCGTGGAAGGCGTGCACTCGGCCCGCGCCCGGAGCGCCTATTGTGTCGGCATCACGGACACCTATGTCTCCCCGCTGGCGCGCGAATGCGACGAAGTCTTTCTCGCCAGCGTCGAATCCACTTCCTACGGCGCCTCATACGCGGCTCCCGTCGCTCTCGTCAATGCCATCCTCGCTGCTTGCGGGCAGTACCGCCGTCCGCAGACCATGGCGATTCTCAAGGAGATTGTGGAAGAGCAGCGCAAAGGCTTCCGCTGGTACACGGTGTAGACTTCCATTCCGGAAACGGCACTATGAAGATTTTTCGCCGATCATGAGCGCATCTGGTTTTCATGCATTGAAACGGTCCGTCGTATTTCTGTTTATCGCGGCGATCGCGCTGTTCATTGCTTGCTCGCCCAGCCGTCTTAACGCGCAGACCTCATCCTCCCTCGAACCCGGCCCCAAGCCGCATGACATTCCAAAGATGTGGAGACCATGGATCGGAGAATACGGCTGGCCACCTGAAAGCGGAGAGTCCGGACCAGTCTTCGTCGTCAGCGAGGACGGTGGATCGATACTGATCCGGGAGCGGGATAGTCACTCGCCAGACACCAAATACAAGGAGGTCGAAAGTTTTTCGGTGAGCGTTTCGCCTGCAGACACCGTGCACACGCATCTGGATATCAGCCGTTTAGGCGTTCGGGCGTTCCACATTGGTGATGTCTCCTACCGCAAGATGACGCCGGACACGAACGCAACTCAACAGGTCCTGATCAAGCCTGTGAAACCGATCACCAAACTACGCGCAGAAGCCCTCGCCGATTCCCCTCCTCACGAAGACGGCCCCTTCCGCAAACCTGAGCTCGTCGAGCTCACGTCTCTCGACCCCGTCATCCACTTCGATATTCGCTACGCCACAACCAACGATTTCCTAGGCACGCCGGTCTACACGCAGGCGCGCGCGTTCATGCAACGCCCCGCCGCCGAAGCTCTCGTACGCGCTCTGCACAAAGTACAGCCCCTTGGATACGGATTGCTCCTCCATGACGCTTACCGCCCCTGGTACGTCACCAAGATTTTCTGGGACGCGACTCCCCCCGAAGGAAAAATCTTCGTCGCCGACCCGTCGCAAGGCTCGCGCCACAATCGCGGCTGCGCCGTCGATCTCACGCTCTACGATCTCGCCACTGGCAAGCCTATCGAAATGCCCGGCACCTACGACGAAATGTCTCCGCGCTCTTTCCCCGATTATCCGGGCGGTACTTCTCTCCAGCGCTGGCACCGCGACCTGCTCCGCCGCGCGATGGAATCCGAGGGCTTCACCGTCTACGAGCATGAATGGTGGCACTTCGATTACAAAGACTGGCGTGAATACCCGATTTTAAACATCAAGTTTGAAGATTTGCATTCTGGCCAGGGACTTGCCAGCGCGAATTAGCGCACACGGGTCTCGGGCCACTTTTTCTGGAGGATCTGATCTTGCATAGAAAACGCCGCGGCTTCACGCATTTCTTTGTGTTCGGTGGCATTGCACTTTACTTCGTTATGGCGTTTCTTGGCACTCCGAGGGCGCTCCGCGCGCAATCGAATGCCTCTCTATCGGACCGCATCCAAAAAGTAATGAACCGTCCCGCATTCGCTCACGCGAATTTCGGGATCGAGTTCTATTCCCTCGAAACCGGCAAAGTCGTCTACTCGATTAACGCCAATAAATTGTTCGTCCCTGCCTCCACGACCAAAACACTAACGGAGGGCACGCTACTTGCGAATCTTGGCGCTGACTTCCGCTTCCACACTCTGATCTACCGCACTGGGTCCATCGACAAAAAAGGCACTTTGAAGGGCGACCTGATCCTCGTCGCCAGCGGTGATCCTGATCTCTCGAATCGTATCCAGACGGACGGGACACTCGCCTTCGTCGACGAGGATCATTCGTATGGCGGCCCCGCAGTCGCCGGCGATCCCCTCGCCGTAATCAAAGAGTTCGCCAAGGACGTCGCCGCCAAAGGCATCAAGAAAATCGAGGGCCGCGTTCTCGTCGATGCCAGTCTTTTCCCCGACGGCGGCAAGGAAGGCGGCACCGGCGTAGTCATCTCCTCCATCGTCGTCAACGACAACGTCATCGATCTCGTCGCAACGCCGGGCGCAACAGCAGGCGATCCTGTTTCTCTCGCCATTTCCCCCAAAACCGCCTACGCCACCTTCGTGAATCACCTCACTACGTCCAGCGCAGGCGCCAAACCTGAAATCCACGATCCAGTCACGGTCACCAACCCCGACGGCTCCGTCATTGTCACTCTTGCGGGTTCTCTTCCCGCCGCTTCGCATCCCTTTACCGCCCCATATGCTGTGCCCTCGCCGACAAAATTTGCCGAAACCGTCCTCGCCGAATCTCTCGCTGGCGCAGGGGTCCAAGTTAAGCCTCCCAAGAACGCCTCTGCGCGGGACTTCAAGAGCCTGTCTTCCCTCTACACGCCCGGCAACCTAGTCGCCGAGCACGTTTCCCTTCCTCTCGCCGAAGAAATCAAGGTCACTCTCAAAGTCAGCCAAAATCTTCACGCCAGCATGGGACCCTATCTGCTCGGTACGCTCGTCGCAAAAGATTTCGCCGATCCAATCCACTCCGGTTTCAAAATCGAGCGCGCCTTTCTACAGGCAGCCAATCTCGACCTTTCAGGCGCTTCGCAAGGCGATGGTGAAGGCGGCGATTGGGCCGATCTCTTCAGCCCGGATTTCATCGCCCACTACCTTGCTTACTGGAGCACGCGGCCGGATTTTCCGGTGTTTTTCAAGGCTCTGCCGATTCTCGGCAAAGACGGAACACTTGCCAAAATTCAAGTAAACAACCCCGGAGCCGGACATGTCTTTGCAAAAACCGGCACATTCGGCTCCGAAGACAAGCTCAATGGCAAGATGATGCTCAACGGCAAAGGTCTCGCCGGCTTTGTCATCACAGCGAGCGGCAAGAAGCTGGCCTTCGCGGCCTACGTGAACCACGTCACCCTGCCGGCTGATCCCGACGCCGCACAAGAAGTTGGCGGCCAAGCGCTTGGCGAAATCGCCGCAGCTGCCTACGACGCCCCGCTCGACACTCCCTCCACGTCCGCCTCCAACCCCGGCGGCTACGACCTCATCATCCGCAACGGCCACATCCTCGACGGCACCGGCAATCCCTGGTACGCCGCCGACGTCGCCATCCAAGGCGACCGCATCACGGCGATGGGCGACTTGCGCGACACTCACGCCAAACGTGAAATCGATGCCCGTGGCCAGATCGTCTCCCCCGGCTTTATCGACATGCTTGGCCAGTCCGAATCTTCTCTTCTCCTCGATAATCGTTCCCTGAGCAAACTCTCTCAAGGCATCACTTCTGAAATCACCGGTGAAGGCGGCTCCATCGCCCCGCAAAATGAAAAAACTCTCGCTCCGCTCAAGCCATTCCTTGATCAATTCAAGTTCACGGTCGATTGGACCACGCTCGACGGCTATTTCCGTCGGCTCGAAACGCAAGGCACTCCCCTCAACATCGGCACCTATGTCGGCTCGGCGCAAGTTCGTGAAGCCGTCATAGGAGACGATGATCGCGCGCCCACTCCCGCCGAGCTCACCCAGATGGAATCCCTGGTCGAGCAAGCCATGAAAGATGGCGCGCTTGGCGTCTCTAGCGCCCTCATCTATCCTCCGAATATCTACGCCAAGACTGACGAACTCATCGCACTCGCCAAAGTCGCTTCAAAATACGGTGGCCTCTACGCCACGCACATGCGCAGCGAAGGAGCGTCCGAAATGCAAGCGTTAGCCGAGGCGATTCGAATCGGCCGCGAAGCCGATCTCCCTGTGGAGGTTTTTCACCTGAAAGTCAGCGGCAAACCGCGCTGGGGCAACATGAAGAACGTCGTCGCCACCATTCAGTCCGCCCGCGATTCTGGCCTCGATATCGCCGCCGACATGTATCCGTATCCCGCCGGCGCCACTGCGCTCGCTTCCGCGCTTCCCCCCTGGGTTGCCAATGGCGGCACGCAAAAACTTCTCGCGCGACTCAAAGACCCGGCCGTGCGTGCTCGAATTAAGAAAGAATTGTCTTCCGGCGATCATCCAGACTGGGAAAACCTCTACTACGATTGTGGCGGCGGCTCCGGCGTTCTGCTTGCCTCCGTCCAAAAACCCGAACTGAAAGAATTCGAGGGCAAGACGGTCGCAGACTTCGCCAAGGCCTGGAAAAAATCTCCCGAAGACGCGCTGATGGACTTCGTCATCGCCGATTCCGCGCAAACCGGCGCCATTTATTTCATGGCCAGCGAAGAGGATATCAAGACCGGCCTCGAGCAACCGTGGACGAGCATCGGCCTCGACGCCAACGAAATGTCGCTCGACGGTCCTATCTTCGAGCCCCACACTCATCCCCGTGCCTTCGGCTCTATGCCGCGTTTCCTTGGCCATTACGTTCGCGACGAACATCTCATGCCGCTCGCGGCTGCCATCCGCAAGATCACTTCCCTCCCCGCTCAGCGCGAGCATCTCGAAAACCGCGGCCTCCTCAAGCCCGGCTACTTCGCCGACGTCACCATCTTCGATCCCGAAAAGATTATTGATCGCGCTACGTTCACGAAACCCACTCAGCTCTCCGAAGGCGTCGCCTACACCATCGTTAACGGCCAGATCGAATACGACCACGGCAAACTTACCGGCGCCACTGCCGGAAAAGTCCTCCGCGGCCGCGGCTGGCAACCAGGCACGCACTGAGTCAGCCCAGCGTGCTTCAGCAATGACTGGCTTATTTTTTCTTGTATCTGGATTGTAGTTGCAGGAAATCTAGCTACGAAATAATCATGGCGTACATCACGGCTTGCTATTCTCTATTCACGACTCACTGTTAACTACTTACTTCCTAGCTCAACGACGTCTTCCCCATCTCCGCCACGCGCCGCTCAAAGGTCATTTCCGTCCAGCCGTGTTTTCCGTAATAGCGAAGCACAATCTTATGCCCCGGTGCGATTTTCGCGCGTGCTTTCGTCAGCGAATCAGAAAGTTCCACCCACTGCCCATCCACCAGGTAGCTGCCTTCCCAGCCGCGCAGCTCGAAATGTCCGTCATTCTTCAAAATCAGCGGAGCCGCGGTGCAAGCGATCACTTTCCCCTGCACTTTTGCCTGCGTGCATTGGTATGTGCCGGAAACGCCCAAAGTCTGAGCGTGAGCGCCAGGAATCAGCGCAGAACACAATATCGCGAAGCTAACGAAATGCCAGAAGCGCGGTGCAACCCGTACGAGTCCCATTGGGGGATCTCCACTACCGGGACGCGTAGCTGCGGGGCACCGTCCCTGGCCATTGGTACAGGTGCAACTCGCGCGCCAAGCCTGTACCTGGTAACTCACTCATACAAAATAACTTAGCCAACTACTCGACCTGTACCTCGCAGCACTCTGGGAAGATTCATTCCGCTTTTCCGCACTCCTATCGACTTTCCCGTCTCCGCCCCTCTCGGTCTTCCGAGCTTGGGTATGGCCTCGATTATCTACTCAAACGGTAACTCCGCTACCGCCTGACCATCCTTCCGCGGGTCCGAGGCGCCGAAGTTCACGCCCGTAGCAAAATCGCGCAAAACCGCCTGCCCTCCGCCCACGCTGCTTGAAAAAGTCCCCAGCACCTTGATCTGGTGGCCCTTGGCGGTCAATTCTTCCCGCACTTTTCCGTTGAAGCGGTTCTCCATCATCACGTCGCAACCGTTGAACGTATACTTCGTGAATCGCGGCGCTTCCATCGCCGCCTGAATGTTCATTTTGAAGTCCGCTATGTTCGCAATGAACTGCGCATGCGCCTGTGATTGGTTCCATCCGCCCATAATCCCGAACGCCATGCGCGTTTCGCCGCGCAGCGCGAACCCCGGAATAATCGTGTGTCGCGGCCGCTTGTGCCCGGCCAGCGCGTTTGGCGATGCCGGATCCAGCACAAACAATCCGCCGCGATTTTGCAGCGCGAATCCTGTGCCCGCCGCCACCATCCCCGATCCAAATGCGGCGTAGTTGCTTTGAATCAACGACACCATGTTCCCGTCTCGGTCTACTACGCTCAGATACGTCGTATCGCTCCCAACGGGAATCTCTCCCGCGTGCACGTCGCAATTCGCATGCTCCCGATCGATTAGCTTTGCCCGCTGTGCCGCCCACTCCTTCGAAATCAGCGTCGCAAAAGGAATTTTCTGCCCTCGCGGATCGCCAAGATATTTCCCCATGTCCGCATAAGCCAATTTCTTGGCTTCTATCATCACGTGCAACGCATTCGCCGACCCGAACTCATAATCTTTCTGTCCTAGCGGAAACGTCCCCATAATGTTCAGCATTTCCAGCGCCGCCATTCCCTGTCCATTCGGCGGCATCTCATACACCGTCCAATCGCGGTAGGTCGTCGAGATCGGCTCGACCCACTCGCTAGAAAACCCGGCCAAATCTTCGGCCGTCATCGTTCCGCTGTGCCGCTTCATCGCGTCCAGAATCTTCTTGGAAATCTCTCCTTTATAAAACGCATCTCTTCCATGCTCTGCAATCTCTGTGAGCGATGCGGCCAGCTCCGGATTCTTGAACACGTCTCCCACGTGCGGTGCATGATCCCCTGGCAAATAAAGACTCGTCGCCGCTTCGTCTTTCCGTAAATACTCCACTTCCTCCGCCCAGTACGCCGCATCCCACTCCGGCACCGGGAATCCGTCCTGCGCCGTTCGAATCGCCGCCGCCAAATCCTCCTTCAACTTCTTCCGTCCAAACTTGTCCGCCAATTTTTGCCATCCATCCACCGCGCCCGGCACGGTGATCGAATTCACGCCCGATTGCGGCATATCTTTCAACGCCAACCCGTGCAGATGCTCAATCGTCAATCCCTTCGGCGCCCATCCGCTCGCATTCAATCCGTAAAGTTTGTTCGCCTTCGCGTCATACACAATCACGAACAAATCCCCACCGATCCCGTTCATCATCGGCTCGACTACGCCCATCATCGCGTTCGTCGCAATCGCCGCGTCCACCGCGTTCCCGCCCCGCTCCAAAATTCGCGCCCCCGCTTGCGACGCCAGCGGCGACTCCGAAGCTACAATCCCGCCCTTCGATATCACCATCGACCGCGTCTGGCTCCGGTCCTGCCCGTTTGCATTCACAGCGATCATCGCCATCGCCCCCGCCGCCGCAAAAAAGTAGACCGCCACCCGCAGTCTCCCAAAAGTCCGCTCGCTCACAATTCGCATATCTCCCTCAACTCCTCCGTCAGCAACGCACCGCATCTTACTTTACTTCCAGAACCCCGCGCCACGCCCTGGTCTTCCGGTAGGAGCACGATATATCGTGCCCCTAACTCATTGAACCTCGGAACGCGCCACTTGTCGGCCGAAAACGGAAAGACACCATATTCTATGCTGGTCCTCAATATGGTATAATCCGAATCATGCAGACAGCACGCAAAATCACTGTAGAAATTCCGCAGCATCTTCTCGAAAAGGCTCAGCAAGCCAGCGGCACAGGCATCACGCAAACCGTCCGTACTGGCCTTGAGCTTCTCGCCGCATCGGATACCTATGCTCGCCTCCGCCGATTCCGCGGCAAAGTTCGCTTCTCGCGCACATTGGCACAGCTAAAAGACGACCGATGATCGCCGCCGACACGAGCACCTGGGTTGCGTTTCTGGATGGTACGGCTGGCGACGATACTTTACTGCTGGACAAAGCGCTGCAGGACCGCCAGTTCGTGATGGTGCCCGTCGTCCTCACCGAACTCCTGAGCGACCCAAAACTTCCGCCAGCCCTGCGCGTCAGCCTTACGGATGTGCCCTTGCTCCAAATCGAATCTGGTTTTTGGCAACGGGCCGGGGCCTTACGCGCAAAAGTGCTCGCGAAGAGTCGCAGGGCTCGCCTCGCCGATTCCCTGATAGCGCAGAACTGCGTGGACGCTGGCGTTTCCCTCATTACGCGCGACCGCGATTTCCGCGCCTTCGCCCAAGCCGCCGGCCTTCATCTCATCCTCGCCTCCTGATCCGCCTAGGCGAGATCGCTCCTTAGAATTCAATTGGCGTACGATAGCTCAACGGACGGGTGGCCCACACGTCGCTTTTATGTGTGGGGCTTTTGACTTTTCCACACATTTCCACAGTCTCACAAAACCGTCTCAATCCCGCCAACTCCTTGCATTCGTTCAGCTTCCGCCACTCTCATTCGAATCCGCACCTCCCCGTTCGAATGACCTACTCAGTAAAACACAAAAATAGTTAACTATCCGCCAATACCCTGCTACAACGTTCTGTGTTTCGCCCGCGCTGTCCCCACTCGAGCCCGTCGCTCTCTTGCCTTTTTAGCGGCGGACCTTCAGGTCCGCGCCTCCTTGTTCCTCTCCGGTGTTATCCCAAACGTAGTGAGGGATCTGCTTTTTTCTCCTCCGTCCCGCCACCATCCCGCTTCCCGCGAAACCGAGCGCTCACCAGCTCTGCAGCAACAAAGACAACCCCTTACCGGTGTCGGCTCTTTCTCTTCTACCAGTCACGAATCACCAGTCATCAGTCACTAAGTCCTGTAGAATCCGCACTTCCAAAAAATGTGCCAATAACTCGTTTGGAATCCGCACTTCCAAAAACACAGCACTTAAAGCCCTTTAGAATGAACACTTCCAAAAAAACCCCAGGGGGCACTACTCACTACCCACTGCTCACTGCTCCTTGTACACTGTACCCCGCCTCCGATATAGGCTTCATCCAACCTCTGCGGAGCAACGCGCCATGCCTGAAGAAAACAAGCTATCACCCGCAGCTCCAGCCAGCGCCTCCGATTCCAAGAAGGATGTGCTGATAGATGCCTTGCTCGCTGGGCGCTGCGCCGATCCTTTCTCCGTTCTCGGGCCTCATCCGATCTGGTCGCCCCTTGGCCACGGTTGGGCTATTCGCTTCTTTCGCCCCGGTGTCGCGGATGCCACGGTGCTCCTCCAAGGCTCTTCCGAGCCCATCCCGGCCCGGAGACTGCGTCCCGAAGGGCTCTTTGAAGCCATTCTTCCGAATTCGCATCATGGCGCGCCTGCTCCGAATTCCTACCGCATACGTTTTCATACCGGCCACGGCGAAACCGTCGAAGCTTTTGACACCTATGCCTTTCCCTATCTCCTCAGCGAGTTTGATCTTCATCTCATGGGCGAAGGGCGGCACTACGACACCTACGAAAAGCTCGGCGCCCATCTGAAAATACTCGAAGGTATCCTCGGCGTGCATTTCGCCGTTTGGGCCCCTAGCGCCCAACGCGTCAGCGTGGTCGGCGACTTTAACCAGTGGGATGGCCGCGTTAATCCCATGCGTGCCCGTGGTTCTTCAGGGATCTGGGAACTTTTCGTTCCAGAACTCGAAGAAGGCGCCATCTACAAATACGAGCTCATCGGCGCAAACGGTGCGATGCTCCCCCTCAAAGCGGATCCTTACGCTTTCCGCGCGGAACTGCGGCCCAATACCGGCTCGGTGGTCGTGAACCTGGACTCCTATGTGTGGACTGACGCAGCCTGGGTTAGCGCACGTTCCAATAAAAACTGGATCGAATCTCCCATCTCCGTCTACGAAGTCCATCTCGGCTCCTGGCGACGCATCCCCGAGGAAAAAAATCGCTGGCTGACTTACCGCGAACTCGGCGATCAACTCATTCCCTACGTGAAGGATCTTGGTTACACCCACATCGAACTGCTTCCCATCATGGAGCATCCCTTCGATGGTTCCTGGGGTTATCAAACGATTGGCTATTTCGCCGCCACCAGCCGCTACGGGTCTCCGGCTGAATTCATGCAGTTTGTCGATCGCTGCCATCGCGCCGGCATCGGCGTCTTTCTGGACTGGACGCCGGCGCATTTCCCGCGAGACACATTCGGCCTCGCACAGTTCGATGGAACGCATCTTTACGAGCACGCCGACCCGCGCCAGGGTACGCATCCGGACTGGGGCACGCTCGTCTACAACTACGGCCGCAACGAGGTCCAGAACTACCTCATCTCCAACGCTTTATTCTGGCTGGATAAATATCACATCGATGGCCTTCGCGTGGACGCCGTCGCTTCCATGCTCTATCTCGACTATTCCCGCAAACCGGGCGAGTGGATCCCTAACGAGTTCGGGGGCCGCGAAAATCTCCACGCCATCGCTTTCATCAAGCGCATGAACGAAGTTGCTCACGGCCGCTTCCCCGGGATCCTCACCATCGCCGAAGAATCCACGTCCTGGCCCAGTGTCTCCCGGCCCACCTATCTCGGCGGTCTGGGCTTCAGTCTCAAATGGAACATGGGCTGGATGAACGACACGCTAAAATATTTTTCGGCGAATCCCGTTCATCGCAAATACGAACACAACAAGCTGACCTTCTCGATGCTCTATGCCTTCTCCGAGAATTTCATGCTTCCTTTTTCCCACGACGAAGTCGTACACGGGAAAAATTCGCTTCTGCACAAAATGCCCGGCGACTTGTGGCAGCAATTTGCAAACCTGCGCCTCCTCTTGGCCTATCAGTGCGCCCACCCCGGCAAGAAACTCCTTTTCATGGGCCAGGAACTGGCACAACGCAACGAGTGGAGCGAGGCGAGCAGTCTGGACTGGCACCTGCTCCAATACGATTCGCACCGCGGAGTACAAAACCTCGTGCGTGATTTAAATAGGCTGCTCGCCGCCCAGCCCGCGCTTCACGAAGTGGATTTCGATTGGCAAGGGTTCGAGTGGATTGACGCCAACGACGCCGATAACAGCGTCTTCGCTTTTGTCCGCAATGCCAAGAAGCCCGAGGACTTGCTCGTGGTGATTCTGAATGCCACTCCCGTTGTCCGCGAAGGCTACCTTGTCGGCGTTCCCCAGCCTGGTTTTTACGAGGAAATTCTGAACACGGACGCCGCCAATTACGGCGGCTCGAATGTGGGCAATCTAGGCGGTCAAAACGCCTCGAATCAGCCCGCGCAAGGCCGTCCGCATTCTCTTTGCCTGACGCTCCCGCCACTCGCGGCCGTTTTCCTCAAATGGCGCTCGGCATGATCCGGCTGCATGCGCGACTGGATTGCACCTTTAGAGATTATGTATATGGATTCCCAGTTCTCGGAATTGCTTTAGGAGCCGCCGCTCGAATTTGCCGCGCACGTTGCTCCAGATCCTCAGCCTTCGTCGGCCGTCCCGTTTCGCGCAGCAATTTCGCATAGCTCTCCAGCACCGCCGCGACATCCGGGTGATTCTTTCCGAGAATTTTTTCGCGGATCGCAAGCGCGCGCTCGTACAGCGGCTCGGCGTCGGGATATCTTCCCTCGACGCAGTACAAATCCGCCAGATCGTGCAGCGAGAGGGCAACCGCGCGATGCTCAGGCCCCAGCGCTTTTTCCCGGATGGCCAGGGCCCGTCGATAAAACTCGCCGGCCGCCGCATAGTCTTTGCGAGCAAAGTTCAGCTCTCCGAGGTTGTTCAGGCTCGACGCCACGGCCGGATGCTCCGGCCCAAGCACTTTCTCGCGAATCGTCAGGGCGCGTTGCTGGAGGTCGATCGCTTCGCGGTACTTTTTGCGGACCTGTTTGAGTTGTGCCAAGTTCACCAGACTGGCCGCCACATCTGGATGTTCCGGACCGTAGGCTTTCTCGCGTATATCGAGGGTGCGTTTGTAAAGTTTCTCGGCCTCGGAATAACGTCCTTGCCGGGCGTTCAGTTCCGCCAAATTGTTTAGCGGCGTGGCCAGGTCCGGATGCTCGGGCCCGAGAGCTTGCATGCGCAAGTCCAGCACGCGGCGGAAATGCAGCTCAGCATCGACGTAGAGGCCCTGGGCTTCGCGAAGTAATCCGAGATTGTTGATTGCGGTTGTTACGCAGGTGTCGCCAGGGGAGAAAGTCTTCTCCCGAATGGCAAGCGATCGTTTGTAAAGCGGTTCGGCTTCAGAGAACTTACCCTCATTCCGGTAAAGCTCCGCCAGATCATTCACGGTAACAGCCACATCGGGATGCTCCGGCCCTAGTGCTTTTTCCTGAATCGAGATCGCCCGGGAGTAAAGCTCCTCCGCGTCGTGGTAACGGTTCATTGCACGATACAGCTCAGCGAGAAAATTGAGTGGCGTTACCAGTGCGATGTTGTCAGGTCCCGAAGCTTTCTCTTCCATTGCGAGAGCTTGGCTCAGCATGCTCTCTGACTCGGAAAATCTCCCCTCCATCCGATAAAGTTCGCCGAGCTGGCTCTCACTGGCCGCTACGCGCGGGTCGCTCGGAGAATAGGCGCCCTCGCGAATCTGAAGGGCCTGCTTCAACAATAGCTCCGCCTCGGAATATCGGCCAGTCAGACGGTAAAGCGCTCCCAGATTGCCCAAGACAGGTGCCAGGGAAGGCTCCCGAGGCCCACGAGCCTTTCCCCAGGCCTCAATGGATCGCTTATAGAGAGATTCAGCTTCAGCGTACCGGCCGCGCTGGACATAAAGCTCTGCCAGGTTGTTCAGAGTGGTGGCCAGGCGAGGATCGGTGGGACCAAAGAGTTCAGCCTGTTGCAAAGCATTGGCGTAGAGCTGTTCCGCTTCCGGGAATTTTCTTTCTTGAAATGCCTTGCCAGCCGCCACCATTTTAGCTTCCCAGGAAGACTGTTGGGCCAATGCTGGACAATACGAATAGAAGGCACAAATAGAGGAAAGAGCCGCAGATCGGCTCAATCGCCAGAACGCGAAAACCACAGGACACCACCCAAAACAGCGCAGACTGAGGGGACCAGCGTCCCGAGAAGCAGGCTGCGCAATTCGGACACCCGTAGCGCCAATGTACCACACCCGGCGGCGTGCTCAGCCGCCCAAAATCTGGATATAGGGCCCGCCCGCTTAAGGCCCCTAGCTCTGGGCGCAGGCAAGTTGAGAGCACAAATTAGGAAACTTTTCTGTGGTGACCCTCGTATCTCTCTCCAAATGCCCAAAGGAGGCATCCCGCTATGACCAGCCGCACCCGGCACCTGTTCCCCGCAATTGCATTCCTGGCCGCCGCATTTCTCTTTGCCCCTCTAGGTATCCAAGCGCAAACAAATGCAAACCAGTCGAGCACATCCGCTCACGGAGACCGCTGGCTTCACGTGCGCGTCATTCGATCCGATTCGAAAGGCCAAACTGTAAAGGTCAATGTCCCTCTCGAGCTGGCGGAAAAGGTTTTGCCGGCGATCGACCACGACCGGCTGCACAACGGCAAGGTTCGAATCGGCTGCATGGATTGCGATGGCGTGGACGTTCGAGCCATATTTGAAGCCGTTCGCACAGCCAAAGACGGCGAATTCGTAACCGTGCAAAGCAACGATGCGGACATCAGCGTTACGAAGAAGAATGGCCAGATGCTGGTTCACGTTCACAACAAGAAGAGTTCGAGGGATGCGCAGATTGAAGTCAAAGTTCCCATGAAGGTCGTTGAAGCGCTGCTCTCTGGCTCGAAAGACGAACTGGATATCGTGGCTGGACTGCATGCTCTTGCTGGGCAAGGCGACGTGGAACTCGTTTCGGTGAAGGATGATGAGAACACGATCCGCGTATGGCTGGATTCGAAGAACGTCACGGATTAAGCAGTAGGATTCACAGGGTCGAGCACCGGGACGGTCTCTTGCAGAAAGCGAGAGACCGGAGAGGATGAGTGAAATGGTACTGCTCGCGAAAATCGCTCTGGGTTTTGGGGCCACAGTAGTTATGGCGGGGGCTTATACCTTTCGCGAAGGTCTTCTGCGAGTCGATGTCGACGAACACCGTGTCAACGGATCGCATGTACACGTCTGGCTGCCGGCAGCTGTTGTTCCGATGGCCTTACACTTCGTACCTCGCGGGAAGTTGGAAGAGGCGGGAGAAGGCGCCGGGAAGTTCATGCCCCTGGTGCACGCGGTGGCGAAAGAACTGCAAAAATATCCCGAGGCTGAACTGGTTGAGGTGCAGGACGGCGAACAACACGTTCACATCCGCACACATGACGGCACCTTGCTGATCGACGCAGATGAACCTGGTCAAACGGTCCATGTCGCGTGCCCGCTGGCCACCATAGATGATGTCTCCCGCGAACTTGCAGCCTTCGCGCCCGCATCCTGAGGATCATGGGCCGGGGCTAAAATAAAGCGAACGAAATCCTGAAACGGTCGTCGCCCCCACTAGCATTCCCGATTACTCGCGATTCTTTTCGGCCTGTGTTGGTTCAGCCTAAATGGAGAGCTCGCGATCCCCGTTAGCGAGTATGCCGCCATATTCGGTGGCCCCGTTGGGAAGATCCCGCCAAGTGCAGTGGCGGCTGGCGGAACAGGCAGCCGCTGAAACCGCAAATGGTTCCAGACAGGAACAGCCTCATACTTCAATGGCAAAACCAAACCGGCTACCAAAAGAGTCTCGATTCCACGCCTCGCCGCGTATTTCATCAAGCAAGTGTGCCACGGCAAGGCCGATTCGGTAGGTCCGCAGGGCCGAGGCTAGCGGACTGCGCCCAGTTTCAACTTCCGGATGGCCCGCCAACCGGAAGCAATCGAGATCACATCCTACAAGCGGACTTCACAGGAGTAATTCCGCCGTGGAAGCCGGATAGCTTCCGGTAATCCGGAAATTGCCGCGTAGTGGTTTACATCGAAATGTGAAGGCGGGCACGGCGAGCGGAGGGCGGATTGTAATTATTGGTGCAGCGTTCAGTTATTCTTATGCTCGATACCCAAATAGCTCAGAAAAGAGCGCAGGAGCTCGCGCTTAAGTGACAGGTCATCCTTGGGAATGACGGCCTGCCAGTATTTCAAATCGTGATCGGCCAGGATTAGTTCGACGAGAGTGCTGGTGAGCGTCATTAGGGCGAAGGATAAGGCGAGCCGCGGGTCGGGGTGCTTGACCTCATTCCGATGCAGCAAGAACAACTCCACGAGGTGCTGAATGCTGCGCATCTCCAGTTTGGCGACTCGCTTGCAAAACGGCGTATGAAAGCGCCCCTGCGAGAACTGCCGGAGCGCACGCAACAGGCCGGCGTTTGCGCGGTAGCTGACGAGCATATTGCTGACAAGCTGCTCGGCAAAAACGGCCAGCGGAATCTGGCGGACCATGTCGGGCGTAAGCGCCATGCGCAACCTCTGTTCCTGCCGCTCCATGATGCCGATGACCACAGCCTCCAGCAGCGCGTCCTTGTCCGGGAAACGGCGATAGACGGCCCCCGGGGTCAACCCGGCGTGCTGGGCGATGCGCGGAATGGTGGTGCCCTCAAGCCCGTGTTGTCCGAGCACTTCCGCGGC
>DATLVZ010000075.1:0-14746 GCA_035576885.1 Candidatus Acidiferrum sp. | reverse complement strand
ACCGATGTCGAGCGCATGTACCGGGACGCGCGGGTGATTACGATTTATGAGGGGACCAGCGAGATCCAGAGGACGATCATTGCGCGGGAGATTTTGAAATAAAGGAGGCATGGGAAGTACAGGAGGAAGAGGATTACGGGGTACCCCTCCCCCCCGGTTTTGTGTAAGTGTTGATTCTAAAGAATATCAAGCTCTTTATAATGAACACTTGTAGAAGTGCGGATTCTAAATGACTTACGCGATTGACGGGATGATTGCTTGGGTTGAGGGCGCGAACTTATCCAATGCAGATAGTACCGCGAAAGTTAACTTTTGTCAAGGGAAAAGAAAGAGTTTAATGCAGGGTATGCGAGCAGCGGCGCCAGATAGAAGCGAAGAGAGATTCCTCACTGCGCAGGCCGACCGCTTCGCAGGAGCGAAGCGGAAAGAAAAAGCGTCGGCCTGCTCCGTTCGGAATGACGGTTGCGCGAGCCGAGCGGCTATCTGGGAGATAGGGAGACACGGGTGACGACAGGGGCTGGGGGGAAGAAGAGGAGTCGCGTGATTAGCGGGATGCGGCCCACAGGGAGGCTGCACATTGGGCATTATTTTGGGGCGTTGGAAAACTGGGTTCGATTACAAAATGCGCTGAGCGAGGAGTTTAAAGCGCCGGTGCCGGCGTATGAGTGTTTTTACTTCATTGCGGATTGGCATGCTTTGACGAGCGACTACGCGGACACCTCCGCCGTTGCCCTGAACACTATCGAAATCATGACGGATTATTTGGCGGCGGGGCTGGATCCGTCCAAGTCCGTGATTTTTCTGCAGTCATTGGTGCCGGAGCATGCGGAGTTGCATTTGTTGCTGTCGATGGTGACGCCGTTGAGTTGGTTGGAGCGGGTACCGACGTATAAAGAGGCTTTGGAGCAGGTGAAGGATAAGGATCTGCACAATTACGGGTTTTTAGGGTATCCGTGTTTGCAGACGGCGGATATTGTGATTTACAGCGAAAAGGGAGCACAGCTCTATGTGCCGGTCGGGGAGGATCAGGTTTCGCATGTGGAGTTGAGCCGGGAGATTGTGCGGCGATGCAATCTAGCGTATGCGGATCCTGTTTTTACCAATTTTACCAAAGACACAGAGTTGTACGGGATCGCCACAGCCTGTGGGATATCTTCCAAGGCTGGCCTCGAAATCACGCCTTCGGCGAAGACTACGCTCGCCGACAAGATCAATTTGCTTAAGTCTGCATATCGTGCGTCGTCGCTTCAAGAACGAGGCTATTACTTATCGAACGGGCTGGGCAGGCTTACGCATCTGCTCGTCGAGCCGGGAGTGATGCTGACGAAGACGCCGAGGATACCGGGGCTGGATGGGCGCAAGATGTCGAAGAGTTATGGGAATGCGATTACGTTGAGCGAAACGGATGAGGAGATACGGAAGAAGACGAAGGTGATGGTGACGGACCCGGCGCGGAAGAGGCGAACGGATCCGGGAAATCCGGACGTGTGTCCGGTGTACGACTGGCATAAACTGTTCTCGGCGGGGGAGCCAGGGCGGTTGGAGTGGGTGCGGCAAGGGTGCACCACGGCGGGGATTGGGTGCATTGAGTGCAAAGCCGCGATGGCGGAGAATTTGATTAAGTGGATTGCGCCGGTGCGGGAACGAAGAGTGGAGTACGAGAAGCGGCCGGGGCGGGTTTTGGAAATGATTGATGAGGGATCGAAGCGGGCGCGGGTGGAGGCGAGGAAGACGATGGAGCGGGTTCGGGAAGCAGTTTTTGGGTGGGGGAAGAAGAGGCAGGAAGTTTTTGGTGACAGAAAGTGACGAGTGGCTAGCGGCTAGTGGCGACAAAGAATAACAAGGCGCTGCTGAAGAATAAAGCACTACTGAAAAACAAGGCGCTACTTAAGCAGAGCATCAATGGATGCTTGGAGCTTCTCGAAAGGCTGACCGGGAGGCGGCGCGGGTTGGAGGCGACCCTGGCGATCGATGAGGAAAATCGCCGGATAGCGCGCAATTTCGCGATAGAGACTGGGAACGTCGCCATTCAGTGTGAGAAGAGGATAAGTCACGGGGATCTGTTTAAGGAATTTACGTTGCTGAGGGACGTCTTCGTCCGATAATCCGAAAACGATGAAGCCTTGTTGTTTTTTGTCTCGATATAGCTGATCGAGCTTGGGCATTTCCGCGCGGCAGGGGCCGCACCAAGTGGCCCAAATGTTGACGAGCACGACTTCTCCTTTGTGATCCGCGAGGCGCTGAGAGTTTCCGAGAATATCCATGGTAGTGAATAAAGGTGCGGGGACGCCTTGCAAGGCTTGGTTTCGGGATTGCTTGGCGCGGGTGATGCCATCGCTGATGGGTTTTGCGGCAAGAAAGACCGAGAGAATGGCGAGGCCGAACCCTATTTGGGCGGAGCGGGAAAGCGGGTGTTGTCGCCGGTCTTTGAGGACAAGCCAGAGCGTGAAGAGAAATGGTATAAGCATCGCAGGCGTAGAAACGGAAAGGCGGAAAAGCCAATCGTGTTCTAGGTTGGTGCTACGGGCAGTCAGAGTTTCATAGACCAGCTCGTAGAAGATTAAGGCCGCCAGGGGGGAAAGGATGCCAGCGATGAGCACGCGGTACTTGGAGAATTTGTTCATGATCAGGTTGGACGCTGGAAACGACGGTAAGTTTACCGTCAGACTTGGCGGTTAGCAACGGATGGGACGAAACCCGAGGGTAATTCCGTCACCCCCCAAAGAAGAATTTCGGGAAGGTGCGACTTTGCGTGTTCGCGAGGCGGGCCTAGGTTCGGCGACGAGAGCTAGAGAATCAGTATAGAATTGAGGTGGAAAAATTGAGAGGTCAGTCCATCCCTTACAGGCCGAAGAGTTCGGCAGATTGTGCGGAGAGCGTTTGGGGCAGAGAGATCTGAGAATGGCTACGCCGGGGAATAAGATGACGGGAGATGCGGGCGCGGAAAGCGCCAAGAATGCGGCTTACAAGGTGAGCATACCTTTGTATGAGGGGCCGCTGGACCTGCTGCTTGATTTGATCAAGAAGCAGGAGATGAATATTCACGATATTCAGATTTCGTTGATCACGGCCCAATACCTCGAATACCTGCACAAGTTGGAAGAGCTGAATGTGGATGTGTCCGCGGATTTTATTTATATGGCCGCCACTTTGATTTACATCAAGTCGAAGATGCTCTTGCCCCCGGATCCGTTGGCTGCGGAGGAAGGCGCGGAGGGCGATCCGCGGGCGGAATTGGTGCAGCGGCTGGTGGAGCACGAGAAGTTCAAGAACGCGGCGCAGCTTTTGTATCAGAAGCAGCAGATTGAAGAGAACGTCTGGTCGAAGCCGGACAAATCGCTTTATAACGACGAGGGGACGGAAGGCGAGCTGGTCGTTTCGCTTGTGGACTTGGTGAAAGTCTTTCAGCAGGTCCTCGAGCGGCGCAAGGAAGTTTCGCGGATCGAGTTGCAGCACGAGCAGTTTACCGTGGCGCAGATGATCGCGGCGTTGCGGGCGCAGATTTTGGCCAGTGCGGACAGCATGGTGAATCTGATTCAGTTTTTTGAGGCTTGTCCTTCGCGGCACGCGATGATTGTGGCGTTTCTGGCGGTTTTGGAAATGGTGAAATTGCAGGCGGTGGGCTTGGCGCAGGAGAAGCAGTTTGGTGAGATTGTGGTGAAGAAGGGCAAGGCGTTTGATGTAATTTTCGATGAGCGGGGAGAGATAAAGCAGATTGATGAGGAATACAAATAGTGAGTAGTGGATAGTGAATCGTGAGTACAAAAGAGTTCGGAATATTTGCAGAGGATGCTGAGGGCGCAGAGGACACGGAGAAGAGCAGAAAAGACGAAGAGAGATTCCTCGCTACGCTCGGAATGACAGGTGCACGGAAGGTTCGGACGCGGCAATCGGACACGAGGCCAGTATGACAAACGAAGAGAGAAAAGCGGCGTTGGAAGCGATTATTTATGCGGCGGATGAGCCGGCTACGATCGAGCAACTCGCCAAGGCGCTGGGGGAAGAGAAGCTTGTGGTGCAGGCAGCGCTCGATGAGTTGGTGGGAAGTTATGGCTCGGAGGAGCGCGGGATTGAGATTCGCGCGGTGGCTGGCGGATACAAGTTGTACACCAAGCCGCAGCAGCATGACGTGGTACGGAGATTCATCAAGAGCTTGCGGCCGCCGCTGCGCTTGACGATGCCGGCGCTGGAGACGCTGGCGGTAATTGCTTACAAGCAGCCGGTGACTTCGCCGGAGATTTCGGAAATTCGCGGGGTGAATACGTCGGGCGTGATCAGCACGCTTTTGGACAAGCGGTTGATTACGACGGCGGGGCGGAAAGAAGTGATTGGGCGGCCGATACTTTATAAGACGTCGAAGGAATTTTTGATGCGGTTTGGGTTGAGCGATCTGGAAGAGTTGCCGAGCTTGAAGGAGTTCGAGGCGCTGGCTCGCGAGGCGCTGGGGAGCGATGAGGGAGTCGCGCCTTCGGGTGGGGAAGTGGCGAGTGAGGAGTGGCAAGTGGCGAGCGAAGGAGCGCGTACAACCGAGGCTGGCGAGGGCGCACTGTCCGAGGGAGCGGGTTCGCATGAGCACACGCATGACGACACAGCCGAAGCAATCGCACATGTTGGAGAGGATCTTGCGGAAGCCGAGGCGTTTCGCGAACACGAAGCGCTGGCCACATCCGAAGGGATGCCTTCGGGGCAACTCGATGAAGATCCGCCACCGCCCGTCGTGAAGTCCACGGCTGCTGGAGAGTAGATTTCCCACCGAGGAATGGTACGGCGATACCGTCAAGACGGGCACGATATATCGTGCCCCTACAGGCGCGTGGCCGGAATACACGCAAAGACGATATGCAGGAACGATTACAGAAGATTATTGGGCGGGCCGGGATTGCTTCGCGGAGGCATGCGGAGCAATTGATCTTGAGCGGACAGGTGCGCGTGAACGGCCTGGTGGTGAGGGAACTGGGAACGAAGGCTGATCCGGCGAAGGACAAGATTGAAGCGGCGGGCCGGACTGTCGGCGCAACGGCGCAACGGAATGTTTACTTGGCTTTGCACAAGCCCCCGGAAGTGGTTTCGACGATGGCTGATCCTGAGGGGCGGAAGACTTTGCGAAATTGTCTGCGGGGATTGCCGGAGCGCGTGTTTCCAGTCGGGAACTTGGAGTATGCGGCGTCGGGGCTGGTGTTTTTGACGAATGACGGCGATCTGACGGCTGAAATGCTAAAGAACTGGGCGCAGATCGAACAGGTGTATCACGTCAAAGTGAAGGGCATGCTGACCTTGGCGGACTTGGACCGGATTGGAAAAGAAGTAGGATTGAAAATGAAGACGGTGCGGCAGCCAGATGCAACGCGCGGGCGGGCGGCGAATTTTTGGTACGAAGTGCGCATGCGGGATTCGAAGAAGGAGGAGTTGCGGCGCGTGTTAATGAAGGAAATGCATCCGGTGGAGAAGTTGATGCGCATTGGATTGGGGAGTTTGTCGGTGGAGGGTTTGCCACGGGGGAGATACCGATTGTTGGGGCCGAAGGAAGTGGAAGAGTTGCGGAAGAGCGTAACGGGAAAGAATTTGGATCGGTTCGATGAAGGGCCAAAGCATATTGCCAAACAGAATTCCCAAAGAGCGCACAGAAGACAGAGAAAAGCACCGGTCTAAAGACCGGCCACTACAAGAGCGGCCGGCCTCGGAAGGCGGGCCCTACACGATCTAGCTGATGGCACTCGAACGATTGCAAAAGATAATGGCGGGGTGCGGGGTTGCGTCGCGCCGCGCCTGCGAGGAGATTATCGTTGCAGGTCGCGTTACGGTGAACGGCGTGGTTGTGCGCGAACTGGGAACGAAAGCTGATGCCGAGCAAGATGTTATTTGTGTGGACGGGAGGCAAATTGAGAAACCGGAGGGACCGGTCTATTTTCTGCTGAATAAGCCGAAGGGATATGTGACGACCGTAAGCGATCCAGAGGGGCGACCAACGGTGATGGATTTGATTGAAAAGCGCGTGGGGCGGGTGTATCCCGTGGGGCGGCTGGACTATGCGAGCGAAGGATTGCTGTTGATGACGAATGATGGAGCGCTGGCACAGAAGATGATGAAGGCCGGCTCGCACATGCCGAAAACGTATTTGGTGAAGGTCAGCGGAAAGCCGGATGAGAAGTCCCTGGAGCGGCTGCGCGCGGGAGTGCCGATTGAATTGGAGGATGGGCGGCAAGTGAAAACCTCGCCGGCGAAAATACGGCTTGTGGAGGACGCAGCGAATCCGTGGTATGAAGTGATTTTGATCGAGGGACGGAACCGGCAGATTCGGAGGATGTTCGAGAAGGTGGGACATTTGGTGGAGAAAATTCGGCGAGTACAAATGGGGCCGCTGATTTTGGATGTAGAGCCGGGGAAATATCGGGCGCTGCGGAGGGCGGAGATCGAGCAGTTGAAGAAGGCGACGGGGAATAGATGAAGTACAGGAAGTGAAGGAGAGGGGTGCGAGGTTAGCTGGTGGAGCACGCCACCTGCAGCGATTATGCAACGCGTGTTTCAGGGTGCGAGAATAGAAAGGAATCGGGTATTTCCACAACTTGCGCAGAGAACTGAGAGTTCACCGAGAAATCCGAACACGATGACACGGACGATTGAAGATCTGATACCGGATTACATTCGAGGGCTGCCCGTGTATGTGCCGGGGCGGCCGATCGAGGAAGTGGAACGCGAGCTGAAGATTCACGCCGTAAAGCTGGCGTCGAATGAAAATCCGCTCGGGCCATCGCCAAAGGCGGTGGAAGCCGCCAAGAAAGCGCTCGCGGAGGCGCACCGTTATCCAGATGGAGGAACGCATCTGCTGCGCGAGGCGCTGGCGGCGCGGACGGGAGTTTCCACGGACGAGATTTTTGTGGGGCTGGGGTCGAGTGAGATTATTGATTTGGCCTCGCGCGTGCTTTTGCGAGCGGGGTTGCAGGGGATGACGTCGTACGGAAGCTACGCGCCGTTTTCTGTTGCGATTCGCGCGAGCGGAGGGGAGCTGGTGCTTGTTCCGCAGAAGGATTTTGCATTTGACTTGAAGGCGATGGCGGGAGCGATTACGCCGAAGACAGGCGTGATTTATCTGGCAAATCCGAACAATCCGACGGGCACGGCGTTTCGCGCGGAGGAGTTTGAGGAGTTTCTGGTGCGCGTGCCCGACGGCGTGCTGGTGGTGCTCGACGAAGCGTATATCCATTACGCGCCAAGCCTGGATCGCAGACACTCGGAGGAGTTGTATCGGAAGCGGAAGAATCTGCTAATTCTGCGAACATTTTCAAAAGTGTACGGCTTGGCGGGGATGCGCATCGGCTTTGCCATCGGGCGGCCAGCACTGCTTTCCGCGATGAACAAATTGAGGACGCCGTTCAACACGTCGGGAGTAGCGCAGGCAGGAGCGCTGGCGGCGCTGGATGACAGGGAACACGTCGAGCGCTGCATCGCGACGAATGCGAGCGAACGGAAACGTTTGAGCGAAGGCTTAGCCAGGCTGGGCTTGCGGCCGGTGCCGAGCGAGACGAATTTTGTTTTTATGGAAGTGGGGCCGGAAGCGAAGAATTTGTGTGACGAGCTGCTGAACCTGGGAGTGATCGTGCGGCCTTTGGGATGGATGGGATTTCCGGAAGCATTTCGCGTGTCAGTGGGGACGGCGGAAGAGAATGAGAAGTGCCTGGCGGCGATGGGGCAGATTTTGGCGAAGCGAGCAGGAAAAGGCGAGTTGGCGGCACGATGAGAGTGTTGTTGCCGGAAGGCGCGACCGTCACCGCTGATCCAATCCTCGAAATCCTGAAAAAATATAAATCGATCGCAGTGGTGGGGCTGTCCTCGAATCCCACGCGGCCGAGTTACGAAGTGACAGAATATATGCGAGCGGCGGGATACAAAGTAATTCCAGTGAATCCGAACGAAAAGGAAGTGCTGGGGGAGAAGAGTTACGCGCGGCTGGAAGATGTCCCTGAGAAAATCGAGATCGTGGACGTGTTTCGTCGAGCGGAAGATGTGCCGCCGGTGGTGGAAGGCGCGATAAAAGTTGGCGCGAACGTGGTTTGGATGCAGCTGGGGATTGAAAATGCGGAAGCGGCGGAGCGAGCAAGGGCGGCGGGGTTGATGGTGGTTGAGGATGCGTGCATTTTTATGGAGCATCGGAAGCGAGTGAAGCAGTTCGAATGAGTTGAGGCGGCGTGTTGGGGGAATGGACGACCCGCGCGGATGTGTGGCGCGGGTTCATTTTTTTAAGAGAGGTGGCTGTAGTCGATCACGGCCGTGACAGTCAGGCAGCAGACAGAAAATACGACAGACAGGAATGTCTGTCCCATTAGCCAGAAAGGGGGAAGATCATGAGATTGCGTTTGCCAGGCAGGACGACGCCGAGGAGGCGGCCGTCGGGGGAGATGGCGAAGTCGCGGAAGGTAAGGCCGTGGAGGATTGGTTGCGGGGTTGGCTGGATGATAGGGACATCCTTGCCGGGTTGCTGCGCCAGGAGCGGGGGAATGTTAATCCAGACCATGTCTCCGGATTTTCTTTCCGTGGCGCGCTTGAGGAGGATGCGATTTTCGTCGTGGGCCCAGCGGAAAACACCGAGACCCACACGGAGGCGGACAAAATGATCGGGAACGGCGAGGTTGCGCACTTCGAGAATTTCGCGGTCGATGAAATAGGCAACTTTTTCGCCGCTGGGTGAAACCGAAAGGCCGCCTTCGTAGCCATCTAGGGTGGCGACTTCCTTGTCGTCCTGCGCAAGGAGATCGAGACGCTGCAGGCGGGGTGGACCGGTCAATGCGCGATTGCGCTCGACGGCGATGGCAGCGTTGGTACCGGGGATGCGATCGGAGTCGATAAAGGTGCGGCCTTCAAAGGCGAGGCCGGCCGGGCCGGTCGTGATATTGGAATAACGGAAGGAGAACAACATGCGGGGCTTGACGGCTTCGGTGAGATAGACAATGGTGGCGTTGTCTTGCAGCCAGGTGGCGTCGAAACAGTCCTGGATGGTGCTTTCCCCTTTTCCCAGGCGGATTTCTTTGCCGTTTTCTTCCATAACGAGGGTCATGAAGGAGTCTTCGGTGCGGCCGGTTTCGTCGACGACGGTGGTGGTGAAGAGTTGAGCGAGGATGAGGCGGCCGTTGGAAGACCAATGGAAGGCGTCGCCGGTGTAGGAAAAGGGCTGATCGCCGCGATTGAATTTCTCGCCCTGGAGAAGCCGACGGCGCTTGCCGTTAGTCTCCTGAAGCCAAATGTCATCGTGCTGGAGATCGTATTTCTTGGTTTTGATGTTGCGGCGGACGGAATAGACGATGCGGCCGTCAGGCGCGAAGCTGAAGGCCGTGACTTCGTCGTCGATGTTTTGGAGGGGCTTGTCGAGATCCTGGGCGCGAGCGCGCGGAGCGAAAAAACCAAACTGCAGGAAAAGGATAAGAGAACAGAGAGACGAAAACCCCAGGAGCCGGTTTGGGAAGCGAAAACGAGTCATTGTGGGAAGGGCGCCTTAGCGGGAGGTTGAGGCACGGGGTGCGGCCCCGTGAATTCCGAGCAGCAGGGTTTTTGGACAGGAGTGAATTCCATGAATTCGACGCGCGTATCGCCGGCGTCGTAGAGATTGAGCTGCCATTTGCCGTCGCGGCCGATTTTGGGAGACTCGGTTGGTTGGATGCCGGCTTTGACGATCTGGTTGGCGATGGCATGAATGTCTGGAACGCCGAGCGCAATGTGGTTCATTACGCCGAGTGTGTGCTTATCGGCGTTGGGGGCGATGCGTAGCATGTATTCGACCCAGTCGGTGCCGTCGGGGACTTGCATGGCGACCCAATTGGTTTCGTCATCTTTCATGCCGCCGTGCCAGTAAGGGCGGAACCCGAGGAGGTCTTTGTAGAACTGATCGGTGGCGGCTCGGTCCTTGACAATAATGCCCGCGTGAATGATGCGAACAGGATTGGCTGGATTCGAAGGTGGCAGGCCGGCGTTCAGGTCCTCGGAGTGTCCTAAGTGATAGGAATCCGTGATGGAAAGGTGATGGCCCTCGGGATCCTGGAACAAAATGCGGATAAGTTCACCGCCGCGCTTCTTCCTGACCTCGTCAAAATAGATTTTGTGAGCTTTGAAGAATTTCTTGAATCCCTCCATGTCGTCCGTCACAAAAGATACTTCGGCGAGAAGGTTTGTGGGAGAAGGAATGGGCACTTTTTCGAGTGTGATTCGCTGTCCGCTGGGGAGAAGCAAGAAGCGCGGAGGAACGTTGTCGCAGTACTCGCAAGAGTGATTCGGATCGATAAGTTTTTCATAGAACTTGTGGGCCTCGGGGATATCCGGAACAAGAATGGTGACGCCGGCGATCCCCAGAATGCGCGGGCGCTTCGGCGGTTTGCGCTTCGCCGCGGCAGGAATGCAGAGAAGCAAGCTTACGAGTAAAAATGCGATTTGTTTCATCCGATCACCTCAGGGATTGGACGCCGGCCGGGATTTGAGCTTTCGAATTTCGTCGAGGCGAGCGCGAAGGCGCTGCTCGAAGCCCTGATCTGTGGGCTTGTAGTATGTGCGGCTGCCGAGATTGCCTGGGAGGCAGGTCATGTCGGTAACTTTGTCGTCGAAACTGTGAGCGTACTTGTAGCCTTCGCCGTAGCCGACATTTTTCATGAGGCCGGTAACGGCGTTGCGAAGGTGCAGGGGAACGGGGTCGGCTTCGGTCTTGTGCACGTCCTCGATAACTTCGCCGTAGGCAGTGTAAACGGCATTGGATTTTGGGGCGAGCGCGAGATAGACGGCGGCTTGGGCAAGCGCGAGATGGCCTTCGGGCGCGCCGAGGAAATCGAACGCATCCTTGGCGGCGAGAGTGACGGCCAGCGCGCCGGGCTCGGCGAGGCCGATATCTTCGCTGGCCATGCGCACCATACGGCGGACGAGATAAAGCGGGTCCTCGCCGGATTCGATCATGCGCGCGAGCCAGTAAAGCGCCGCATCGGGGTCGGAGTTTCGTACGGATTTGTGGAGCGCGGAGATGAGATTGTAGTGCTCCTCGCCGGCTTTGTCGTAGCGGAGTAGTTTGCGCTGGAGGACGTCTTCAAGAAGCTCGCGGGTGATCGTGCGCGCGCCCCCCGCGCCTGGCTTTGCACTGCGAGCAGCGAGTTCTAGGGTGTTGTAGGCGGAGCGGGCATCGCCGTTGGCGAAGGAAGCGATGCGGAAGAGGACGTCGTCACTTGCTTCCGCGTTTTCGTTACAAAGTCCACGGTCCCTGTCGACCATGGCGCGACGGAGCAAATCCACAATTTGAGGTGTGGTCAGAGGATCGAGGACATAGACCTTGGTACGTGACAAAAGCGGCGAGATGACTTCGAATGACGGATTTTCGGTGGTCGCGCCAATAAGAGTGATGTGACCGGCTTCGACGTAGGGGAGAAACGCGTCCTGCTGGGCTTTGTTGAAGCGATGGACTTCGTCGACGAAGACGATAGTGCGCTGAGCCGCGTGGGACTTGTGTTCCGCGGCGGCCATCACTTCCTTAATTTCCTTAATGCCGGCGAGGACGGCGCTGAAGGCCACAAACTCCGAGCGGGTGAGGCGCGCAATCAGTCGCGCGAGCGTGGTCTTGCCACAGCCCGGCGGTCCCCAAAGCAGCATCGAGGTGATTTCATCGTTTTCGATTTGCTGGCGTAGCGGTTTGCCGGGGCCGAGGAGTTTTTCCTGGCCGATGAATTCATCCAGGGTGCGAGGGCGCATGCGCTCGGCGAGGGGCTGGTGCGTGGAGTCTTCGAAGGCGGGTTGCGGAAGCTTGGAAAAGAGGCTCATGGACAGGAAGAGTTTAGCATCGAAGACGGGCACGGCCCTCCGAAGCTCAGTGCAAACACGGGGTGGCCCTATGGCTGGGGATGGCGCTGGCGGGCGGCTTCGTAGAACAGGACCGCAGCGGCTGCAGCCGCGTTGAGCGATTCAATGCCGCTGGCCATCGGGATGCGGATGCGGGCGTCGGCGCTGCGTTCCACTTCTTCAGGGAGGCCGGCGCCTTCGTTGCCGACGAGGAGAGCGACTGGCTCGCACCAATCCACTTCCCGGGGGGATAGGACGCGCGGTTCGCCTTCGCGCGGCTCGTGCACGCTGGATGCAAGAGTGCGAACATTCGCGATTTTCAGTTGCGTAAGAAGAATGGGCAGCGACATTCCAGGCAGAATCGGGAGATGAAGTGCCGCGCCGGCCGAAGCGCGCAGGGCTTTCGGCGAAAATGGACTGGCGGTGCCCGATTGGCCGGAAGCGGCTGTGACAGCGCCGGTGGCCCCGAACGCCGCAGCGGTGCGCAAGATGGTGCCGACGTTCCCCGGGTCCTGGACGCCCGCCAGAACCACAAGCAGCGGCGCGCAAGAAGACGCGGGCGCGCTTACCAATTCATCGAGAGTCGTGATGCGTGGCTGGACTAGAGCGGCGACGCCTTGCGGATGCTCGGTGTCGGCGAGGCCTTCGAATAGGCGGTCAGTTGTGCGTAGAACGGGAAACGCCATTTCGGGCCGGCTAATAAGGGGAGCGAGACGTTCGTGGTGGCGTTCGCCGGACTCGCTGAGGAGGACCGCTTCGATGGGGCAGCCAGAGCGAAGCGCTTCTTCGACAAGTCGGACGCCTTCGACGCCAACGGAGCCGGATTCCGTGGGAAGCCCGCCGCGGAGCGCCATGCGGAATTCTTTGAGCCAGCGGTTGTCGCGGCTGGTGAGGACTCCTGTCAGGGCTGCGGTCGCAGGTTTGCGGGCGGGTTTGCCGGCGGTGGCCATTGAAAGGAGCGTAGCAAATTTCGGGCGGGAGAGGTTAACGGACCGGTGCTGAACGCGGTTCGCTTCCCCTAGAAGCGTCGGAGCAAGCGACAGGCGGGTCCTAACTATGCTGTGCGGACGAAGCGAAAGAAGAAGCGTTTTGTGAACTACGAGAAATGTGGCGGGCACGAATTTCGGCGAGCAACTCGAAGGAGCGGAGGCGGGCGGCGTGATCGTAGATGTGCGCGGTGGTGATGATTTCGTCGGGTTGCGTGAGTTCAATGAATCTGAGCACGCCGCGTTCAACGGTGTCTGGGGAGCCCACTGCCGAGCAGAGGAGCGTCATGCTGGCGGAGGCTTTTTCCTGGGACGACCAATAGGAATCGATGTCGTCGATGGGCGGAGGAATTTGGCCGGGAGTGCCGCGACGAAGATTGGTGAAAGCCTGCTGCACCGACGAGAAAATGTAGCGTGCCTGGGCGTCAGTTTCGGCAACGACGACGTTGAGGCCGAGCATGGCGTAGGGGCGATCGAGCTGCTTGGAAGGCTTGAACTGTGCGCGGTAGAGCTGCAAGGCTTGCATCATGTCGGCAGGCGCGAAATGCGATGCAAACGCAAATGGCAGGCCCAGTTCTGCGGCGAGTTGCGCGCTGAAGAGGCTTGAGCCGAGCAGCCAGATGGGCACGCGAAGACCTGCGCCGGGAACAGCGCGAATTTTTTGATTTGGCGTGGCGGGTTCAAAATAGGATTGCAATTCTTCGACGTCTTGGGGGAATTTGTCCGAAGTGTCGGACATGTTGCGGCGCAAGGCACGGGCGGTGGGCTGATCGGTTCCTGGAGCGCGGCCGAGGCCGAGGTCAATGCGGTCTGGATAGAGCGAGGCGAGCGTGCCGAATTGCTCGGCGATCACAAGAGGGGAATGATTCGGTAGCATGATGCCGCCGGAGCCGACGCGGATTGCTTTGGTGCCGCCCGCGATATAACCAATGACCACAGAGGTGGCGGCGCTGGCGATGCCGGGCATGTTGTGATGTTCCGCCAGCCAAAAGCGGTGGTAGCCCCAGGCTTCCGCATGTTGCGCGAGGTCGAGCGAGTTGCGTAGAGCGGCGGCTGCAGTTGCGCCTTGGGGGATCGGTGAAAGATCAAGAATGGAAAGCGGAATCACACGCGTTTGATGCTTTGTTTTGCCTTGAAGTTACGGATGAGAATTTCGAAGTGTTTGAGAGAGACGCTAGATTTGGCCACATCGCCACGCGTATCTGAGGCGCTCACTTCCAACGGCAGGCTCTTATTGCATGCGCTAGAGGGGTATGGTAGCGTCGGCCGATTGAGTGAAATTGCGGGCGAAGCGCGGAATGCGGGCTTATGTCTTCGCCAAAGGCCAAAAAGTTGCCGGCAGAACTGTTGCGCGTGAATGCGCAAAACCCGGAAGCGGAAGTGCTGCGTTACGCAGCGGATTTTCTCTCCCGGGGAAGTGTCATCGGAATTCCTACCGACACGTTTTACGGGCTGGCTGCCGACCCGTTTAACCTCGCCGCGGTAGATGAAATTTACAGAGTGAAGGGGCGTCCGGAGACGCGCGCGCTTCCCATTTTGGTGCGTTCGCTCGAGCAGGCCATGCAGATGGCGCGCGAGGTGCCGCAGAATTTTTTGCGGCTGGCGCAGGAGTTTTGGCCGGGAGCGTTGACGCTGGTCGTGGATGCGGCGAACCGCTTGCCGCTGAAGGTGACGGCGAACACGGGAAAAGTGGCGTTGCGCTGGCCGAAGAGCGATGTGGCCAGAGGATTGATCGAGGAGTTTGACGGGCCGATTACAGGAACGAGCGCGAATATTTCAGGATTTCCGTCCTGCTCGAGCGCGGAGCAAGTCATGAAACAGCTTGGCGGACGGCTGCCGCTGATTTTGGACAGTGGAGAGACCGGGGCGGTGCTTGGATCGACGATTGTCGAAGTTCGAGGCGGAGCGTGGAAAATTATTCGCGAAGGCGCAATTCCCCTGACGGAGATTGAAAAGGCGCTGAA
>DATLVZ010000074.1:0-33888 GCA_035576885.1 Candidatus Acidiferrum sp. | reverse complement strand
CTTCGCTTCCCACCCCGCAGGCAAAAACGAGCGCAGCACCGCCCAATTATCGATTGGCGAGTCTTTCCGCTCCCCTGCCATGCGCGCAGCATATGCGCCAACCAGGCCCAAGTCAACCGTTAAGTTAACGCTTATGGGTGGCCCACCCTTTCGATTTTGGCTTGTGAAAGGGTGGGGCCTTTTCGCTCGCTCCGGCGGTTTTCATGTGCGCCTTTTACTTTTCCGCATTTTCCGTCTCACCAAACTACAAATTTCCCGCCAACTCCTTCTAACTCTTCAACTTCCCCGCGTCTCATTCGAATGATAAGTACCCAGGTACTGTACCTTGACAGTAATTAAATTCCCTGCTATCATTTCCCATGTTTCGCTCGCACCAACCTCTCCCCCGCACAGCTCTCTCCTGGCTTTGTAGTGGCGGACCTTTAGGTCCGTGCTCGTCTCCTCTTTCCGCGGCCCAACTCACCCACAAAAGATCTAGCCCTCGGCAGGAACGCCTCTCTCCTCCACCAGTCACAATTCGCCAGTCACGAGTCACTAACCTCTTTAGAATCCGCACTTCCGCAAAACCCGCCTGTAACCCCTTTGGAATCCGCACTTCCAAAACAGAGCACTTAAAACCCTTTAGAATGAACACTTCCAAAAAAATGGGGGTGGGGGCCCTCTCCTTCCAGACAAAACCTTCACCATCTTGTTCCGGATTCCTGGCGACCCTGTTTACGCCGAGCCTCGGAAGGAGCAGGGGTCCTCTCTCCCTCAAGGGTCATAGGCCACACGTCGCGGAACACCGGTCACACTACCCCGAACACGAGTCACGAGCAACCAGTCCCAAGTCACCAGCTCGCTACAACTCACGGCCGCGTATCAAGCGGGTGTTTACTCTTCTCGTAAAATTCGTTCTGAATTTTCAGACTCTGGTCGTCGGCCTTCGCCGCGCGAAGGGCCTCGACAATGGCGTCGATCCAATTCTTCATGTTCCATTCGCCAAGCTCCTTTGTCGCCACGGAGCCGTCGCCCGAGTAGTGATTCGGGAATCGCGCGTACCACCAGATTCCCGTGTACACATCCTCGGGCAAATTCAATCGTTTCTGATCCGCGCCCGACTCGTTCTTCGCGCGGTCAAGGTGCACGAGATCGGGATGCGACACCATCGTGTTCGAGGTCTCATTTTCTCCCGCGTGATAATCAATCCCAGTGGATTTCTTCGCCGGGCCACCCGCTTTGCTTCGTTCGCCATCCAGAACGTACACGACGTAGTCGTGCGGATTATCCATCTGCGACTGCGCGAAATACGGAAGCAGGTGTTCGTTTCCGCCATGGCCGTTCACGATCAGAATTTTCTTGCATCCGTTGCGCGCCATCTCATCCGTCGTTTCCTGCAGCAGCTTCAGTTGCAAGTCCACACTGTACGCAATGGTTCCGGGCTCGTGCTTCGCCTCGAAGATTTGCCCGAAATAATACTCCGGGAAAACGACCGCGTACTCCTGCGCCACCGCCTGCAGCGAAGCGTAACGCACGTTCAGCAAATCCGTTCCCAGCGGCAAATGCGGGCCATGCTTTTCCATGATTCCAAATGGCAGCAAACAGGTTCCCTTCGATTGCTGAACGCCCGCTCGAAAATCGGCCGCGGTCAACTCTTCCCACTTCGGCGAGAGCTTTCCTTGCGCGCGAACACCCGCTGCACCAAGGCACAGGCTCGCTCCGAGCAGGACCATCGTTTCGAGCAATGCAATCGCGATTCCCGGCATGCGTTGACGACTCATTTTTCATCCCTCCTCGTCGCCGCGAATTCTACAGCCGCGCTGCCAAAAGCGCATCATTAAACCGATTTTATAAATGCAACTTGACCGTGCGGCCCAGGGAATCTGGCTGCAGAGCAAGCTGTTCACACCATGTTCACAATTGTGAAGAATGCAACGAATGTTGCAATAAGATATAATGCGCGATGGACATGTAAGTTCGGGGCTAGGAATTAGAGTCACTGGCTCAATGTGACCGTACGAACGGCAACATATGGAGAAGTGCAACGCGCGTTGCGATCAGAATAGTGCGGCCCAGCAGGATAAACAAAGCCGAGGAAGCTGGCTTCGCCGCGCCTTGGCCTAATCCCTGATACCCTGCACTTGCATCACGGCTCTTTTGGAGTTCTATGAAGATAGAGTCTATTACTCTGCGGGAAGTTCAAATGGCTCTCAAGGCGCCGTTTGAAACCAGTTTTGGCGTTTCGCATCACCGTAGAATCCTTCTGGTGGAAGTAATCGCGGACGGAGCAAGTGGCTGGGGAGAAGTCACTGCCAGCGAAACACCGGGCTACAACTCGGAGACCACGGACACCGCTTGGCACGTGATTTCTGATTTTATCGCACCTAGGCTGATCGCAAAAAATATTGCTTCCGCTTCGGACTGTGGCGAGATGCTGGCCGCTATCCGAGGACACGAGATGGCCAAGAGCGGCGTCGAAAATGCGCTCTGGGACGCTGAGGCGCGGCTCAAAGGCGTGCCTCTCGCCAAACTTTTGGGCGGGACATTGGACGAGATTGCAAGCGGCGTGTCTCTCGGCATTCGCGAAAATCCGCAGTCCCTGGCGAGAAAAGTGGAAGAAGAACTGCGGTGCGGATATCAGCGAATCAAGCTCAAGATAAAACCTGGGAAGGATCTCGACTATGTGGCGGCCGTGCGAAAGGCATTCCCCGAGATTCGTCTATCCGTGGATGCCAATTCCGCCTATCGGCTCGAGGATGCAGCTTACTTGCGAGCATTCGATGAATATAAGCTGTTGATGATCGAGCAGCCGCTGAACTGGGACGACATCTACGCACATTCGAAGCTTCAGTCTCGGATTCAGTCCGCGATTTGTCTCGATGAATGCATCAATAATGCGAGGCACGCTTTAACCGCCATTGAGCTGAACGCCTGCCGGATTATAAATATCAAACTTGGCCGTGTTGGGGGACACAGCGAAGCACGGCGAGTCGAGCAAGTCTGCCGGACGCATTCGATCCCCGTCTGGTGCGGGGGAATGCTGGAGACCGGGATAGGCAGAGCGCACAATATCGCGATGTCGACGCTCGCGGGGTTCACACTCCCCGGCGACGTTTCAGCGAGCAAGCGTTACTGGAACGAGGATATCATCGAGCCGGAGGTTGAAGTTAGTTCGAGGGGCACAATACAGGTTCCGAAAACGCCCGGCATTGGTTATTCCGTGAGGCGCGGCCGAATCGAGCAGTTGACGGTTCGAAGGAACACTTGGACCAACAGACTGCCGGTTGCGCAAACACCGGTGACCATCCGTTAAGGCTTTGGCCTCACAACCAATCGCCAATGTAAATCAGACGGATTGCCTGCTATCCTCGTACCCCACATGAGAGCGAGTCCGCTGCGAGGCCGGCGATCATGCTTCCAATGATGAGGTAGGGATTCATCGCCCGATTCTGTTCGTTGTCATGCTCGATGCCGCTGGCTCACACCGCAAATTCGAAGGGGAGATATATGAAACGTGCCGTCGTGCTGGCGCTAGGGTGGCTACTTGCAGGTTCAGGGATGCTGGCGCAGCGACTGCCTGACAATGTCGTCCCTGACTCGTACGACTTGAAATTTCAACCGGATCTTTCCTCTGCCTCATTCACGGGCGACGAGACCATTCACGTTCATTTGCAAAAACCTGCCACGGCCATCGTTTTGAACTCCGCCGAGATCGAGTTCAAAGAGGCGTGGATCGGGTCGGCAGATTTCAAGCAGGCAGCGGCAGTGACCACGGATGAGAAGAACGAAACGGCGACGATAACAGTGCCGGCTGTGGTGCCGGCGGGAGCTGCGGAGATTCACATTCGTTTTTCCGGAATACTGAACGACAAGCTGCGCGGGTTCTACTTGAGCCAGACCGCCCGGCGCCGTTATGCAGTGACGCAGTTTGAGGCGACCGATGCGCGCCGCGCCTTCCCATCGTTCGATGAGCCTGTGTACAAAGCGGTGTTTCGCATCACGCTGGTTGTAGACAATGGTGACACGGCCATTTCGAACGGCAAGATTATTTCCGACACGCCGGGCCCCGAGAGCGGCAAACATACGCTGCGGTTTTCCGATTCGCCAAAAATGTCGACGTACCTTGTCGCGATGATGGTCGGCGATTTCGCATGCATTATGGGCGGGGTGGATGGCATTCCGATTCGCGTCTGTGCCGTACCTGAGAAAAAGGACTTGCTGTCCTTCGCTCTGCTTTCCGCCGAGAACATTTTGAAGTTTTATGACTCCTACTACCAGACGAAGTATCCGTTTCAAAAGCTCGACATCATCGCGTTCCCTGATTTTTCCGCGGGAGCGATGGAAAACACGGCGGCCATCACGTATCGCGAAACGCTCCTGACCATCGACGACAAAAACGCGTCACTAGACGCGCACCAAGCTGTCGTTGGCGTGCTGGCGCATGAAATGGCGCACATGTGGTTCGGCGATTTAGTGACCATGAAGTGGTGGGATGACATCTGGCTGAACGAGGGATTTGCAACGTGGATGTCGTTCAAACCCATCGAGGCATGGAAGCCAGAGTGGCACGCGGAGCGCGGCGAGATTCAGCAGACAGGCGGATCGCTTTCGACGGATTCCATCGCCTCGGTGCGCGCGATCCGTGCCAAGGCGGAAACACCGGCGGAGATTGCCACGCTTTTCGACGGAATCGCTTACGGCAAGGCTGCATCCGTTCTGCGAATGGTGGAGGCGTACGTGGGACCGGAAGTTTTCCGAAAAGGCGTGAACGCCTATTTGGAAAAGCACGCTTATGGAAACGCGACGGCCGAGGACTTTTGGAACCAAATGGCGGCCACGTCGGAAAAGCCGGTCGACCAGGTGATGGCGAGCTTTACGCAGCAGTCGGGCGCGCCCCTGATTACAGTGAAATCGACATGTGCCGGCGGCGGCAGCACGGGTGGCTTCTTCAAGAAAAAGAAGATCAAAGAGACGACCAAGGTGACCCTTTCGCAGGAGCGTTATTTCGCCGATGCGGCAAAACTCGGGTCCGGTTCACAGGAGATTTGGCAAATACCGGTTAGTCTTCGCCCGGCCGGCTCCACGGAAACGACGTACGTTTTACTGGCTCAGCGTCAGCAAACCTTTGAACTTCCCGTCTGTTCGCAATGGGTCTACGCCAATGCCGGTGGGCGAGGATACTATCGCAGCGATTACGATGCGGCCACGCTCGCCAAGATAAGCGCGGAACTGGAGAGGAGTTTTTCGCAGGAAGAGCGCATCCATTTCCTCGGAGATGAGTGGGCCATGGTGCGCGTAGGCCGGTTAAGTGTGGGAGACTATCTCGATACGCTTGAAAAAATGAAGGCGGAACGCTCTAGGGCGCTAGTTGGCGTAATGACGGGCCGATTTGGAGAAATTCACGACACCATCGTGGCCGCCGCCGATAGGCCGGCATTCGAAAAATGGGTGCGCGATTTTCTTGGGCCTATCGCCGCGGACCTGGGCGCGTCGCCCGCTCCGGGCGAATCCGATGATAGAAGGGCTTTGCGGTCCGACCTGTTCGCGACGCTCGCAATGTACGGGCGCGATCCGCAGCTGCTGGCCAGGTCTCGCGCACTCGTGCAGCAGTACATGAAAGATCCGAATTCGGTGGAAGCGGCGCTCGCTGGGAACGCACTTACGGTGTCTGCGCTGGAAGGGAATGCGGAACTTTACGACCAGTATGTGGAGCACATGAAGACGGCCAAGACCCCGGAGGAGTATTACAACTATTTCGGTGCTCTGGAACAATTCCCTAGCGCTTCGCTTGCGAAACGCACGTTTGAGCTTGCCCTGAGCCCGGAAATAAAGAATCAGGATTTGTTTTACGTCTCCGGGTTGCTCACCAACGTCGATACCCAGGCCGCAGCGTGGGATCTTTTCAAGAACAACTTCCCGGCAATTAAGGAGAAAGCCGGGGAATCGCTTTCCGGCGGATTCGCAACGCTCGCAGGTGTTTTCTGTGACGAAAAGCTGAGAGACGATTCCCAGGACTTTTTTGCCTCCCAGAATCTTCCCGGAAGCGAGCGGCCCCTACAAAACGCCAAGGACGAGGTCAACGCTTGCATCGAGCTGAGGTCACTTCAGCAGTCGAATCTGTCAAGCTATTTGAAGAAGGTGCCGGCGAAGGACGCAGCGAGCGTGAGCCACTGAGTGGGCCCGCAAGTTTGTTTTTGAAAACGGGCAAGATTCGAAGTCGCGGAACTGACCGACGGCCAATCTGGCCCACGCAAAAGTCTTGACAATCGAGCCTTTGCTACTTAGTCTCCCCAGCACAAGAATGCAACAAATGTTTCACAGATTGTGGATCCATGAAGCGGCTCATAAGATCCTCGTTTGAAGGTGTTCACCACGGGGACGCACCGGAGGAAGTATGACAAAACTAGGGATGCGATCGAGACCTTTGTCCCTGGGGTGTGCCGTGCTATTCGGTTGCGTCTTGCTTCTTGCGCAGACACCCAAGTCGGCCGACAGCGCGGCGTCTTCCGCTGCCGTACAGGCGCCTGCTTTCGAGAGTGCCGCGGCGAAGGCCCATGATCTGACTGCAGATGACCTCGGAACGTTCCTCGACGGGCTCATGCCGCTGGAGATCGAACATGCGGACATCGCTGGCGCGGTTGTCGCCGTGGTCAAGGATGGCAAGCTTCTGTTAGCCAGCGGCTACGGCTACGCCGACGTGGAAAAGAAAGTGCCGGTGTCGCCAGAAACGACGCTCTTTCGGCCGGGCTCGATTTCGAAGCTGTTCACCTGGACTGCGGTTATGCAGCAAGTGGAACAGGGAAAGCTGGATCTGGATCGCGACGTAAACGCCTATCTCGATTTTAAGATTCCCCCGGAGTTCGGCAAGCCGATCACCCTGCGGGACATCATGACGCACAGCACGGGGTTTGAGGAGACTATCAAGAATTTGTTTGTCGGCTCAGCGCAGGATTTGCGCCCCATTCCGGAATACTTGCGCGTGCACATGCCTGCAAGGATTTTCCCGCCCGGGGTGACGCCAGCCTATTCGAACTATGCCACTACCATGGCCGCGTACATCGTGGAGCGCGTTTCCGGACAGAAGTTTGACGACTATGTTGAGGAGCATTTCTTTAAGCCGCTGAACATGACGCACGCAACCTTTCGGCAGCCGTTGCCGGAGGCGCTCAAGCCATTTATGTCAAAAGGATACGCCCTCGGGTCCGGCGAGGCGAAGCCGTTCGAAGACGTGCAGGTCGCGCCTGCCGGTTCGCTGTCGGCGTCGGCGGTGGACATGACGCACTTTATGATTATGCATTTGCAGAATGGCAAGTACGGCGATGTGCAAATCCTGAAGCCCGAGACTGCGATCGAGATGCACGCGCGGCAGCAGGGTTGGCCGGCGGCTATGAATGCGATGTGTCTCGGTTTTTACGAAGAGTCACAAAGCGGCCACCGGATTATCGGGCATGGCGGAGACACGCTTTACTTCCACAGTGACTTGCACTTGATTCTGGACTCCAACGTCGGCTTCTTCGTGTCCTACAACAGCGGCGGGCGCGGGGAAATAAACGCCCGAGGCGTGCTGTTCGATAAATTCATGCAGCGCTATTTTCCCGCGGCTCCGTTGAACGAACCGGTGCTCGCGACGGCCGCCCAGGATGCCCGCAGCGTCGCCGGCGTGTACGAACTTAGCCGGCGGTTTGAAACGAATGTGCTGGCGGTGACAACGTTCATCAACGAGACGAAGGTTACCGTGAATCCCAAGGACAACACCATTTCCATGGCCCTTTTTAAGGGACTAAACGACCAGCCGCTGCACTTTCGCGAAATTGCGCCAATGGTTTTTCGCGACGTGGATGGGCATTCGAAATTCGCGTTCGTAAAAGATCCCACTGGGCGGCGCGTGGCGTATATCGACTACCCATTCATGGTCTTGCAGCAAGTGGACAAGACATTCGATAAGCAGACGCTGAATTACGTGATCATCGGCTTCAGCCTGAGCGTGATTGTGCTGACGCTTTTGTTCTGGCCGGTCGGCGCGATGATTCGAAAACATTATGGAAAGCCGGTCACGTTGGATCACGGGACCAAACGGTTGCGCATGCTGGTGCGGCTGGTTTGCTTTGGTGTCGTTATCTATGCTGTTGGCCTGCTGATCTTCGTAAGCAGGCTCAACAATCCCTCAGGACTTTCCGAGCGAAGCGACCCGTGGCTGCACCTTTTGCAGGTTATTGGCCTGTTGGCCGGATTGGGCTCGCTCGTGGCCATCTACAACAGCCTTAAGGCCTGGGGCGATGGCCAGCAATGGTTCTGGAACAAAATCTGGAACACGTTTCTTGCTATCGGCTGCGTAGGATTCTTCTGGTTTATCTATCACTGGCACTTGCTGAATTTTCATTTGAACTACTAAGTGCGCATGGAACACGCAAAGTATTCAGGGAGAATTGAGCAGTTCGGGAGCTTGTGCTGAGTATTTGTTGGTTCATTGGCCAAACGCTGGAAGAGTGACGAGAAGAGCTTTGGCGCCGTTCCAAAGAATCTGCACACCGATGCAGACAAGTAGAAACGACGAGAGGCGCATGATAACGGTCATCGCCGTCGGTCCCAGCGCGCGCGCCAGCCGATCGGAAAACCCGTAGCAGAGGAAGATGCTCGCAGCTATGATCGCGGAACCGATCAGTACAGCGAGAATTCCGAGAACGTTCCATCCGTGGTGGCGCGGCAGGTTTGCGCCAAGAGTGATGGCGACGGAGATGGAACCGGGGCCGACAGTTAGAGGCAAGGTCAGCGGATAGAAGGCGCTCTTGAACTCGTCCTGCGGCGAAACATCTCTTCGAACCTCGTCTTTGCGGCTGCTTCGCTCCTCTTCCGTGCGATGCAACATGGCCCAGCCCGTGGAAATCACGATGAGGCCTCCACCAACCTGAACGACCGGGAGCGAAATGCCAAAAAAAGTAAGAATGTGAGTTCCCACCAGGAAAGAACAGACGAGAAGGAAAAAACAATTTATGGCGACTCGCCGCGCCAGTGCACGGCGAGCTGAGCCTGAGTAGTCCGCGGTCAAAGTGAGAAAGATGGGGCTGCCGCCCAAAGGGTTGACGATGGGAAAAAGTGCGCTGAGTATCAGAAGTGTGCTTTTTGCGCCTTCTAGCAAACGAATCCTCCGGGACATGAAGTATAGCTGAGCCGGGTTTTGGCGTCACAGAGGGCCGTCCAGGATTGAGGCAGACGCATCTAAAGCGTCAGCCAGAGCCTTGCGCGAACATGGTTCGCGGGCCTCCACGACAACTTGGCGAGGGAATATTGTTCACGGGCCTTGCTCACCAAGGAGGACGTGAGCTAGAGTCGCGGTTCCGGTTTGGGGCAAACATTGTCGGCGAGGAAAAGCAAAACACGGCACACAGAGTGGACTCCGGGCGAAAAGGTGCGGATTCTGATTCCCCGGAGCCGCATTCAACGGCGGATTCTCGAGATGGCGAAACAAATTCGGCAGGACTTTCCGGATGAGCCGCTGCATCTGGTTGGCGTGCTGAAGGGCGCCGTGTTTTTCCTGTCTGACCTGGCACGGGGAATTCCGGGCGAGGTTTCGTTTGATTTCATTGCCGTTTCGAGCTATGGGAATAATTCCCGGTCCTCCGGGCAGGTGAGGCTGACGAAAGACCTCGATGCGAGCATCGAAGGAAAGACGGTTATTGTAGTCGAAGATATTCTGGACACTGGAATGACGCTGCAATACTTGTTGCGCGTGTTTGAACAGCGGAAGCCGAAGCGGCTGCGCGTGGCCGTCTTGCTGGACAAACCGGAACGGCGGATCGCCGCGGTGCACGCGGATTACGTGGGGTTCACCATCCCCAACGAATTCGTGGTGGGCTTTGGGCTGGACTATGCGGAGCGATACCGTAACCTGCCGGGAGTCGGAGTGCTCACGCTAAAGTCGCAAGACAAACCGGAAAACCTTGTCAAATAATTGCGCACCCAGCGGGACCCCGCAATTCCTTGAAGCGGTCTCCATGAAACGAAAAGTACGGATTAAATGCCTGCCCAGTAAGACGACGGACAGCCGCTCCACGACTGCCTGCTATAATGAAAAGAGTTCATGAATCCCGGCAACCAGCAGACAGAAGTTTCGGCTACCGACGCAGCGGCGACAACGGCGATTCCCGCTGAGGTTTTGAAAACGCTTGCCGAGATCGGCGAGGAGGTCAATTCTTCGCTCGATTTGGACGAGGTGCTGGCGCGCACCGCGGCCCTCATTAAGCGTCACATCGACTACGAAATCTTTGGCGTGCTGATGGTCGAAGGAGACGGTGCGTACCTCAAGCACAGATTCTCCATCGGATATCCCCGCGAGCTTGTGGATAGTTTGCGCATTCCGATTGGGCAGGGAATTACCGGAACGGCGGCGGCCACCGGGCACTCGGTGCGCGTGAGCGATACTTCGAAGCACGAGCGATACATCAACGCCATTGAAAGTGTGCGCTCCGAACTTGCTGTTCCGCTGATGCTGCAGGGGAAATGCGTAGGCGTGCTCGATATTCAGAGCAGACATCTGGATTATTTTACGCCCGACCAGCAGAGCATCCTGACACTGCTGGCGAGCAGGCTTACCGTCGCCATCGAAAATGCACGCCTATTTCAACGCGTGCGAGCGCAGGCGGAGACATTACTTTTGCTCAATGAAGTTGGACGCGAGACGAGTTCGATCCTCGACGTCGAAGAACTATTGCGCCGCGCCGCCGAGCAAACCAAACGCGTCATCGATTACCAAATACTCAGCATCATGCTTTACGACGAGGATCAGAAAGTGTTCCGGCACCGCGTGGACGTAAAACACGGCCAGCGCGTGCAAGGAAAGATGCGCGTGGCGGCAAGCGAAGGGATTGTGGGCGCTGCGGCGGAGTTGAAGGAGCCGGTGCTCGTGCCGGATGTGACGATCGATCCGCGTTATTTGATGGTGAATCCGGAGACACGCTCGGAATTGGCCATTCCGATGATGCACAAAGGGAAAGTCATCGGAGTGTTGGATCTGGAGAGTCCGCAGCTGAACAATTTTACCGAGGACCACATCCAGACACTCTCGATTCTAGCGGCCAATCTTGCGGTGTCACTTGAAAACGCGAGGTTGTACGAGCAAGTGGCGCGCGCCGAGGCGCGTCTCGAGCGCGATCTGCAAGCAGCGAAGCGCATTCAAGGCGCGCTGCTGCGGCCCGTTCCGACGGAGGACTTCGGGCTGGACATGGCGGCCAGGTACCTTTCGGCCAGGGAAGTATGCGGAGATTTGTATGAGTTCCTTCGTTACGGGCCGCAGCAGCTTGGGATCGCGCTTGGCGACGTGAGCGGGAAGGGAACTGCCGCAGCGCTCTACGGCGCGGTTGCGATCGGCATCATGAGAAGTCTCGCGCCGCAGAAACTGCAGCCCGCGGAAATGTTGAAGCAGATGAACCAGATTGTCGGGGAGAGGCGCATAGAAGGGCGCTTCATGACGGCGTGTTTCGCGACATGGCAAAGAGGCAGGAGCAAGTTACGTGTGGCGAACGCGGGCCAGTCGCAGCCGCTGTTGTACAAGGACAAGCGCTGCGACAAGATTGCGCTGACGGGATTTCCCCTGGGGATTTTTGAAGAAGTGAGCTACGACGAATGGGGCGTATCGCTGGATCCCGGCGATATTGTGGTTTTCCACTCCGACGGAATCACGGAGACGAGCAACAGCGAGGGCCAATTCTTCGGAACTGAGAAACTGCGCGCGCTGATCGAGCAGCACCATGAACTCAGCGCGACGGAGATGGCCGACATGATACTGCGCGAAGTGGATTGGTTCGCGCAGAGCGCACCGCTGGCGGATGACCGGACACTTGTCATCTTAAAGGTGCGATGAGCGCGCCGGCGGCAATTTCGCACCGAAAGCTGAGGTATGTGGACCCGGCCGAGTTCACGCCGCAGTTTTCCTGGAAAAAATCCGCACGCGATGGAGAATTGGAACACGTGTTTTGCGAAAGCGTGGATCTGGTCGCGGCGGCGACGTCATTTGGAACGCCGACGTATGTGTATAGCCGCGCGGCTATCGGCGAGGCATACGGCGAGTTCGACCACGGTCTTGGCAAAATTCCCCACACGATTTGTTTTGCGGTGAAGTCCAACGGGAACCTTTCCATTTTGAACGACCTTAAGAAGCGGGGAAGCGGTTTCGATATAGTTTCCGGCGGCGAGCTGGAACATCTTGGACGCCTTGGAGTTCGCGGCGGCCGGATTGTGTTCTCTGGGGTTGGGAAAACGCGCCATGAAATACGCGATGCGCTGGAGTATAGGTCCGGGCGGCGGTCTGGCGGCAAAGCCAGAAAAGACGACGGGATTTTGCTGTTCAATGTGGAGTCGGAAGCGGAACTCGAAGTCCTGCGCGAGGAGGCCGAGCGGCACGTGAAGAGCGGCGGAACAATCCCCTCGGTGGCGATTCGCGTGAATCCGGACGTGGCGGCGGGAGGGCATCCTCATATTGCCACGGGAAGCCACACTCACAAGTTCGGGCTCGACTGGCCAGAGGCACGTGGGCTTTATCTGGCGCATAGGGATTCCAAATACTTTCGTTGGAAGGGGATCAGCGCGCACATCGGCTCGCAGATTATTTCGCTCGAGCCATTTCGGCACGCGTTTCGACGGATCGCCGGGTTTGTAAGCGAGCTGCGCAGCGCGGGAATCAAGCTGGAATACCTCGATATCGGCGGCGGGCTCGGCGTGCGGTATACGACCGAGAAGATTCCGTCGCGGCGCGAATATGTGCGCATGGTCGCAGAACTGGTTCGGCCGATGGGATTGCATCTCCTGCTCGAGCCGGGAAGATCTATCATCGGGGCGTCGAGCGTGCTTCTGACGCGCGTGATTTACACGAAGCGGAACCGCGGTAAGATGTTCGTCGTGGTCGACGCAGGGATGAACGATTTGCTGCGTCCGGCGCTTTATGGGGCGGTACATCCGATCACGAAGATTTCGCGGGAACCAATGGCGCGGAGTTCGCCAGCGGAATGCGTCGATATAGTTGGGCCGGTCTGCGAAACGGGCGACTGCTTATTGCATGACTGGCCTCTCGGCGAAGTCGCAGCGGGCGATGTACTCGCCATTTGGGTGGCCGGCGCTTACGGGATGACGCAGGCTTCGAACTACAATGCGCGAACGCGGCCGAGCGAGGTGCTGGTCGATGGAACTCGGGCGAGGCTCATTCGGCGGCGCGAGACGCAGGACGATTTGCTGCGGACGGATGTCCTGGCGCCGCGGTAGAATAATCAGTGACTTGTGACTGGTGTTTGGCCAAGAGCCTCTTGGCCCTCCCCCCTGTTTTTTCTAAGTGTTGCCACTAAAGGATTTAGCTTGTTCGTAAGTGGTTTGGAATCAACACTTGTGGGCGATTGTGTATGTGTTGATTCTAAATGTGTTGTAGCACGGAGGAGCGGACGGGGGCTGACAGGGGGTGAGGTTGGCGATTCAGGCGAGTCAGAGGTTAGTGGGGGAGCAGATGTGGGGGTGGGAGAACCGGGCCGAAGCCCGGCACCTACATTGGCGTGGTTGGGTTGCGGTTGAGGGTTTGGGGGTTGGGGAGGGTCGAGGGACTGTGGAGGCTCGTCGGATGAGGAGGGGTTGCGGTATTCGGAGTTTTGGTTGACGGAGTTGCGGACGGTGCGTCTCCAGCCGTCCGTGCCAAAGGAGTTGATGTATTCGTGTTGTGCGAGATGGATAGTCTGAGCGAGGGTCTGGGCCAGATAAGCGACGGTGTGGGCAGTCCTGGGTTTGACGTCGCCACGAATGACGGCAGGGAGGAGGCGACCGAGGGCCGTGCCGAGATCGCAGGCGGTGAGATAGTCTCCGGAGAGGAAATAGGAGATGTCGCGGCTAAGTTTATCGGCGGCTTTGGATTGGGCTTCTTTGCGGGCGTGATAGGGGCAGAGATGTGAACGGTTGCCTGAGCGGGGAGAGCGGCAGCGGCGGCCATCGGAAAAGGTGAAACGACACAAGGACGCACGGTCCTGTGAGCTGAGCGAGGACATAGTTTTCTCCTAAGAGTTGAATTTAGATTTGTAACGGAATGAGCCGGCAAGGATGCCGACGGTACAAAAAGGAAAAGCCTCGCAGGAGGCGAGGCGCAATGCTAACCGAAAAGAGTATACAGGACTAGTAATGGATTTGTCAAGATGAAATTGGAAGAGTCAAAACCAGTAGTTTTCAAACCGAAGGGAGCGGCACCCCGCCAGTATCTGCACCCCACCCGCCACCCAGCTAAGGCGCGGCCACCCGCCAACAGTAGGTTAGAGATCAGCCTTGCTTTGGGTTGTAAGAGTTACCCGCACCCTTTGTTGCATGAGTCATGCGGTATTCGTCCAAATCCGTCTCCGCGATGCGAAAACTGTCCTTTGGAGGATGGTTTCCGAAAGCGGCCAGCTCACGATGAAGCCTGAGTGCACATATCTCAGCGGCGTCTTGAAAACGCACGCGGCGGGAGTCGAATGACTCGTTTCTGATTGTTAGAGTAAATTCGCTGGTTTCGTTCAAAGCCCGACGCACAATGAAGTTGTATTCACGCACGAGCCGTTTCGCTTTGAAGCCGACATACTGGACGTCTACGGTGTCAATCATCAAGACTCCTTTGCCTACAAATGCCTAAACTTTCTAACAGGCCGGTCAGGTGTATCGCTGTAGGTAGCCGGTGGGACGGAAGGTGTGACTTAGATATGAATTATACATCGTTACTGCGTTGAATACTGAACAATCGGAATTTATTGAGAAGGTTACTCAGTCTGTTGAGGGCGGGCGATGTGTTGCCGTGGTTGCGGACGGAGAGCGTTTTTCTTATGGGGCGAAGGGCTCCGTTAGCGTATTGTGCAAATTCTTTTTGCCACCCTCACCCCACCCGCCACTAAGCTAAGGCGGGGCCACTCGCCGTGCTAATCGGACAAAGGGTACTAAAATCTCAGGTAAGGCGAGCAATCAGGCAGAACCGATGGCACTACTGCCTTGTCGGTTTTTCGCCTGTGGATATAAGATGGCCCAGGAGAGTCAGGAGCGATCATGGCTCATCAAGCACCACTGAAATATATCTTCTACATTGCCGCCACTCCGGAGAAGGTGTGGGAAGGCTTTGTGTCGCGGGAGTCGAACCGCATCCTCTTCTCCGGCGCTGAATTTCAAGCGGAGTTTAAGCCTGGTGGCTTGCTCGCATGGGTAGGTGCGGGACCCGATGGCAAGCCCATGACGTACGTCGGAGGGAAAGTCCTGCGGTTTGAGCCGCCAAAAGTCTTTCAGTACACCTTCGCAATGGGCCAAAATGATAAGGCGTCACGCACAACTATCGAACTGGTGCCCGAGACCGAAGCCACCAAAGTAACAGTGACGCATGACGAGTGGGCCGAGGATGACCCCACTTACGCTGCCTGCGCCGATGGATGGCCACGGATTCTATCCCGCCTGAAGACGCTGCTTGAGACCGGGAAGACATTCAAGCCCCATTGATATGGAGGCGGGAATGGTCTGAAATTTTTCGCCCGGCAGTACGTCCCAAACGAGTGCCTGATTCACGCGCTGACCTGACAAGTACCGATCGGCACTTCCACCCGTCGGGTAATGCGAAATATCAGGACTGAGCCGTACGGCCGAATAGTTGTTCCATTTTGACAAGGATATACCGAAAGTGGCTAACCCAAAGGGAGACTGGGTCCGACTCTGCTCCCGAGTCGGCGCGGTTGTTCGCTCGAAGGAAACTTCGTCACGACAAGCGCGACGGCCCCGCCGGTCGAGACCGCACAGGCGACCATAAGCGCTATGGTTGTCTGGCAAACTGGACCCATTTGTTGATCTCCTCACGCAGCGAACGTTGCGTCACGGCGCGTGATTGCTGGTGCGTTTTCAGATTCCTTGAGCGAAGCCGCGAACGCGCTGCAATTACATGGGCGGCCATCCTTCAGTAGAAAAGTTTTGGCGACCAATTCTCGCGTCCCTCGGGCAAGAGGTCGAACAGACTCCAAACCGGTGTAAAGAGATCTATGCCCCGGTGGTTTGGGTTGCCGTTGGAGGCGGGATGAAGAGAGGCTTCGGTGGTATAAAAATGATGGATTTTGCCGTCAGGTTCGCGGCTGAATACGCTGACGCCAGGATGTTGTCCTTCGTCACCTTCGACGTGGAAATCCTTGTTGAAACTACACTGGCCGCTCGATAGCAACCGGATTTTGTCCCATCCGCGCCGCCGCGCCCATTCCCGCAGTTCCCCGATTTCGACCTTGGCCACCAATACAAAATTTGCTTTCTGGGTGACATGCGGAGCAATGGCATTGTATCCATCGGCGCACATCGTGCACATCGGACAAGCGGACATATCCGTTGCCCCCCACATCATGTGATCCACGATGAGCCGATTCTTGCCTGGCGCAAATAATTCAGAGAGGCGAACATTCTTGAACTGGCCAGGGGATTCATCGAGGACATCAGCGGGGCCCTCGCGAAAAATGTAGTCGGTTGCAACCGCAGGCCCCATGGGAAGTTGTCTTCGAAGAGCGGCAACACTCTCCCGTTGGTCTTTCAGTGCAATTTCTGCCTCAAGCAATTTATCCCGCAACTTACGGTATTCATTCTTCTCGCGTTGAAACTTCACGCCTACTGTCATCCCCAAGCTCCTGCTCACGGCCGTTCATCTGGAATAAGAGGGAAACTTTCTATACGGTAGCAGCAACGGTAGGTCATGACTGTGCCGCTTAGAACACCAAGGCAGGCGGGATCGGTGGAAGCAGGGGCGCCGACCGCACATGTGGATTCAGATGGCGACAATGCGGCTAATCGGGGCTTACCACAAAACTCGGTGACAATGTGCCGTGGGTGACGAGTCAATGAGCTAAAGCGCCGCAATCTGTATTCAACCTATTTCAACTTCCGATAGCGCAACTCTCCAGGTAAACCGGCGCCAGCGTTGTTGAGGGTCGCGGTCAGTTCGGGAGTCTGCGTCCCCGCTTTCGTCACGCTCAGCTGGTGGAATGAGCACATCGCGCGCCACGGTTGCGTCTTCCTCGCGCACCAGAATTTTAAACCCCGCACCGGGCCACTCGAGGTGTCCACGCATTCCTCCGGCGGTGTCAGCCTGGATCATTGCCTGAATGCCGGCATCTTCGAGCGCCCCTTGGCCAAGTCCGCCTCGAGGCGGCTACCGTACGACTGGACGACGATAAACTTTGCGTGCCGCATAGTTAGTATTAGATGCCCGGATGAGTGGGAGCGCTCGGTTCGCCACTCGGGGTGAGTGCGCGGCCGTGGCCAAAGCGCGGCACACCGACGGTCACAGTCCCATTCGTTCATAGTTGGTCTTGGATAGCACAATTTCTCACTTCTGGATGTTCAATTCAGCGCACATTGCGTGTGGTCAATTTTGCTCATCTAGACGGCTTGCTCCCGCGAGTCTACGATTGGTGGTCAGCGAACCAGTTTTCTGAGTTGAGTGAAGGAGCAGACCCGAATGCCGAGTAAGCGTAGTCTCGGTGTCAGTCGCACATTTCTCCGGAAAAAGTTCGGTACTAAGATGACTTTTCGGAACTACCGGGACAAAGAGATCATCTTTTCGCAAGGTGATCCAGGCGATGCTGTTTTCTACATCGAGAGCGGGACGGTGAAGCTCACGGCGGTCAGCGTGCGTAAGAAAGCCATAATCGCCATCCTGCGGCGAGGGAGTTTTTTTGGCGAAGGCTGTCTAGCAGGGCGGTCTCCGAGGATTTGCACTGCGAGATCCATTGGACTATCCAATGTCATTCGACTGCAAAAAGAGAGGACGGTTCGCACGCTCAAGAGAGACTCGCATTTTGCAAGGCTATTCGTTGGATACTTACTTTCACGGGTGGTTCGAATCGAGGAAGACCTGATAGATCAATTCTTCAACTTCAGTGAAAGGCGGCTGGCGCGGGTTCTGTTGCTGTTTGGCGAAATAACCAAGGAATCGAAGTCGGATTCCGCCCTGAAGGTGAGCCAATCAACCCTAGCGGAGATGGTTGGTACTACCCGGCCAAGGGTAAGCAAATTCATGAACGAGTTCAAGAAGAAGGGCCTGGTCAGCTACAACGGGGGTTTGCAAGTACATAAGGCGTTGGTCACTGCGTTCCTGGAAAATCGCCCGATGTCCGTCAAGAAATCGTAGAGCCAGGCAGATGGCTCCGGCTTGCGGCACCACAACCGCCGAAGCGCGACGCAACGGATGCAAGAAATGAAAACAAAACCAACACCAAGACAACAGTCTTCCGTCGCCTGTCCTACGTGCGGTGTGGCTGCCGGGAAACGGTGCATTCTCGGTGCTGGCGGTTTACGAAACGGGCCGCACGCAGGACGGAGGCTCTTGGCGGCTGGGGCCCCGGGAAAAAAGCAAGGAGCGATCATCAAAAGCCCTGATAACGCGCCCAAAAAGAAAGGAAAAGACTCGTACGCCGCAATACTGGTGCGTATGAGAAAGCAAGCCGCGAAGCCTTATCTAACGAAGTCAGTAAGAGAGAAGGCGACGAAGAAACAGATTGCATTGTGGAACGCAGATTAGCTGAAGTTCGACGCGGGTCTGGAATTGGAAGGCTGGGCAGGATTGACGGCGAGGGATAACCGGGGAAAAAAGGCGAAGACCTAACTCCTGGAAACCGAGACTGGGGCACCCAGCATTCTGCACCGACCAGACAGGAACAATCCGGAAAGACGCAAGCGGCTGAGCGGAAAGTTGTCTGAAGCTGAGTCGCGCAATTAATTAGCTTAAGCAGGTTAGCGTAAATGCCTGCTTAACGCCGAATCCGGAACTCTGGTGGTCGGTGTCCTGCGAGCGGACAAACTTACAGGCTAGTTGCAATCCATCGGGCGACTGCCTTCAAACCGGCTTGCACCAGGTCGCCGGAGCGCGCATCCTCCCACCACTCGGCATCGTCCGCTTTGAATAGGGCGGAAGTCTCCATCTTTGCTACGGCGAGTTTCAGGGGCAGCGTCGGATCAGCAGGCCGAGGCTCGGCAGCTTCCTTGAGTTGCGCCAGCATCTGTTGCTGCTGCTTCATGTCCAGCATCGAAATGGGGGAATGACAGTAGGGGCAAGACGAGTTGGCCTGCAGGTCGATGGCCGCACCACAGTTGCAGCAGTTGACACTCTGTACGTTCTGTCGCAACTGCTGGATCTCCTGGGGCGAGAGCGCATGGATGAAATTCTTTTCTTTCAGGAAGTCGAAAAAACCGATGAAGCGCCCGCGTTCTTTTTCACAACCCCAATAGCTGAACCGCATGTTTCGGACCATATCGTGCGCCAACGAGAGCCGGCCTCCGCATCGCGGACAGCGGAGCACGGCCGACAAGGTCGGCTTGACGGTCGACGAATGTTCACCGATAAACTTCATCAGCTTGAGCGTGGAGCCGGGAGAGAGTTGCAGGCTTTCGTGCTCATCGAACCAAAACGCCTGGCAAGCAGTGCAAACATCGATGGTGATATGTGTGCCCAAGCGGCCATCCAGAATCCATCCAGTCATCTCTTTTCCACAATTGGGGCACGTCATGGACCGCGATTCTAGATGATTGCTTAAATGATTGCCAACTTGAGAGGGAAATCCGAGGGCGCCGTCCTTGACATAGCGGAGACTATGACTGCACTGGCGTTGCAAGCGGACTCACGGATCTCGACACCGGGTTGCATGCAGATGGCTGATGAACCCGGTAACCGGAGATGCGCCGATCGGGGGAATTCGGATGTCCGGTAACATGGCGCACATTCCAGTTGACCTCCCAATACAGCCAGGAATGAGATGGAAATGGAGCAAGTAGCATTGTCGTTTAAGCGGCGATTTGATGGAGTTGCTGATGGGAGAACCCTGCTTACGCGGCGGATTGTCTTGACGGGCGTAAATGCCAATATCTATGTTTCGCAAGTGAAAATTGCGTTCATGGCAAACCTCGCTGACAAAATGGACAGGCTCGCTTGGGCGATGGCAAACGCATTCCCGATTCGCAAATGCACGACTTCTTATTGACACGGTTACCGAAGAATTGCCGGAGCGAGGTCTTTGGTTGAGCTCAGATTTCACGGTTACTGGAAGGATTTTTTTAGCTGAGCGAAGCACCGCAGGATTCGGAGGGGCATGCAAAACATGGAGTTTTCGTGCCAGTAGTTCGCAGAGAATTAGTGTTACCTGGCGTCGCAAAGGCGGACCCGTCAACGGACGAAAGATCGTCCTTCATATCGCTGAAAAGACATGACCTAGAAATGCTGGTAAGCAAGCTGAGTACGTCCTGTGGCATCCGGCTTGCTCGGCTCCACTGCAAGTCTTGGGTCCATTCAGTTTTAGCCGTTTATGTTGTGCGTGCAAGACCAACGGGGGCCACGTAGTTCTATCTAACCCAATTTTGTCCGGAGAGGATACATGAGAACGAATCGATCGAGCAGCCGATGGCTGGGCGTAATAGCATTCTCAGTAGTTTTCGCAGTGCTGTTGATGTCTATTCCCAAGTTTCCGGTGAGCGCTGCACCGCCGCTCCCCGGAGCCATTTTCACCACCGACGTTACCGGCGTGCGCGTCAATCAGAATCAGTATGCCAACAAGTGCGATGTTTACCTGGATGGTGGTCCCGGCGCAAATGCCCCGGCGTCAGCGGCCGGACTTCCTGACGGTGATTATTACTTTCAGGTGACCGATCCAAGCGGACAAACGCTTTTGAGTACGGACGCGGTAATGTTCCGCCAGTTTCATGTGAGCGGAGGCGTCATTTCCGGCGTATCTGGCGCGGGCAATCACGCCACTGGCTTTGATACCACCAACAATGGCGCGACCATCCAACTGTGTCAGTTTCTTGACACTCCCAATCCCGGCGGCGTTTACAAGGCTTGGGTCACGCAGGTAGGGGATTTTGTCGGTAACCCCACGCAGGTCGACAGCTCGTGTGGCCGTGGTTGCTTTCACGGGTTTATCCCGGCGGCCTCGAAGGTCGACAATTTCAAAGTCAGCAGCCAGGCGGCGGGCGTCGCTTGCCTGGGAGTATTCAAATTTATCGATAACAATGGGAACGGAGTGCGAGACGGTAACGACCCGCTTATCCTGGGATGGGGATTCCGCGTCCTTGACCCGCTCGGAGCGGAAATCGGCGGCACGCTCTTCACCGAGAGCGAAAAGAACTGCGAGCCGGGGCTGTTCAATCTGTTGCCGGGCCGTTACACGGTGATCGAGAACGCCACCAACGGCACGGGCAACTTCGTGGTGACGGCAAATCTGATCGATGGCGCCAAACAACATCCTGTAGATACGCAAATTACAGTGAAGTTTGCCGCCGCAGATCTGCGCCATGACGTCACTTTCGGCAATCAGCCTGTGCCTTGATTGTGATTCGCGATCCTGATTGATCTGGCGGATGTGCTTCACCGGTCCATCACACTGAGGGAATCGAGCATTTGGCGGCTAGAAGTGGTTCCCGCAGAAAGGAGAGACCTGAAATCGGGTCTCTCCTCTTCTCAATCAGGCGGCATTGCAGTCTCGGCAGCCCGGAGATCGGTCTCCGAGGTTCAAGAGGGAAAGAATACAAAGTAGGCGAGGACAAACGATGAATCGTTCAGCATGGAAAACTTGGGGTGCGGCATTTCTCAGCGTGATACTGATTTCGTTCCCGGGCGCTCCTTTGCGATCTCAGCAAGGGGCGTGCGCCACGCAGACCGGGCCCAACATGCCCGATCTCATCGTCGACGGAAATTTGCTCCGGACTCAAATTTTCCTTTCCACGGAAACCTATGGCGCAAGCACTTGTACCGTGAGGGAAGGCTGTGTAAGTGGCCCAGGGAAACACCTCTTGCTGCGGTTCAATGGAAGCACAGCCAACATCGGCAAAGCCGATCTTGTTATCGGGGATCCCGGCAGTTGCAGCACTCTCTTCGTGTTTGACGAGTGCCACCAGCACTATCATTTCAAGGATTTTGCGGTGTACAGAGTTTGGACACAGGCTGCCTATCAGACGTGGGTTGCATCACGAGACCTGACGCAGCCGGCAAGCGTGGGTATCAACGCGCAACTGCTTGATATGGCCATTGCGAATGGCCAATTGGTTTCGGTCCACAAGCAAGGATTCTGCTTGACCGATGATGGCGCATTCCTGCCCACCGCGGGCCCAGCGGTTTTTCAAAACTGCTTCAATAATCAGGGCATCTCAGTGGGCTGGGAAGATATCTATTCCCCGCAACTTCCATGCCAGTTTGCGCAAATCGATAACCTCACGGACGGGACCTATGTTCTGGAAATGCACGTAAATCCCGAGCACGTCCTGCCCGAATCGGACTACACGAACAACGCGAGTGCAGTCACGTTTCAATTCAGTTCCAAGCGCGGCAACACTGGTCCGACAATTCAAGTTCTTCCATAGGTACCCAAAGCAAAGGCGCGGGTGTCTGGTTAACGCCGATGATCGGAAACTGATGCAGTGCTGGGATCCTGGTCCAGGTTCCGGGCCGCAGAAGAATTACAAATTGAGAGGGCGACGACGAATCTGAGAACTACACTTCACCCCACTTCAACTTGCTTCGCAAAATATCAAAATAGGATTTCTTGGGAGGTTGGATCAGTTTGAGGCACTGGGGGGAACGCGTGATGCGAATACGATCCTCGAATTGCATGGGAGTGCCTTTTTGGCCGTCGAGGGTCAGATAGACATCTTCAGCGCTGCCGGTGAGTTTGACGTCTATGAGCGAGGAATCGCGCACGACGACAGGGCGGTCGGTGAGCGTGTGCGGGCAGATAGGCGTGATGACGAAGGCTTCCACCGAGGGGTGAACGATGGGACCGCCCGCGGAAAGGGAATAGGCGGTGGAGCCGGTCGGCGTGGCGAGAACGAGACCGTCTGCGCGATAGCGACAGACAAAATCGTCATCGATGGAAAGCTCCAGTTCAATCATGCGGGCCAGGGCGCTTTTGTTGACGACGGCATCATTGAGGACGTGCTGACGATCCAGCACTTTGCCCTCGCGCAGGAGTTCCACCTGGAGCATGACGCGCTCGCTCATTGATGATCTACCCGCAAGAGTTTCCTCGAGAGCGGGGTAGAGTTCTTCCACCGTGAAGCTGGTGAGGAAGCCGAGGCTTCCCATGTTGATGGGCAGAATCGGAATGCAACGCGAGGCGGCGACGCGCGCCGCCGCGAGGAGGGTGCCGTCACCACCGAGCACGAGAAGAATCTGCGATTGGTCGGCGAGCTGCTCGCGCGTTTGCCCTTTGGAAGGATTAGGGAGCGCAGACGCGGTTTCTTCGTCGTAGATGACGCGCAGTCCTCGAGCTTCCAGCCACTGGAGCAGCGGTGGCACCATGGCGAAAAGATTTGAGCGGCGCGGGCGCGAGATGACGCCGATGGTCTTGAAGATTTGACCTGGCTGCATTATGGCTTGCGATTCTACTTCAGGAGACCTTTGCGAGCGTGCAGAAAATATTCCTGATTGCCTTCCGCGCCGGTCAAGCGGCTCGGGGAGACTTTTAGGCAGGTCAGACCCGCGGTTTCTGAACACTTTCGTACGTTGGCGATAGCTTTTTCATGCAAGCGCACGTCTTCGACGATGCCGCCGGGGCCGACATCGCCGCGCGGCAGCTCGAATTGCGGTTTGACGAGAATCATGAAATTAGCACCCGGTTTCGCGCAGGCGGAAACAAGTCCAAGTATTTTGCAAACGGAGATGAAGGATACATCGGCGACGACCAGGCCGACCTGCTCGGGAATGTCTTCTGCGGAAAGCTCGCGCGCATTGCGCTCGATGGCGATAACGCGTGGATCCTGCTGGAGTTTCCATGAGAGCTGGGCGATGTTCACATCGACGGCATAGACTCGTGCCGCGCCAAGTTGGAGCAAGCAATCCGAGAAGCCGCCGGTGGAAGAGCCAACGTCAAGACAAACGAGCCCCGCCGGATTTAGTTCAAAGTCCTCCATTGCGCCCTCGAGTTTCAAGCCTCCCCGGCTGGCATATTTCAAGTGGCGGCGTTTCACTTCGATTTTGGCATCGCTTGCGATGGGCGCTCCGGCCTTGTGGACGGCAACGCCGTTGATCCGAACTTCTCCGGCGAGGATCATTGCTTGCGCTTTTTGCTGGGATTCGGCGAGGCCGCGCTCGACGAGGAGAAGGTCGAGCCGTTTGCGGCTTGTTTTTGATTTCATGATGCGTGTGCTGCGTCAGGCGCGACGCTGGACGAGGTATTCGGTAATTTCGCGGAGCCGGGAGGCACGCTCACCATAGGGAGCGAGATCGGCGATGGCTTTTGCGGCTAGATCGCTGGCGATTTGATGCGAGCGTTCGAGGCCGTGGACGGCAGGATAAGTGGCTTTCTGCTGGGCGACGTCCTTTCCGGCGGTTTTTCCGAGAGCGGCGGAGGTTTCTTCCACATCGAGGATGTCGTCTGTAACCTGAAAAAGCAGTCCGAGGCGATCGCCGAATTTGCGGAGACGAGCAACATCTTCCGCCGAGGCTCCAGCGCACAATGCGCCTGAGGAAATGGATGCGCGGATGAGGGCGGCTGTTTTTGAGCGATGAATGTACTCGAGCATTTCGGGATCGATACGCTTGCCTTCTGCTTCGAGGTCGGCGACTTGCCCACCAACCATGCCGTTGATCGTGCCTGCGGCGCTGGAGATTTCCGCGAGCATGCCGACGCGACGGGTGGCGTCGACGGGGGCGGCGGCAATTGTTTCGAATGCCAGCGTGAGGAGAGCGTCGCCGGCGAGGATGGCAGCGGCTTCGCCAAATTTCTTGTGGCAAGTAGGTTTGCCGCGGCGGAGGTCGTCATTGTCGAGCGCGGGAAGATCGTCGTGGATTAGCGAGTAGGTGTGGATGAACTCGATGGCGCAGGCGGGATAGTGTGCGGGGACGACATTCGAATCGAAGATGCGAGCGGTTTCGAGGCAGAGGATGGGGCGGATGCGCTTTCCGCCTGCGAAGACGCTGTATCGCATGGCCAGGTGGATGGACGGCGGAGGGGCCGTTTCCGCGGGGATCAAACGATCGAGGGACGCATCGACCGCTACGCGGTCTTCTTCGAAAAAGGCGGGCAGATTCATTGTTGAGTGAATTGGATACTGAAGAGAGAAGTCGGGAGGAACGCCAATCGGGAGATTGGCGTTCCCAGGAGGCGCGGTGAGGTCACGACTCGGTCTCGCCTTCGGGATCGAAGGGCTCGGTGGCGAGCTTACCGTCGGCTTTTTTCAGAAGAATTTCGACACGGCCTTCGGCTTCTTCGAGTTGCTTCTGGCACTCGCGGGAAAGCGCGACACCCTCTTCGAAGAGCTTCATGGCATCGTCGAGAGAGAGTTGTGGGCTTTCTAGCCGGCGGACAACCTCCTCGAGGCGAGCGAGGGAGCGCTCGAAATCCGGCTTCTTCGGCGGTTCAGGCTTTTTTGGGGCAGGCTGATTCACGAGATTTGTTTGCGTCCTCGAAGATTGTGAAAGGCTGTGAGCATTCTAAAGCACGGGCGTGAAGGGAAACAAGGAGTGAAATAGCGTCGTCGCATGGTCCTGTGTGTGTGGGGTTGTCAGGAGTTGGTGCTTGAGGCGGTGCTCGTTGATGAGGGCTTTTTGCCGATGGCACAAATCCAAGTCTTTTTGTATTCCTCGATGATCTCAATATCCGTGTAACCGGCGTTTGCGAAGAGATCTCGATGTTCGCTGGCGCTAAGGAGCTTCATTCCCGTCCGCGAGGCATATTTTTCGGCGAGTCTGGATACCATGGTGTTGGCCCCTTTATAGACTTCGGCGATGAGGATGAGAGTGCCGCCGGGCTTGAGGACGCGAAAGATTTCGCGCATGTCGCCGGGTAAGTTGGGCCACCAGAAGTGGGTTTCGACGGCTGAAACACTATCAAACGTGTTGTCGGGGAAGGGGAGTTGCGAGACTGAGGCTTGGCGGATTTCGACGCGGCCGGATTGGATGAATCGGGCATTCGTTTTTTGGCTTATGACGACGCTGTCTTCGGAATAATCGATGCCGTAGACCTTTCCATGGGTGGCGAGGGCCGCTAACTTACTGATTGTTCTGCCGCCGCCGCAGCCTACATCCAGGATCGTGTCGTGCTTTTCGACCGAGATGCGCGCCAAACCCCAGTCGGTTAGCTTAGAGTGGGACTTGTTCATGCGCCACAAAGTGAAGCGGCCTAGCCAGCCTGTCGGCTTTTGGCATTGAGTTACCGGTACGCTCCTGCTGGCCACGGCGGTTCTCCTCGGACAGACACACTTCTAAGTTACCTATACGAAGCCCGACTACTCCAGGTAACACGATTAATTATTGGCGGGGGTGAGAGTAAGGGTGTGTTTGCGGGATTTGGATTCGGCGGGGTCGGTGAAAGGGGTGACGATGAGCTTGCCTTCGTACCAGTATGAAAATTGGTCCGTGTAGTGGGCGCTGCCGAGCTGGCCAGATTCGCCGGCGGGGATGAGCATGATGGAGTCGTCCCAATTGGCAAGATTGGCGATGAAACGCATCGACGGGCCGTGGCGTTTTGTGGCGGCGCGCACGCTGTAGGCAGTGCCGGATTGCGGTTTACCGGTGATGCTGAGCAAGCGCTTGAGGAAGCCTTCGCGGCCGAGCGGATGGAGCATGTCGAGCGAATCGAGATCTTTCCACCGCCAGTCAGCGATGCGGTCACTTTTTGTTTCTTCCGCAAGCATGGACACAGCGCGGTCGGCGACGGCAGCCAGCAATTCGTCGTAGTTTTTGTACGCAGGCGGCAGCCAGTTTGTAGGGCGATCGGTCAGTACCTTCTGAAGGAAGACGGTGCTGCGCCATCTATAGAGGTTGGTATCTTTGCGGAGATACGGCTCCAGGATCAGCTTTAACGTTGCGAGGCGCGCCATCTCGAGAAAAGACACGAGCGGCGAATCCGCGTCCGCGATTCCATTCCAGTCTTTCAAGTCATTTACGAGCTTTCTGGCTCGAGGATCTTTAGGCTGCGCATTTTTCGCGGCGGCGGACAACTGGTCTGAAAGGAATACGTGCGGATAGCTATATGTATCGGTTTCGACCTTGAGCATGTCGACGGGACGGAGGCCCGTTTTGTCGTGTAGGAGATCGTAGATGCGGGCGGTGCGATAAGGCTCTTCCCAGCGGTCAGTCAAATACGGTTTATATTTGGGTCCGACCACGCGCGCGTTGGCAGTGACAATCAGGCCGTTGGGGGGATTCAGAGTTCGCGGAAGCTGGTCGAAGGGAATGTAGCCGGTCCATTCATACTCGTCGGTATCGCCGGGAACCGGAACATCGCCATGGCCTTTCTTTCGAATGGGGACGCGTGCGGCCATGACGTATCCGATGTTGCCGTCGACATCGGCGTATACGGCGTTTTGCCCAGGGCCCCAAACGTTTTTCATGACTGCTAGAAATTCTTGCCAGTTTTCGGCCCTGGAAAGCCAGTTATAGGTGTTGCCCAGGCCGCCGGGTTCCAGGGCGGTCCAGCGAAGGGCGTAAGCTTTGTCTCCTTCGCGATGCACGACGGGGCCGTGACGAGTGACGACGACTTGCAGGTGATTGTCGGCTTGTCCTTTAACGTGAATCACTTCATCAACAACTTGCGCCTCTTGCCACGCGCCATTCACTCGATATTCATGAGGCGCGCCGGGATTAAATGTCTCGATGTAAAGGTCCTGCACATCGGCGCCGTTGTTGGTAAAGCCCCAAGCGATGCGGTCGTTGTGACCGATGACGATTAGCGGCGCGCCGGGGAGAGTGAAGCCCTTGGCGTTGAAATTGGGCGCGGTGAGATGAATTTCATACCAGATAGGAGGAATGGATAGCTCGAGATGCGTGTCATTCGCAAGAAGGGGCTTGCCAGTCGCAGTGTGCGCGCCGCTGACGACCCAATTGTTGCTCCCGAGGCCCTTGCGAATCTCGCTTTGGGTTTGTTCGAGGTAGCTTTGCATCGAGGGCCAAAGCGCGGAAGTAATATCCGCGAAACTCTCGGGCGTGGGAGCGCTGCCGGCGCCGCCTTCCGAAGCTTTGAGAATAGTGTCGGTCGGCATATCGTCGTCATCGTGCTGGTCCTCTTCGTGTTTCACACGGGACGCTCGCGAAGCGTCATCGGAGACGTTGGGATCGCCGATGACAAAATGATCCATCGGCGAATCCTCAGCGAATAAGTCCTTGGAACGATCCGCGCCCACGCGCTCCTCGACTTTGAAGCGGTCCAATTCGCGCTCCCAGGTGTCGGTCAGTGTCTGGTACATGTAGCCGGCAATGACAAGAGAATCGGTGGGCTGCCAGGGCAGTGGCGTGTAGTTGAGCAGAGAAAATTCCAGAGGCAGGCTTTTTTGATGTTGGTCGATAAAGCGATTTACGCCGCGAGCGTAGGCTTCCATCAACGCGCGGGAATCCTGGTCCATCGCGGCAAAGTCGCGTTCCGCGGCGCGGGAAAACCCGAAAGTGCGGAATTGTCTGTCTGACTTCAGCGCGAGCGGACCGACAATTTCCGAGAGCTGCCCGCGAGAAGCTCGCCGGAGCAAATCCAGTTGCCAGAGGCGGTCCTGGGCCATGACATAGCCTTGGGCTTCGACAGCATCCGCGAGGGACGCGGCGCGAATGTGGGGCACACCCCAATTGTCGCGATCGACTGTGACTTCTTTCTGCAGGCCGGGAAGGGAAATTGAGCCGTCCAGCTGCGGCAGCGGCCGGTAAACGAACCACCAAGCTGCGGCGCAAGCAGCGACGAGAATTACTGTAAACGCCCAGAAAAGAAGACGAAGGATAGTCCGCAAACGGGCTCCCGGCCGCTGAGAGTGAAACTTGAGTGTAGTGGACGGGCTTCAAGCGCGCAACCGGGGGGGCGCGCTTGGCGGCTGTGATAATCTAAGAAGATATTGCCTATGAGCATGTACAAACCAGTGCCGAGAGTGCCGGATTTTCCTGCGATGGAGCGGGAGATTTTGCAATTCTGGGAGGACAAGCGGATTTTCCAGAAGCTGCGCGAGCAGACGGCTAAGGGGCCTCGGTGGTCGTTTCTTGATGGACCCATCACCGCAAATAATCCCATGGGCGTGCATCACGCCTGGGGCCGCTCGTTGAAAGATATGTACCAGCGCTATAACGCGATGCGCGGCTGCGAGTTGCGCTACCAGAACGGATTCGATTGTCAAGGATTGTGGGTAGAGGTCGAAGTCGAGAAGAGCCTGGGGCTGGGGACGAAGCGGGATATTCGGGAGTTTGGAATCGAGAAGTTTGTGCGGGCGTGCAAAGAGCGCGTGTTGACGTACGCCGCGCGGCAAACAGAACAATCCATCCGATTGGGCTATTGGTGCGATTGGGATGATCCCAAGGTGCTTATCGCCTTACGCGACGCGTTGGCGGACGGCGATCGCGTGATCACGGCGAAGCTGCCCAGCGGCCATACGGAGACTGCGCGGGCCAGCGAGATCGTGCGGAAACTAGGCTCGGCCGAGTACGGAGGCAGCTACTTCACTTTTTCTGACGAGAACAATTACACCATCTGGTCATTCTTGAAAAAGTGCCATACAGAGGGATTTATTTACCGCGGGCATGACGTCATGCCGTGGTGCGGGCGCTGCGGAACGGGCCTTTCGCAGATGGAAGTGGCCGAGGGGCGGCGCATCACGACCCACACCTCCGTCTTTGTGCGCTTCCCGATTAAGGGCCAGGAGCGAACCGCTCTGCTCGTCTGGACGACTACGCCCTGGACGCTGACGTCGAACGTGGCCGTGGCAGTGAACCCCGAGATGACGTATCTGAAGGTCAAACACGGCGACTGGTTCTACTACGTTGCGAAAGGGAACTTCGAGCACGATCGCGTGCAAGATTTGCAAGTGGAAGGGAAGCATGAGACGCATAAGCTGCCGGCGATCCGGACCATTCTGAAAGGCAGCGGCGGAGTCGAAGTAATCGAGGAACTTCCGGGCAAGGATCTGTTGGGCCTCACGTATATGGGTCCTTTCGACGAACTTCCCGCGCAGAAAACGCCCGGCGGCGTTTTCCCTTATGGAGAGACTGGCAGCGGAAAAACCGCGGCGGAAGCGCACCGCGTGATTGCCTGGAAGGAAATCAGCGAAGCCGAAGGCACGGGACTGGTTCACATCGCTCCAGGCTGCGGCGCGGAGGACCAGCAACTTGGCAAAGAGAACGGAATTCCGTTTATTGCGCCGCTGGATGACAGCTCAGTTTTTCTGGATGGGTTCGGCCAATTCACAAAACGCAATGCAAACGAAGTTGCAGACGACGTGGTTGCAGCGCTCAAGGCGAGCGGCATGCTGGTTGCTCGCGAAAAATATCCGCACGTTTACCCGCACTGTTGGCGCTGCAAGGAAGAGCTGGTGTTCCGGCCAGTCAACGAGTGGTTTATTCGAATGGATTGGCGCGACCGCATCCAGAGTGTGGTGCCGGAGATCAAGTGGATTCCGCCCGAAGGAGAAGCGCGCGAGCTGGATTGGCTTCGCAACATGAACGACTGGATGATCTCGAAGAAACGCTTCTGGGGGCTCGCGCTGCCGATCTGGGTGTGCGGGGATTGCAGCCACTTTGTCGTAATCGGAAGCAGAGAGGAGCTGAAGGAAAAAGCTGTCGAAGGATGGGAAACGTTCGAAGGAAATTCTCCGCACCGGCCGTACATCGATGCCGTGAAGATTCGCTGCGAGAAGTGCGGGAGCGTGTCGCAGCGCATCGAGGACGTCGGCAATCCGTGGCTAGACGCGGGGATTGTGCCCTTCAGTACCATGCGGTATTCGACGGATAGAGCGTACTGGGAGAAGTGGTTTCCGGCGGACTTAGTCCTCGAGAGTTTTCCCGGGCAGTTCCGAAACTGGTTTTATTCGATGCTGGCGATGAGCGCGATGATTGACGGCCGCGCTCCGTTCAAGGCTCTCCTGGGCCACGCGCTGGTTCGCGATGCGCGCGGTGAAGAGATGCACAAGTCCAAGGGCAACTCGATCGCCTTTGACGAAGCGGCGGAGGCGCTTGGCGCTGAAGTGATGCGTTATATCTACACGGAGCAGAAGACCGCGCAGAATCTGAACTTTCCCGATCTCCATCCGGCTGCAAGCACCGGGCAAACCATCGACGGCGATGCCCGCCGCAAGCTCCTAACCTTTTGGAACTGTTACAGCTTTTTCGTGATGTATGCCGGCGCCGACGCCTGGAAGCCCGGCGGCCCCGCTCTGCCAGTAACTAACGAACTCGATCGCTGGGTTCTGAGCAAGTTGCAGCGGCTGGTGGCGGAAGCGAATAACGCTTTCCAGAATTACGAGCACTACAAACTAATCGAGGCTTTCCAGGTTTTCGACGAAGAGTTCTCGAACTGGTATTTGCGCCGTTCGCGCAGACGCTTCTGGAAGAGCGAACTGGACGCCTATCAAACTCTCTATGAAGTCCTGACGACCGTCACTCGCGTTATGGCTCCTGCGCTGCCCTTTTTGACTGAGGATATTTATCAGAACCTTGTGCGCTCGGTTGATTCCTCGGCGCCGGAATCTGTTCACTTGACGCAATATCCACAGGTGAATGTGGCGCTCATTGATGAAGTCCTGGAGCACAGCATTGCAACCGTGATTCGAATCAAGAATCTCGCGCTCAGTCTGCGCACGCAAAGCAAGGTCAAGATTCGACAGCCACTGAGCACGCTTTACGTGCGCCCCAAAGACCCGGCCGACCGGCGCGTGCTGGAAAACTCCGAGTACGTCGCGCAAATCTTGGAAGAGGCCAACCTAAAGCACCTTGTCTTGATGGATGATGAAAAGGCGCTTGTGAAAGTGCGTCTCAAGCCCGATGCCAAGAAAATTGGGCCGCGCGCGGGGAGGTATCTGAAAGCGATCGGAGAAGCGCTAGAAAATGCCGATCCCGCGGAAGTGCTCAGGGGCGGACTGTATTCGCTTCAGGTCGCCGATCAAGCCTTTGAAATCGCGCCCGAAGAGATCATTATTTCCTTCGAAGGGCCGGAAAATCTAAAGTGCGTTCTGGAGCAAGGCACATTCCTGGCATTGGACACTGCTCTAACGCAGGAACTGTTGCAAGAAGGCCTTGCGAGAGACTTCAACCGCATGCTTCAGGATCAGCGCAAAGCGCTGAATCTCGATATCTCGGACCGCATCGTCGTGAGCTATTCCGCTTCGCCTCGCATTGCGGAAGCTATCCACGCTCACGAAGGTTTCCTGCGTAACGAACTTCTTGCCGAGCGGTTGGAATTGCTCCCGGCCCAAAACGGAGGCGTGAAGCTGGCGCTGAGCGGGGAAGACATCTTCGTCACCATCACGCGTGTGTAGAGAAGGCACCGGTGTCCCGAGCTCTGCGCGCGTGCTGTTACAATGCCGCTAGGGGATTCGTGAAAAGCTATGATCGCTGTAAGGCTGATCGGCGTGCTGGCGCTCGTTGCTCTAAACGGCTTTTTTGCAGCCGCAGAGTATTCCCTTGTTGCCGTGAGGCTTTCGCGCGTCCGCCAGCTCGTGATCAAAGGAGACATCCGGGCGCGTGTCGTGGAGCGCCTGCTGGGAGATTTGCACCGCGTCGTATCCGGCGTTCAGGTGGGCATGACGCTGACGAGCCTGGCCATCGGAGCGCTTGGCGAAGCCACGCTGGCCTCGGCCTTGCAGCAGCTGTGGCATGGGGCGCAAGACACGCAGACGCTTTTTTTTGCGCACACGGGGGCGTTGGCCTGCGCGTTCGCGCTGCTGAGCGCAATGCACGTCGTGCTTGGGGAGTTGGTCCCCAAAACCGTGAGCCTTGCACGGGCGGAACGCGTCGCCCTCCTGGTCGCGCTGCCGTTCCAGTGGTTTCTGCATACATTTCGATGGGCTATCGACCTGCTTGATGGCATGTCCGGAGTCATCGTGAGAGCCATGGGCGTTTCGTCGCCATTAGGATATGGCTTGGCGCATTCCACCGAGGAACTCCAAATTCAGATCCAACAGGCGCGCGAACGCGGCTTGCTTGCACCTGGTGAAGAAAAATTCATTGTGAGCGCCATCGAACTTGGGCAGGTCCAGGTGCGCGAGATAATGGTGCCCCGGCCGGACATGCACACTCTTCCTGTGGAAGCGAGTTTGGACGAGGCTATGCGTGTGTTCGCGACTTCGCAGCGTTCGCGCGTCCCCGTCTATCGCGGTTCGGGCGATCACGTGCTCGGCTTCGTTCACATCAAGGACATGCTTTGGATTCTGCTAGATCGTGAGCGGCGGATAGAAGAAAACTTACCTCCTCCCGCATTCGACCTGCGCCGCGTGCTGCGCGAGGTCCTGATCGTGCCGGAAACAAAGCCAGCCAGCGAGTTGCTTCAAGAACTTCGTACGCGACACATAGGCATGGCCATGGTCGTCGATGAATTCGGAAGTATTTTGGGCCTGGTCACGCTCGAAGACATCCTCGAACAAGTGGTGGGTGAGATTCACGACGAGTTTGATGTCGTCGAGCGTCCGCTGACACTTGCTGACGGAGCAGTCATTTTTGACGCGGCGCTAAATGTTCGCGATTTGGACACGCAATACAACATTACTTTGCCGGAAGATCCCGCGTACGCGACCGTCGGCGGATTCGTTCTCGCTCAGCTTGGGTTCATTCCGCGCGGTGGAGAAAGCTTCGAGTACGGCCAGTTTCGGTTCACTGTGGTGGAAATGGACGGCCGCCGCGTCGCCAGGGTGAAGATTCAGCGGATTCGCCCGGCGGCTGAAGAGGAGCGAGCAGTGGAATCCAACGAAAGCGCTGAGAAAGCGGTGAAGAGCACGACAGCCGCGGCGGCGGAACAGTAGCAAACCGGCGAGAGTGCCAGCATGGACAACGTTCGGCGGTATGAACGTTGAGTTTCGTGAGGCCTCCAATAGACAATGAACGCGTGAGTCCCCAAAAGCACCGGATCGCGGATTACCTGCGGCCTAAAACGGTGGCGATGTTGCTGCTGGGGTTTTCCTCAGGCCTTCCCTTTTATCTGGTCGGCAATACGTTCGGCTACTGGCTGCGCGATGAACACACCT
>DATLVZ010000073.1:0-10991 GCA_035576885.1 Candidatus Acidiferrum sp. | reverse complement strand
TACTGGCTCACCGGAAGTCCAGATTGCACTTTTGAGCGAGCGGATCAGCTACCTCACAACGCACCTCAAGTCCCACGTAAAAGACCATGCATCCCGGCGCGGCTTGATCATGATGGTCAATAAGCGCCGCCGCCTGCTGGATTATTTGAACCGTCGTGACCCGGATCGGTACCGCGAGATTGTTGAACGTCTTAGCCTGCGCAAGTAACTGCTCCAAACTCAATTGGTTTAACGGGCAGAAGCCTCTGCGTTTTCACCTTTGGACAACTTCCACGCGAAGTCTGTCTGGTGACCTCGTTGTTGCCAGGGTCACCAGTGAAAGAGTCAGGTCTCTGGCTGCATTTCGGCCGGCGTTTCTCGTGGTTTAGTCCGGATCGCATCGCGCGCCTCCTATCGTGGTTCTCGCCTCTTTTCTTCTCTGGGGTTATCCAGGCCAGGCTAACGCCGACCTACTCGAAGCAGGGAATTGTTGTAAGACCGCAAGTCGGCGCTTAATTCCTGCATGGTTGGCGATCCTGTGGACACCGTGAAAATGCCCCGGTTTAGCCGGAGCCAAAGGAAATCGTTATTTATGTCTGAAAACAACCACGCACTAGCACCACACCAGGTTTCCGTTGAAGTTGGGGGACGCGCCCTCATTCTCGAGACTGGAAAAATCGCCAAGCAAGCCAACGGCGCCATTACTGCCCGTTACGGTGACACCGTCGTGCTCACCACAGCTTGCATGTCACCCACGGCGAACGACCGCGATTTTCTCCCGCTGACCGTCGACTATCGGGAGAATACGTATTCGGCTGGAAAAATTCCCGGCGGCTTCTTCAAGCGCGAAGGACGTCCATCGGAAAAGGAAATTCTCACCTCTCGCTTAATTGACCGTCCCATGCGCCCGCTCTTTCCGGAATCCTGGCGCAACGAAACGCAAATCGTCGCCATGGTGCTTTCCGCGGATAGCGACAACGATCCCGATGTTATTGCCGTCACCGCTGCTTCCGCTGCGTCCTATTGTTCCGACCTGCCGTTTGAGAAGCCCATTGCTTGCGTGCGCGTCGGCCTGCTCGATGGCCAGCTCGTCGCCAATCCGACTGTTGCCGAACAAAAGAAAAGTTTGCTCAATATCGTCGTCGCCGGAACCGAGGAAGCCATCGTCATGGTCGAGTCCGGGGCGCTCGAAGTCTCCGAAGAAGCCGTCGTAGACGCTCTCGAGTTCGGCCATGCGCAGGTCAAGAAAATTGTCGCCGCCATCAAGGAGCTGCACGCGCAGCTCAAGCCCGTCAAGGTTGTCGTTCCGCCCCTCCCCTTCGACCAGGCCATCTACAAAGACCTCGAGAAAAAGTATGGCGCGAAGCTTCACGACGCTCTGAACACCGAGAAGCATCCCAAGAAAGAGAGCTATCACCTCGTTGACGCCCTCAAGGAAGAAATCATCAAGGCCATTCCTGAAGAGCCCAAGAAGGAGATGGACGAAAAACGCGCGCTCACTAAGCGCGCTCTCGAGCGCCTGCGCGAAAACATTTTCCGTGATGATGTTCTGAACGCCCGCCGCCGTCCCGATGGCCGCGCCTTCGACCAAATCCGCCACATCTCCTGCGAAGTCGGCTTGCTCCCCCGCGTGCACGGTTCCGCGCTCTTTACACGCGGCGAAACCCAAGCTCTCGCCACGCTGACTCTCGGCACCAAGGAGGATATGCAGCGCCTTGACCTGCTCTTCGAGCAGGACCAGTTCAATCGCTTCATGCTGCATTACAACTTCCCGCCATTCAGCGTCGGCGAAGTGAAATTCCTTCGCGGCCCCGGACGCCGCGAAATCGGCCACGGCGCTCTCGCGCAGCGTGCGCTCGTCAATCTGCTTCCACCCGAGGCCGATTTTCCTTACGCCATGCGCCTTGTTTCGGACATTCTCGAATCCAATGGTTCTTCTTCGATGGCCACCGTTTGTGGCGGCTCACTCGCTCTCATGGATGCCGGCGTCCCGCTGAAGGCGGCCTGCGCCGGCATCGCCATGGGCTTGGTCGTCGGCGATGACAAGAAGTATTCGATTCTCACGGATATCGCCGGCGCCGAAGATCATTACGGCGACATGGATTTCAAAGTCGCCGGCACTCGCGCTGGCATCACCGCGCTTCAAATGGACATCAAGGTTCTCGGCATCAGTATTGCCATGATGCGCGAAGCTCTTGCGCAGGCGAAAAAAGCTCGCTTGCAAATTCTCGACACCATGGAGAAGTCGCTCAGCGAAGCGCGCACGGAAATTTCTGCTTACGCTCCGCGCCTCTTTAAACTGAAGATTCCTCAGGAAAAGATTCGCGACCTCATCGGCCCGGGTGGCAAGAAAATCAGGTCCATCATCGAAGCCACGGGCGTCAAGATCGACGTCCTTGAAGACGGCACAGTCCACATCTTTTCCACCAGCGGCGCCGGCGGCGATGCGGCCCTGCAAATGGTTCGCGACGTCACCGCCTCCGCCGAAATCGGCAAAACTTATCTTGGCAAAGTCGTTCGCCTCGCGGAGTTCGGCGCTTTCGTCGAGCTCTTTCCCGGCACCGACGGCCTGCTGCACATCAGCGAAATCTCCGAACATCGCATCCGCGACGTTCGCGACGAGCTCAAACTTGGCGACCAGGTGCTCGTAAAAGTTCTTTCCATCGAGGGCAACAAGGTCCGCCTCTCGCGCAAAGCCCTAATCAAGGAAGCCCGCGAGAAGCAGCAAAAAGCAGCCGCCAGTGGCGGAGGTGGCCAGGGCCCAAGCGGCGGCGAAGGCAGTTCCGGCGGCGATTCCGGCGCAGGCGAATAGCAGCAATTTACCGGCAGCATGGTTCAGAGGGGTGGATGTAAGTCCGCCCCTTTTTCTTTTAAGTTCTGGGGCTTAAAGGCGTCATACGCCGACCACAGTGCTTTGCTCCCGGCGTACACTGCGGCTTTCCGTATTTCGAGCAACGCCGCCCGTATCAACGCTTCCTGGTTTCGGGCGTGTAGTGTGTCTTGAGGTAACCTACAATTTTTGCCGCGGCCTCATCTGGAATTGTGGCGCCCAGGGACTTCCGCATCTTTGTCACTTCCGCTTCCCAGGCAGCGGCGGGCAGCGGTGGTTGCATGGTGATGTAGCGAGTGCTGTGGCACATGCTGCAGTAGCCCTCGACTTCCGCCTTGCCTGCTCCTGCCGCCAGCTCTGGCAGATACAGTGGGTATGCTCTTCCCCCGTATTGTGAGTCAGGCAAACTCTCGGTCGGCCCGGCCTGCTGAGATTGTCCCAAGGTCGCAGACTGGTAATGGCCCTTTTGCAACTCCGCATAGACATCAACTCCTGCCACCATCAAAACAGCACAAATCGCTAGAACCAGCATGGGCACTTTTGTTTTCATTCGCATTTGCCACCTCATCCCGCGATCCCCGCGACAAGTTCCTGCTTTTCGATGCGATTCCACAAGTACCCGCCCGGATTCCACACCGGCTCATCAGGCTGCGTATTGCCTTTTTCATCCGTCGCGCGAACCTCTACGGTGTACTTCCCAGGCGACTTGGGCGTCCAAGACGCCTCCCAGGTGCGGAAAGAATACGCTCCGTAATCCTCGCCAAGCTTGGCCGCCGTCCAATTCTTTCCGCCGTCATCAGAGATTTCCACGCGCGTCACTCGGCCGTAGCCGCTAAACGCAATGCCGCGCAGCGTGACCGTCATTCCCGCGGGAATCTTCGATGTGCCGTCCGGCGATACCAGGAAAGACCGCACCGGCATCTTGGCGATCGGCACCATGTTCACTTTTCCAGCCTTCACGTCATCAGCGGTGGTATTCCCTCGCTCCGTGTCCGGAATGCGATAGGCCGGTTTCATCCAGAAATTTTCGTCGACCGCCCCTAGCACGCGAATCCAGCTTAGACACTTCATCCAGTACGTCGCAAAATATCCCGGCACAACCAGCCGCACGGGAAATCCATTCAGCATTGGCAGAGGTTCGCCGTTCATCGAATAGGCCACGACGCTTTCATCCAATACGGGATTGGTGAAATCCAGCGATTTCATGAAACGGCTCGAACCCATGCCTTGAGGGCCAGTTCCTGTCTCCAGTCCCTGAAACTGCACCTGCACCGAACCCGCCTTCACGCCTGCTGCATCGAGCAGCTCGCGGAGCCGCACTCCCGTCCACATCGCATTGCCCATCGCGCCATTGCCCCACTGCCCGCCTGGCACGCGTGGCTGCAACCGGCTGCGGCTGTTGCCGGAACATTGATTCACTGCCGCAATCGAAACCGCCTTAAACTTCTGCATCAATTCGGGAAGGCTGAACGCTTGCGGCTTCGCGACATTCCCCTCGATTTGCAGCTTCCATTCCTTCAAGTCGACATTGTTCGGGATGCCGTCGAGGTGCCAGCGCACATAAAACGCGTCGTTTGCCGTGAATGCGGTCGAAAAATAATGCCGCGGCGTCTCGATCTGCACGGGCCGATCGGTCAGGAGTAACAGCGGCGCTTTTTGCGGCTCCGTGACGTAGGGTCCCACGGAATTCCAGTGCGGATTCGCTCCCGGTCCTGTGAAACCCTCGATCGTCTTTTCGGGCGCCGGCTCTTGAGCCCTCGCGGAAACTGTCCCGAGCCATCGGCTCACGGCCAGCCCTCCGCTCGCTACTCCCAAAGCTTTGAGCAATCCGCGCCGCGAAAGAAATGGTTCTTTAGCGTCCATCTTGCAGGCCTCCAACGTGCAGACTATTAGGCACACTCGCTCCTCGTGTCAACCCGCCTTTACCAAGACTTTGCTGAATGAATGAAAAGCCAAGGAATGCGTCGCGTGCTGGCTTAAGAAGTCACTCCGTGGATCCGCTCGATATCGGCGCCTACGCCGCGAAGTTTCTCGACAATGTGCTCGTATCCGCGGTCGATGTGGTACACACGCTCGATCAGCGTCTCTCCGGTGGCCACCAACCCCGCCAGCACCAACCCGGCACTCGCCCGCAAATCCGAAGCCTGCACCGTGGTTCCCGACAACATCGCCGGCCCGTGCACGATGGCTCGCCGTCCTTCGAGCGAAATATTTGCTCCCATTCGAATCATTTCGCTCGCATGTAAGTAACGGTTCTCGAAAATTGTTTCCGTGATGACGGACGTGCCTTCCGCCTGCGTGGCCAATGCCATGTACTGCGCCTGCATGTCCGTTGCGAAACCCGGATACTCTTCGGTGGTCATGTCCGCAGCCACGAGTTTTCTCCCGCCGCGCACGCGCAGTGTTGCCCCATCCACTTTTTCAATGCACGCGCCCGCCTCTCGCAGCTTCGCAATCACCGCGGCTTGATGTTCCGGCGCGCAATTCGTAATCGTCAAGTCCCCGCCTGCGATCGCCCCCGCCACTAGAAAAGTTCCCGTCTCAATGCGGTCCGGAATCACGCTATGTTCCGTTCCGTGCAATTCCGCCACGCCTCGAATCCGCAGCGTAGCCGTCCCGTCGCCCTCGATCTGCGCGCCCATTTTCCGCAGCATCTCCACCAGGTCGGTCACCTCCGGTTCGCGCGCGCAATTTTCCAGAACCGTCTCCCCGTCCGCCAGAGTCGCCGCCATCAATATATTTTCCGTCCCGGTCACCGTAATTCTCTCGAACACGATGCGCGCGCCCTTCAGCCGCCTGCCTTTTGAACCGTTCCCTGGCACTTTCGCTTCAATATATCCGTGCGAAGTCGTAATCTCCGCCCCCATCTGCTCCAGCGCCTTCAAATGCAAGTCCACCGGCCGCGCCCCGATCGCGCACCCTCCCGGCAGTGAAACGCGCGCCATTCCCACTCGCGCCATCAGCGGCCCCAGCGTCAAGATCGAAGCCCGCATCGTCTTCACCAGCTCATAGGGCGCCTCCGTATGATTCAACTTCGGCGCCTCGATCATGTAATCGCTCGCGGGCACTTCCGTCACGGAAACCCTGGCATCCATGAACGCCAGCAACTTGCTCATCGTAATCAGGTCGCGCACCTTGGGAATGTTGTGCACGGTCACTTTATCCGCCGTGAGCAAAGCCGCGGCCATCACCGGCAGCGCGGAGTTCTTCGCCCCGCTGATTGTCACGGTTCCCCGCAGGGCCTTCCCGCCTCGAATCAAAAACTTATCCATTCGCTTTTCTTTATGTCCTTCGCGTCTCTGCAAACTCCCCGCTAATTCTTTCTTTTTATTCTCCGAGCGCTCCCCGCAAATCCCCCCGCGCCGCCGTCAATCTTTTGCGAGCCTCTCTGGCATCAACGCCCAGTTTGAGCATCACCAGCCCCAACCTCATATTGTGTCCCGCCGCACGCAAAGCGTGTTCCGCCGCGGACACACTCGCGCCGCTGGCCTCCGTCAAAATTCTCACCGCGCGCTCCTGCAGCTTCTCATTTGTCAGCACCGCATCAATCATCAAGTTCTCATACACATGCCCCAGCCTCACCATCACCGCCGTACTCAGCATGTTCAGGACCATCTTCTGCGAGGTCCCCGCCTTCAATCTCGTCGACCCCGTCAACACCTCCGGCCCCACTTCCGTCGCAATCGCAATCTTTGCGATCCGCGTCACCGCCATTCGCCTGTTCGATGTCACCGCCACCGTCATCGCCCCGCGCTTTCGCGCATAGTTCATCGCTCCCAGCACGTATGGCGTCGTCCCGCTCGCCGCGATTCCTACCACCACGTCCTTCTTCGTCAGCTTCACGCGCCGCAGATCCCGCTCACCATTTGCAACCGAGTCTTCCGCGCCTTCCACTGCGCCCGTCACCGCCCGCCTTCCGCCGGCGATAAATGCACGCATCATTTTCGGAGAAATCCCGAACGTCGGGGGGCATTCGGCCGCATCCAGCACTGCCATTCTCCCGCTTGATCCGGCCCCCACATAAATCAATCGCCCGCCGCCGCAAATGGCCGCCACGATTGCATCCACGGCCCGCGCAATCGCCGGGAGCTGGCGCCCGACCGCAAGCGCCACTTTGCGGTCCTCCCTGTTCATCAAACGCACAATCTCCACCGCCGTCATGCGGTCGAGATCCTTCGACGCCGCCAGCCGCTGCTCCGTCCTTCTTTCGTCTTTTGTTAGTGAACGCATCGGACAATTATAGCCGCCCCCGCCTCGCCTTCGTCGCCTAGCCGCCCGTCGAACACATGGATTGCCGCGTGATCGTTACCCCACGGGTGGCACGGGTTTCAGCCTGTGCTCCGTCCTCCATTACTCTCGATATTTCTAGGCACACTCCCGCGCCTTCGTCCAAATTTCTTTCCCGGGAATCGGCTATGCTAGAAAAGAATTAACTTGGGCGATCCGTCCATCGAAAAGAGCTGCCTCTCATGTCCATCGACGTTCTCAAAAAGCTCTTTGAGCAGCACTTTCACGCGCCGGTCGAGCACGTCCAGCCGCTCCAAGGCGAACTCGGCGGCTCCGGCCGAAAAATTATCCGCCTGGGTGCCGGTCCGCGCACGGCCATCGGCATCCTCTACAACGTCCGCGAAGAGAACGCCGCCTTTCTCGCCTTCTCCAAACATTTTCGCCGCCACAATCTCCCCGTCCCGGAAATCTACGCCGAAGAACTCGATCACGGCGCCTATCTCGAAGAAGACCTCGGCGACACCACGCTCTTCGAATATCTCTCCAAAAATCGCCAGGGTGCCACGGTCTCGCCGCAAGTCGTCGAAGCCTATCGCAATGCCGTCGCCGTCCTCCCGCGCTTCCAGGTCGAAGCAGGCCGCGATCTCGACTACAGCGTCTGCTACCCCATCTCCAGCTTCGATCGCCAGTCCATCGCCTGGGACCTTAACTATTTCAAATATTATTTTCTACGCCTCGCCGGTATTCCCTTCAACGAACACGCTTTGGAAGACGACTTTGGCCGCCTCACTGATTTCTTGCTCAGCGCTCCGCGCGATTATTTTCTCTACCGCGATTTCCAGTCTCGCAATATCATGCTGCGCGACGGCCAGCCCTACTTCCTCGACTATCAGGGCGGCCGCAAAGGCGCCCTCCAATATGATCTCGCCTCTCTTCTCTACGACGCCAAAGCCGATCTTCCTCCAGAGCTCCGCCAGCAGCTCTACTTCGACTATCTTCGCGCCCTCGAAAAATTTATCCCCGTCGACCGCGAGGCATTCCAGCACTATTTCTACGCCTACGTCTACGTCCGTATCATGCAAGCCCTCGGCGCTTACGGTTTTCGCGGCTTCTATGAACGCAAAGTCCACTTTCTCCAAAGCGTTCCCTACGCGCTTAAAAATCTTCGCTGGCTCTTGCACCAGACCGAGCTGCCCATCGCTCTCCCCGCGTTAATGGGCGCTTTTCAAGGCATGCTTGCGTCCGAGAAACTCCAATCCCTCGCCCATGACGCCGACAATCTCGTCGTCCGCGTTTTCAGTTTTTCATTTCATCAGGGCCTGCCGCAGGATGAATCCGGCAACGGTGGCGGCTTCGTCTTCGATGGCCGCAGCCTCCCCAATCCCGGCCGCGAAGAGCGCTTCAAATCCCTCACCGGCCAGGACGCCCCCGTCATCGACTACCTAAACCAGCAGGACAGCGTCCATCAATTTCTCGCCAGCGTCCTCTCGCTCGTCGACGCCACCATCTCCAGCTATCAGCAGCGCGGCTTCAAGAACTTAATGGTCTCCTTCGGTTGCACCGGCGGCCAGCACCGCTCCGTCTATCTCGCCGAGCAACTGGCAAGACGCCTCCGCGCCAAAAGCGGCCTCGAGGTAGTACTGCGACACCTCGGCCTCGAGAACCTCCGCAAATGACCGCATGTCTCGAAGCGCCGCCGCTTTGCCGTTGTAGGGTCATCCTTCCGAGGATGACCGGTTCGCTTTTCTCTCTTCCCGGCGCCCTCTGTGTCTCTGTATCCCTCCGTGAAGAATCCTTTTCGCGGGTTTTTCCTACTTCTCACGACCCACTACTCACTACCCACTTCTCGAGTCCTTTCTTATGAAAGCCATGATCCTGGCCGCCGGCCTCGGTACCCGTCTCCGTCCCCTGACCGACACCCGCCCGAAAGCCCTCGTCGAAATCAACGGCCGCACCCTCCTGGAAATCGCCGCCATTCGTCTGGCCCATTTCGGCGTCTCTGAATTCATCATCAACGCCCACCACTTTGCGGGGATGGTCTTCGACTATCTCAAGTCCAAAAATAATTTCGGCCTCCGCATCGAACTCTCGCGCGAAGACGACCAACTCTTGGACACCGGCGGCGGCCTGAAAAAAGCCGCCTGGTTTTTCCTCGAAGATTCCGCTCGCCTCGACGAGCCGTTCTTCCTCCACAACGTCGACGTCATCAGCAATATCGACCTCAACGCCATGCTCCAATTCCACAAAGAACATCAAGCCCTGGCCACCCTAGCCGTCCAATCCCGCGAATCCTCCCGCCAACTCCTCTTCAACGACCAACTCCAACTCTCCGGCCGCCGCATCAATAACAAAGACGCCGTCATACCGAGCCCTCCCACCGCCGCCATTCCGCCATCCCACACCGTCCTTCCGCCACCCAGCGCCGTCCTTCCGCCACCCAGCACCGTCATTTCGCCACCCAGCACCGTCATTTCGAGCGAAGCGAGAAATCTCTCTTCTCCTTCTTTCCACTCGCCACTCGCCACTCGCCACTCCCCACTTCCGCAGCCCACAAAACCTTCCTCGTTGCACCCCCTGGCCTTCTCCGGCATCCACTTAATCTCCCCTCGCCTCCTCCCCCAGCTCACCGAATCCGGCCCCTTCTCCATCATCGATTCCTATCTCCGCCTCTCTGCCGAAGGCCAAAAAATCCTGGCCTTCCGCCACGACAACTCCTACTGGCGCGACCTAGGCAAACCCGCTGATCTAGCCCAAGCCGCCCTCGATTTGCAGCAAAAAGTTCCTTCGTCGTAAGCTGACTGTCGATCCTAATGGCAGCACCACTTCCCGCATTCAGAACTGAAGAACTGTCCAAAAAAAAACTGGCCCGGCTTCGTGAAACTTTTCTCTCAAGGAAACGGCCTGGACCATCGGCAGTGCATGCATTTTCACCGGCCCTCCTCATTGCCCAAGAACAAGTGGCTGCGCACGCGCCTTGAGAGCGCCGTCAGAAACCCCCGCGAGAAAAAGGAACTCGTCGTGAGCAGCCGCTCACACGGAATACGGGTCTACGCCAACGGCCAGCCAGTAGGCTGGTGCCAATACGCCCTAGGCAGGAGCCACCTCGCATCGACACCAGCCACAACCATCGCGCGCACGCCCCCGAACTCGGCGCAACCAAACTGTGGCGCATCACGTGTTTTGTTGTTCTCAAGGAGTATCGCAAGCGGGGCGTAGCTAGCGCCGCGCCCAAAGCCGCTCTCGAATCTATAAGGAGAAAGGGCGGCGGCCTTGTCGAGGCCTATCCCATCACCCGCTGGAAATCCCGCCCCTTCGGCAACGAGTCCATCCACGGCACCGTTTCCATGTTCAATAAACAGGGATTCAAACTTGTAGCCCCTTTTGCCGCCTCCAAATTCAGTTCCAGCGGGTTGATACGAAGAATCATCTAAAGTCTGATGAGTGCTCCCGTTGGAGAGACCGTCCTTTTTCGCTGGCGAAGAGGATCGAGCTCTAGACTCGCCCCTGCAACGCCAGCCTCAATGCCGTCATTCCGAGCGGAGCAGGCCGATTTTTCTGAATCGGTTCGCTCCTGCGAACCGATCGGCCTGCGCAGCGAGGAATCTCTCTTCTCTTTTATCTCTTGTTTGGTTTCCCAGATTTTTTGATTTGATCCGGATTGTCGTTGTGGTATAATTGTTCCCGTTCAGTACTGCGCCTCGCCAGCTCGCGAGGCGTTTCTTTTTTAGGCTCATGTTGTAGTGTCGGCATCCTGCCGGCTCTTCGTAGGGTCATCCTTCCGAGGATGACCGCTCTTCGTTTTGTCAGCATTTCGTTTGTCAGCAATCCCAAAACTTAATCTAAGGAGACTCATATGTCCTCGCTAAATGCCAAGGACCGCGTATCCCTCTGTCTATTCTCTTTCTCCGATGGCCGCCGCTGCCGCACTCCCCGCTCCGGCAACCATCCCCATTTC
>DATLVZ010000072.1:0-98785 GCA_035576885.1 Candidatus Acidiferrum sp. | reverse complement strand
CAAGGAAAACCTCACTCCATGGCAAATCATCGAGCGCCTCGCACCTCGTTCCCCGCTCGAACTCTGCTTGCTTCCACCCGTGTTTCTGGATTATTACCTCGACAACTCAGGGGGATACGATGTGGGTAGGCTTCCCTACGGCTCGAAAATTGTCAAGCTATTAAGTTAGAAAACAAGAAGCCGGGATGCGAAGAATTGGCAATCCGAACGTGCACGCTTTTGACGAAAATGCTTTGTAGCCTAAACTTATGCGCCGCAGTGCAGCGAGTCGCCCGTCCCGAGTGTGGGAGGAAGTTGCAGAGTTATCCGACGCAGATTCAACGCATGGGATTGTTTTGCATCGATGGTTCGTGACCAGCAGGGCAGTCATCTTGTTCCGTTTGTTCCAGTTGGCGAGAGCAGGTGGCTGCAGCGCATTGAGGGCATAGGCCTTATTTAGTTACTTATCGTTTCAATCTCCACCGCCCCTACCAATCCATCTTCCTGATGGATGGACATTTAACAAAAACGCGCGAGGGCAAAAAGGGCGGATTAGGCTGGGGGTTCGGTTCATATGGGAAGAGTTCAGCGGCACGAGTGACAACCGAAGTCATGATGACCAACATACGGTCTAAATTGGATCCATAAACGAGGTAACTGGCTCCGTTTGACTAGAATCCAGGATTAGCCGGCTCTTCTGCGTGAGGGCCCGGCGGGCAAAAGGTTTCTGGAGAAACATGGGCTCTTCCTCCAATACCCCATGTAGGCCATCCTTAGCCAAGCTATTTGTGTAGCCCGAAACGTAAAGAACCTCAATGCTCGGCAATTTGGGAGTGAGTTGAATAGCTAGCTCGCGCCCGTTCATTTTGGGCATGATCAAGTCGGCGACGAGAAAATCGATCTTCCCTCGGTTCTGCTCCGCGGTGAGCAGAGCTTCGTGTGGTGTCGCCCCGGCGTCCGCCAAAGTAGCCGAGGTTTGAGTGATAACTCTCAGATTCCTTAGTGTGCGAAGTAATGCTCGTAAACGTTCCAGATACAACGCCATTACGGGAGCGTGCCTGCCCTTGCATCTCTCCCTGTACCTGCACTGATCCGGCATCTAGATTTTGGCAACCGTGTGGGGGCATGGCCATATTCTGAGTTGTTCGGCAGTGACTGTTCAATATTGCACAGCGCAGACAATCACACACTACTAAGCTGAAGCCGCCACGGAGGATGAGTGAATCATGCCACGCGACGCGCACCAGAGAGCTGCCGAAATCCACGAACTAGCTGGACCCTGTTTTGCCCCCGCACACCACAGGAAAGAAGATCAAGAGACTGGACACAAGAATTCCCAACGTGCTCGAGAACATGCCAACAAAGCTTGTCAATTTTCGCAAGCGGCTCATCGAAAGTCTGAGAAGGCAGCGGCGAAGCCATAGGAGTTTGTGGAGTTCTCGAAAGATCGTCTTTTGCGCCGGCGCATTCGAGCCATGAGTGCCATTGGAAGGACTCGAAATCGCACAAGCCACGAATGTTCTAGCGCCTGAAGCAGCCAATGGTATGACGGCCTGCAATTAGGAGCGACGAAATGCCATCTGAGTTTCTGATGACAGCTACCCGTGAGGTGTTCGGATGTCAGCAGCCCGCCCACTAGCGATTGTCGAGAATTGCCACGAACGCTCCTGCAGAGCACGCAGGAAGAGCACCCACATCTCTTCTGAAGTCGTTAACAAGCTAGCCGCATTTGCGATTTCCGGATATTACCTAAAGGGTGAAACCCTGTTCGCTGAAGGCCAGCCATCGCGCGGCCTGTTTATTCTTTTCTCCGGTCGAGTAAAGCTCTGCACATCATCAGCGGGTGGGAAGAACTTTATTTTGGGGTTTGCCAATCCAGGGGAAATACTTGGCTTGGCTGGGACGCTGTCGGGCCAGCCTTATGAGGCGTGGGCGGAAACCATTCAACCGACGCAGGCAGGTTTCGTCGAACGCAGTAGTCTGGTTCAACTTATGCGGGACGAGGATGAACTTGCGGTGCAGGTGGCTATGCAGTTGGCTGAATTCTATTGTTCCGCAATCGCCGGAGTGCGGATGATGGGGCATTCGCGCTCTACTGGGCAAAAACTTGCGAAATTTCTTCTGGATTGGTGCAAGAGCAATGGCTCGTCGCATGATGAGGCGTCTGCACGGCTAGGCCTGACCCATGAGGAAATCGCTCAGGTGATCGGGAGTTCGAGGGAGACGGTGACGCGACTTCTATCGGTCTTCAAAAGGAGGGGGCTGATTCGATGGAATGGTTGCAATTTGATTCTTGCGGACAGGACCGCTCTGGAAAGTACGGCGGCGAACTAACATGGACTTGGTGAGAGACCCACGCATCCCGTCACGTGATGCTTAGGAATGGAGCGGCTGATGAATCCTAAGAAAAAGATGACGTCCCGACTTGGTGGTTTTGGTTCGGGAGCCAGGCTTGGCGGCACAGTCTCGCACTTTCGGGACAAACAAACCATCTATCACCAAGGTGCGCCTGCCTACACACTCTTTTACATTCAAGAGGGAGGTGTGCGGCTCACCACCCGAACGAAACACCAACCATCAGCTGTTACCGCTATCCTTGGGGTAGGTGATCTTTTCGGTGAGCTATGTCTCGCAGGATATCCCCTTCGCATGTCCACGGCAGTCACGTTGACCGCCAGCTCGATACGTACCGTACGGAAAAAAGAGATGCTCCAAATGCTTCGCACAAAAAATAATAACACGTCAAACGACTTGGTGGCCTATCTGCTGTCCAGCGTCCAGAAGTACAAGGATCACGTTTCGGAATTACTAACATCTTCTGCCGAGCAACGTCTGGCGCGCGTGCTTCTGCGGCTAGCGCACTTGGAAAAGGGCGGTCCCTCCGATGCTGAGATTCCCATTCTGAGCCACCAAGTGCTAGCGGAGATGGTCGGCACCACCCGCCCAAGAGTCAATGTGTTCATGAATCGATTCAGGAAAAAGGGATTCATAGACTACGATGGGGGATTGGAAGTGCACAAGTCGTTGCGGAAAGTCCTCCGGCAGCTTTAAAAAACTAACGGGGGAACTGGAATTTTCTGGCCTAGCGGAGTTTCACGTTAGCCTGGCCAGGGAATTTTCATCAGTGTGGCGTCGAATAGTATGTAATACACTGTGCGACCCTTCCCTCCTCACCTCCTCGTGCTCCTGCAAGGGTTTTTCGGTTCACTAATAAAGAGAATTCAAGAATCCCTGTGTTTATTGTGAATTTGATTCTTGAGACAACTGGTCTGGGAAAAAGGTGGCCAGGTTTCGAGGCAATGAAACCATATTCGAGCAGGCGACCCCGCCAAGAATGTCATGCACGTTCAAGAGGGCGGGGCAAGGCCCACCGTCGTCAATAAGGTTTGCAAAGAGGCCGTTTTGGGGATTCTTGGACCAGCGATTTTTAGGCGGAAAGGTTGTCTTGCGGGCCAATCCTTTTGCCTGACGAATGCGATCGCGATTGCACCCACCACCGAGCTCGTGATTGAGAAGGGTCGAAATGATTCAGGTAACACAAGGGGAACACAACTACTCCGACCGATTCAACACTTAAATGTTGACCCGAAACATCCGGGTCGAGAGAGACTTGATCGACCAACTCTGCAATTGCGGCGAGAAAAGGCTGGCCCGTGCTCGACTGCTACTCGCGCACTTTGGTGCGCAAGACAACAGCCAATAGGTGATTCCCAAACTATCGCAAGAGATGCTGGCGGAGATGATCGGCACAACGCGCTCCAGGGTCAATTGTTACATGAACAAATTCTGGAAACTTAGCTTCATCGAATACGATCACAATTGTAAAAGTCACATTCCCAATGCCCTTCTAAGCGTTGTGCTGCACGACTAACGGCTCAAGCAACGAGTCAATTTCCAGTACCGAACTACTGAATTTGACCAACAGCTGAATCAACCAGATTAATGGAATCTGCGGGCAGCGGCGTTTGCGCGGGCGTGAAGTCCCGCTATGAAACGAGCGGATTCTAATTGACCAACCGAATAACCTCTTTGTCATATTCGAAGACGTCTATAAATTCCGTGGTTTTCGATGTCGAATTACTTAAATTCGATCTTGCTACGCCTGGCCCCTGCCTCGCTAAAGGGCGTTAATCTTGCCACAGAAATAGTTCGATTCTGAGCACTCGCGTCATGGCCGCGTAAGATTCGTCACGCAAACTGGTGGCCTGCATCACTGCATTTCTTGCGCAGCGAATGATGGAATTCGTTTCAATACTAATATTAAAGCGGCTTCAAAAAGGAGATAGCCATGGAAATCGCGATTGCCGTAAATCTTAAGTCAGCATGCATGAAAGTCATGCAGGCAGGGGGATTCGGGTTGTGGCCGAGGAAGGCCAAATTCGAAACAAAGCACAACGACAAGCAAAGTTTTGATGTCCAAACTTTTCTCAATTCAGCCGGTGTGGATAGGAAGATTGTGGAACTGAAGAGCAAAGAGACCGTTTTCCGGCAAGGCGATCCCGCAACAAGTGTTCTGTACATCCAAAAAGGTATCGTCAAGCTCTCCGTTCTCAATGAGGCCGGCAATGAGGCAGTGGTGGCGATATTGGGTTCGGGCAATTTTTTTGGCGAGAGCTGTCTGGGGGGACGGCTCCAGCGGGTCAGCACGGCGTCGACAATTACACCGAGCACGATCTTGAAGATCGAGAAGCCACAGATGATTCGACTCCTACACGCGGAAAACGCACTCCAAGACAGGTTCGTCAGGCACCTGGTTTTGAGAACCATAAGAATGGAGGACAATCTGGTTAGTCATCTTGTCAACTCAGTCGAGAAACGGCTGGCGCGGACGCTACTGTTGCTGGCCCGCTCTGGCAATCTAGATAGGTCGGAGGGGAGGTTCCCCGAGATCTCGCAAGAAATGCTGGCGGAGATGATTGGCACAACTCGGAGCCGGATTAATTGTTTCATGAATAAATTTAGGAAACTTGGCTTTATCGAGTATGGCATCAGCCTGCGAGGGTTGAAAATCAACGAGTCCCTTCAAACGGTCCTGCATGATACGGCCTCGACCAGCGAACAATTTGTTGGGTATCGAACTTCTCGATTTGCCCGAACGGATAATTACACGCCCAATTCTGAATTCTCACAAGAACTCCACGGGGCGACCAAACACTGAGCAATGCAACCCGAGCCTGATCGATTCGAACCATGATGGCCGTAGCGCACTCTTTTATGTGATCTGTTTGCTTTTATGCAGCGCGGTGATGTTAGCGGGACTTGATGTTGGAGCGGCGTCGGAAGCTTCAAGCGAGACTCCGATTCAGGCTTTGCATTTGCAAGAACTCGAGGCTGGATTTCACCTTCTTTATGAATTAAAGCCACAGGAAGCTCGCAAGCAGTTTGAGGCCTGGCAGAGGTTTCATGCGGAAGACCCTCTTTGGAGTGCCTCGGAAGCGACGAGCTATCTGTTTGAAGAGTGCTACTGGCTGGGCATACTGACCTCCGAGCTTTTCCTGAATGACAACCGTTTTCTGGGCAAGATCCCTTTGAAACCGGACCAGCAGATACGCGCGGCCACTACCTCCGGCCGTTCGCGAATATCTTGCTGGCGATGGCGGCCTTGCGCGAGAAAAAGCCGGAAGTGGCCCGCATACAGCTCACAGAACTCCTTGCGGAATTTCCGGAAATCCGCTTTTTTCCAATGAGCTGACCAAGCTTAAGCTTCTTTCTGTCTCGACAGTTTCCAGAGAAGACTGAATTTCTATTGAACTAAATCTGCCACAGCCGTCCAGGCATCTTGGCTTGCTATGTCGGATGTCACTTCGCATCCTAATCTACTGTTATTGCATTGTAGCGTTCAGGGATGCCCAATCACGCCTGCGAGAGAGATGTCTCTTATTGCACAGTCCAGGGTTTCGTTTAGCGCACACTGAAGGGTGACAAATGTCACGGACGTTGAACGGATCAAGACTTCAGAATAAATGCGAAGGGAGCATGTCAATGAAAAGGATATTTTCGTTAGTGGTTGTAATGGCCTTGGTTGGGCTACCTGCTTATGCGCAAAAGGATGAAAACAATCGCATTAGGAACGCCGGCAAGGTGATGGTTGAAATTCTCAATGTTCCCGATGATATTCCGGCGGAACTTTTGGAAAAGGCGGAATGCGTCATCGTATTGCCTTCGGTCATGAAGGCCGCCTTCATCGTCGGCGGAAGTTACGGCCGGGGCGTGATGTCCTGCCGGAGCGGGCCGAATTTCAACGGGCCCTGGAGCGCGCCTGCGATGATGGCGCTTGAGGGAGCCAGCGTTGGCTTCCAGATTGGCGGCCAAGCCACCGACTTCGTCTTGCTGGTAATGAACAAGCGCGGGGCTGATTCTATCCTCACCAGCCAGGTCAAACTCGGCGGCGACATAGCTGCTGCTGCTGGACCAAAGGGTCGCAATGCGGCAGCCTCCACGGATGTCACCATGCGAGCAGAAGTTCTTTCGTATTCGCGTTCGCGAGGATTGTTTGCCGGGGTCTCTCTCGAAGGCTCAACTCTTCGCCCCGATGGCGATGCCCAAGCGAGGATTTACGGGAAAGGCGTCAGCGCGAAGGAAATCGTAATCAATAGTACGATTCACGCACCCGCCTCGGCGAAATTGCTCGTTTCCACTCTCAACAAAAAGGCTCCGAGGAACAGGTCCGATCAGTAGGGCTCCGTGGAGGAACAGTTGCGGGCCGGCCGGGCAGGCCTGCCCGCAAGAGGTAGGAGGTTAATCGTGCATGCCATTACTTCAAATCCTGATGGTGCTGATCGTGGTGGGTGTTCTGCTCTGGCTGGTAAACAGCTATATACCAATGCAGGGCACGATTAAGTCCATCTTGAATGCGGTCGTGATCATTTGCGTCGTGCTGTGGCTTCTAAATGTATTTGGGCTTTTTCATTCGTTCCCTCGCTTCCACATCGGCGGTTGAACGGAACCAAGCCGGCGAGCGAAGAAGCGAGAGTTATGAGGTGACTGTCCTGGTTGTTGGGACAAAGGCTAAAGTGGCTCGAATCGGTTCTGAGAGGAGAACACCGTGCTTTGGACAATTTTCGTGATTTTGGTCGTGCTGTGGCTATTGGGCCTGGTGACTTCCTACACGATGGGCGGTTTCGTCCACATCCTGTTGGTCTTGGCCGTCATTATTCTTGTAATCAGGCTAGTTCAAGGACGAAGAGTTGTCTGAGTAAGGAGATTCGAGCATGAAACCGATCAGCTGGCTTGGGATTTTGTTAATTGTTCTGGGCGCATTAATTCTTGCCTATCAAGGAATCAACTACACACGTCAGAAAAAAGTCATCGACGTGGGTGAGCTGCATGTGACCAAAGAATCCCACGAAACAATTCCTCTTCCTCCAATCCTTGGAGGGCTGGCATTGGCTGGAGGCGTGGTCCTGCTGCTCATGGGGGCGAAGAACAAGACGTAACTCGGACAAAAGATCGGGGCTTTGCATTTCACCGCCAGCTCACGAACCGATCGAGGACTGTAGCGGGAATCTGGGGTCCTACAGAGGAAGGGAGAGTTTCGATGCTGCTTCTAATCATTGTCCTGCTCCTGCTGTTCGGTGCAGGGGGCGGTTATTACGGGTATTCCAGATGGGGGGGCCGCGGGGGCTTGGGAATAGTCGGGACGGTCCTGCTCATCGCGTTGATCTTATACCTGCTCGGATACTTGCGTTGAGCGTGTCAGGGCCGAACTGACGAGTGACGGTCAAGAACTCTTAGCAGTGACTGGCTATCTGAATTGGAACAAGAACCATGCCCGAGGGGACAAGCGACGGATGCATGGAATGGCGGTAAAGGAGGCAATATTTATGAGAGCGGTTAGATTTCTGAGCACGGGAGTCCTGCTCCTTCTTCTGGGAGCCATTTCTCCCAGTTACGCGCAGCAAGAAGAGGCCAAGCCTGAAAAGCAGCAACAAGACCAGGAGAAGAACAAGCAGAAGGACCAGAACAAGCAGAAAGCCAAAGGCCAACAGCAGCAACAGAAACAGCAGCAACAAAAGCGCGCTCAGCAACAGGACAGACAGCAGCAAGACAAGGGCCAGCAGCAGCAACAACCGGGCGTTCAACAACAGCAGCAACAAGCCCAGGGTCGGCAGCAGGCTTCCCAGCAAAGGCAACGAGTACAGCAGGGTCAACGGCGGGAAGCCTGGCAGCAGCATCGGGCAACTAATTGGCAGTCCGAGCACCGCGACTGGCAGCAACGCGGCGGCTACAACGGCTACCGCATTCCAGATGACCGCTACCGTGGAAACTTTGGTCCGAATCACTGGTTCCGTATCCATAGTTATCCGATGGAGTTGTACGGCGGGTATCCGCGCTTCCAGTACGGTGGCTTTTGGTTCGGTCTCATTGACCCGTGGCCTGAATACTGGTCAGACGACTGGTACGACAACGACGATGTTTACATCGACTACTCCGGAGACGGCTACTATCTATACAACCGCAGGTATCCGCGAGATCGGGTCGCAATCAGCGTATACGTGCAGTAGCGGTTCATCGAACGCGATGCCATCGGAACGGCGAGGCCAAGACGCAAATCGCAGCTCGCTGCGATTTGCGTCTACCGCTTAGAAGATGCTGCTGTTCGTCGCGTTGATCTTGCACCTGTGCGGATTTGTACGCTGAACTTGTCCGGATCAGTCTAAAATCTAAGGAAAGCAGATGTCTTGTGTTATTGAGTTCATATTGAAGGCGGAGAGGAATCAGTATTTTGCCAACCAAAATGCATACTTTCTGGAGAACTAGTCTTGCAGCAGCTTGCGCACTCGCTATTGTTGTTTCGTGGCCGGCGCGCTGTGCGGCCTACTCGGTGCTGTCCCATGAAGCTATCATCGACTCTGCCTGGGATACCAACATCAAACCCGTCCTTCTCAAGCAATTCCCAACTGCCACCCCGGACGAACTGCGCCAGGCGCACGGGTATGCCTACGGCGGCGCCATTATTCAAGACTTGGGCTATTACCCCCATGGCAGCATCCTTTTTAGCGATCTCACCCACTACGTGAGAAGCGGCGATTTTGTTCTTGCGCTCCTGCGCGATGCGCGGGAATCGAAGGACTTGAATGATTATGCTTTTGCGCTGGGAGCACTCGCACACTATGCCGCAGATATCGCGGGTCATCCCATGGCTACCAATCGTGCCGTGCCCCTGCTCTATCCCAAGCTTAAAAAGAGATTTGGCAACATTATCACATATGAGGATGACCCTCTCGCGCACGTGAAAACGGAATTTGGGTTCGATGTCCTGGAAATCGCCCAACAGCGTTACGCTTCAGACAGCTATCACGATTTTATTGGTTTTGAGGTGGCAAAGCCTTTGCTGGAGAAGGCTTTCCAAGAAACCTACGGCCTGCCACTGAAAGTGGTCCTTTCCGATGAAGACCAGGTTCTGAATTCCTACCGCCGCGCCGTCAGCAAGCAGATTCCCCAAGCCACGCGCATTGCCTGGACGCTGAAGAAAGACGAAATCCGGAAGGATGCTCCCGGGATCACCAAAAAGAAATTTCTTTACAACCTTTCTCGCGCAAGTTATGAAAAGCAGTGGGGCAAAAACTATAAACGACCGACTTTCTGGGAAAAGTTTCTGGCGTTTATCTACAAACTGTTACCTAAGATCGGGCCTCTCAGAGTGCTGCAATTTCGTACGCCCACGCCGCAAACTCAGAAATTGTTTGAGTCAAGTTTCAATGCCACCCTGGACCGTTACCGAGTTTTTTTGTCCGACGAGGCGGCTGGTCATCTTAAGTTAATCAACGACAATTTCGACACTGGCGACATGACCGGGCCCGGTAAATATCGTATGAATGACGAAGCCCATGCCAAACTCCTTGGCATGTTGGCTGATGAAAACTTTGCAAGCGCGTCACCCGAGGTGCGCGAGGAGTTGCTTCGCTTTTTCTCCGATCCTGACGCACCCTATGCTACAAAGCACGACGTCAAGGCCTGGGCCAGAGTGCAGGCACAACTTGAGCAGTTGAAGGCCGCACCCCCGGCAGAAGCTTTGCCATCGACCCAACCGGCAAAGGTAACTCTCCCCAGATAGGCAGCGTACCGGTGCCCGAGCAGAGGTTAGGTCCGGAACTTCTAGCGGATCCCACACCGAGGAGGTCTTAACATGCGCGTGGCCAGCAAGGAACGACACCGCACCGGGCGCATTGGCTGGCTGCGTGCGGCGGTACTTGGCGCGAACGACGGCATCGTGTCAACCGCGAGTATAGTGCTCGGAGTCGCAGCTGCGCATGCCACTCATGGCAATATAATGGTCGCGGGCGTCGCCGGCCTGGTGGCTGGATCTATGTCGATGGCAGCGGGTGAGTACGTTTCGGTCCACTCTCAGGCGGACACCGAACAGGCCGAACTCGATCTTGAGCGCTCGGAACTCAAAGCAGACGACAAAGGCGAACGGAAGGAACTTGCGGCGATCTACGTGGCTCGTGGGCTCGATCCTTCGCTAGCAAAACAGGTTGCCGAGCAGTTGATGATCCACGATGCGCTAGGTGCTCATGCCCAAGATGAACTCGGGATTTCGGAAACTCTCCGTGCCCGTCCGATCCAGGCTGCCTTGGCATCCGCTAGCAGTTTCGCTGTTGGAGCCGCCCTTCCGCTCTTAATCACCGCCCTGGTTCCGGTGGTGGGTCTGATCCCCCTCGTCTCCGGAACCTCACTCGTGTTCCTTGCACTTTTGGGCGGGCTCGCCGCACGCGCGGGTGGCGCGGGAGTGGCGGTAGGTGCAATACGCGTCACGTTTTGGGGTGCCCTCGCCATGGCGCTGACCGGAGGAGTCGGATGGTTATTCGGAACAGTCGTGTGATCCCAAGAAGAGCTTAATGAGTCTGTATGACGACGTAGCGAGTGCCTCGTCGGGGCTGACCAGAAGCAGGATCGATTGACCTTGGATTTCGGCAAGAATGCGGTCATATTCCGCCATGCCATGAATCGGTCTTCGGTTGACTTCCTGGATGATGTCGCCACGTTGGAGACTTGCGGCTGCCGCTTCGCTCGAGGGATCCACGGAAGTGATTACGACGCCCGGAGTGTTGGCGGAAACGCCGCGGTCGCGTGCGATCGACGGCGTGAGATTCTGCACTTGGAGACCATGAAGAACGGTGGCGCCGCTCTCAGCCTTGGTCGATGAAATATTCACGACGGCTGGGAGCGCGAGATCAACAACCGAGGCGTATCCGTCTTTCAATTCCGCAAGGTTGACCGGAGTCGGATCTTTATCAATCTTCAAAGGAACTTTGTTTACGTTCGAAACCGTTCCGCGAGATTAGGGGACAAGTACGACAACGAATAGTCCGACCACGAGTATGGCCAATATTGAAATTACCGTGATACCGAATCGTCCAAGGCTTGCTTTGGAGCCCGGGTTGACGGGAACTAGGTGCCACGGCTGGGGCTCGGAATTGCTACTTCGCATGATGCTTCTCCTTTTCTGAGTTCAGGAATCGTAAATCCGCAGGGACCGAATCCCATGCGATCAGGTCCGGGAAGGGGCAAGGTTTCTGGCTACGAAGCGCTTGCGGACGCATAAGGTCTATGGGCCAGAACATGCGAGAGCGATGATGAAGTGTGTGGGTCCGCTGGAGGTAAAACGGTTGCGGCCTAACGACAATGGTCCCCTTGTCGCGGAGCGCGTATTCTAAAAGGGTCGCGCCAAATACGGGCAAGTGCGGACTTTTCATCGGTTCGCCTTTCGGACCCGGGGAACAGACACGAATCGCGCATTCAACCAAGTGATACGCTGGGTGAACGCGTTTTGCTAACACTTCCTTGGAGATACGGCCGATCCACGAGCGTTCATGCGCTTCCTCGCAGCACTCGCGGTTGAAAGTCGGGCATGACGTCGCTCATCAAAACTCTGAGAAAACCTGGAGGGAAAGTATCCTCTCGATTGGAGGTAACCCGTCCTGAACGGCGTCGGTACTCGAGCGCTCTGCGCGTCTATTCTATGTGATGTATCGCACTACGATACAGTTGTCTGGCACGCTGACTATATATCGTAGTACGATATATAGGCAATGCCAAAGTCCCGAACGGGACACTGCTGCCAGTGGGTTGCTTGCTGGCAGCCCGAGCAATATTCTCCAGGAGGGCAGGAACGATTCGGCTTGGAGCGGGAACTTCTCTTTTCCCCAGCGGTGCCGCGACGCCCGATCAGTTTTGAATCTTGCGTCTCTGAGCCGCCTGCGCCACTTTATGCCTCTGCGCAGCGTCCAACTGCGAAAGATTACAGAATCCTGAGCCGTCGAGACACTCGCGAAGGTTGTGGTCGAGAGTTGCGCTCGCAACGTCCCGGCGTTCTTGACCGCTCAACTGAGTCTGGTCACATTCGCCCAGGGCCTCGAGACAATTTCGGAGATCTCGATCCTGATTCGCGTTCGACACAGTTTGTTTGTCTTGGGCACTAAGAAGCGATTTATTGCAATCGCCTGTTCCATCGAGACACGATTGCAAGTTGCGCACCTTTGCGGCCAGCGCCACCTGCTGTCGCTCCTGCGCGTTGAGCTGCGTGCGGTCGCATTCGCTGAGACCGTCAATGCAGTTCTGAATATTTCTATCGCGGATTGCTCGCGCGAGATCTTGCCGCTGGCCAGAGTTCAATTGCTTTTTGTCGCAGACGGAGAATCCATATAAACAATCGAGGAAATTGCGCTCTTGAGCCACGCGCTGGACGACTTGGCGCTCTTGGGGAGTCAGAGCGGTGTTATCGCAGTCGGAGAATTCGTCCAAGCAATTGGCCAAGGCCGGGGAGTGTAAGGGCTTGGGACTTTGCGCCGCGGTGCGCAGGGTTGCGAGGCCGGTCAAAAGCAAGGCGACGAAAAACAAAGCTGTTAATTTCATGCGCTCCTCCAAAAGTTGTGAAAACTGGAGTGTTTCCATGCTGGAGCATCTTGCTCCGTTTAAAGTTAGACGCAAACGTCGGCGCAACGGTTGGCTTTAACGGACAATATATATCGTAATGCGATATGAAGAACAAACGGCTAGGCAACTTGCGAAAAAGGTGGCGCATCACGGTATATGCAAGGATCCCAGCGAGTGTCGGGGAAAAAGGAGGAAAGGATGCAGGAACAAGAGATAGTTAAGGAGCAGACTATGGAGCCGCCGATTGTAATCAAGACCACCGGTTTGAGCGTCGAGGCGAAGGAGATGTTCAACATGATTGCACGGAGGGCCTACGAACTTTTTGAATTCAAAGGAAAGGTGAAGGGCCACGAGCTGGAAAACTGGCTGGAAGCGGAGTCGGAGTTGTTTGAACGGACGCCAATAAGCATCAAGGAATCGGCGGAAGGTGTGACCGTTTTGGCCGATGTTCGGGGATTTACGCCCAAAGAGCTGGAAGTCGATCTAGAGCCGATGCGAGTGACAATTATCGGAAGTCGTCAAAGCCAAAGTGAGCGAAAAACACATGCAAGCAGCTCGACGGAGAAACGAACAAGTCGATTGCTTCGAAGCCTTCAATTGCCGATCGAAATTGACACGCATCACGCGAGCGCTCGCTACAGGAGGGGAATTCTCGAGTTGGATGTGAGGAGGGCGAAGGCAGGGAAAGGAAATGCAAGTAAGGCGAGTGCGGGGGGCAGCGTCGCCTAACGCAACTAACCCCGAGGCAAAAGTACGCTGCGATCAGCCAATGGATTTCCAGCGGGCGTTGGTAGTGCGCTAGGTGGGGTCTTAGAGCAAGTTTTGAATTGCGGAGCAGCCCTGTTGTTAAGTCTTCGCCCTGCGCGTCGGCGGGTGGCCGGATTCGGGGCTCCTTCTCTTTTTTTTGCTTGGATTCGTCGCCAAGGTGCGCGACGCACGAGTTCCTTGACTTTGTTTCAGAATGGAAGCCAGAGCAGAGATCAGCGCGTGTCCGCTTTCACGAAGTTCGTGTAAACGCTCGCGGACGACGCGCTCCAGAGCGCGCTGCCCTTTAGGCAGCAGAATCACGCAGAGTTGCCGCTGGTCCAGGCCGCTAGGCGTGCGGCGGATATAGCCTCTATCCTCGAGTCGATCAATCAAGCCAACGGCACTGTGATGGCGAAGAAGCAGGCGTTCGGAGAGTCTGCGGATGCTAGTTTCGCCAGGGTTGGGAAGACCGCGAATGGCCAGGAGCATTTGGTACTGTTGAGGTTCGAGGCCCGCAGCGTTTGCCGCCTCATCGCTGCCGCGGAGAAACTCGCGGATACGATAGCGAAGTTCACCTAGAGCGTTGTATTCACTATCGCGGATCTTCCTGCCCATGAGTCCAGCGTATCGTAATACGATATAAATGCAAGTCTCGGTGCCTTACTCAACAAATCCAGCGTCTAGGTGTGCCACACAAGTATCTGCATTGCTCAACTGAGTTGCCAGGCATTACAAAGCGGTGATAGTTCGACTTCCTGCGCGCGACTGTTGGAAATTCTGTCCATAAAAACTCACGAATGCGGTGTTAATGCGTCAGAGGGCTGATTTCCTTGAAGACTCGGCGTTACGGCAATGCGCTCGTCAACGCTATCAAGCAATTTAGCCGCGGCATCCGTAGCGATGAAGCCGGCGTGCACGGCCGCCTCGATGGAACTTTTTTCGGCGGCGGCGAGCCGGAGACGCGCCGTTTGGGTTTCTGATTCCGCTCGGCTGGAATCCCGGCCGTACAGCTCCGCTACATGGGCGCGCAGAGCGGTAAGTTGTCCGTCCAACTCTTCCCGTAATTTTTCATAGACTGGTCCGGAAATTACCCGGGTTCGGAAGAGGTCTTCGAGTTCGGCATGGCGCGCTTCAGCGGCAAGTTGACGGACCCGAGCCACGGCGAATTCGTCGTGCGCGTCCGTGGAGGAGAGTCGGAGCAATCGGATTAAAGGACCAATGGTGAGGCCCTGTACGATGATCGAGAAGGCGACCACACCAAAAACAAGTGCCAAGATTTGCTCGCGATGTGGAAAATCGCGGCTGAGACTTAAGGCAAGCGCAAGGGAGAGTGAACCATGGAGCCCGCCCCACACCAAGACGTGCTGCCAGCGGACCGAAATTCGTTCCGTGAAGCGATTACTGAGGGGAACAAGGCCATAAACAGAAACCGCCCGGCCGAGAAGCACGGCAAGGACGGCCAGGAGGATGGTGGACCAGGCACTGAGCAGTTCCCGGATATGAACTTCCAGGCCTATAAGCAGAAAGACGAGCGAATTGATGACGAAGGACGCATACTCCCAGAACGACCAAAGGGCGAGGCGAGTGCGCGCACTCATGCCCTCCTGAGTACCGAGATTTCCGACGGTTACACCGCTGAGAACTGTAGCGATTACTCCCGACAAATGAAGATGGTGCGCAATTAGGTAGGAGCTGTACGCGAGAATCGTCGTGAGAGTGATTTCGATCTGCGGTTCGTCGATTCTCTTGGTAATTTTGCCCGCGGCGTAACCAAGGGCGAGTCCGATAATGGCTCCGCCTAGCACGGACTGGAGGAACTGTCCGACTCCATTTGCGACGCTAAGGTTGCGTGTCAGAATCCCCGCTAACAGGATCTGAAATAGGACAACGGCGGTGCCGTCGTTAAAGAGGCTCTCACTTTCGACAATGACAGACAGTCGTTTGGCAATTGTCAGTTCCTTGAAAATGGCGAGCACGGAGATAGGGTCGGTCGCAGAAATGATGGCTCCGAAAAGAAGCGCGGTCGCTATGGGGAGTCCGATCTCCCAGTGCAGGACATAGCCTGTGATCAGCGTCGCGGCCAAGACACCCACGTTGGCAAGCAGCAGGATTGGAACTTTGTTCTGCAGGAGGTGACGAACATTTATTTTGAGGCTGCCTTCGAACAGGAGCGGTGGAAGAAAGAGAATCAGGACCACCTCGGGGTTGAGCCAGTATGGCCGATTGCTCTGATAAATGCTTTCAATGATCGGAAACTGAAGAGACCCTAGGGCAAGGCCGCCAAGCACAAGAGCTACGGTGTACGGTACCCGCAGACGCGTGGCCAGTACCGCAATCATCGACGCAGCGATGAGAAGCCAGATCAGGAATTCAATCGCTGAGGTTGGTGTCATTATTCTCCTTTGCAGCCCACAGCGTGCTTGGAGCGAATATAGCATTCGCGGTGGAGCAGAGTGAGCAGAATCGAAACTCGAGGCGGAGGTACTGAATCAGGAACTCATCAGGTAGAGGGTTGGCTGCGATTGCTCTTCAGGACGGGCCCACTCCCAGTAGTGGACCAGGATGGAGTAGACGAGCAAGCCGATCTCGCCTTCTCCCCAGAACAAATAGCGGAGGGACTGCATCATCAGATTTTGACGGGTGAGCTCGAGGAAGATGGTTTTCGGTTCGATCAGTTCGCTTATGTAAGCAATGCTATTTGCGATAGCCACAGCCCCGCGGACGTCGACGACGAAATTCTCTCCTTCCTGCCGCAAGGAAAGGCGTAAAGGGGCCACAAATTCACTCCGATTGTCGAGCAGGTGAACGTGAAGAAAGACGAGTGGTCCTGTCACTTGGTAGTGAGAGCGGATCTCGCTCATCTTGGCGAGACGGGCGGAAGCAGAACGGCTTTCGAGAGGAACGAGGTTGACGTTTTTACCCGCAAGGGAGGTCCAAAGGGCGGCAGAGGGCTCATCAGCGAATCTAACTTCCGAGACGCGAAGCTCCTTGGAACGGAAATAGCGGCTGACAGCACTGAGGATGAGAACGGTGAAGACGAACGCTGTGGAGATGTAAACTCCGTCCGGACGCTCGATAATGTTGGCCGTCAACGTATAGGCAAAGACGAGGCTAACGATGAAAAAATAGACTGTCTCGAGCAAAGCGCGGGTACTTCGATTGGATTGGTCGCGGAATTCTCGCCAAAGGCTAATTGTGACGGCTACGGCGGCGGAAAGGATTAGGAAAAGTACCCCCGTGGCGTAGGCGCCGCCTTGAGCATCCACGCTGGCATGGAAAATGTGTGTAACGAGAACATCGATGGCGAAGAGGACAACGACCATGGGCCGGCGATAGGACACCCAACGGGGCGCCATTCCAAAACGAGGGAGATATCGCGGTATCAGATTGATCAATCCCGTCATCGCGGACGCTCCCGCGAACCACAAAATCAGGATTGTGGAAAGATCATAGATTGTTCCGAAGACACTACCTAGCAACTGGTGAGCGAGGTATGCAGTCGCGCGGCCGTTCGCGAGCCCTCCTTGTGCATAGGCTTCGGGAGGAACCAAGAGAGTGGTGACGAAGCTGGAGAGGAGCAGAAGGAGTCCCATGAGAAGTGCTGCGACGACCAGCAATTTCCGCGTGTTCTTGATTCTTCCCATTGGCGGTGCGAGGGCCGTTGTAGGAGGGACCCCCGGTTCGCTTTCACCTTTGGCTACCATGGGCATGACCGAGACTCCGGTTTCAAAACCGCTCAGTCCCAGGGCAAGTTTGGGAAAGACGAGCGCCGAAGTAATGAACAGACCTGTCCAGTCGTACCCCATATTCAAAGTGAGGCGCCAAGAGTTAATCAAGGCAGGGTGTTGGGCTATCCGGAGCAGACCAGTCACCAGAACAACGAAATTCAGCAGGATGTAAGGGACAGCGACGGCTGTCGCGAGGCGGATGGCTTCACGAAAACCAAATATGAATACGAGGGCAAGAAGAGTAAGGAGAGCGAGGGTCAGCAACTCATGGCGACCGCCGATGAAAGGACGAAGGAAAGGGTTTTCGATGGCGTGGTGAGCGGCATCAGCGGCGGAAAGCGTCATGGTAATGACGAAGTCTGTAGCCGCGAAGCCAATAAGAACGAGTGCAAATATCTTCGCTCGCCATCCGGACATGAGGTTTTCGAGTATGGCGATGGAGCCTTGCCCGGCGAAGGACCGATAAGCGACCTGCCAATATACGGGGAGCGCCCCTGCAATAGTAACTAGGACCAGGATTAAGGTCGCTGGGGGCGCCAATACGCCGACCGCAAGGAGCGCAATCCCGGGTTGGTAGGCAAGAGAGGAGAAATAGTCGACGCCCGTAAGCCAAATCACCAGGAACCACGGATAAGTTTCTTTAATCGGGGCCGTTTCTTCGAGACGGCCTCCCCGGAAAAACCATTGGCCGAGGCGCGTGCGTGGGGGTGCGGTGTACCGCGTCGGCAGAGCAGGCAGGCTGGCGTAGCCCTGGGTTTCTTGTTGTTTCAGAGCTCTTCGCATGGAAACGCATCATACTCCGCTTAAATCAGACTTTAATAGCGAGGGCTGCGCAAACCCATATACGTTGCTTGCAATTCTGCTCGGAACTCAAGAATGCGAAGGATAAATACATGGCGCAGACATATTCGGACCTGCGTCAAAATATTCAGGACAAGTTCAACGAAGCCGGCTTAGAAATCATTCAGGTCAAGATGAGACAAAGCTCAGGAGGACAGAGGGACACTGCACATTCGGATTGAGCGCGGGAATCCAGGGAAGGTGGAAGGGGGAGTGGGGTTGGTGCGTACTCGAACTTGCCGAACCCCGGAGCGATTCTCTTAGCTGGCTGGACATGCAGATGCCGGGATTCATTTAAGGTTATCAACCGTTTTATATGTGCAGCGGAGCGAAAAACAGGTCAGCACTCCGCCTCAGAATTAGGCAATGTTTGATTTCTTCTGAGGCTTTTCAAAGAATCGTGTCGGCAAAAGTTGTGATTGTGGTCCGACTTTCCAATATATCGTGCTACGATATATCAAGGAACGCGAGACGACACAGAGCAGTTCGACTTTTGAATTCGCAAGATCCAGATCGCGAACAGGCAAATACCCAAGTTCGGATCAATCCACAAAGCCCATTAGTTGGGCAGACTGCGGTCATGGCGGCGTCTGAGTCTCGAATTTGCAAAGGCTGATACGGTAATGACGGGACAACAACCACTGGGCTTAGGAGGAGTTTATTCTTGAAAACATTGTGACGCACTTTATAGCGACTCCGTGGCTTAGGTATTCGAGCGAGATCGCGGTTGTTGTCTTGTTCGCTTGGCTCATGAAGAGATTTCTCCTCGCGTGGCTGAAGCGCTGGGCCAAGAGAACAGAGGGCTCCCTAGCTGATGAACTAGTGACGCGGCTGGGTCTGGCTATGACTCCGTTACTCGTTACGGGACTGTTCGCGGTGTCGCTAAACCTGCTGCCCTTGTCAGACAAGTTTCTGCGGGTTATGAATCGTTGCGCGTATTTCGGCGTTCTCTCCGTGGCGCTCTACTACGGGTCAAAGATTTGTCAGACATTGCTAAACCACTGGCTGGCAAATCATAGTGCTCGCATAGGATGGCGCGAACCGATTCGGTTTGTATCACGCATCTTGTTCGCGGGACTGGGGACTATGCTGGTTCTCGACAGTCTCGGCATCTCACTCACCGCGGTTTGGACAACCCTGGGCGTTGGAAGCGTGGCGATCGCCTTGGCCCTCCAAGATACACTTTCAAATTTCTTCGCCGGCGTTTACATTCGGATCGACGGCCCGGTCCGAGTTGGCGACTATATCAAGCTGGAAGGTGGAAGCGAGGGTTTTGTCGTGCAGATTGGCTGGCGATCAACGCATATACGGACTCTTCCCAATAACATCGTCGTTGTGCCGAACGCAAAGTTGGCAACGGCGGTCATCACCAACTACTCGATGCCGGAGTCTCAGATGTCGCTCCTAGTTCCCATCAGTGTGAGTTACGACTGTGACCCCGACAGGGTCGAGCGGATCCTGATCGAAGAGTCACTGCGGGCGGCCAGCGAGGTGGAAGGTCTTCTTGAGGACCCCGCTCCGTTCGTTCGACTTATTCCGGGTTTCGGAGAATCCTCACTCGATTTCACGTTGATTTGTCGGGTCGGCAATTATGTGGATCAGTATTTGGCACAGCACGAGTTGAGAAAAAGAATTTTCGCGCGTTTCCGAGAGGAACGGATCCAGATTCCGTTTCCTCAGCGCGATGTTCACGTAATAGCGAAGATACCCATAGACGCGCGTTCGGCCCCGCTCTGAAGGGGGAGGTCACTTGCGTCGGAAAGATGGGAAACCGAGGTTGCCGGGGAGACGAGTGCAAGCCACAATTGAGGAAAAGTTGAACGCTCAGTTGCCCCCTCTTAGCATGAGCCGTAAGCCAGAGAAAGTATGATCCGCATGGACGGGACTAACTCAGTATCGGAAATTAGCGGTATTGCTTCCAGAACGGATTCGCGGGCAGGCGCTCGAGATGGAAAGATACTCTGGGGAATTCCCGGGGTGGCAGTTCGCGAAGAGATAACGGCATCTCACGTGAGTCCTTGGTGGTTGTGGTGGAATATTCTCAGTCTCGATGCGCCGGCAGTCGCAGTGGTTTGGTCCCTCCTGGTCGCGCGACAGAGTCATGTTACGGTTCGGCCCGGCGAAGAAATAATATTGGGCCTTGTGGTCTGGGGCATTTACGTAAGCGATCGACTACTCGACGGATACGGTGCTACGCAGCGGCCCCAGTTACAGGCGCGACATCTGTTCTGCGCGAAACATCGGGAAGCGCTCGCTTGCATTGTAGTGCTTGCTACCGGTGCGGTTCTCTGGGCTATACCGGAGTCCTTGACGCTTGGGGAAGCAACCGCCGGCTTAAAACTTTCCGCGGTGGTCGGCGCGTATATGGCGAGCATCCATGCCGGCCACCGCTCGGTGGCACGGTTTGTACCGAAAGAGGCTGTCGTCGGCATTCTTTTTGCGGCCGGTACAACTCTACCAGTCTGGACGTGCGTCGCGGCAAATACGTGGAATGTGTGGGCGACATTCTCGTTCTTCGCAGTGCTCTGCATTGTGAACTGTCTTGCCATTGAGTGCTGGGAGAGCCGGCTTGCTGAGGTCGATGCTTGCAAATCCAGTGGTTGGGTCATTCGATGGGCAGATGCACGAATCGGAAGCATTGCGGCAGTAGTGGCCGCTTCCGCGTTCATCGTGGTTCTTCGGCGGCGTGAGAATGGATCCTCCGGCTCCGAACTGCTAGCAATATCTTTGGCCGCACTGCTGATATGTTTCGTAAACATTCATAGAAGCCGAATTTCGGTTCATGCTTTGCGAGTTCTGGCCGACGCAGCTTTGGTCGTGGCCGGACTTATCGCACTTATGACCTGGAGGTGAGGAGGTGTGAAAGACTCTCCATGTGTCACAATGAATTGCGATGGGATCGCCCCGTACTATGAGACTGTCGAGCACTTTACGTTCCTAAGGCATCTGGAACGGCGGCGGTTCGCATTCATCGGTGAAGCAAGAAAGGCAAGAAAAGCAATTGTGTGTGGTGGCGGGGATGGCCGTTTTCTTGCTCGCCTTCTGCGGGGCAACGCCTGGGTGCAAGTGGACATTGTCGAGATGAGCTTTAGTATGATCGAACTGACGGAAAAGAGAGTGGCAGGCATGGGGCCGTCCTACCGAGAAAGGGTCAGATTCCGCCACGGTGATATACGGACTATCGACCTTGCGAATGGATGGTATGACTTGATCGTCACAAATTTCTTTCTGGATTGCTTTTTCAAGCCAGAGCTGCAGTGCGTAGTTAATCGGCTTGCGAGTTGTGGAACACCGGAAACGAAGTGGATCGTTTCTGACTTCAAGGAAGCGCACAGCGCACTCGGCCGCGTTTGGACCCAAGGGGTGATCGCTGGGCTGTATGCAGCCTTCTGGGCTACAACAGGGCTGCGCGGCATACGTCTGCCACAATATAGGGCTGCCCTCGCAAATGCGGGATACAGTGTACGGTTCGAAGAAGAAGCCCTAGGTGGCCTGCTCTATTCCTCAGTATGGCAGGCATGCACTCCATGACAAGCGCCATTCGGGCAAATGCTCTTGCTGCGAAATTTGGTAAGTTGGTGTGGAGGAGAATTACTTAAGCAGTGCCGCCGGGCATGTATGCGTCAAAACTTTCCGCTAAGACTGGCGAAGGAATGGGCGCAGTTCTAGACTTTCCCAAAATCTGGGTCGCGTGTCCTGGCGCTGCAGCGCGGTGGCGAAATAAATGATCATTCTGCTCTCCATCCTAGTTCTTGGTTTTTTTCTTGGGATGAGACACGCGACCGATCCAGACCACGTAATAGCGGTGACGACGATTGTGAGCCGCCAGCGAAGCATTCGCCAGGCCGCCTCAATAGGAGTCCTGTGGGGTGTGGGCCACACGATCACGATCCTCGTCGTTGGATCCGCAATCATACTGTTCGGCATCGTGATCCCTGCACGCGTTGGTCTCACAATGGAATTCTCGGTTGGCCTGATGCTGATTCTTCTCGGTTCTCTGAATCTTTCCGGGATCATGCGGTGGATAACCGAGATACTTACGCCTGTACAGCTGGGACAGCACTCTCATCTTCACGAACACTGTGACCATGTTCATAGTCATCCTCACAATCACGGTTCAGAGAAACATGGCCATGATGCGAGCGCGACGCCAGTCGGTTGGATGGATCGCAGCTTTGGGCGGTTGGGTTTCTATCAAGTCATTCGGCCATTGGCCGTGGGCATAGTTCATGGCCTTGCAGGGTCGGCAGCCGTCGCCTTGTTGGTGCTCACAACCATCCGCGTTCCGACTTGGGCAATTTTTTACCTTCTCGTCTTCGGCATTGGCACGGTCGCGGGGATGATGCTGATCACCGCAGCGATCGCTGTCCCGTTTACATTATCCGAAAGCCGTTTTGCCCGTCTAAATCGTGGCTTGGGACTTGTTTCAGGCTTCGTAAGTCTGGCGTTCGGTCTCTTCATTGTCTACCGAATGGGTTTTGTCAGCGGACTCTTCACGCACCATCCGACCCGGATACCTCGTTAATGTTTTTTTGCTCCCGCCCGTCCTGGTTAAGCGAAATCAGCCGAATCGTGACCAAGTCTTGGAACTAGGCGCAGCGAATGCATACTGCCAAATGGAATCCAGCGGTCAATCCTCTTTTTTCGTCCACGTTTTCAGGCAGGTCTAGTGCAGCATTGAGTTGATCAAGCACGTTTTGGTAAACGCAGACTGGAATAGGTCTAAGCTCACGTAATGGCCTATTAAGTCCCGAATACAGAATGTTCAAAAGTGCACAGACAGGCTATTGGGGACCAGCCGAAAATCATTGCTCAGGAGACTCTGATGACGGCTCGCGCAGGAGTCTGGAAGCGAAAAAGCGACGATCTTAGAACTAGAAGATTACCTTTATTCAAGCGCTATAAGAAAAATCCTCAAGATCTCCAGCTTGCTTTGGAGATTAGGTTTATTGATGATCAAATCGCGGAGTGTACTGAGAAGATTGAGCAAGAGAACCGAAAGATGGAACTCGTCGAGAGAAGTTACCTATGCAAGAACTGAGCGGCATTCGTTCGTGGTCGGTACGGCTGCAAATCTCGTCATCGCAAGATGGTCTCTAATATCGATCCCGAGTGGAAACATCAAGTTGACAGGCAGCCACGCCGGAGCTCGATGACTAGTGGCCGGAGTGTGAACTTACCGCCGGGTTGTATGCGGCGTATTGCGATATTCGTCAAGAATATCGTTGTTGTTCAGAATTCAACTTTCGCTCCCGCAGCCCGGTGGGATGGAAAGCTACCGTCACAAACTTCCCCCGAGACCCGAAGTTAGGTCCTGACCGTTGATAGAGTTCTTCAGCCTTTTTGCTTACTGATTCAGATTAGAAGGCAATCGCGAAGCGCGCGTTGTCCAACGCTATCCGCTCGCCTAGGAGGAAATTCCGCAACAGTGCAAAGACAATGGAAACGCGAGAGAGTGTACAAAAGGGGACAGCGCGAATTCTTGAAAATGCCGACAATGCGGTACTGCAAGGTAAGCAAGGTCAATGGTTGTTCGAAGACCGGCCGGCCTGGTCACTCATTCCGGCGGATCACATACTTTTTGGCTTTGCGACACAATTGCGGCGAGAAGATGAAAGCGGGTCTCTCAACACATTGGAACGGGGTGGGCATATCGGAACCGCGGAGATAACTCTCAGGAGCAAAAAGTTGTCGAAATCCCCCGAACGTAGCGGCACGGTGAAGGTCTTTATCGCCGACGGCAGCCAGCTGAGCTGCCAATTGATAGCGGCTGCAGTGCGGCGAGGCCGGTACCGGACTAGGGTTGTTGGCTACGCGACTGACGCAGCTGGGATTCGCGAAGGACTCGAAACGAACGATGCGGATGTTGCAGTCATAGGTGCTCGTCTCGAAGATGAGTCAATGGCTGGCTTCGATGTGACGCGAGAAATAATGGCGTCGAGTTCGAAGCTAAGTGTCATCATAATACTCGATTCCAACAAACCGGCGATGGTTGTCGAAGCATTCCGAGCAGGAGCATGCGGTATATTTTCCCGCGATCAATCGTCTGAACTGCTGTGCAAGTGCATCCACGCGGTGCACAAAGGACAAGTGTGGGCCAGCAGCAAGGAATTGCACTTCGTGATCGAAGCACTGGGTCCGAGTCCGGCGAAGCCAATCTCCGTGCGAGGAGCGAACTTGCTCACAAAGAGGGAAGAAGGCGTAGTCCACCTGGTAGCGGAAGGAATGACCAATCGCGACATTTCCCAAGAGCTTAAGCTCAGTGAGCACACCGTCCGGAACTATTTATTCAGAATCTTCAATAAGGTCGGAACCTCGAATAGACTTGAACTTGCCCTGTACGCGCTCGACCGGCGAGATGGCCATGAGCAGCAGAGTCCCATGGCTCGCCAAGATGAGTCGAATACAAGTGCGAATCAAACTGTTTCCTCAAGGCGATCCTGATCCATAGGCCATCCGGCGAGATTCAATCATCAGCATCGACTAATTCTGAACGATAAGCCTTACAAATGTTCATTAACGGGTGACGGCTATATGAACTGTCGTGCAAAATCAGGCCGGACATAATTCTTTAGAACAGCCAATCAATCGCGTTGAGATGATCAGATTAACGGCTCAGCCATTCTCGAACATTTGTCCATGTTCCGCAGAGTCCGCTTTCGAACAGGATCCGAGCATGGGCCATTCGAGTAACTTCCTGTATAAAAATGGACAGATACACTTGTACCTAATATCTGCGGTCAGCGTCTCAAGACGCTCCACGTAATGATTTGATGACTTTCCTTCTCTTGTCTGTACCTGCGGACATAGCTAATGTGCAAATTGAAAGAGTGGGGGGTGCCAGTTGAATCTTGTACGGCCAGCGAGGAAGACTCTCCGTGTCCTGCTGCAAACCGCAGTCACATTCTGGTGGACGAATGGGGACGGGGAGCCGCGAGAGGGAGAGGGCCGCAGCCGTGACGTGAGTGAGCACGGCGCGTTTGTTTTTGCATCCTGTTGCCCCCCCGTTGGCGCGAGTCTGACACTCAAGATTGATCTAGAAGGAATCCCCGATGAAATAGGGCGCCTTCCGGTTCAGGTGGAAGGCGAAGTTCTTCGAGTCGAGAAATGCCCCGCCGAGAGGGGAATGCTAACGGGGGGATTCGCGATTCAGTTCTGAAGAGATGGTCCGAAGAGAAATCCAGGACAGATCTCTCAGGGAATTTGGCGGCGTGAATGCGCCAAGGATTTTGCGGGCGGCATTAAGCAGGGCAAAGTTTTCACTGCTGAAGCCAACCGCAAGCTAATTGTAATTAGAGGCTTACAGGACAGTGGACTGTAAGTCACAGGGCGGAGCTCTATGTTTTCCCAGGAAATGGTTACGGCGGAGATTGAGTTTGATGGCGCTTCCTGGTATGCGCTGTACACTCGCCATCAGCATGAAAAAATGGTAGATCAAGTTCTAACCAACAAGGGATTTAACACGTTCCTTCCGCTTTACGCAACCACCCATAATTGGAAGGACCGGACCAAATCACTCACGTTGCCCCTGTTTCCATGTTACGTGTTCTTGAAAGGGGGCATTGAGCGCCGTCTTCATATCCTGACAACGCCAGGAATATATGGGCTGGTGTCCACCGCAGGCCAGCCAGCCGCGATTCCAGATATCGAAATCGAATCGATTCGGCGAGTTGTCGAAAGCGGCGCGCGCGTGGAAGCGCATCCTTACCTAAAATGTGGCAACTGGGTGAGGGTGAAGTGTGGCCCCCTTGCAGGGATAGAAGGGATTCTGGTGCGGCAGAAGAATATTTCTCGCCTGGTACTCTCCGTGGAGATATTGGGAACGGCGGCGGCCATCGAAGTTTCAGTGTCCCAGGTGGAGGAAGTGAACGCCTCGCGTAGCAGAGGTTCCGGCCCCAGATTTGGCAAGGATTCCGTGCACGCCCGGGCCGCTGAAGCTAGCGTTTTAACCTAACTGATGAGATGCAGGGCAATGCTCAAAAAACTGAGGCAGATTGGGATGCAAGACTGCGAGCTAAGGCGAGACTCGCCAGCGAGGATGCCATGAGAAAATGTGCGTATGTAACGATAACAATAGCAATAGCTCTAGCGTTGTTTTCGGTTTCCATGCGGGCTCAAGGACAGGCCCGAAAGGACATTAACAGCGATGGCGCTAAGGTCCTGACAGCGGCAGATGTCGCGTCGCACCCACCTAAAGCAGCGACCGAAGATCCGAACTACTCCATCGCTTCCGAGGATGTCCTCACGATCGACGTGTGGAAGGAGCCAGAGATCTCGCGCACAGTGCCGGTGCGCAGAGATGGCAAGATTTCACTGCCATTGCTAAACGACGTTCAGGCCGCGGGTTTGACGCCCACACAGCTGGGCTCTGAGATCGTGGAAAAATTGCGCGCAACAATTGTACATCCACAGGTAACGGTGATTGTGGCGCAGATGAGTAGCCAGCGGATCTACGTTCTAGGTCAGGTAACTCGGGGCGGCGCCTACCCGTTAGTGCCCGACATGACAGTGATGCAGGCGCTCTCGATCGCCGGCGGATTCACTCCCTATGCCAATGTCAAGAAGATCCAGGTCATGCGCAAAGAAAATGGCGGGGACAAAATATTCCCTATGAACTATAAGCAAGTGATTAGCGGGCGCAAGACGGAACAGAATATTCATCTCAAACCTGGCGATACGATTGTCGTGCCGTAGGGAAGATCATGGCCAAACTGATGCGCATTCACGGCTGCGTGCTGCTTGCAGCGTTTCTATTTGCCCCTGCTGTCAAGGCGCAGGAGGCAAGTCAAGCCGGTCCGGGCAAAAACGATCCGCGTGAACAACCAGTCGCACCTTATCTAGCACCGTTGCCGGCTGGAAGCACTAGCGTGTTGGCTTTGAACTCGCCCCTGGGAGGGCCGACTGAGCAAGTCCAGGTAGCAGGGAACGATCGGCCGCTAAGTGGAGTGCAGGAACCTACGCTGGGTCCTACTTTCGGTGCACGTAATTACCTTGTGCCCAGCTTCAGCGCGGCATCGCAGTTGGGCACGAGTTCTACCGGGGCAGGTTTTGGTCAGCCGACAGCTTTCAACTATCTGCTCGGTACGTTGGATTTGAACCTCGCGTCAGATCGTTCTGAACTGCTTCTACACTATTCGGGCGGCGGAATGTTTTCGACGTATTTAAACTCAGCTATCCAGGACTTGAAGTTCTCTTACAGCTACAAATGGCAACGCTGGTCCCTGCTCGTCGGCGATGATGTCAGCTTTCTCTCGGAATCACCTTTCGGATTTGGAGGCGTGGGAGGTCTGCAATTCCTCAGCGGCGATTCTCCGTTCGGTGCCGGCGGCTCTCTGAGTTCGATTCTGGGTCCCAACCAGACAATTCCAACGATTATGGTGCCCCGATTGAGCAATACGCTAGTCTCGCAGATAGAATACAAGATTAGTCCGCGAGCTTCATGGACTGCTACCGGGTCTTACGGGACCCTGAATTTTCTTGGCGTGGGTTTTATCAACAGCGCCGACACGTTATTTCAAACCGGTTACAACTACTCCGTTAGCCCGCAGAGTACGATCGCGGTGATCTACACCTTCGATGACTTCCGGTATCCCGAGTTTCCCCAGACCATCAAGTACAACGTGGTGAAGCTTGGGTATGCGCGATATCTGACCGGAAGACTGAGCTTCCAGCTTGCCGCAGGCCCAAGCGCGGTCATGCTTCGGGGCGTGTTTACTGGTTACGAGAACAACCTCTCTTGGGCGCTCGATAGCGCGTTGAATTATAAGTGGAATCACACAACGCTTTCTCTTCGTTATGATCGCCTCGTGACCGGAGGGAGCGGAGTGCTGGTGGGGGCACAGACGGGGCAGTTAGAGGCCACTGTAGAGCGAACATTGAGTCCGAGGTGGCAACTCTCGGCCTCGCTGGGCTATGCGAATAATCGGAGCTTGATCCCAAATACAAATAGCTTGCATTTTCAACACTACAACTCCTGGTATACCGCAGTTCGTTTCAATCATCAAATCCGGCCCGGGACCGGTTTATTTGTGAGCTATGGTGCAGGGCTGCAGGCCACGAACGCAGCAGCTTGCACTTCGCCGAATTGTTCAACCAACTTCATCAGCCACCAATTTTCCGTAGGCTTCAATTTTGGACTTCGCCCGATCTTATTCCGATAGACTCAGCGAAAAACACGACTAGCACACCTGCAAATCACTTAGCCGGAAATAACGCGCGACGTTTTGGAGTGCCGCAAAACTGGGTGGTCGACCGAAACGGTTCATACTACGGCGACAAGAAGTCTCGTCTCATAGGCGAATTACAGAAGATCCACAGAGAGGCTGGCAATGTCCACCAAAGTAGCTGAAGTAGTTCCTCGCGGCTGGGAAGAGTATCTGGCCATCGTAGTACGGCGGCGCTGGTGGATAGTGCTCCCCTTGTTTGTGACCTGGTTGCTGGTATGGGGGGCGAGCTGGTTCTTGCCGACCACTTACACCTCCGATGCGCTCATCTCCGCGGAACAGGAAAAGGTATCCGACATATACGTCATGGAGAACGTCAATGTGAATCTCCAAAATCGATTGCAAAGCACTACGCAGAAGGTCTTGAGCTATGCCAGCCTGGAAAAAATCATAGCCCAGTTTAAGCTTTATGCCACGCCTCCTCGGCTTAACAGTTTTTTCAAGCCCAAGGATCCAGTCGATCAAATGCGGAGCGACATCAAGATTGAGCTGGTTGGGGCGCCAGGGTATCGCGGAGAGTTTTTCACCTTTAAGATTCATTACTCGGCTGATACGCCCGAGCTGGCACAGCAGGTAAACAGTGAGCTAACATCTTTGTTTATCAACGAAAATGTGAGAGCTCAGCGACAGCTCTCCGAAAATACGACGGCCTTTCTTGACAGCGAACTGGCGGACGCACGTATCAAGATGGAGCAACAGGAAGCCGAAGTCTCAGCGTTTAAGGAGAAACACGCGGGAAACCTTCCGGGCCAGTTGCAGAGCAACGTGCAAATACTTGCAGGTCTGCAAGCACAATTAGCGAGTACTCAGCATGCGTTGGACACTTCGAAGCAGCAGAAAATCTATCTGGAATCATTGCTGCAGCAATATCAATCGGCGCAAGCGAGTCTGGGAGGAGACTCCAGCGTGATATCAACCCAAGCGTTGGATAAGGTGCTTCAGGATCTGCGCCTTCAAATACAAAACTTGCGCACCCGCTATACGGATGAGCATCCGGACATCGTGGCGCTCAAAGACAAGATAGCCAAGACCGAAACCTTGAGGAAGCAGAACGAGGCGGAAATCGCCTCCCATCCCCAGAGCGGCAAGTCTGCAAGCGCGATAGATTTCTCCGTTGCAGACGGAGTGCAGCGGGGCTCACCCACGACAGTCATGCAGTTGCAGAGCCAGCTTAAGGCCAATCAATTGGAGATTCAAAACGAGCAAGAAAACGCAAAGGAACTCGAGTCGCAGACGGCCGCTTATCAAGCTCGCCTGAATTTGACTCCGGAAACTGAACAAGAACTGTCGGTCGTATCGCGGGGGTATGACGAAGCCAAATTCAATTACAACTCGCTGCTGCAGAAGCAAACCCAGTCACAGCTCGCCACGAGCCTTGGACAACAGCAGCAGGGCCAACAATTTCACATCATCGATCCGCCAAAGTTGCCGGACAAGCCTTCGGCCCCAAATCGTTTCCTGATCAGTATTGTTGGCTTAGCCTTGGGAACGGCTCTCGGCTTGGGTCTCGCCACATTTCTTGAATTGACCGATGTGCGCTTCCGGCAGGAGAAGGATTTGGAAGGGATTCTTCCTGCTCGCATGCTGGTCGGAATACCCCGCTTGAGCACGCCCAAAGAAGACCATTCGCGCGTTATCGCAAGGTACTTCGAGTGTGGCGCTGTAGCGGTAGTGGCCTTATTGATTTTCACTGGAAACCTCTACACGTATTACAACGGTTGAGCGGCGGCGAGCTTTAACAGTCGCGGCCTTGATGCGATACCCTTTCCCAATGGACGCACAGGCAATCCGTTCGCCTGCGTGAGCGGGGGAGTCTTGTGCAGGAAAGGCAACTTAGAATCAGAAATGGAAACCAATGAGCCAGTTATTTGAAGGATTCAGCAGAGCAACTATTCGACAAAGCCAGCCGGAGATTGTCCCTCGGGACATGGTTCAACCCGAACTAGTCTCGTCTGAGCCCCTGGAAACGCCGGAAGTGCTGGGCATCGCTAAGGCAGAGGGGGCCGTTTTAGCAGGAACGGTCGAGATGAATCAGGCGTTCGAGAACGATAAAAATCGGACTGTGATGGTGCAACCCACCTCGACATCACGGTTAGTTGCTTGGAGTGATCCCAATAGTCTGGGCGCGGAAAAATTTCGAGCCCTTGCTGTCCGGCTAGACGATATGCGCAGGCACCTGGAGCTGAAATCTCTTCAAGTGACCAGCAGTGTGATCAACGAAGGCAAGTCCTTTGTGGCCGCGAATCTGGCGGTGACCCTGGCCAAGTATACCGGATCGAAGACCTTGCTGATTGAGGGCGACCTGCACAGACCAACGCTGGCTTCCATGTTCGGCTTGAAAGACCTGCAAGGGCTGAGTGACTGGTGGACCGGTCGGAACCAGGACATTGCGCGATTTCTGGTACGGCTAACTGGGACAGGGCTATACCTCCTGCCGGCCGGGAAGCCATGCGACCGGCCATCTGAAATCCTCCGTTCGGCACAACTTGCGGAAGCATTCGCACAGCTGGCAGGCCGATTTGACTGGATCGTTGTAGATTCCACGCCGATGCTGCCTGTGATTGATGCGAACCTATGGTCGAAATTGGTCGACGGCACGCTCCTCGTGGTCAGGGAGGGGGTGGCTCCCCTGAAGGCCCTGAAGAACGGGTTGCAGTCGCTCGACAATCCGAACTTGATTGGGGTGGTCGTCAATGAGGCGTCTGAATTCGATCAGGTTGATTACCAGGGGCAATATTATGGTGCGCGAAAATACGGAGATAAGAGTTCGAAGAATGGAAGATAGCATCGAGCCGGTCGCGAGACTGATCCGTCGCCCAGCAGGTCTATCTTCCCGCCGCGATGCTTGTACCCTCTTTCATCGTAAATAGATTACGGAAAGCCAGTGGGGAAGCGTTCCCACTCCCTCGCAATAGACTTGTTTAGAATTCGCTCTCGCATTTCTTATTGGATCGAGTTATATGGCGTACTCGATATTTCCGCTTGTTAACTATCTTGTGTGGCTAGGTCTGAGGGGCCGTGCGGACGCTCTCGACGGAAAGAATGAGGCAGCCTTCCAAGAACTAGACAACGGTTCACAGACGCTAAGCAACGTTACCTGGAAAAAAACTTCCTCTGCGGAAAAAGCGCAGACGGGTTCCTGGTTCGCCGCGACGTCGATTTTCACATTGGTGCTGATCATGTATGCGCCGGTACTTATTTCGCTAGCGCGTCAATGGTGGGACGATCCGAATTATGGTCACGGATTCTTCGTTCCAATATTTGCGGGCTATGTTTTATGGAGCGAGCGCGATCAATGGGGCGCACTAACCAACCGACCGAACAATTTCGGTTTGGTGATCATGCTGTTCGCCATTGGACTGCGAGTTTTGGGGATGCTAGGCGCGGAGCTGTTTATGGCACGGCTTTCGTTGGTGATTTTGATAGCAGGAATCGTCCTATTTATGGCTGGTCGTCGTGTCCTCCGGACGATTGCATTTCCGATCGGCTACCTTCTCTTTATGATCCCCTTGCCAGCTATCGTCTATTACCAATTGACGCTTCCTCTTCAGTTGTTGGCCTCGCGATTGGGTGCGACCGGTCTGGTCACGCTCGGGATTCGCACCGTGCGACAGGGGAATCTGCTTTTGCTCCCGAACTGCACGCTAAATGTGGTCGAAGCTTGCAGCGGAATCCGCTCGCTTCTTTCGTTGCTGGCCGCAGTGGTGGCCTACGGGTACTTGGCAGAGCCGAGCACGTGGAAACGCAGCCTGCTGGCAGTCGCCAGTATTCCAATTGCGATTGCTACCAACGGTCTCCGACTCGTTGCGACAGGCGTGCTAAGTTACTACTTCGGACCGAGCGTGGATACTGGAGCGGTCCATTTGGCACTTGGCATTAGTTTCATCGCGCTGGCCTTCCTCTCGATCCTGGTTATCCACAAAATGCTCGGCCTCCCTCTGAGACATCAGAACCCAGCGCGGGTCTCTCTATGACATATCTGCGACTCTCCGTGGCCGCGATGGCTTTGGTGGGAGGGATCTTTGCGACACACGGCTTCAGACCAAAGGATGCCGTTGGGTTGCAAAAGCCATTGCGCGAATTTCCCTCCGCAATCGGCTACTTACATAGTGAGGATCGTCCGTTCGAGAAGCAGGTCGTGAAGGCAATAGGAGCTGATGATTATATTAATCGTGTGTATCTCGGAAGTGCTCTTCCGGTCGAACTCTATATTGGATATTACAAGGATCAACGCTCCGGAGACAGAATTCACTCTCCCAAAAACTGCCTTCCAGGTTCCGGATGGGAGCCAGTCCATTCCACCCGTGTTCAAATTGGTTCGGCGAACGGACTTCCCGTTCTAGTAAACGGGTACCTGGTGGCACAGGGAGCGAAGCGGGATATGGTCCTCTATTGGTACCAGTCATATGGACGGATCGTGGGGAGTGAATTCTTGGTGAAGTTCATGCTGATTGCAGATGGATTGAGGAGCAGACCCACAGATGGGGCCATGATCCGTATCTGGACTACTGCATCTGATGGAGAAGAGTCCGCTCAAGAACGCGCAGTGGAGTTCGCGCACCGTGTCTACACGAAGGTCGATGAATTCCTGCCCAAGTAACCTGCTTGACTGGCAACTTGCAGCCGTGAACTGATATTTCATTTCCATTGACCAGCAAGAAATAATCTTCTTCCAGACGCGGTAACGCTCAACCATCTCTCGAGGTCGAGCGGAAAGTTAAGCTCAGCTTCGATTCCAAGTCATTGCAGAAAGATAGAAGGATGGAATGCCCATGAGATACATAAACTGGCTTTTTACTTCAAATCTCCCGTGGACCGTATCAGGCCAGGGATTTAGGAGGGGTACGAGGAAATTGGTTCTTGGTTTGTCTCTCATCGCAGCGTTACTAAGTTGGGGCTGCCCGAAACAAGATCCACTTCAAGCTTTTAATCCTCCAGCGACTCCGATTGACCCGGGGCCAGCGCCTGTTCCGGAGCCGGCCACGGCGCTGCTATTCGGGGCGGCTTTGTTGATCGGAGGAGCTATCGTCCGCCGGCGGCGTAGTGGCGGGCACAAATAAAATATCTTTTTAGTTTGGCGTGGAAGCCACGGCTCCCCATGTCGCGCAAAACTTGGAGTGTGCCTTGATCCGTCTCTTGAATGCCTACATCCCCAAACGCACGCTTCTTCTAGGGATTTCAGAAGCTTGTTTGATCTCTCTCGCGCTTGTGGCGTCCGCACTGGCGCGGCTGGGCACGGGACAAGCTAGCTTTATGCTTACGTATCAATACGGCGCTCTGAAGATTCTATTCGTAGCCATTGCTTTTCTCACGTGCATGTACTATTTCGACCTCTATGATTCCACGATTGTAAGCAACGGGCGCGAAGCGCTTGTTCGCCTGATCCAAGTGATGGGCGTTGCCTACCTCGCCTTAGGCCTCGTTTATTACCTATATCCGCCGGTGAAATTGGGCCGCGGCATTTTTCACATTGGCTTTCTTCTCGTCGGAATTTCACTACTGCTCTGGCGAAGGCTGTTTTCGGTCCTCAATAACACGCAAGGGCTTGCGGAATGCGTAGTGATTTTGGGTGAGGGCGCTCTGGCTGAATCTCTGCTGCATGAAATTAAAGCGCGGCCCGAGCTGGGAATTCGCGTCGCTAGCCGCGCGCAGATGCACGCAATCGAAAACCATCTTGGCGACCGCGGGCGCGCTGAATCGCCAGTAGCTGTCTTCCAGGCCAGCTTCTGCGAGGACCTTGCAGTAGGCCGTCCTATCCGCGGGGTGGACCGCATCGTCGTGGCCATGGAGGAACGCCGCGGGAAGCTGCCAGTTGATTTGTTGCTATCGCTGAAGAATCGTGGGGTGCAGGTTCAAGATGGAAATGACGTTTATGAGTCGATTACCGGAAAGGTTCCTATCGAATCCATCCGTTTGAGCTGGCTGCTATTTTCCCCCGGCTCTTCTGCGTTGCGCCCGTTCCTAATTTACAAGCGGTTGGCTTCCGTTGTGATTTCGATTATCGGATTGCTACTCACGCTGCCTCTTCTGCCGTTCGTCGTTCTTGTCATCAAACTTAGTTCACGTGGACAGGTGCTGTATTCGCAGAGCCGCGTGGGACGCGATGGGGTGGTCTTTTGTTGCTACAAGTTTCGCACGATGCGCTCCGACGCAGAGGCAGATACCGGGCCGACCTGGGCGAAGGACGACGATCCTCGAATCACGCGAGTGGGCAAATTTCTTCGCAAGACGCGTATGGATGAGATTCCGCAATTGTGGAACGTGTTGAGGGGCGACATGAGCCTCGTCGGTCCGCGCCCGGAACGGCCAGAGTTTGTGGACGGGCTGAATCAAGAGATCCCTTACTACCACTTGCGGCACTCCGTTCGCCCGGGAATTACCGGTTGGGCTCAGATTCTCTACAAGTACGGAAGCACAGTCGAGGACGCTAAGGAAAAACTGCGTTATGACCTCTATTACATTAAGAACGCGTCCGTGGGGCTGGACCTGCTGATCCTCTTCAATACTATCAAGATTGTACTTCTGGGACGTGGCGCCAAGTGACGCCTGCTCTCCCTTTGCTGCCTTAGTCATTTCCGTCTCCCGCCGAAAACGAGGTAATAGGCCTCGCTAGCTGTTTGGCAAGACTAACCAAACCCAGAGTAGTTCCAGGCTCATCGTGGGATTCGCACTCACCATTCTCTATATCGTAGTTACGATCATCTCACCGGAGCAGTTCGGGAAGGCGTGGGCCAGTTATCACGCATTGATGTACCTCGCAGGAATTACAGTTTTAGCTTCTTTACCAAGCCTGGCCACCTGCAAGTTTTGGAAATCGTCGGTACAGACATTTCTACTGCTGGGGCTTATCGGTGCAATTTCCTTGTCGGAGGTGGCTAACGGATGGCTTGGCGGGATCCTCGAAAGTTGGCGAATCTTCCTACCTAGCGCGGCGGTCTTTTTCTTCATCGTCGTAAACGTAACCACAATACGAAGACTAAAGATCGCTGCCCTCGCCGCAGTCGCATCCTGTCTCATTGTAGCCGTGGAGGCACTCTGCGGTTATTACGCGGGCTTTCAAGGAGAAATGTTCATCTTAAGGACAAATATCTCCTCTCCGGAGGACTTCGTAATCGGGCAATTGACGCGAATACGCGGCGCCGGCTTTTTAAGCGACCCGAATGACCTTGCGCAAATCCTTCTAATTGCGCTTCCGCTCATCTTTATCGCGTGGCGGCGAGGACGCACGGTTACCAACTCCCTTGTCGTGCTCGTGCCAGTCGCCTTGCTGCTATGGACCACTTTTTTGACACATTCCCGCGGCGGATTACTTGCCCTGGCTGCTGTCGCCCTAATGGTCGCTCGGAAAAAAATAGGAACGACTGCGTCCACGGCTCTGGCTGCCATCTTCATTTTTGGCATGCTCGCTCTTGACTTCACGGGGGGCCGTGGGATCTCGGCGGCAGACGGCGCCGACCGGCTGGAAGCATGGGCCAATGGCCTGGAAATGTTCAAGAGCGCCCCGCTGTTCGGAATCGGATTCAATGGCTTCACGGATTTGTACGAGATCACCGCGCACAATTCTTTCGTCCTATGTCTTGCTGAGCTTGGTTTGCTGGGGAGCACGCTGTGGCTGGCATTACTTGTCACAACTACGACGAGCCTGAATCGCATTCTTGGAGTGCAAAAGAAAAAGCGGACGAGCAGATTCTTGGGACTCCGAGAACTTTTTGAAGCGAGTTATATCGGCGGCACCCGGGCGCTTGCCACAGATTCTGCGCCTTCGCGAGGAACAATCGCTTTGAATTACACGCATGCCTGCGGAGCGCTTCCCACCATGGCTGTGGGCAGTGCCACGCCGAGCCAGATAGCGCCTGAACCACCCCAAGCGCCGACCGTACCGCACCACTGGGTTGTGTTAATGCGTCTGGCATTGGTGTCATTTATGACAAGCGCGTGGTTCTTATCTCGCAGCTACACGACAACGATGTACCTGGTTTTAGGGCTGGCCACGGCTACGATCGCTCTGCATCGCGATAGCACCAAGTCAAGTGACCGCGGGCACTGGATATTGTCCACCGTGACGCTCGAGGCGGTAATGATCATTGTGATTTACGGCCTAGTTCGCCTTCGACACTAAAATACAAATCGATATCCCAAGCCCACGTCGGGCACCACGGCGAGAACTTAGCCGCAGCTCATTCGAATAAGCCCACTAGCTATCAAGTTCGAACAGTTTCCAACTCTATCGAGTGCTGTTTTAAAGCAGTAGCACCGTCCAAACGCGAGCGAATCAGATGAGTGGTACACATTTCCAAACCTACGTCTTTTGGTGTGCCACATTCCTTCTGCTCTACACCTATGCAGGATATCCGTTGTGGATCTATCTTCGCAGCCGCTTGCATCCGCGACCGCAGCAACAACGATCGATACTACCAACGGTCAGCATCATTCTGGCGGTCCACAACGGAGCATCGCTTTTGCGTCAGAAAGTTGCTCATCTGCTGTCGTTGGATTATCCGCAAGGCCGAATGGAAATTGAGATTGTATCGGACGGGTCAACGGATGGTACGGACGACATACTCAAGGAGTTTCGTAACCCGCAAGTAAGATGCCTCCGAAGCGCGGAGCATCTTGGCAAGGCAGCGGCGCTTAACCTGGGAATGCAGAGCGCCACCGGCGAAATCCTACTATTCCTTGACATTCGCCCCTGGATTGAGAGCGGCGCCCTGCAACTATTGATCAGCAACTTTGCCGACCCTCAGGTGGGATGTGTCACTGGTGAATTAGTGCTACGGGAAGACGGCCACGATGCAGGCGCCAAAGCCATCGGAGGGCTCTATTGGCGCTACGAGCAGTGGATTCGCAATTGCGAGGCAAAAGTCGACTCACCGTTGGGAGTTTACGGCGGGTTTTACGCCATCCGTCGCAAACTGGCTAGCGCGCTGCCGGAGGGAACCATCCTAGACGATATGCTGCAGCCTCTCAGTGTGATTCGGCAGGGTTATCGGTCAGTTTTGGACCTTCGTGCGCGAGTCTATGACATCTGGCCCAAGAGTTTGCGCGGGGAATTTCATCGCAAGGTCCGAACGTTAGCGGGCAACTTCCAACTTTTACAGCTCGCGCCATGGTTACTATCTCGGCAGAATCGCTTACGGTTCGAGCTAATCTCGCACAAGCTGATGCGTCTGTTTGTGCCAATCCTGCTGGTATTACTGCTCGTCACCAGCACTTTATTGTCTGACCGTTCTCTGCTATATGCCGGTGCCCTCGTGGCGCAGATTGTCTTCTACGCCCTTGCCATTCTAGGCGTCGGGCGTGGCATTCCATTCCTGACACGGATAGCAGGCCCAGCGAGCGCCTTCTGTATGTTGAATGCCGCCGTAGTTGTGGGCTTCTACAAGTTTCTGTTCACGCGGGGACCGCTCTGGAAGATTTGGACGTCTGGGGCTTCTGCTTCGTTAACAACGGATGGCCGACCCAGCGGGGAACTGAACGCAAGAATGCTCAACCTGAGCTTGCAAGATCAGCTGCGAACCCGGAGGGTAACCCGATGAGGTTGAAGGTGACCGTAGTGACCTCGGATTTCCCCATCCCGAACGAACCGTACCGTGGGCACTCCGAATATCAGATCCTTCTGGCACTCTCAAAACTGGCCGAGGTCAACGTCCTATGTCCTTTCCCGCGCTACCCCAAGTGGTTCCAACCGAGTTACGATTATCGCGTACCTGACTTGTCCTTTTCTCCGCCTGGCGTGGCGACACGCTACTTCGAGTATCCAGCGATACCTGGCTTGACGAGATGCATAAACGGTTTCGTTTGTGCAAGGTTCCTAGAGGCCTTTTTCCGCGATAACATACCGCAGGTAGCTTGCAACTTCTGGCTATATCCTGAAGGCTACGCAACAGTTGCCGTGGCGCGCAGGCTTGGCATTCCAGCCATCCTCGGCTCCATTGGCTCAGACTTGAATCGCATTCCCGACCCGGCTTCCAGGTGGTTGACGCGGTTAGCAATGAAGCGGGCAGAATTCGTAGTAACCAAAAGTGAGCATTTGCGCCAGAAAGCGATCCGGATGGGTATCAACGCCCGCAAGGTCCGGACGGTCCGAAATGGCTGCGATCCCAGCGTCTTTCACTTGGCTGTCCGGAGCGCAGCACGCGCACAGCTAGCCCTAGACAATGAGGTCGAGCTTGTATTGTTCGTGGGACGGTTGGATACCAAGAAAGGTATCGGAGAATTGCTCGAGGCCTTCGCTTCGCTTGCGAGCCGGCGTCCTAATCTGCGTTTGGCATACGTCGGGGATGGCCCGGGCGGCGAGCAATTGCGAAGTAAAGCCAGGCATCTTGCATTGGAGGACCGAGTCATTTTAGTTGGCGCCTGTCCTTCGCTGAAAGTTGCTCAGTGGCTCGCGGCCGCCAACGTACTTGCTTTGCCCAGCTATAACGAGGGATACCCGAACGTCGTCATCGAAGCCCTAAGTTGCGGACGACCCGTGATTGCGACGAATGTTGGTGGAATCCTCGAGCTAGTCAACGGAGAATCGGGGATTCTAATTCCTCCAAGAGATTCGCGAGCACTTGCCTGCGCAATTGAGAAGGCGATGGACAGGCACTGGGATGAACATTCCATATCGGAACAATTTCAAAGGAGTTGGGATGAAGCTGCAGAAGAACTGCTTTGCATCTGCGAGCAAGTATTGCAGCAACGAAAAGAAAAACGGCAACTGCCTGCCAAAGCTACGGCTGTCCTAAGCCATTAAATCGTTACACATCAAATTGACCGTACTACCGTGCAACTAATCCAAAATTCGCAAATTTGGGGTCCTTCTTACATTAGGCAGCTGCTGCGGCAGATTACGCAGCGTACCACACCTCCGGTTAAGCGTATTTCGGTGGCCATCGCAGACCATTACGAACCCAAGTGGCGGCGCGCTGATTTAAGCACCGCCCGGGAATTCTCCGACTCAAGCTCGTTTGGTGAACATGATCTACTACTGCCACGGGGATCCCGATCGGCCGAAATCGTATGACTATGGCGTCGCTGGTACCCCCGGCCGGGCGTCGAAAGTGACCTCCTCATGATTCCTGGACCTCTCGGAATGCGCTGGAGAGACCGTTGGCTTCCCCGGCTCGAAACCGGAAAACTTCGCTGTGGAAACGTCGCGACACCATATCGGGTGAGGCGGTGGGTGGAGTTAGCGCCTCGGATTGGAACCGATATCTTCCTCAAGCTATATACGCATGGAGCGTAAGCGAGGAACTCTTCTGCCTTATTGTGCGACGTATTGGAAACGGCATTCAACTTGTTGGTGGAAGAAGCAAACCGGCGAAGGTGCTCAATTCAATTCGTCTCCGCCTGGCAGATGTACCTCGCCATTGAGGCAATCCGGCAACGTCGCGATGCTGTGGCCACGGTACACACCGGCCAATTCGAAGGGCCACCTGACGGCAATCCTCAAACCGTATATGCCGGCAAGAGTGTGGGTAGGAAGTCGGTTTGACGACTCCGACCCACTTTCTATCGGCTGGAGCCAGTTGACGCCGACGACCGAATGTTTGCAACCGTCGTTTGCGGCGTTCCGAACAGGATTGGACGTGGCTACAACGAATAAACCAGTTTCGCCGATTGTGACGACGAACCCATCGGAGATCTTAACCGCGGCGTCAAGGTTTAGTTCAGAGGATTTTGTTGTAGGTGCTGCCTTGGGCCCAGACTCCAATGGCAGTTTCGATTATCTGCTTGCTACATGTTCGAATCTCGGCAAGAGAGGCCGACCCACTAAACTAGTAATTTTTGGGGCCCAAGATGGGCAACAACTCGCCACCAAAGGCGCAATTGAGGAGCTACGTCCGGACATCCAGTGGGTACCTTATGGATCGAGTACACGCGACTGGCTCCAAGCATGCGACGTACTCGTTTCGCTGCAGGACGGCGTCCCCCTCTTAATACTTCAGGCGATGGCTTCCCGTATCCCGATTATTACGACGGCTGTCCGTGTTCCAGAAGCCCTTCGCGATCAGCGGACAGTCATATTCGTTCGCGATGGCGATGAAAAAGCGCTGCAGGAGGCCCTGCTTGAGCTGTCTGAGCAGTCGAAACAAGAGCCTGGTCTTGGTCTTGGCTCCGAGGAGATCATTGCGAAATACTATAGCGACACCTACTTGTGGCGTGAAAATGGTTCGCACGGCGCGAGCCGGGACGTCCCGAGAGGGCGCGCGCTGGTTAAGAAGGCCCTCTTTAGCGCCGTTCCGGGCCGACAACTACTTGTGCACGGGCATCGGAACAGAGCGCAGATTGCCCTGACAATTGATGACGGGCCCGATCCAGTCCATACCCCCCGGATTTTAGACATTTTTCGGGACTATGCGGTAAAGGCCACGTTTTTTGTAGTGGGAGGAGCCGCTGAGCAGTATCCGGAAATCGTTCAACGAATAAAGAAAGAGGGCCACGACGTCGGTAGCCACTCCTATAGTCATCCGTACTTCCACAGGCTTTCCTGGTCGGGCGCCATTCGAGAAATACGAATGTCCGGATGGGTTCTGGACCGTATTCTGGGAGAGAAATGCAGGCTTTTCCGCCCGCCCCACGGCAAATTGTCACTTCGCAGCCTCATCCCAGCGTGGGCGGTCGGCCAGCAAGTAGTGATGTGGAACGTCGATCTGAAGGACTACTGCGCGGCTCCGGGAGAGGTGGAAGCAAAGTTAGATCAAACCAGCTTTGCCTCTGGAGACATAATTCTTTATCACGGCATTAACGCGCCCGCGTTAAGAGCTCTTCCGCGCGTCATCGAAGCGGCGTTAGCAAAGGGACGAGAGGCTGTGACTGTGTCCGAGCTCATTCGGCAGTAGCCTTCTGGCGCCCCGACATCTTTAAGCTCTCTCAATTGTGCCTCCGATGAAATCATTTTTTTGTGCCCAAGCTTCAAGTCCCTCGCATTCGAGGGTCGAGACGCTTGGAAGGAATCCGTAAGTAATAAGGCTTTTCCTATGCGCAATTCAGGAACGACGATGAGGCCATCATTGGAAGACGTGAGTCGCCGTGGAGCGCTAGAATAATGCTCAAGCGCCTCTTTGTTGGGCTTCGTCAGTTCGGCTTTGGCACTCAACGCACGGTTCCAAGCCTCGATGGCCTGCGAGCGATTTCGATTGCCTTCGTGCTTGTGGCCCACCTGATCGCCTCGGGTCATGTCTCCGGTGGTCTTTCTCATCTGGGCAAATTGGGAGAGTTCGGCGTTCGAGTATTTTTTGTCATCTCTGGGTACCTGATTACTTCGATTCTGCTCGCAGAGCTGCGGCGCAAGGCCTGGATCTCTCTGCCACGATTTTATTTTCGGCGCATGCTTCGATTGTTCCCGGCCGCATACTTTTACATTCTAGTGATCGCAGTCCTTGCTGCGAAGCACGTCGTTAGCTTGGAGCGTTGGGATCTGACGGCCGCAATTACCTATACGATGAATTATCACGAGGCGAGGGCCTGGTCACTCGGGCATTTGTGGTCGCTCGCCGTTGAGGAGCAGTTCTATTTTTTGTGGCCGTTAATACTCCGAACACTCGGCCAACTCCGATCGGTTCGTTTCTTGATTGGCCTTGTAGTGGTAGCGCCGTTTCTGCGTCTCGCCTCTCCGTATGTAGGACCCGCGTTTAATTTTCTGATCTGGTCCGATGCACTGGCGACGGGCTGCTTGCTCGCGATCCTGCGGGAGGATCTCGGCGCCAATCGACGCTATGCCCGCCTCTTGGCCTCGCGATGGTTTTTCCTCATCCCTGTGGCCGCGCTTGTTGCGAATTTTGTCCCGTTCACAAAGGTCTACTGGTTGGTTTCAGAAACAGTCATGAATTTGTTTATTGCGGCTTCGGTTGATTGGGCTATGCGGAATCCTGATACTGCGGTAGGCCGCTTCCTAAACTTGCCCGCGATTAGTTTCATCGGTGTTCTCAGCTATTCGCTGTACCTGTGGCAGCAGGTCTTTCTCAACCCAGAGTCGGTCAGCCCGTCCTTTGCGTTTCCTTTAAACATCATTTTTGCAGTCGCAATGGCACTGGTTTCCTATCTGCTGATTGAGGCTCCTTTTCTGCGATTCCGCTCAGCAATAGAGTGCGCCCGCGCTCAATGGCGGGTAGCTGGAGACCGGGCAGGCTTAGCCGCCCGTCGAAGCTTGAGCGCAAACTGAGGAAACTTCGTGTTGGCGCGCATCAGACCCAATGGAGTAGGCGCTCACTTCGCAGAACGACTTGGTAAAAGAGCAGACCAGTTTGGTGCTCCGGCCGAAACTGAACAGTTCATTTAGATATGATTACCAGGGCCTCCCAAATTTCTTCTAATTCAGTTAAGTTTATCGCGAGGCCGTCACTATTTGCCTGCTCATGCAACACGAAGTTTTTGGCTCTGCAAGAATTCTAAGTTCTCTCAAGCGTGCTTCTGATGAAAACAATTTCTTATCCCCAGGCGTTAATCCGTTCGCGTTCGAGTGTTGTCGTATCTGAACAAGTGCCGCCGCGAACCGCAAATACGTCTAGGATCCCAAAGACTATTGCACAGGCTCCCCTACTCTTAAGCTTCGCCAGAAGCATGACGCGTTGGGGGATTCGTGGCGGCGAAAGGCTGCTCAGAATCTTCCGACACTTGGGGATGCTCAATGTGGTCGTGCAGTATCAATTGGGCCGCGCCGTGAGTTTCAGTGTGCCCCTGTTCCGTCCCGACACCTGCTGGGACGCGCGGGACATTGAAAATTATGAGAGACAGCTCATTCATTCGTTTTGTCGCTTGCTTGAACCACTGTTCGACGTGGTGTTATTCGACTGTGGAGCAGATATTGGAACGTTCACAGCGCTCGTCTGTTCGCAAACTTCCCGCATAACGCGAGTGATTGCCTTCGAGCCCAACCTCGACGTAGCAGGCTTCATGAAGCGCAATTTGTCTCAACTGCAGGTTCCATCGAGAGCAATCACCAAGGCAGTAGGTTGCTTTAAGGGAATTGGCCGGCTGGAAGTTCCCGCATATGACAGCTCTGATCATGCCCGTTTTTTGGTTCCCGGCGATGGCCCCCTTGAAGTAGTCACCATCGATAGTGTTGGCGTGCGAGGTGGTGACGTAGCCATAAAGCTTGACGTAGAGGGCGGTGAACTGGATGTGCTCAAAGGTGCTGTAGAGACTATCGCGTCGGCTCGAAAATGCGTGATTACTGTAGAAGCTAGCCCTCGAGTTGTCGCACGTACCAATCGCGATCCAGTTGAATGCCTAAGATTTCTTCAGTCCTTGAGACCATTTAGCTTTCTCATTGCTGAGACCCAAGAATCTGCGTCGACGTCTTCCCCGATCATCAAGGAGGGTGAGAAAGTCACCCGTAATGTGATCGCGTGGACACCGTAAACAATTTGCTCGGCGGGCAGATGGATTAGACAAATGTGCATTCTTACCCCCGCACCGCTGCCGAAACCGGAGAGGCGATTTACACCTAGTCGGAGATCTCCAGCGCGGCTTGCCCCCGAGATGTTTATCGCGATGTGGAACTGGCCATTTCCGTATCTCAAAAGATAGTAGGTAGATTGACGACGCTATCCAATCCGGAAATTAGTCCGCTGCCACCGCCCATTCGCGCGCCCAAACTGCCGCCCAGTAATGCCAACGTAGTTGGGCGAAATTTCATTTTCATGGGTTTGGAAGTGGTGATTACGCTCGTTTGCACGCTGCTCACCACCGTCGTCATCGCGCGAGTAATCGGGCCGACGCGGCTTGGCTATTTCAACCTGGTATTTTGGCTGACCTCCATCACCTGCTCGGTCGGTTCACTGGGCATCCCGCTCACTACTTTCAAGTACATGGGCGAATTCCTTGGTGGCGGACAGAAGGAGCTCGCGCGCGCCGTATTCTTTTACAACCTTTGGGCTCAAACGGTGATTGCCTGCGTCCTCGCGGTCATCGGCGTGATAGCGGCTTTCACCATTGTTGATCCTGCGTATCGCATCTGTTCGGCGCTGCTCGCGTTGAGCATGGTGCCCAACATGGTGACGTTCGTGCCCTCGCAGGCGAACACCGCAGCCGAGGATGCCGCGCTCAATACGCGGGGCGCCTTCGTCGGAGCGATGGTCTATGTCATCGCAGTGGCGGCAAGTCTCCTTCTTGGCTGGGATCTGGTCGGCATTGCAGCGGGCGTCGTCGTCTATCGCACGGCGGAGTTGGCCGTCAAGATCCTTCCCGTGTTTAGGTCAATGAAAAATGTCGCCCGGGTCCCCCTGCCGCCGGAAATTCGCAAGCGGATGTTTTCCTTCTCCGGTCTCAGCACTGGACTGATGATCCTGCAGATCGTGATTTGGGACCGGTCCGACATCGTTTTGCTAAAATTCCTCCAATCGGATATTCGTCAACTGGCCTTCTTCTCGGTTTGCTTTAGCGTGGCCGACCGGCTCATGCGTATACCTCAGACATTTTCCAATGCGCTCTCGGCCACGCAGATGGCCGAGTACGGACGCGATAAGGATCGCCTGTTTAGGATGACTTCGAAGGCATCTACGTACGTACTTTTCGGAGCACTTCCGATCTTGATCGGCGTCGCGTGCATCGCCGGTCCCTTTGTGCGGGTCATGTATGGGCCGCAATATCTGGCTGCCATTCCGGTTTTTGTTGTAGTGGCACTGCTCAGCATTCCAAAGGCGATCCTAACCCCCGCCCAGACTCTCCTGTATTCGGCCGAGGACCTGGGGTTCATCCTGAAGTGGGGTTGTGTAGCCGCGGCGATCAACGTGGGTCTTGATTTCGCGTTGATTCCAAGCCATGGCGCACTTGGCGCAGCCTGGGCAAATGGGGTCGCCCAATCGTTTGCCGCGCTAACGATCTGGGGCCGTGTCCTGGTTCGTTATCCCGTCCGAATCGATGTGCGCGTTTTGCTGAGGCTTGCAGCCGCAACTCTTGCGATGGCGATCGTCGTCCTCGGCATTGTGGCTATGCCGTTGGACCCCCTCATGAACTTGAGTGTTGCGGTACCTACAGGAGTAATTATGTTCTTGGTCACCAGCCGGCTGTTCATGGTTCTGCAGAAGGATGATCGCCGGCGCCTGCTTCAGCTTTCTGCATTGCTGCCCACGCCGGTCGGTTCATCGTTCAAACGCTTGATCGACTTTCTGGTTCCTCAACCATCGGTTGTGCAGGTCTCAAGGTAAACAAGGAAAGGCTGCATTCCAATGAGCAGTGTGGCGGAAGTAGCGCGTTCTACGCCTACAGCAGGCACACAGGCGGAGCGAATCTCTCCTCTGAGAATCGCGCACGTGGGTGACAGTATGGAAATGGGCGGAGCAGAAAAGCTAACCGCCACGCTGTGCCGGTTGCAACGCGATCGCGGCCACAGTGCGTCTGTCCACTGCCTTTACCGGCTTGGCGTGCTCGGCGAAGAGCTGCGGGCCGAAGGCTTTGAGGTTATTCTCCACCACCCTTGCTCGTTTCTTCATTTGGTGCGCGGCCTGTATAAGTCGTTTCGGCGCTCTCGCCCTGATGTCGTGCATTGCCATAACGCTACTGCGGCCATTATCGCCGCCTTTCCTGCCCGTCTCGCCGGAGTGAAGACGGTCATAGCAACCCGGCATGGCTTGGTTAAGCCTCCTTACCAGATACGTCGTGAGTTGAAATTTGCGATTGCTTCCCGCTGGTGCGATTGGGTCGTGGGAGTATGCGAAGGCACGCGGACCAATTTACTGGCGGCCCCGTTTGCCGCGCGCGACAGGATCATTCACATCTATAACGGCGCCTGGCCTGCGGATATTCGGGCTCTCCCTCGGCCCAAGAAAGGCTTTACTTTACTGTACGTTGGCCGCTTGGCGCCTCTGAAAGACCATGCCACTTTGTTGCAAGCCGTTTCACTTACGCGCGCGCATCATCCCGATGTGCAGCTATGGATAGTCGGCGATGGGCCTGTTGAGTTCGGTCTGCGGAAGCTCACCTTTGAGCTCGGGCTGAATGACTGCGTCATCTTTTTCGGGCAACAGGCTGATGTTTCTCCATTCATGCTGTCGGCTGATTTATTTGTTAGTTCTTCTGTGACCGAGGGACTGCCCGTATCTCTTCTGGAAGCAATGTCGGTTGGGTTGCCGGCGGTGGTCACCGACGTCGGAGGCATGGGCGAGATCGCTCGTCTGTCCGGAGCAGTCACAGTTGTCCCGTCCTCCGATCCCGAGGGGATGGCCGCTGCTTTGTCCGGCGCGATTACGCGAAGGCAAGAACTGCCAAAGATGGGGCAGTTGGCCAGCGACTGTTACGAGCAATATTTTCGACCGGAACGTATGCTCGATGATTACATGAGCCTTTACAGTGGTTGCCTCTCTCACAATCCATCACTGCACACTGCATAAATAACGACGCCCGCTAAATTTGGGGTGCGAAAGATTCTATGCCCTATGGCCGTCAGCTCACTGCTGAGGCCTTCTCGTTGACGCGTCGAACTCTCCGGCGCCTTGTCGCTTATTTTGTGAGGCTTTGAACTGTGCAATTCATCTACCACCATCGAACCATGGGCCGCAGTTCTCAAGCCATGCACATCCGTAGCATGGTGGAAGCATTAAAAGCAGATGGACACAAGGTGACCATCGTGTCCCCTCCAGGCGTGGATCCACTCGAGTCCGCTGGAATGATGCCATTCTTGCGTAAGGCGGATCAGGCACGCGGTTTTCAACGAGTTTGGAAATACATTAGCTGCCAGTGTCCGCAGTTCGTTTTTGAAATCCTAGAGATTCTTTACAACTTATTTCTTCCGTTTCGATTGTTTCCGATTCTGTGGCGTCAACCAAATGCCGTTCTTTATGAGAGACACGCCTACTTCATGTTTATGGGCGTATTTCTGGGGAAATGGTTAAGGCGTCCAGTGGTGCTCGAAGTAAATGAACTTGCAGGGTTCACGCGGGCCCGAGGCTTGATCATGGAGCGCCTCGCGCGAAGGATCGATGCATGGGTATTTTCGCGAGCCAGCCACATTCTGTGCGTATCTAGCGTCCTTGCCGGTGAAGCCAAGCAGCGTGGCGCAAGGAGCGAAAAAGTGCATGTTGTGCCCAATGCGATCGATCCAAATCGATTCCGAAGTACCACACCTGAGCAGTCACTCCGGTCGCGCCTAGGGCTCGAAGGCTCGATCGTCATCGGCCACGTGGGACTGTTCTATCGCTGGGATCGTCTAGACGTTTTGATCGAGGCAGCGAGAAACATCCGCGACCGGCATCCGGAGATAAAAGTATTACTCGTGGGCGACGGCCCTGAGATGGAAAACCTGAAGCGCACTTCATTTCGTTTAGGAATGGAAAGCGCAATCATTTTCTCTGGTCCAGTTCCTCGCGCTAAAGTGGCTTCCTACATCGACGCAATGGATATTTGCGTGCTCCCTGATTCCAACGCTTTCGGCTCCCCGATTGCTCTGTTTGAGTTCATGGCCATGGGCAAGCCTTGCGTAGTCCCTGACCTCGGCCCAATGCGCGACATTATTGAGGATCTCCTAACGGGAATCATGTTTCCCCACGGGGACCATGCCGCGTTGGAAAAAGCTCTTCTCGGGCTTACCGAAGATTCCGTGCTTCGTTTTCGAATCGGTGCCCGGGCAAAACAGGCTGTCTTCGAGCGACATACGTGGGCCGCGAACGCTCGTTTCCTGGTTCAGTTGGCCGCGGGTGAGAGCGTGTCTCGGCCACTCGGTCAGCTAAAACAAGCTGATTGCGACACCCATTAAATTGGAAAGGGAACTTGTATGCCTACAGATACATATCTACGGGTTGGATTAGTTGGTGCCGGCTATATAAGCGAATTTCACGCCCGTGCGATCCAACGAGTGCCGAATGCACGAATTATTGGAATCGCCGACGTTGTAAACTCCCGCGCTTCAGCTCTGGCTGCTCGGTTCAGCATCCCGAAAGTCTTCCACTCGATGGAAGCCATGATAAAAGAGGGAGTCGATGTAATTCATATTCTCACTCCCCCTGACACCCACGCACAACTGGCGATTGCAGCTCTCAAGAACGGCTGCCACGTGCTGGTGGAAAAACCACTTGCAATAAATGCGGAAGAGGTCGACCGCATTTCGGACGCAGCCGAAGCTACGAAAAAATCCCTCTGTGTAAACCATTCCATGTTGTACGACCGTTTCGTCTCCAAAGCACTCAGTTTAGTGCGTTCCGGTGCCATCGGAGTTCCACTTAGTTTCGATTACTTCCGAAGCAGCGAATATCCTCCTTACCGTGGTGGACCGCTTCCGGTCCACTATCAGGATGGCGGTTACCCTTTCTTGGACCAGGGTGTGCACGCGTTATATCTGGCCGAATCTTTCTTGGGCGCAATCGAAGATGTGAAGTCTTTCTACGGCGCACATGGAGGCGACTCTAATCTCCTGTTTGATGAATGGCGCGTCGCAGCCCAATGTCAACGCGGCACCGCAAACATCCAGATTTCTTGGAATGTTCGGCCTCTGCAGAACTGGTTCGTCGTCCAAGGGACGAAAGGAGTGATTCGGGCGAATCTGTTCGCGATGTGGGTGACTCATACCCCGCATCTCCCGCTCCCGAAGGCGCCTGCACGCGCGTTACAGGCAATGACCGAGGGCCTCAGCATCTGCGCACAGGTTCCAGCAAACGTCGCTCGGTTCGCGCTCAAGAAAATCGTCCAGTATGACGGCCTGCATTCCTTGGTGGCTGTGTTTTATAACGCGTTGCAAACGGGCGCACCAATGCCCGTGCCGGTCGAGCAGGCGCGCTCCACCGTCTATTGGACGAACCGCGTGTCCCAAGAAGCTGACGTTGCGAAAATCACATTTCAGTCCCAATTCAAGAGTGCGGGAAACGCGAACGTCCTCGTGACTGGGGCAAATGGTTTGATCGGGCGACATGTGGTTCGACGACTCTTGCTAGAAGGGAACCGTGTTCGGATCTTCGTTCGACGGCAGCCGTTGGCGGAGTTCCTGCACGATGGCAACATCGAAGTTTTCCTCGGTGATCTTGGAGATCCCGCTGCCGTTGATCGAGCCGTCGCGGGCACGGAGATTGTCTACCACGTGGGGGCGGCCATGCAGGGAGGCGCTCACGACCATCAACGCGGCACAGTCTGCGGCACGCAAAACATCGTTGATAGTATGCTTCGCCACCATGTATCCCGTCTCGTTTACATTAGTTCGCTTAGTTGTCTGCACGCAGCGGTTGCGCGACGCGGCGACGTGGTAACAGAGGATTGGCCAGTAGAACCATACCCTACTAAGCGAGGAGCCTATACCCAGGCGAAGACTGCAGCCGAAAAAATAGTGCTCGATGCGGTTCGAGATCGGCATCTCCAGGCCGTGCTGCTTCGCCCGGGAAGGGTTTTTGGTCCCGGGATGACGCTACTCACACCTGAGGTTGCCCGTAGGCTGGGAAACCTTTTCGTCATCCTCGGCGACGGCACTCGCGAACTACCCTTAGTTTACGTAGAAGACGTGATTGATGCCGCGGTCCTGGCAGCTGAAACAAGCAAGTTCGATGGCCGGATCTTCCATATCGTAGATCGAACGAAGATCACACAGAATCAAGTCGTACTTGACTACGTCTCTAAGAATGCAAAAAAATCGTCAGTTATCCACGTGCCGGTAGCCATCGTGTATTGTCTGGCGCTCGGTTTCGAGCTTTTGTCGAAGGTTTTAAACCGCTCTGTCCCGCTTTCCATTTACCGCGTGAAATCAGCACTGGCTCGCATGAGGTTTGATTGTAGCCGCGCGGAAAATGAACTTGGTTGGCATCCGCGGATTGGCGTCGCTTCAGGCCTGCAGGAAACGATGGCCGCCGAGCGCGTCAGTTCCAGCAACAATGTGCTTGGCCGTGTACAGGAAAGCTGCGCAGCTAAGTGACATGTCCTCATCGACTTTGCCGCAGGATTCCTGCGCTCGCCACACTCGGGAGTACCTGCACCCTCAGGTGCCGAGTGTTCAGTCTGAGTTCATGGAAAGTGGCGTGCGTGAAAGTTTGATTCCACGAAGTTTCCCAGTAGTGCAGCCGAGCAGTTCATTTCGATACGTTTTTAAGGGTCGACACAATGTCAACTATGCTGAAGGCTTACATTCATGGAGAAACCGCCAATTGTCCCCTGTCGGCAGAACAAGAGCAAGCAAGACTAGCCGACGAGGCGCGATTCGCGGATCAAGCATACGCTCGGTACGCGCATAACCTGCGTTTGAACGAAAACTTTCTTAAGAAGTACGCCGAACCACAACACGATTGGGATTGGCGGCAATACGGTGCCAAGCTTCTCGGGTCCGTTAGAGATTGCCGCGTTCTGGACTACGGATGTGGGCAAGGGGAAGAGGCTATCTATCTCGCCAAAATGGGCGCCCAGGTGACTGCGATCGACATTTCCCCTGTCGGTATTGAGCTCACGAACGAGCGGGCCAAGCTGAACGGCGTGGGCGACCGCGTCACTGCAATGCTTATGCGTTGTGACCCGACCGAATTTCACAGCGAATCTTTTGATGTCATCCACGGATTCGGGATTCTTCATCATATCGGTTTGCAGACCGGCATGATGGAAATAAAACGTCTGCTCAGACCGGGTGGCCGCGGATTATTCTTCGAGCATATGGAAAATTCAAAAATGATCGCATGGCTGCGTCCGAAGGAGAAGGATTACACGAAAGGTGAACGCCCCGTAACATGGCGGGAAGTCCAGGCGGTGCGGCCGCAATTCTATCGCCTGGTGGCCAGACCATTCCATATTGCTTCTCGTTTGCGCAAACGCACCCCGGTACTGAACCGGCCTGTGGTTAAACGTGTCGATCACGCCGTACTTAGCGCCCTGCCTTTCATGAGGCACTTTGCAAGCGGCATCGTGATCTATCTGGAGAAATGATATCGGCCGCGCCCGTCCAAGTCGGCCCTCACCGCGAACTGCGTTTCCTATCTTGATTCCAGCTTGGTCCACCTCCGTTTCTGCGGAGCGAGAAACGGCGAGACTAACGGTATCCGCCACGGATACTTATTGCCAGACGGGCCCGCCATCGGTGATGGTCATGGATTGGACCGCTGTAGCCAGAGCCTTCGTGGAGCTGGCTGCCTTGATCGTCCCGCCGGACGACGTGGTCCCTTTGTTTATTACAAGGCTATTGTTCGCATCAATTGTAATTGTAAGTGTGCCGCTCGACGGATTCCCGGGAGTCGAGTCGACAACACTCGGAGACAACGCGTTGAAACCAGACGCGTCCCCAAGCTGAATCGTATAGACGTTGTAGCTATTCGCGTTGCCTGGATTGGCGTTGTTCGCTTCGATACGGTACTGCCAGTTGGCTGCATTCGCCCCGTTCGCGTTCTCAGCGACGATAGCGATGGCGGGAGTGGCTGGAACCAAGGCTGTGTAGAGCGCTTCCTGAGTCCCATCAATGCACGCGATGGTTGCGGACCTCACCGTAGGATTGGTTTCGCAGTGGCTAACGAACGTCGTGCCCGTCGTTGATGCATCGGTTTGCAAGCGGTCCACGATCACCAGGACATCGATTCCCCGGAAGTAGATAAGTTCCCGAACCACGGACACCACATGCGGATTCTGTCGGTTTGGATGCCCCGAGTCGCACACGTTGTTCTTGTAAACGAGCGACAGGTCGGTTACGGCGAACGAGTAATTGGGCTGTGTCTCCAGCCTCTTTACGACCCCCGGGCCGTCCGAGCACCCCTGCACATTGATGGCCGCCTGACCGCCTACTAATGGAATATTATGCGCAAACCCTGCGAACGTGTCGGAGGTTCCAACGCCGTTGTATCCCGCAACATACTCGCCATATCCCGGTGTCTCGCGGATGATGTTGACGCCCTTACGGAACACCTGGAAGGTTCCCGCGTCCCAATGCCCGTGCCCGCCGCCCCATGACTGGGTTGTACCCATGTTCGTGCCATGCGTTATGCCCATCTGCCAGAGCATGGACGTTGCGTTCGTCGTCCAATCGCTCCGGGTATACATGTACTGGGCGCCAGACGAGAAGTAATCGAGGGGCAATGTCGAGTACGCTTGTGATGATCCGCCCGGGTCAACGGCCTTGTGGATAGGACCAATGGCGGGACTCACCGTGGAAATCCATTGGCGGGCGAGTTTGCCAACCGCGATGCCGGAAAACTCGTTCGCAGCCGCCTGCATGAAGTCGCCGTAGTACTGGCTGGCGGCTCCGCATCCGCCGTGTCCATCTGGACCGTTATGGCTTTGGTATCCGCAATTCGCTCCGCTGACCCACTGCTCGTCGTCGGACCAAGTGAACATATCAGTCAAGCCACGGTTTGTGGTAGTCATCGGCATGGTGTTGTAGATGGTCTGAAGCACACCAGACTTGAAGGCCGTCGTCTCGGTCCACATGTCTCGCCCGAGAACTGCAGAGGATGCGAGCGCGAGTGCATAGTAATCGACCGAGTACCGTCCATACTCGCCTCCACCTTCTTGATTGTGCAGTGCGTAACCCTTGGCTCCGTTTTTTCCAGTCCCGGTTGGAGAGACAAAGTTGAGCAAATCATTCCAGCGGTTCACAACGCCGTAGTTCAAGTTGGCTGCGGCACTTGGGTTATCCATGTAGCTGGCGATCCCGAAGTCAAAATCATTGCGAAACTGTCCGGCGAAATAGTTGCTGGCTGGCATTCCAACGTTGCCCCAGGTTTGGATGGGATTATCCTGATTTGACTGCCAGGTGTTCCAGTTAGTATCAATCGTGGACGCTTCTGAGCTTGTGAGACATTGTGCCTTCCCGCACCCGGGAGCTAACCAATCACGAACCAACATGATCCACTCGCCATTTCGTCGCATGTTATCGTCACCCGCTCCTCCGCCGTTCGCGTTCGAAGGGCCGAGAGCCAAGGCGTCCGTGATGACTTGAGCGCATGCTCCTCCGACGTTCATGACGAAACATGTGAAGGCCATATCTTGATCGTCGAGGGCACCGCGAGAAAATGGCGTATTCAGTCCGGCATATCCTGTGCTCGCTACCCATGCCTGGGCAGTTTTGATCCGTGCGGCGTTCCAGAACAACCTTGGGTGGCCGGTAGGAATATTCAGCCCGGCAACCGTGTTTGTGGCAGTCGCGGAGAGGATAACTATGGATGCTGAACCGGTCTTGGACGGATCCGCTGTACTAGTCGCTGTGACGCTCACAGTGGATGGCGAGGGAACCGCTGAAGGTGCCGTGTACAGTCCTGCGCTATCGACTGTTCCGCATGCCGAAGCGCTACATCCGGCTCCCTGCACACTCCATGTTACGGCGGTATTCGAAGTCCCCACAACGGACGCGGTTAACTGCTGCGTTGCCCCCGTTCCAACCGACGTGCTGCCCGGCGCTACACTGACACCAACAACAGGCATAATGGTTACAGACGCTGACGCCGTTTTGCTTGCGTCCGCCATGCTGGTTGCAACCACATTGATGCTGGCTGGGGAAGGCGCCACGTTAGGCGCCGAGTATACGGCCGTTAACGCGCTTGTTGCCAATGTCCCGCAGGAGGTGCCGCTGCATCCCGCTCCAGTCAAACTCCACGCTACCGCCGTATTTGATGTTCCTGTCACGGTTGCAGTGAATGTGCCGACGCTAGCCGTCGGCACTGAGGCACTCGACGGGCTAACGCTTAGCAAAACCGCAGTCGCCAAGACGACTGTAATACTCGCTGAAGCCGATTTGGATGGGTCTGCCACGCTCGTCGCACTCACACTCAGAATCGCAGGGGAGGGTACACTGGCAGGTGCGGTGTAAAGTCCGCCTACTGAAATGGTACCACACGCTGCACCGCTGCAACCTGTGCCGCTCACACTCCAAGTTACCGCCGTGTTCGAACTGCCGGTTACCGTTGCCGCAAACTGTTGAGTGGTTCCAACGGCCTCTGTTGCGCTATTGGGACTTACCTGCACCGCTACACCAGCCGCACCTGCAACGTGAAGGGTGGCGCCGGTGCTGGTCGCGCTGCCCGCGCTATTGGCAACGACTACTGCGAAAAGCTCGCCATTGTCTGAAGCTGTCGTAGGTGTAGTCGTGTACGTAGAAGAAGTCGCGCTGCTGATTGGGGCTCCATTCTTTCGCCACTGGTAGCTGAACGGGGCCGTGCCCGTCACCGCTACGGAGAAAGTCGCGGTTTGCCCAGCAGTCACATCCGCGCTGACGGGTTCGGCGGTAATTGTCGGAACTCCAGTCGCGCCATTGCCTTTCGAGTTGCTGGTCGGCTTCGTCAAGCCTGCGCATCCCGCCAGGAGGAGCCCTCCCGTCAAAACGAGGAGCATTAGAAATCCAAAATTTTGAGTACGTAGGGATCGATTGGCATTGAACATTTGGCTCCGGCTTTCACATAAGCTCCGTGCCAAAATGCAACACGTGCTTCCGCCTACAGTAATTACAGGAGCCGGACGCTCGATACAGCTGACCAAGAGTCCCAAAAAAGGCAACTGCCCAAATCCTGTCCTTCGCTGTCCAACGTGACTAAATGTGTCTAAAGGTGCCCGAAGGTTGGGGTTAGGTACAGGTGAGAGGACACTTAACAGAAATGGTACAAAAAGCTGGATAAACAAGGGCCTAATTCACCCAATTGCTGAACCTAGGTGAAATGATCGTCAGCAAGTTGATTAACGGGCACTGTGAGGCCAGCATCGACCTTCTTAGGAGATTCGCCGCCCTCCTCTAGCTGGAGTGGAGGGGCTCTTCGAACAACCGGTCTCCGTAACGGACCTCTTGGTTGAGGCCTTTCCCAGGGTTAAATCAAAATGTGTGGCATTGCGGGCGTGTTCAATTTGGATGGAGCGACCGTAGCTCCGGAGTCCCTAAAGGGGATGATCCGGATGATTGCGCATCGTGGCCCTGACGATACTGGATTTCACAGCGAGCTCGGTGTGGGGCTGGCGCACGCCCGGCTCAGCATCATTGATCTCGCCGGCGGTCGGCAGCCCATGTCCAACGAGGACTCTTCGCTCTGGATCACGTTCAACGGAGAGATCTTCAACTATCTGGAACTCCGGGAAGAGCTCCTAGGTAGGGGACATAAGTTTGCCACCCGCTCGGATACCGAGGTCATTCTTCACCTCTACGAAGAAAAAGGGGAGGATTGCGTCCAATACCTGAACGGACAATGGGCCTTCGCAATCTGGGACAACCAACGTCGCCGTCTATTCCTATCCCGCGACCGCCTAGGTGTAAGACCCCTCTTCCATACCCAGGTGAACAAGACGTTCCTATTCGGCTCAGAGATCAAAGCGATCTTCACCCATCCAGGCGTGACAAGAGAAATAGACCTGAACGGGCTCGATGAACTGTTCACCTACTGGTGCACCATTCCTCCAACCACGCTGTTCCGCAATATTCGCGAACTTCCGCCGGGCCATTCGATGACTGTAGATTCCGGCGGGGTTGCGATTCGGCCGTACTGGGATCAACAATTCGACACAGCACCAAAGGTTGTCGCCCCTTCCAAGGTGCAGGCTTATGCCGACGAACTCCTCGAGCTTCTTGTTACCGCGACGCAAATCCGCCTGCGCTCCGACGTCCCGGTCGGCGCATATCTAAGCGGCGGGCTTGACTCGACAGTCACAACCGCGCTGGTCAAGAGATTTACAAACGTACCGCTGCGCACATTTTCTGTTTCCTTCGAAGATTCGGAGTTCGATGAAAGCTCCTTCCAAAACGAGGCGGTGCGCTTTCTGGACACCGAGCACCAGGAGATCCGCTGCAGCAAGAATCAGATCGGCGAGGTATTTCCGGACGTCATCTGGCACACCGAAAAACCGGTGTTGCGAACGGCGCCTGCTCCTCTTTATCTGCTTTCGCGGCAGGTGCGAAACAGCGGCTACAAGGTCGTTGTAACCGGCGAAGGGTCTGACGAAGTTCTCGGTGGTTACGACATTTTCAAGGAAAATAAGGTTCGCCGCTTCTGGAAATCTCAGCCCAATTCCAAGATGAGGCCGGCTCTGCTTCGCCGGCTTTATCCTTACTTACGGAACATACAGAACCAGCCCGATGCCTATCGCAAAGCGTTCTTCCACATCGATGTCGACCCCCGTCTGCAGCCATTCTTCTCCCACATTCCGCGGTGGCAGCTGACTGCCAAGCTGAAGACGTTCTTCTCCGCCGCTGTGCGTGCGGAAATTGGCGAAGACAACGGTTATTCCAAAGTCCGATTGGGGCTGCCTCAGAGTTACGCGTCGTGGGACAGTTTCTGCCAGGCCCAATACCTCGAGACCAAATACCTGCTACCCGGTTATATCTTGTCGTCTCAGGGTGACCGGGTCGCCATGGCGCACTCTGTCGAAGGCCGCTTCCCGTTCCTTGACCATCGAGTAGTCGAATTTGCCTCCAGGCTTCCAGTCTCGCTGAAAATGAAAGTGCTGAATGAAAAGTACCTCTTGAAGCGTTGTGCGTCCGGGCTCATTCCTGCATCGGTGGCGAAACGGCCTAAACAGCCTTACCGGGCGCCTGAAGCGTGCAGCTTCCTCCAGCCCGCCGCGCGCGAATACATGGACGAACTTCTATCCCCCGAGCAACTTCGCCGAGACGGCATCTTCGATCCGCCTGCGGTGGCATTGCTTCAGGACAAGTTTCGCAACGGCGCCGCCATCGGCATCAAGGACAACATGGGATTGGTTGGCATCGTGTCTACGCAGCTTTTAATTCACCAGTTTATAAATCACTTTGAAAGCAGGATGACATCCCATGGCGCTTAATGATGAACTCAGACAATTCGTGATCGACAGCTTCTTGTTCGGCAAGCCCTACGAGGGCTTCGCCGATGACGACTCCTTTATCGAGCACGGCATCATAGACTCCACCGCCGTAATGGAACTTATAGCCTTTCTGGAAGAGCGCTATCACATTAAGTTGCAGGACCAGGACTTGATTCCGGAGAATCTTGATTCGATCAACGGCTTGGCCCGGTTTGTGGAAGGCCGCGTTCGGCCAAATTTTGTGGGAGCTCCTGACGCAAGTCGAATCGTTCTTGGAATTTAGTGAGCCACATCGCAGGTAACTGGGGATCGCAGACAATGAGCGTGACTACCACCGTGTTCTCGGCTGACGTATTGAAGATTGATGCCGCCGCAGTCTCGGCCTGCATCGAAAACGAAATTCGGGACATCGTGCTGCAACGATTGAACCGCAAGGGCGTTGTCGTGGCCATCTCCGGGGGAATCGATAGCAGCGTCGTTGCCGCTCTCTGTCTCAACGCGCTGGGAAATCCACGCGTTATCGGCCTCATGATGCCCGAAGCGGATTCGTCGCCGGACAGTCTTCACTTTGCGAATCTGCTCGCGCAATCACTCGGACTTCGAACCCGCCTCGAAGACATTGCTGGTATTCTGACCGCCGCGAACTGTTATGAGCGCCGTGACGAAGCCATCCGCAAGGTGATACCGCAATACACAGAAGGCTACAAGTGCAAGATCGTTCTGCCGGACCAAGTGAACGGAAGCGCCTACCCGATTTTCTCGGTCGTCGTCGAATCGCCGGAGGGTGAACGCACCAAAGCCAGGCTGACACTGGATTCTTACCTGGGCGTGGTCGCCGCGACCAATTTCAAACAGCGCACTCGCAAGATGATGGAGTATTACTACGCCGACCGCTACAACTACGCGGTCGCAGGCACTCCGAACCGTCTCGAATATGATCAAGGCTTCTTTGTCAAGAATGGCGACGGCGCGGCCGATTTGAAACCGATCGCTCATCTCTACAAAACACAGGTCTATCAACTTGCGGCGTACCTCGGCATTCCCCAGGAGATTCAGAGGCGGCCTCCCACAACCGACACCTATTCGTTGGACCAATCGCAGGACGAGTTCTATTTCCCCCTCCCTTACGACCGCATGGATCTGTGCCTATACGCGAAGAACCACGACCTCGAGCCGCAAGACGTTGCGCCCGTAGTCGAGCTGACCGCAGAACAAGTTGTTCGCGTCTACCGCGTGATTGATGCAACCCGCGGCGCCACAAGCTATCTCCATCGTCCTCCTGTTCTCTGTGAACCGGTTCCCGAGGTGTTAAATGATGTTAGGGTCTGAATCGTCGGCCTCGCTTCCCGTTCGCATTCTCCTTCTCGAGAGCGGCACAGGACCCGGCGGATCTGTCAATTTCATTCGAGACTTTCTTCTTCACGCGGACCACTCAACGGCGCACGTCATTGTCGGATTGTATTTTTCCAATCCGAGCAAGACCCTTGAGGAACTTCGAAGCCTCGGATTCCCGGTCGCCTTTTTCCAACACGCGCGACCGGTAGCGCCGAGAACCTCCGCCGGTTTCGCTGGTCTTTTCGACACAAGTCTGAAAGGCCTTCGCAAGCTGAGAACGGCCGCCGCAATACTTTCGCGGCTCATCCGCGTCCAATTGCCGTTGACTTGGAAAGTGTGGAGATTCATCAAGCGTGAAAGCATCGATGTCGTAGTGCTGAATCAGGACGTCCACTTTCATGTCCCCGGCGTACTCGCAGCCAAGCTGGCCGGCTGCCCCTGCATCTGCCGCAAGGCTGGCGGCATCGGTGAAGCCCGCCGACTGAAACGGTTCTTGAATCCCTGCGTGGATTTGTTCGTAAGCATCTCCAAAGCCACCGAAACCGACCAGCGAAATACTCCAGGCACTAAAGAGGTCGTCAATATTTACGAAGGTCTGGACCTCCAGCGTTTTGCAATTCTGCCCGCAAGAGAGGCCATGCGCGAATCATTTCACATTCCCCAGCGCAAGAAGGTAGTAGCGGCGATCACGAGAATAGAGGTGGGAAAAGGCTTGCCGGAATTCATCCAGATGGCCGCAGTGGTGGTCCGGCGTTACGCGCATGCCCTCTTCATGATCGTCGGCGATGAAGGACCGAATGGTGGCGCTCTCACCCGCCAACTCCGGGATCTCGTCCACTCCCTCAATCTGGGCGAACACCTCATCTTCACCGGCTGGCGCGATGACATTCCAGCAGTCATGAAATGCGTCGATATCTTCGTGCATTGCCCGACCACATTTATTGAAGGGCTGGCACGGACTTGCCTCGAAACAATGGCGCTGGGAATTCCCTCAGTGGTTTCGGAGAACGGTGGCATGCCGGATGCCGTGGTGAATGGAGTCACGGGATTCGTGGTTACTCCGGGAAGCATCCAGGCTATGGCTGAATCTGTTTTGACGCTCCTCCACAATGAAGAGCAATGCCGTCAGTTCGGCGAGCGCGCCAGAACACGCCTCGAGGACCTCTTCGACGCGGCGCAAAACACTCGGCAACTTCAGGAAAAAATTCTGGAGTATGCCAAACCCGAGAAAGTTTTGGGACTGCGTGCCGCGCATCTTCGCATGTCCTAAGTAATTCGAGCTCTGATTATGGCTGAGTACACCGTGGTTTCCGCTGACCTCGAAAAAGACAGGCAAGTCATTATTGACTTGTGGCGCCAGAACCTTGCCGATATCAGCCACCTTGAGGAAAAATATGACTGGCATTTCCTCAACAACCCTTTCGGCCCGGGACAAATTTGGATCTTGAAGGCGGACGGTCACCCGATCGGTACCACCTCTCTGGGTATGCGCCCCCTGAAACTAGGAGAGTCAATCACCAACGCGGGCGTGGCCTGTGACCTCGCCGTGAACAAAGAGCATCGCTTTCTTCAACCTGCACTTATGCTTCAGCGCGCTTTGCTCTCCACCTCTCATTCCTGCGTTCGATTCGTTTACGGGGTGCCAAACTTCGGTGGCGCGTCGGTTATGAAGTATGTCGGGTATCGTGAATCCTGTCGTGTACACCGATACGCAAAAGTTCTGCGGATATCTCATTACCTGCGGAGGTTTGGAAATTTCGGTGCGGATGTTTCTCTTATCGGGAGGATGGCCGACCAGGGATTCGCAGCCCTGCACTCATTCGGACTGCAAGAGGACGACAGGGTTGCACAGCCGTTGCCTTGTTTCGATGAACGCTTTGACGAACTCTGGAGCCGAGTTAGTTCTGAGCATTCGGCTCTTACCGTTCGCAACCGGCGGTTTCTGAAGTGGCGATATTATGATTGCCCGTTGCGGCAGTATCAAACGCTGGCTTTGCTGACTGAGGATAAGTCGATGTTGCTTGGCTACTTGATCTACTATGTTGAAAACCATTCAGCAGTTTGCGCCGACTTGCTTACTCTTAGCGGCCCGGAAGATCTTGGCTGCCTGCTTTCCTCCTGGACGGCCGCGGCCTGGCGTGACGGACTCGCTTCTCTATCACTTAGTTGTTCCGACGGCCCGCTTCCTCCCAATCTGCTGAGCCACGGCTTCACGCGCCGCTCGTCTGGGCCGACAACCAAGCCCGTCCGATCCAATCGCCACGAACAATGTAAAACTCTCTTTACTCACGAACAGCACTCTGTTTCGGAACCTGCCCTCACAGATTGTTGGTATTACACCGAGGGAGACTCGCCGTACTAGCTTTGCTCTCCTGGCTTCGTCGTTTTCCTTGTGCGCCCTTTATGAAAATCGTTCAGCTATTGCCCAGTCTGGACCTAGGTGGAATGGAGCGGCTCGCCGTTGATCTCGCTCGCCAGCAAAAGGCCGAAGGCCATGAGCCCTCCATCTATTGCACCTCACACCCAGGTCTATTAGCCTCGGAAGCCAACGCCGCAAACGTGCCAGTGCATTCGTTTGGAAAAACCACCGGTTTTTCTATTCGTCTGATCCGCGACCTCGCTTCCAGACTCCGAGTGGATCGTCCGGACGTGCTTCACGCGCATAATGCCCTGGTTCTCCACTATGGCATTTCAGCCGCGTGTCTAGCCCGTGTTCCGGTCGTCATCAACACACGTCACGGTGGAAATATGAACTGGGATCCCCACTGCGAACGGATCTGGCGCCGCGCCGTGCGCTGGATTGATTCTCTTGTGTTCGTTTCGGAAGGAGTTCGGGATTATTACGTCACCAAAGACCGGCTCTCTAGACGCAACACTACGGTCATCTATAACGGGATCGATGTGGATAAGTTCGCGGCCATCCCCGCGCATCCAACTGCCGCCCATCCTCGGTTTCGAGTGGGTTGCGTCGGACGCCTTGTGCCGGCCAAGGACCACCTCACTCTAATTCGATCGTTTGCCTTGGTTATTGCGGCCATCCCAGAGGCGGAATTGCACATCCTCGGCGACGGTCCTTGCCGCGAGGCAATCTCTCAAGCTGCGGAATCACTTCGCATCTCGAATCGCGTATTCCTCCACGGCGCCAGCCTCGATGTTCCTGGTTTTCTTTCCACTCTCGATCTGTTCGTGCTCTCGTCCCTCGATGAAGGCCTGCCCATTTCCCTCATGGAGGCCATGGCCGCGGGCTTGCCTGTGGTTTCTACGCGACTTCCCGGCCTCACGGAGTTGGCGCCAGAGAGTGTCGTCGCAGGGTACTGCAGTCCGGGTCAGCCGGAATCTCTTGCCGAACAAATCCTCCGCGCCGCGAACCGGCATGATCTCCCCGCCATCGGAAGAACCGCCAGCCGATGGGCGCAAAAGTTCTCCATCCGAGAAACCTGGCACGCCTATCAGTCCGTCATCGAGGCCAGCCTCGCAAAAGGGAATCGTTACTCCCTGAACCACCTGGCCCAGAACGCGGATAACTTCGCTAGCACCGACCGTGGGCAAGGGCGGTTTTAACTCCCGCTTGGACTCGAGTCTCCGCTTAGAACATGAGCGTTTGCAGTAAGTTGCAGGTTCGTGCTTGCAAGTCTACACTTCATACTTGACAATTAGTTGTCTCTCGCGTATAGTAGTCAGTGGGTAATATCGTGCTTTCTGACATCAAGTGCCAGAGTAAAGTCGAAATCTTTTGTTTCCCAAAATCTCTTTTCGTTAAGTCCTTTAGATTCCGCACTTATAGAGAAACGCCTTGTTTTGCCGTGTTTTGGCCGTAATCGTCGATTGGCAAGTCCTTTATTCTCCGCACTTACGCAAACTCTTATAGTTAAGCCCTGTAGTATCAATACTTGCAAAAAAGGCGGGGGGGGATACCCCGTCGGTAATGATTGGCACCCAAGCATGAGATTACCTCGACAGAGCCAAATCTGGCTCCCAGGCTATATAAAGGACAGGCTCAATACTTTCTTACGCGCCCCCGCGAAGAGGCTCTGGCTCCTCTTTGCCGATCACTACGAGCCCCTCTGGAACGGTGCCAACGAGCAGACGGGAGCTGAACGCGTCGCGCGATGGGCAACGCGTTGGCCCGCCATCGCCGCCAAGTTTCAGGATTCTAAGGGAAGCCCGCCCCGGTACACCTTCTTCTATCCCGAAGAAGAGTATCGGCCCCGCCTGATCGAACCTCTCGCACGCATGGCGTCGCATGGCATCGCCGACGTTGAGGTCCATCTGCATCATGACGGCGAAGGTCAGCAGAATTTTGTCGACCGCATCTCCAGCTTCACCGAAACACTCTTCTCTCGTCACGGCCTCTTGAGGAAAGACAAGGGGAAGGTTTCTTTCGGATTCATACACGGTCTGTGGGCACTCGACAACTCCCGTCCCGACGGTCGCTACTGCGGTTTGAACAATGAGATCACTCTTCTCCGCGACCTCGGTTGCTATGCCGATTTCACCATGCCCTCGGGTGCTTCGCCGACGCAAGCCCGTCTGATCAACCAAATTTACTGGGCCGTGGACGACGCCGGCAAACCCAAGTCTTACGACACTGGAGTTCCGGTCACTCCCGGCAGTAAAGCAATGGGCGATTTATTGATGATTCCCGGGCCTCTTGGCCTTCGGTGGGCGCAGCGCCTCATGCCTCGAATTGAATTCAGCGAGCTTTGCTCTTATGATCCGGCCACCGACTACCGCGTCAGCCGCTGGCTCGAACTCGCGCCCCGTCTTGGCGACGACATTTTCCTCAAACTCTTTACTCATGGCACGCAGGAACGCCACTCGCGGTATTTACTCGAGGGCGGTCTCGAATTCACTCTTACTCTCATCACCACAGAGTGCCAGCGCAGAGGCCTCGATCTACACTTCTCAACCGCTTGGGAGATGCGTCAGGCCGTCGATGCAATCATTCGCGGAGGCAGCCGCCCGGTGCATAAACCGATTCGCGCGAACATCCCAGAGTTGGTAATCAACTGATTCAACAACCGCAAGTTTTAAGCTTGCTGATTTGCCGACGGCACTTGTCCCGGCCCTTCCAAGGCACAGCGGACAATTCGTATTTGCAAGTCCGCTGATGGGCGTTCCCATTGACGACCAGCGAACCGTCGCGAGTGCCCAATTCCTAATTCATCGACCCCGTTTTTCTCAATCTTTGTAGAAAACAGCAAGGCAAACATTGTGAGGATTCCGCATGGACGAACAGACCCCGAATAAAGTTAAGTGTATTCAGCTGCATCCTGGAGACCCGGCTTCGGCCCCTCAGGAGTCGCACCCACCCAAGGACTCTCTTCGTTCGAAAAGTCGCCGTAAGTTCCTTGGAAACGTGCCGGGTGTTGCCGTGGCCGTCGCAACCGCTGGTGCGATCGGCCTGAAGCCGCTTTTGGGCGCCGAGCACCCGCTTGAACGCGGTTCCGACCATGATGGTAACTTGCGGGATTCCCAACGCGCCGAAGAATCGGCGGAAATTCGCATGGCGGCCGCGAACGTGGAGCGGAAGTTTCCTACTCCACCACACGCGACAAACGGCGACGAGCAGCGCTATGCCGACAAATGCGGCACGTACACCAAAGCCCTGCTGCAAGACGGTCCCGGCCGCGTGAATATGAATGCCTTCGAAAGTTTCAAGGCCGCGTTGCTCAGCGGCAACCCTGAGGACTTTGAAGAAATCATTATGGGTGGTGGACGCAAGCTCATTGGTCCGCAAGGGGGGTTGGCCTTCGACTTGGAGGGCTGCGATTCCCAGAAGTTCGGCAGCGCCCCTTCACCACTGTGCCAGGAGACTGTCGTGATTGTTCCTCCGGCTCCCGCCTTGGCTAGCCCGGCGTACGGAGCGGAACTGATCGAACTCTATTGGGCTTCCTTGCTGCGAGATGTCCCCTTCACCCAGTTCTCCTCCAATCCGGTAGCCGCTCAAGCGGCGCGGGAACTCACGGGATTGGCGGAGTACGTTGGTCCCCGGAGTGGTGGCCAGGTCACGCCGAACTTGCTGTTCCGTGGCGCCTTCCCTGGCGAAACGGTAGGGCCGTACATCTCCCAGCTTTCGATTACCCCTACTTTTCTCGGCCAGCAGCCTATCAGCCAGCAGCAGGTAACCTATCAGCCGAACATCGACTATCTCACCGACCCCTCCTCCTGGGCCCTCATCCAGAACGGCGGCAGCACCGGTCAGCAAAATCAGGAGGACCCGCAGCTACGGTTCACGCACACTGGGCGATCCCTTTCCGCCTTGACCCACATGGACATGCTCTACCAGGAGTATTTCGTGGCGTTCCTTGTCCTTATCTCCATCGGCGCTCCAGCCAACCCGGGCAGCCCATACAAACGCTCGAAGACCCAGGAAGGCTTCGCGACTTTTGGCGACCCACATGCTGTCGGGATGCTCGGTGAGGTGGCTTACCGAGCGTTGGAACGCAGTTGGTATCAGAAGTGGTTTGTCCATCGCCGCCATCGCCCCGAGTCGGGAGGCGGAATCGTGCAGTTGATCAAGAGTGGCCAGGGAAGCAGCATCGCGGGGAGTCTGAACAAGAATGTGCTGGACTCTGCAGCCGTGGACAGTAGCTTCAAAAAATATGGAACTTACCTGCTTTCGCAAGCATTTCCCGAGGGCTCGCCGACACATCCGTCTTATCCCACCGGCCACGGGGTGGTCGCGGGCGCCTGCATTACGATTCTGAAGTTCTTCCTCGACGGTGACTTTGTAATCCCCAATCCCATGGTGCCGACAGAGGATGGGCTTTCCCTGGTGCCCTACACAGGTTCGGACAGGAATCAGATTACGGTAAATGGCGAGTTGAACAAGCTCGCTCATAATGTCAGCTTTGGGCATGGCATCCACCCGGGAATCCACTGGCGCAGCGACACCGATGTCTCGATAGTTCTGGGGGAGGCGACCACAATCAGCTTGCTTCAAGACCAGGCCAAGACTATGAACGAGAAATTTACCGTTCACTTTACTAAGCTCGACGGTACGACTGCCACCATCTCCAACCAATAATGCTCGCCAGGCTGTCCGGTTCATTCCATCGGACTTGGCTCAACCCAATACGATCTAGGTATACCTCCGATGCGAATCAGCGAGTCGCAAATCATGCCGATGAATATGATCCAAGTCCAGGCAGACGGGAAGCAATTTACACTCTCCATAGGAGCCCCCCCGGCCGCTCCTCACTTCCCCAGGGATATGATCACCCTGCTTCGCTGCAACACCGATGCCGGTGAATTGACGCTTGCCGAAGAACTCCGAGCCGACGCCGATGGAGTTTTGGACGCTGTTTTGCGCTGTAAAACGTGTGGGGCCGATTTTCGCATCGAAGATGGCATCGCATGTCTCCTGCCCGCTAAGCTTAGTTCCGAAGCCAGTCACGAGATGCGCATTCGCGATACCATCGACTACGATTGTACAAACCCGCGCCCGTTCGTGCCTCCGCCCGATGGTTGGAGATCGCTACTCTCCGACCTCCTGGAAGTTCCCGCGCACCTGGATGAACTGCAAACCTCGCCCTCAAGTACAGTTTTGGAGCTGGCATGCGGCGACGGCCGCTTCACGACCCTCATCGCTCAAACCGGCGCAAGGATTCTCGCCGTCGATTTTTCCATTAACGCCCTGCGGCTCCTTGCGCACCGGCTGCCCCCCGGCGCCCATGTTGGACGCGTCCACGCGGATATCAATCAACTCCATTTCGCCAGTCGCGCCTTCGATCGTGCTCTCACTCTGACTCCCCTCATTTCCCGTGACGAACGCATGAATATGTATCGCACCATCGCTCGTGCGCTGACTGAAGACGGACGATATGTGGGGAGTTTTGAACACCACGACTTAAATCGCCGGCTGTTGGGCCTTCCTCTCGTGCGACGCTACTCCAGAGACGGCATTTTGCTCGAGCATTTGACGACGAAGACGCTGCGCCGCGAGGTGGCGCCCTATTTCTCAAAACTTCGTGTACGCCCCATTCGGGCTCGCGTTCCGTTGTTCACGAAACTGCCGCCAGCTTTGGCCAGCCCTCTCTTGCGTCTGACAGCCGTACTGCCGTTCGTTCGCCATTTCGGTGAATTGCTTTTGCTCACGGCACAACGTCCCGTCCGTCTCCCGGTCGAAGGTCAGCATCGTTCCGGCAGCCGCATAGCGAAAGCCGTCTACCGCTTTTACATGGGCAAAAAGAACAAAAAGGCATCATGGGGCGAAGAATCGATATGATCTAAGAGCCGCCTTAAAACCCGTCAGCCGGCGCCTGGGGCAGACACTGAATTCTGGCGCGAGGATTTCTCTTCGGAACTCTGTTCTCTCAGCACTCTCTGCTTAAAAAGCCATTAGATCCATGTTTGAGAAGTCTCAACGATTTTTTGCAATCATCTTTTATTAAGAAAGGTACAGCCCGTTATGAAGAAAAGCAGAATTTTGCTGGCAGAAGACGAAGTCGAAGTCCGCGTCGCATTTAAGGAAGGCTTGGAAGGCCACGGTTTTGAAGTGACACCCGCCGCCTCCGTATCGGAAGCCCTCAGACTGATTTCCACGGAAAACTTCGACGTGCTGCTTTCCGATCTCCACATGCCGGATGCTTCGGATGGGTTTACCGTGGTCAACGCCATGCGCCACTCTCAGCCAAACGCCGTGACTCTGGTCCTTAGCAACTACCCCGTTCTTCAAGCGGCCATGACCGCTATCCTGTTACAGGCGGACCAAGTCCTGGTGAAACCTATCGGCTTTGGCGAAATCTCGGAAATCATTCTAAAGAAACTTTCTAACCCTTCGCCCCACATCGCTGTGAACAAAGAACGCGTCGCCGGCATTCTTGAGCGCGATCGCGACGCAACTATCCGGAATTGGATGTCTCGCGTTCAGCACACCGACGAACTCACAGCCATTTCACTCAACTACCAAGACCGTACAGGTCATCTCCCGCTACTCCTCAATGACCTCATTCGCCGCTTGCGTCTTCCGGCTAACGCCAAAGTTCCCATTTCCCTTGCCGCACGCGAGCATGGAATTCTCCGCCGCTGGCAAGGCTACACCGTCCCCATGATCGTCGAAGAGTCACGAATCCTGCAGGTCAGCATCTTCAATACCCTGCAAAACAATCTAGGCAGCGTGGATTTCGGCACTGTGCTACTCGACGTGATGACCATCGCAGACGAAGTGGATTCACAATTGAAACAGGCGATGTTGGGTTTCATGGAAACGCCTGCGAAAATGTCGGCAAGTTAGCTCGCCAAATCCTTCGGTCAAAGATCGCCCTCCGCTGCTCGCGCCACGAATCTGACCCATTCATGCCCTTCGTGATTCTCCTCAAGGGCTCCCTTTCGGTACAGTCCTTCTTTACCTGCGCTGCTACACTCTCCGCCGCTGCTACGCTCTCCGCCTAAGATAGATCCGGTCCGCAGCTGAAACTGGATCTTCTCGCCTGCACGGAAAACATAAACTCCATCCTCTGTTCAGGACCACTCTCTGGTCTAAGACAGCAAATGGAAGTCTTTCTATCCGTAATCCGCTACTCAACGAGCTGCACGTTTAACGCGATTCGCACTCCGTTGACAAGGATGAAGCTTTGATCCAGGAGTTGTTGATTGGTGATGTCGGCATTCACGAATTGTTTGAGGGCCGTCCTCGGGCAGATGAATTCAATCGCCTCCGAAGTGCCTTTCGGGCCGGGAGACAGCTTGTTCAGGATGGAAAAGTCGTAAAGCTGGAATTCAAGATCAGGTGAAATTCTGTCTGACAAATCCTTGAGCTGGGGCGCCAGGAAGAGATCAAAACTTTGCGCAGCGCGCATGTAAATAGAGCCTTTTACCGGGCTGAACTGGATCGTGTTTCGCAGGGTCATTTGGAGCGCGATCTGATCATGGAAAACCACGAAGGCCGGCGGTCCGTACTCGACAAAATGAAATTTCGTCGCACCCTCCTTGCCGAAAGCGGCGAGCTGCGTCCGATACCTATCGCTCATGCGGTCGGCATCAGCCTGTGTCTTCGGAGGAGCAGCGGGCGGCGGAGGAGGAGATGGCGGGAGGGCCGCGGCTTCGGGTGAAGACACCACTGGAATTGCGGTTAGGGGTATGCGATCCTCTGCGGCCGGATCCCTTTTTGGCGTGTCGATCGTGGCTGTGGATGGCAGAGAAAGTCTTGATTTGAGTAAGGGCGAGTGGCCCGCTTCGATCGAAGAACGCGCTGTAGAACTGGCATCCGGTTTGGCGGGGACAGACCGAGGCAGAGCCTGCACATTGAGCGGGTCGCGCTCCGTAAGCGAGAGCCCGAATTCCGTTCCGCTCACATAAACCTTCGAACGGTTCACAATCTCCTGGCGTTCGGCATCGGTCGAGGCGCGGGAGAGAGCCCAGGCATCGTCTCGGTCAAGCACAACTACGAGTGTTTCTTTCCCTTCGTAGTCATAGCTGCGTTCTTTCGTGCGCGTATGATGTGAGATTTCGAAGCCGATTCCGTCGCAAGCTATATCTCGCGGTAAAGTGGCAGTCACCTGCGCCAGGATGGGGAGGACCACGGTGCGAAACGTGGATGCTGCGCGCTCATTCCGGTTGAGGCGAGCGGTGTCGTAAGCGGCGTTGTAATTTCCAGTTACTTTCAGAATCACTCGCTCCTGAAAGCGAACGAATTCCAAACCACGCGAATCGGCTTCCACCTGCTTCGCGGGATCGAGCCCGACATAACGACTGAGATAGAACGAAAAAGGAAATTTTTCTCTGGCGATTGATTCGTTGATTGTCTTTAACAGCTGAAAATAGTTCCGCTCGAGTGCTTTTAAATCAGGATTCTGAATTTCAGATGGGCTCACCTGGGCAATCGCTGTCCGCACGGAAAAACTCACCACCAAGGCGATAGCCAGGAGAATTTTCCCCCGTAGGGAGCCACGCCGGAGCCTGAGATTCATGGTTTGCAAGAGTGGTATCCCCTATTTAGCGGAGTATTGCGATCCTGGCCTGCCAGGAAGCTGGTATGGCGGTTGCGCAATGGCGCGCGTGAACGCAATCAGGGCCCGGATTTCCTCCGTGGAAAGCATACGCCCGTAAGGTGGCATCATAGCCGATTTGCCCAAGGCGCTGCCCCCCAGCGTGATGATGTTCTGAATGTACTCATCGCTTTCGGTATTGAGCGTAGCCCCGTCATTCAGCAAGGCGGGCACGGGTGTGAGATTTGACCGGTTTGAGGGACCCGCGGGCGTCGCGTCCGCGTGGCACCAGACACAATACTGATAGAAGAGGCGTTTCCCCTGAGCCTGCCGATAATTTAGCGGGATGACGTGCTGCGCGTCGGTCCAGTCGGCCTCTGTATCGTACGCCCGAAGAAGTGGATCCGCCTTGGTGGTGTCGGCGTGTTTCTGGCAGCCGGAAGCAACAGCAATGGCAATCAGCATGAAAGCGACGGACGGGAAGCGAGGTCTCACCGGCCCACTCCCTGCCCCGCGCGGCGTGATCCTGTGACGTCAGCGGTCTTTTGAGGAGGTTTGGTTGCCACCCGCAAGGTCATCAGGTAGGCGGTCAGTGCCTGTTTTTCTTCGCCTGTAAAATTTCTGCGGGGCTCAATGGTGTCCGGAATGAGGGCCTGTGGATTCCGCAGCCAGGCTTCTATCCACGCGGGGGTCAACCAGTTGCCCGCATTGTTGAGATTCGGTCCAACATATCCTCCGGTGCCGCCGATCGTGTGGCAGGACTGGCATTGGTACTTAACTTCGTAAAGCTGCTTGCCCAGAGACACCATTGCGGGCGTGAACTGTTTCGCATCAAAGGCGGCTGGATTCGCCGCTGGATGCTGAAGGACCATGGTGATGTAATCGGCGAGCGTCGCGGCATCTTTATCGCTCATATTGAACTGAGGCATTCGCAAAGTAAGGGTAGGACGCAGCGTCTGAGGGTTCTTCAAGAATTCAACCAGCCATTGCCGTTGCGCGCGGCTCCCCTCATAAGTGAGATCAGGTGCAAGGTCGCCTCCAAGACCGTTGAATTTATGACAGGTGTAGCACCTGTAGCGCTCGTAGACTTCGGCAAAATCGCCCGTCGGATGAAAATCAACTTCCTTACGCTGGACTACCAAATTTTGTAATGCGCTTGTTGGCGGCGGGCCCTTCATGGTGAGCAGCGCAGTGGTGACGGCGTCCAGGTCCGATGGAGTCCAATTGTATTGCGGCATGCGCGCGGCTGGGTTAACAGATACAGGATCCCGCAACTTCGCTTGAATGTATGAGAGCAGGTTGTGGGGAATCCTCGCGTTGCTGAATTCCAAATCTGATGCATTTTTTCCACCCAGCGCGCTCAGGTCCGGCCCAAAATCCTTTTGGGGACTGACGCCCTCGATGACGTGGCAACTCGCGCAGCCCTTTTCCAGAAAGAGCCTGCGGCCAAGCTGAATCTCCGCCTCCGTGGGAGGCCCAAGCTTAGGAACATCGGAGAGCAGGTCAGAATCCGTAAGATTCGCGGTGATGTACTGGGTGACCTTGTAAAGGTCTTCGTCCGACCAACCGTAACGCGGCATCCGAGTGTGCGGCAGATAACCCTGCGGATCGCGTAGCCAAGCGATGAGCCAATCAGGTTTAACCTTGCTGCCAACTTTTGTCAGTTCCGGACCAATATCGCCGCCGATCAGCTTTGTTTCCCCCGCCCGCGTGACCGCCAGCGAGTGGCACGTCGAACAGAACATCTGCCGAAAACGTAATTCACCCTGCGAAGCGAGCTCCGGATTCTTGCTCCACGCAGCAACCACACGTGAGTCTATTTTGTAGGTTGGTAATGGTCCGGCGTGTTGCGAGGCGAGGTAGGCGGAGAGCCCGCGAATTTCTTCATCGGTGAGGCGGAATTTGGGCATGCGCGGCTCTTCTTCCGTCTCGTATCCATTCACAGTGACGTTGCCGTCTTTGTCCACGATTGTCCGCGGTGCTTTCAGCCACTTGTATATCCACTCGCGGCTGACTTTTGTGCCGACGCTGCTGAGGTCCGGGCCAAGCATTTTGGGGCGGTCAATGTCGGGCAAACGGTGGCAACCTTGACAATTCAATTCCGTCAAAAGCTTGCGGCCGCGAGCGACTTGGGGCGTTTGCGGCAAATCCGCCTGATGACAAGTGCCGCAAGAGGCTTGCATGAAACGTGTGGGAAGGACCGGCTGCTCCCAGGCAAGGGTGGATTCGTGGGCTTCGGCAACTTCGGTGGCGGGACCTTGTCCGCGATGGCAAACGGTGCAACCCCAATCGCGAACATTGTGAGGGATAAGCGGGTGCGCGCGAAAAGGCTCTGGCACGGAATTATCCGCAAGCGAGGCCTGCGTAATGCCCTGGTGACAAGTCGTACAGCGATCAACCACGTTCATGCCGGGAAGCCAGATCTGATCGATGTTCGGATCATAATCCGCCAGCAATTTCTTCGTGTCGGGGCGGCCCTGCGCGAAACGCAGGTAGGAGCGCTTGTACTGTTTCCACTCGCGCCGGTAATCCTTAAAGGGTGAAATTGCAAGGACCGCCAGAAACAAAACGCTGGAGAGCGCGAAGACGAGCCGCATGCGATAGGTTAATTTGCCCATCTGCTCAGCCGACATGAGTTCTCCACGGCCAAACCCACGACCATCCGGGCCCCCGGAAAAACGTCCCTACAACGGTCAAGCAAACAGCCACAGCGATAAACCACGTCATGACCCACCAGGAGACGGGCTTGGTGGCAAGCGATTTTGTCCAGCCTCCTTGACCCATTCGGCCGGTATAGGAAAAAACCAGAAGAGCTGCGACGGCCGCCGTGGGTGCAAAGATCGTCCATGCGTGAAATGCCGCAAGGAATGCAAGGAGGACGAATACGATGATGAGAACAGCCGTCAAGTTTTGCGATGGCCTCCGGCTCCAGATCGCGTGGGCTTCGATATTCACGTTGAAGTAAGGAATGACGACGAGCGCGATCACTACCAAGGTGGGAATCAATATTCCAGCAACAAAGGGCGGGAAGAAGTGCAGCAGTTCCTGAAGACCGAGAAAATACCAAGGAGCCTTGGCGGGGTTAGGAGTGAGTAGCGGATTGGCCAATTGTTCGAGAGGCGCGTCCCAAAAAAGCGCGACGAGCACCATGGCAATTACCAGCACCTGAAACGCGATGGCCTCGCGGATCAATAGATGAGGGTAGGTCATCAATTGCGGGCCCGGATCACCTACAACCTTGGCGGACGTCTTTTTCGTGACGAAAACGATGCGCCGCGGCTCCTTCTTCGCGTCCGAACTAAAGCCGGTCTCGATTTTATTCTTTTTCATCGTCGTCCTTCGGCTTCGCGGTCAGACCACCGTCTTTTTGCACGCGCCAGAAATGAATGCCAATGAGCAAGAACGCGACGAGCGGAAGAATCACAACGTGCAGCACGTAGAAACGAAGCAGCGCATTTTCTCCAACGATGTTCCCGCCGAGCACCAGGAACCGAATTTTGGCGCCGACGAAGGGCATCGCGGAAATGATATTGGTGCCGACGGTGACGGCCCAAAAGGCAAGCTGATCCCACGGCAAGAGATATCCCGTATAGCTCAGGAAAAGAGTGACCAGCAGAAGTACGACCCCCACCACCCAGTTGAATTCATGCGGCGGTTTGTAGCCCTTGCGGTAGAACACGTGGAACATGTGCCAGAAGACGGCGAGGACCATCAAATGCGCGGCGAGCCGGTGAAGATTGCGTAGCAAAACACCATTGGACACGACAAATTGAAGATCCTTCATATCTCGGTAGGCCTGCGGTGCGGCAGGGTGGTAGTAGAACATTAGCAAGATGCCAGTGACTAGGAGAACGATGAAAAGGATGAAAGAGATTGAACCCAGGTAGTACGAGGCTCGGACGCGAAGGGATTTCTCTCGAACCTTGACTGGCAGCCAGTGAAGAAAGAGATTTCCGAAGACCGCGAGGCTTCGCGTCCGGTTGGTATTCGCGGCGCCACGGCGAAAGATGGACTTCCAGACTTTTGTCCCTCGAAGACCTTGCAGCGCGGAATGAAGTGTCGTAGCCATGGTCTTCCTTAGACTTTCAGAACCTGCGCTGGCTTGATGATTTGAAGTTTGTCCACGAACAGTTCTCCATCTGCCGTCAGTGAGATCGCGAAATGCGGGAGAGGTCGTGGCGCGGGGCCAGCCACTTTAGTGCCGTCTTCCTTGAACTTGCTCCCGTGGCAGGGGCATTCAATCAAGTCATGTTCGGGGTGCCACGCGGTGATGCAGCCGAGATGTGTGCATACAGCCGAAACCGCATAGAAACCTTCCGGCATACGCACGATGTAGACTTGCTGGTCCTGAAGAAACGTGACGGAATGGAATGGGTAGAGATCGGGATTGCCGGCTCGGAATGTCGTCGGAGGTTCAAAAAGGACATTGGGAGAGAAGTATTGATAGGTGACTGCAACAGTGCCGAGGCCCGCGATTCCTAGGGCGCCGAGGGTCAACTCATTCAAGAAGTCGCGTCGGGTGATCTCATTCCCTGTTTGGATCGAACCGGACACTTCGGGAATCGACAAATCTTTGACGTCACTCATGTGTGGAGAACCAATTCCTCGATTTGGACTAGATTCGGGTCGTGATCGAAGACTTCGTAAGATTCCATGCTGATGGTGTGAACCGGGCAACGTTCCGCGCACAGCCCACAACGAATGCAAATTGTTTCGTCTTTGACCATCACCGATCCTTCGGACGTGGAAAGTTCTTCGGGCGAAAGATGCAGAAGCTCGTGAATCCGCGAATCCGAAGTGGCGGACAGCTGTTGTGCCGTCTCGCCAGAGAATGCAAATTGGCTGAGTGGCACCAGCTGCAAGCAGTTCTCTGGACAGACATCAACGCAACCTCCGCAGAGGATGCATTCACTGCCGGTCGCTTCGGTTCCTTCAAAGATGGTGTTGATCCAGCACTGTAGGCAGCGCGACGCCTCCCGCCGAGCTTGTTCTTCGGTAAAGCCAGATTCGACCTCGGCGATGCCCGTGCGGCGTTCGAGTGGAATGACGGGTACGGCCAAACGGGGATATTCGTCGTACTGCTCGGACATTTTGTGATGATCGAGAACCGTAATTTGCACAAACTGGGGCTTGGGCTTCCACTCGGGTCCTCGAATAAACTTGTCGATTTCTTCGGCAGCCTTCTTTCCGTCCGCAACTGCATTGATGATCAGGCGTGGTCCGAATGCGATGTCGCCGGCTGCAAAAATCCCGGGCGCGGTCGTCATAAGTGTCGCGGGGTCAATCTTGGGTGTTCCTTGTCGGGTGATTTCGATGCCGTCTGACGGCTTGAGGAATGAGAGATCCGAAGCCTGTCCAATAGCCAGAATCACCGTGTCGCAAGGAATAATCATTTCCGTGCCGGGGGCAAAGGTTGGGCTGAACCGGTGCTGGGCGTCGAACACGGAGGTGCATTGGATGACTTCCAGTCCATTCAATTTGCCGTTCTGCCCAACAAATTCTTTCGGACCAAGTGAAGGGCGCATCACAATCCCTTCGACCAATCCTTCTTCAATCTCTTCTTCCGAGGCGGGCATCTCTTCGCGGGACTCCAAGCAAACAAGATGCACTTCGCGGGCGCCCATCCGTAGCGCTTGGCGGGAGACGTCCATGAACTCTTTCATGGCGACATCCGCTTCACTGGAATTCAGTTGGTCCGGGAGAACGACACCTGCGATATCAGTCAGAAGTTTTTGTTGCTGTTCCCGCATGGCAGTACGGGCAACATCAATGGCCACATTCCCGCCGCCAATAACCACAACCCGCTTCCCGATGGAGAAGCGGTACCCGAGATTGACGTTGAGAAGAAAATCGATACCCTTAATGACACCATCGAGCTCATGCCCAGGAAGATTCAGGTCACGGCTGCGGTGCAGTCCAAACGCTAGTAGCACGGCCATGTAGCCTTGGCTGCGCAGATCTTCCAGAGAAAAATCACGTCCCACCCGCATATTGAGCCGAAGTTCCGGGCCGAGGTCGAGAATCTCCCGAATCTGTGCCTGCAAAACATCACGCGGCAAGCGATATTCTGGAATCCCGAGATGCATCATTCCGCCAGGCACAGGTGCGGCTTCGAAAATGGTTACGGGATACCCGAGTAGGGCCAGGTCGTGTGCAGCGGACATCCCCGCGGGACCGGAACCGATGATGGCGATTTTTTCTGGCCGGGAAGCGCGCGGCCGCCCGGCAAAGACATCGATGGGATTGCGCGATTCCGGACCATGGCGTTCAGTTACAAACCGTTTCAACGCGCGGATCGAGATCGGCATATCAAATTGTCCCCGACGGCAGGCCGGTTCACAGGGATGCCCGCAAACGCGACCGCAAATCGAGGCGAAGGGATTAGGGACCCGGGCGTAGCGGTATGCTTCCTCGTACCTCCCCTGCGCAATGAGGGAGACGTAGCGGCCGGCCTGCGTGTGGACGGGGCAGGCCTGCATGCAGGGGAAGTTTGACTCGAGCCACTCGAGGTCGACGAGTTTGGTTCGACTTTTCACGAGGACTTTTCCAGGTCCCTTCCGCGCTACTTCTTGACTGTCAGCTCCACGGTTGTGCTGGCGGCGCTGACGTCCACACCTTGTGTGGTAGGCTTGCCGTCTTCGCTCCACGTCTTCAGCGTATATTTTCCTGCGGGGACGTTCTTGATTTCGAAATTTCCGTCTTTGTCGGTGACTGTGAAGTACGGCGTAGGAACAATAACGACGTAACCAGACATTTCTGGGTGCACATTGCAGAGCAACGAAGCGACACCTAGATCGTTAAACTGAAAAGGTTTCTTGTCGCCCTGTGGCCACGTTCCGAGATTATGCTTGAGACTTTTGTTGCCGCTGATGGAAGGCCAGTAGACGTTGTGTCCCACGGAGTCGCTGTTCAAAAAATCAACCGTGGTACCTTGCTGCACGGCGACTACGTGTGGGATAAATGACATTTTCCGTTGATCGACAACGATGTGCTCCTTCGGGGCTTCGAATTTCTTGTCCGGAATTGCATCCACGTAGACAGCGATGTTTGCAGCGGACTTGATCCCCTGCACGCTGACCTTGCCCTTGATTTCATTGGCCCTGACTGCCCCAACAACGGTCAATGCGATGCCTGCTGCGACCACTGCCCTCGCTGCGATTCCCGATAGACTCATGACATTCCTCTTCTCTTTGATTTGCGTGCGATTAAATTTTGATCCCAATCTATTTAGAAGACGTAGTCGATACCTGCCTGGAAAGCGTTCGGCCGGAAAAAGAGAGCGTTCCCAGTTATCGGGTCAACGTACGGCTGCCCGAAGGTGTACTGATATTCCCCGACGACTTTGATGTTGGCTCGCACCAGCACCTGGAAACCTGGGCTGAAGCGGTTCCGCGTCTGATATTGCGACAACGGGTTGCCGTTAATGAAGTCGGCATGGGAATTCACCGCATCATAGTGAAAGGTGCCGATCAGCCACGGATAGAACCAGTAGTTGGCCCCGGCAAATCCACCGCTGAAGGTCACCGCAGGTGCCCCGGCGATGGTCGGCGGATCGCCTTCAGTTACCACGTGATTGTCGTCGTGGCCATACATCCCGAGTCCATACAGTTCGAGTTTCCGGTATTTGAAACGGAGATCGCCTCCGACGCGGTAGAAGGGTTCTTGGATGGTCGCAAGTCCCGGGAAGAGTGCCCCGTCTTGGTTTTGCTGATTCTTTCCGTAGTAGTAAAAGAATCCGGCACGAAGGGAAGTGTGGTCTCGTGGACCGGTTGGGCCCGCTGCCTGAATCGCATTGCGGCTTTCCGAATCCCGCTCAAGGTTAAACTTCTGGGAGACTCGAACATAGACGTCTTTGGAACTCCGCAGCGCCGCATCGGCGTTGCTTCCGTTCACGACCGCTACGGACCAGGCGAAGTTTCCGTTATTTGGCGTCCCGCCAAATTCGACGCCGCGTTGCGGCTCGCCAAAAATCGTCGGGTTTTTGGTTGTTCCCAAAGAACCCGCCGCGCTGGCTTGTTCATAAATATCGAAGGGCGAAAGATAGATGCTCCTGGCCTGCGTAAAAGGCAAATCAAGTTCGAATTGCCCGAACCTTACGTTCAAAGCATTCTTCGGCAGCCCGATAGCGTGTCCCAGATCGTTGTACTTCAGGTAGCCGTCACCCAAACCGCCATCGGCATTGGCGCCTCCGACCGAGATGTCATCGTCAATCCAGAATGAAAGATTCTGGCCAAAACTACCTGCAGCGATGATGGTGAGCGTATTAGGAGCAAAGAGGTCCGTCCTCGGTGCAAATCCGTTTTGTTGAATGAAACCCGCAGGCTGCCTGCGATTCACGTTGAAATTGCCTTCATATCGGAACGCAATCGGCACGGTCCCGGGAATCTCGCCTGGATAGACTGCAGTTGGGAAAGCTTCCTTTTGCGCCTTGGCTCCGAGCATCACAGGCGGTTCTTTGACGAAGCTCTCGTCATCCTTTGGGAATTTAAAGCCATTCTTCTTGAATGCTTCCCCGAAGTCATTTAATTCAGGATAGTTACTGTGGCATGTGGTACAAGAAGTTTGATACTTGCGCGAAAAAGCGGGAATTGCAGAACTCTTCGGCACCGACGCAAGCATTCCGATCACAACCACCACTACCGCAGTCAATCCCGTCATAATACTTGTGTTAAGTACGCGATCCTTCATCCGTTTATCCCCCCAGTCTTACTCGCTGTACAACCGGGCATGTTGACGACTGCACGGCAACTCATAGAATGAGTGGCATTGTTGCGTGCCGTTCCTGTGGCTTACCGTGATGTGGAACACCGATGAATGTGACGAACGTCACATACTCGGTTTGGAGGGGAATTGGTCAGGAGAGGGGAGCGGCGCTCTGAACCCACGCTGCTTTTGAGCCTGCCTTATCGGTTATGGTGAGCGGTGTGTGCTGGCATACGTTTCGGCACAGAGTCGGAACGCCGTCGGCGGAGATGGGGGAGCACAGGTCGACGGTCCGCGATTACTTGCGTCGCAGCAATCTCGGTGTGACCAACAAGTATTTACAGGCGGCATCGGTCACGAGACGTAAAGCTCAAGAGAAGTTGGTCGAAGCGAATTTGCCAGTGCAATTGCGCGCAACGACAATCGCAAACGCAATTGCACCCTAATTGCACTCAGAATAAACAGCGGCCAAGCTGTAGGTCTTTAAGAATATGGCGGGGACGACGAGACTCGAACTTGCAACCTCTGCCGTGACAGCCTAGCGTGGTTAGGTTTTACAACAAGTTACAAAACCGCTGGGACTGCCAAACTACGCGGAAGTCTTACAAGACAGCTCTTGATGTGGGTTGGGTTCTGGGTTGGAAACAGTTTACAAAGTCCCGAACAACGCTACATGCATCTCCCTCGTGCTCTATGCCGTCCGTCATGGAATCGTCCTACCCTGATCCCTCCCACTAGAAATTGCCTCCCCCGGGAGAGACGAGGTATCTTCACAATTTTAGCGGGCCGCGCAGTCCATGATCCGAATTCGCTAATCCTCGTGGATTGACTGACATTCAATCAGAACTGTCGCTCTGTGTCTTCACTTAACCTGACAACTATCTTGCAAATTGGTGGCTATTCGCGCTTATTGCTGCCTCGTTAATGGTCGAAGCGGCGGAAGCGCACGGCAGTCAGGAGCCTTTAGGAAGAACTCTTCTCGCGATAAAGCCTTTAAGAGGTATGTCCGAAGCCGGCGGAGAAGACAAAACGGTTGCCGGCGAAAGGCCGGACGTTTGAAAAGATTGCGGAATCGCGCGGGCGCCAACACTCGAGCGCGTGAACCTGGTAGTCGGGCTGATGAAAAAGGAAAGGTGGAAATTCAGCCGAGCTGGCTCGATTCCGAAAAACGGGCACAAATTGAGACGGTGTGCGCGCGGCTCGGCATCGAGCGGCGGAAGCCACTGAAGGAAGCGCTGCCGCCAGAGATAACGTTTGACGAAATCAGGCTAGCGGTTGCGCGATTGCGTTTGGAGCTAGAGGAACAATCTTCAAAAGATTTCTGATAAGGCCGCCAAAGGTTAGAGGGCGGAAGAGACGGAAGTGCCGGCGGCGGCGAAGACAGTGGTCATTTCCGCTGGGGCGAAGGAGAGGAAGCATTGGACGACCATGGAATCAAACTGAGTGCCGCTGCATTGCGCAAGACGGCGAGCGGCTTCCTCGACGGGAAGACCCGTGCGGTAGGGACGCGAGGAGACCATGGCGTCGAAGGCGTCGATGACGCAGACGATGCGTGAGACGATGGGAATTTCTGAATCCTTCAGGCCTGCGGGATAGCCTTTGCCGTCAACAGATTCGTGGTGATGAAGGATATCGAGGGAAGCGCGATCGAAACCCGGGAGCATCCGGAGAACCGCCCAGCCGTATTCCGGGTGCTTTTTCATCAGGGAATATTCGTCGGCGTCCAGTTTTCCGGGCTTTTTTAGAATGGCGTCTGGAATTCCGACCTTGCCGATGTCGTGAAGAAGAGCAGCGACTTCCAGGTTCTGGAGTTCGGCTTCTTCGAGCCCGAGTTCCTGGCCGACGCGCATGCCCCATTCGGCGAGGCGGGTGCTGTGGACGCCGGTATTGAGATCCTTGAGGTCGAGAAGCTGGTTGAAAGCGCAGATGACGGATGTGCGAAGCGCGGAGACTTGCTCTTCGACCTGTTTGATGCGGAGCGATTCCGGCAGCCGGGTAAGATTGGATCCCAGAGTGAGCACCGGAATTGACTCCAGGGTTCCCGAGGCTACCAAGACCACGACCAGCCCGAGCTCGAGCCTGAGTTCTGCCAAGCTGTAAGGGCTTGATAGGCGTCCAGGCGGCCATGGTTCAAGTCCGGGGTAAGCAGCCGCGCGTGAGAAAGCGCGCTGGCGGCCTGCGACTGGTTAAGAGGCTGCCGGACGCTGAGCATGAGAGCAACAGTTCCGGCAACCAACGGAGCGCTGAAGGATGTGCCGGACTCGCTCCCGTAAGCTCCGCCCGGATAGGTACTGACCACATTCTCACCGGGACTGGCAATCCAGACGTCGGCGGAGCCATAGTTTGAGAAGGAAGAGCGCGAATCCCAATCCGTGGTGGAAGCAATGCCCACAACGGAGTTAGAGATGGAAGCAGGGTAAACCCGCGCGCTGGAATTTTCGTTGCCTGCAGCTGCGACCAAGACGACGCCGGCCTTATTGGCGTTGGAGATCGCCTGGGACAGGGCCGGGGAAGGATAGGAGAGGTCGAAGCTCATGTTCACAACATTCGCTTTATTTTGGACGGCATAGTACAGAGCGGACACAATGTCGGAAAGATTGCCAGTGCCGTTAGACGAAAAGGCTTTCAGGGGCAGGATTTTGGCGTTGGGGGCGACAAGATGGACAAGCCCGGAAGTCATCGTGCCGTGGCCAAAGGCCACGTAGGGCGAGCCGTCCAGAATGGCCGCGGAAGATTGATCCAGGATGGCGGCGCTGGACTGTTGCACAACGGCGGGCTGTGCATTAGAAGAGGTAGTGGTGCTTATGCCGGTGGAAGCCAGGTCGAGCCATTCCGAGGCGCCGGGCTGATTTCGGGTGAAGTCGTAGCCCTGAAGCAGGACAGGGGCGAGAACCGGGTGGTTGGGATCGACTCCAGTATCAATGACGGCAACGATTCCCGAGCCGCTTACGTTAAAGCCGTTCTGAGCATCGGCGAGCCGGATAATTTGGGCGGCGGGCTGAGCCGCATATCCATGGATTACCAGGGTGCCGTAGTAATTGACGGGTGTGGTGTCATTGAGCCCAGAGGGGACGCCATTCAGGGAGGGCAGGGGGATCGGCAGAAGCGCGTCGGGCTCAATGCTCTGGATACCAAGAAGTGATTCCACCAGATTCACCGAGAAGTTGAGGAGGTTGACGACCAGGTTGTTGCTCGAAGTGACCAGGAAGGTCTGGTTGATGTTGCCGTCTAACGAGCGATTGACTTGGCAACCAAGCAAGGAGCAGAGATTGAGGACGGAGGATAGTCCGCCCGAGGTGCGTACGATGTAGCGGTTTTGAGCCGAGGCGGGAGTTGAGCTTACCGAAACAAGCAATAAGAGAATCAGGCAGATGGTGAAATTTCGTTTCATGGAAATTGTCCCTTTCAGGGGTCTCCTGTCGTCGAACCGCCCGCATGTCTGCACAAAAGCGTGCCCGCTAAGTGTTGCGGAATCTTCCGTTTGCGCAAATAGTACGAGTGGTTTCTTGGTGCCAACCAAAAGACGCACGGGATCTTAGTACTCGCGTACTAAGATGGGACACCCTTGCAAAAAGCGTTGCGTAGGGCAACATCATGCCGTGCCTCCCGGTAAATTACCGAGAGCATTCCGCAGGGAAATGACGATTGGTGATTCATCACCGCCTGGGATGGAAAGCTCGAGATCACCGGAATTTTCGAGTTCGCCGGAGAATTCGCCGAATTGATTGGTGGCTGCAACGACGCTATTGCCGCGGCGATTCGAGATGGTCACTTGGATGTCACTGCCGATGACGCCAGGGTGGCTCAGATCGAGCAACTGGCCGGTGATGACGATGCGATTGGCGCCCGGCTTGGGCTCGATCTGGAGGTCGATTTGGTACGGATCAGCCCTATAAAGCATTTGTCTTGTTCCTATTACGACCGAGCGAGCGCCCGCAATGGCGGGTTGCCGGAAACTGTCGAAGAGAATCTCGATTAGGCCTCGAGATTCTTGCTTCGATGGTGCCAAGCCAGAGGTGGCGAAGACCGCTTTGGCCACGCGTAGCACATCCGCGGGCGGCTGGTAAATGGCTTCCGCAGCGGCCGATTTGCTGATCTTTTGCCATAGAGAAGCTGTTTCCTTGCAGCTTTTGCAACCAGTGACCAGATGCTTTTGCATGGCAACTTGCCGGGCGCTAGTAGCTACGTGATTCACAAAATCGATCCACTCCTCTGTCGAATAGTGCTTCATTTCGCTTCCCCCCATCATTTTCTTCCTTGCCCACCGCTCCCCTGCGGCGGCAATGAGTCTACATCCCTCGTTGCATAAGGGAGGCGAGATGGGAAAAAAATATAGGGGCAGAGTGTTAGTTAAGGGTTGTCTTTTTTTCAGTGAGTTGGCCGACGAGGATGAAGGGAGCCCAGAAATAGGGATGGGGGTTTTGCTGACGAAGCTGTTTCATGGCGGACTGAAGAGAGTGGGCCATGTTGCCGGTCTTCACGTAGCCGCTATAGAAAGATTGCATGAGTTCAGCGGTGCTGCGATCGTGGACGTCCCATAGGGAGAGAAGTAGGGAGGCGGCGCCGGCGCAAAAGAGGCCACGCTGGAGGCCGAGGAGCTCGTCGCCCGCGGCGACGAAGTTCATACCGGTGGCACATCCGCTGAGGGTGACGTGGCGGGCGGCGAGGCGCATCTGGTAGAGGTCGTAGAGGTTGAGGTATCCCTCGCCGAGGCGGATGCCGGAGAACATGGGGTTGTCTTGGCGGTAGGTGCCGTGGGTGGCGATATGGAGGAGTCCGCTTTGGGACCCCTTTTTTTTGAGGACGTCAGCAGTGGCGTGTGCGCCAAGGAAGAGATCCGTTTGGGGGAGGATCTGGGCGACGGATTGAACTTCGGCGAGGATGTGGGGGGCGCGATCATCTGGGATGCCCATGACGAGAGAAGCGGGCATGTTGCTTTGCGGCTTTTTCTGGCACAGGGCAAAGACGGTGGCGCTGGGAGCGTAGGAGATGGTGTGGGCATCACAGAGATACGAGTCACCCTTCTTGAGAGCATGAAAGGGAAGGAAATGAAGCTGCCCGTGAGGGACGAAGATCAGGTGTTTTGCGTGCAGATGAGGGCCCAGAGGGGCGATGAGCTCCGCGTAGAGAGCTTCCAGATGGCTTTGTGTAGCGTGAAGCAAAGGTTGCTCGAAGCGCTGGGTGTAGGCGGCGCCCATGCGGAATTTGGAGAGCTGGAAGCGGAGAAGTTGCAAGAGATGAAGGACGCGGGAGAAAACAGTGATGGGAGCGATGTGGATGGAATTGCGGGTGACGACGGCGGCGACGAGGCGGTCGCCGGTCGAATAATATTCGATGAGAGCGGTATCGGGGGGGAGAACAGATTGTAATGCATCGAGAGAGAAATCGGCGGGGGCTTCGAGGGTAGCGTTTTCGCGCTCGTGGGCGGGCAATTCGCGGAGAGTACGCAGAAGTTCGTTCTCGTGCGAGAGGGCTTTTTCCTGGAGCTGCTCAAGGCGATTGGCGGTGGTCTCTTCCGGTCGGAGTTGCTCCAGTTCGATGCGGTGGTAGTACCAGTTGAGTTCTTCGCGCAAATCGCGAATTTTTCGCACCAGTTCGCTCTGGCCGGCGTCGCCGAGGGGCAAGCTCTGTCCGCCTTGAAAAATCATTTCGGTCATGCTGCGGGATTTTGCAGCTTCAATGCAGGAGAAGGCTTCGCGAGCGGAGGATTCGCCGCCATCGGCGCCGAGGTGCAAATCGACGAGGGATTCGTAGACCTGCAAGCGGTTTTTTAAGAAGGAGATTTTCAGCTCCTCAGCGTGCAAACGGTTGCGGAGAGCCTCGAGAGATCTGCGAGCTTCCTGAAAAGCGGAGAGGGCGGCAGGGCGCTGGCCGCGCTCCTGGGCAAGCTGTCCGCGAAGGAAGTGGATCTGGTAAGCAAGGACCGGGGTTTGAAGACCGGAAATTTTGGAAGTGGCCAAGTCGGTCTCCGATTGAGCAACGGGAAGCTCCCCAACCTGAAGAGCGATGCGCGCGAGGAGAAGGTGCGCGAGCGCGGCTTTACCGTGAAGCGCGGATTGATCGAAAAAGGTGGCAGCGCCAGCGCATAGACGGCGGGCTTCAAAATGGCGGCCTTCATGGAAAAGAAGGAGGCCCTGGTAAAGATCGAGAAGCCAGGGCCAAACGAGATTTTTCTCAGCGGCAAACATCGCCCGGGCTTTTGTGAAGCGCTCGAGGGCTTGCACGGTCTTTCCCTGCTGCCCATACGCGGTGGCTTCATTGGCGAGAGATTTTGCTGCCTCATAGCCCATGCCGAGCTTTTCAAAACGGACGCAGCCTTCACGGGCCATTTCGCGGGCTTCTTCACTGAGGTTGAGCTCGAGATAGATCTCAGAGAGATCCATGTGGCACAAAGCGAGATGGTAGGCGTCACCTGTGACTTCACAGGCGCGGCGCGTGGCAAAGAGCATCTCGATGGCGCGGCTGTACTCGCCGCGGAAATAGTAGAGGTAGGCGATGTTGTAGTCCGCCTGGTCGCGAAGGAGGGGCATGTCGTAGCGGATGCAGAGTTCGCGAGCCTTCTGATAACAATCGAGGGATTTCGGGAAATCGTTGAGGCTAATGAGGCACATGGCCATGTTGTGGAGAGTGATGGCCACGCGTTCCCAGTCTTGATGTTCCGAGAGAGTCTTATGTGCGCGCTCGTAGTGGAGCATGGCTTCTTCAAAGCGATCCTGGCGGTGGAAGATGTTGCCAACGTTGTTCTCGAGGCTGGCGATACGGCGGATCTCGCCGAGTTGGGTGAAAATCTCGCGGGCTTTCTCGGAGGACTGGAAAGCGCGATCGTACTCGCCGAGCAAGATGAGCGGCTGGATGGAACTGCTGAGAGTACGGGCAGCATCTTTCTGATTGCCCAGCGATTCGTAGATCTCAAAGGCTTGATCGTGGTGCTCAACCGCAGCGCGATTGTCTCCGCAGGCGTAGAGAGCGTTGGCTTTGGCGCGGATTGCAATCGCCAAATCCTCTTTTCGCCGCAGTCTGCGGCCGATCAGAACGGCGGCTTCCGCAAGGTGCAGAGCCTCTCGGGTGTCTATGCGGATTTTTTCGAGGACCAGGTCGAAGAGTTGCTGTACGGCCTCGCTGTGGAAAAGTGATTTGTGGCTCGAAAGAAATTTGCAGCGATCAGAATCGTTATCGAGGCGGGCCAATTGCAAGAAAAATTTAGCGCGGGAAGCATTCTTGACCGCCGAGGGCATCAGTCAAATCCTAATTCGCCGAGACGCTTGCGCAGGCGGTCCATGCATTTTTGACGTGTGAAGCCGATGGATCCGACGGCAAGACCCAACTCCCTGGCGACTTCATTGTAGGGGCGAGAGGGAGTTTCAAAGAAAAGGAGTTCCACCAAGCGGCGGCACTGCGGAGAGAGGGCGGCCATGGCGTCACGGAGCATTTGTTCCTCTTGAGTTTGCTGGACTAGCGACTCAGCGATGGCGGGTGTCGCGGGGACTGGCAAGCCGGAATCTTCATCATCGCTGCTTACGAGGCGCTGCTGTTGCTGCTTCCAGCGGTAGCACTGGTGGTGCGCGACTTGCATGAGCCATTTGGGAAGGGCACGCGGTTCGCGCAACTCGGGGAGACGGCGAAGAAGTTCGACACAGGTGGCTTGAAAGACGTCGGCGGCTTCCTGGGGCGGCAGGCGGTATTTGACGGGGATCGAATAAATCAGAGCTTTATATTTTTCGATGAGAAGTGACCAGGCTTCTTCGCTGCCGGAGAGGCAGGCTTTGACAAGGCGCTCGTCGCTCCAAAGCTGGGAGGCCTGCTTTGCCGCTTTGGCGAGAACGGGAGTCATCGGCTGGGAGCCTCCGCGCCGTTGCGGAAATAGAGCTGTTCGACGTTCCAGAGAAGATAGGGCTCGAGAACAGCCGGATGGATATTGGCGAGGGTGCTTTTTGCGCCAACCAAAATGTCGGGGCTGGCAAGGAAAATCATGGGTTGATTCTCGGCGAGAATTTCCTGGACGCGATCGTAGAGCTTTTTGCGTTGCTGGTAGCCGGGAGTGGAGAGCTGCTTTTCCATGAGGCGGTCGATCTCGGCTTCCCACGGAGTAGCGGGATGGGCTTGAGAGGGGTTCCAGAGATGAATACCGCCGCTGGAGAGCCAGACATTGAGATCGGAGTTCGGATCGGTGTCGAAACTTGCGAGGCCCTGGACGCAAGCATCGTACTGCATGGTTTGGGTGAGGCGATCCACGAGAGAGCGGAATTCGATAGGGACGATTTGAACGTGCATGCCGAGTTGCTTGAGGTCGTCCTGGATGAGTGTGGCCATTTTGGTGCGGTCGGCGTTGGAAGAGCTGCTGAGGACGGAAAATTCGACGGGCTTGCCGTCGGAGTCCAGGAGCGTGGGATCGCCATTCGATGAGCTAGACCAGGAAAAATTAGCTTCTTTCAGAAGGGCGCGGGCACGTTCGAGGGAGCGAGGCGGATGAGGAATGGAAGCGTCCACCCAGCGACGATCTCCCGGCGTGACCGGAGCCCAGAGCGCGGTTCCGCGGCCTTGATAGACGAGGCGGACAATGGCCTGACGATCAATCGCGGCGGATACGGCTTGACGGAATTTCACGTCACGAAACCATTTTTGCTTGCGGGCCATTTCAGGTGAACTCTTGTCTCCGAGGTCGTTCAAATTGAAGAAAAGGAAATTGAACTCGAGGCCGGGCCCGGCGTCGACCATGGTGGAACCACGCTGCTGGCGCAAGAGGACCGAGAAATTTTCAGCGCTGAGGCGTGTGATGAGATCCGTTTCTCCAGATTGAAAGCGCAGCACCTGGGCGTCAGCGCTGGGGACGAAGAGAAAATCAAGCTCATTGAGATAGGGCAGGCGATTTCCTCTGGCGTCCGTCTTCCAGTAATAGGGATTGCGTTCGAGAACCAGTTTTTGGCCGGGGACGTACCCTTTCAGGCGGAAAGGGCCCAGACCAGCCCATTCCTTTGGAGGCGTGGAAGGCGCCCAGAGTTGGCCGAGCTTTCCTTCTTCGTAGGGCTTTTCCAGGAGATGGCGGGGCAAGATGGCGATGCCGTCGAAGAGCCTTTCTTCGACGCCGTCGGGCTTTGCGAGTTGAAAAACGAGCGTTTGCGCATCGATTTTGCGAACGGTGATGGGTTTTCCGCCGACGGTCAGCAAATCACGCTGGGCGGCGTGGAGCTTTTCATCGAGGTTGACACGAAACGTGAAGAGGACGTCATCGGCATCGAGAGGATGGCCATCCGAGAAACGCAGGCCTTTTCGCAGAGTGAGCGTGTAACGAAGACCGTCCGGCGAAATTTTCCAGGATTTCGCGAGGCCGGGTTCGGTGAGCTGGGTGGCGCGATTAATGTGAATGAGGTCGGATTGCATGGCGGCGATGACTTCGCGCGAGGGAGAGTCCGCGGCGGTGAGTGGATTCAAAGTTTTGGGTTCGTCGCGAAGGGCGACGACAAGGCGACCGCCTGAACGGCCGATTTCGCCAGGCAAGACAGCCAGTTCTTCGTTTGATTGACCCTGCTGCCGGTGCGGCGAAGCATTGGAGTGAAGCGAAAAGATGGAGGCACAGACGAATATCAGGCACGCAGGAAAGAGGAAAGGCCGGGACGAGGGGCGTGTTTTGATCATGATGGGTTCCAGCTTTTCTTCTCAACTATTTTGTACGCAGCGGGGCGCTCCTGCAATGAGCTCGCGAGACCGAGGTATCCGAGAAAGAACGGGATGATTGCCAGGGCAGGCAAGTACATCCACCAATAGGAGACCAGGACGCTGTAGTTCTGGAGACTGGCGAGGAGATTTCCCCAACTGGATATAGGTTCGGGGATGCCGAGGCCGAGAAAGGAGAGCGTCATTTCGGCGAGGATGAATTGAGGAACGAGAATCGCCGCTTGGGTGAGTAAGACACTAGCCGTTTCCGGCAAGATGTGGCGGCGCAAAAGGTACAGATGGGAGGCGCCGAAGCCGCGGGCGGCGCGGACAAAATCGCGCTCTTTTACGCTGAGGACAACACCGCGAACGAGGCGCGCAGGACGCGCCCAGCCGACCAAGCCAATGACGACGACGACAAGCAAGAAGGCTTCGAGGGGACTGACCGAGAGAGGCAAAAATGCGCGTAGAGCGAAAAGTAGATAGAGCCAGGGGAGAGCGAGGAAAAGTTCAGCGACGCGCATGAGGAGTTCGTCGCGCCAGCCGGCATAGTAGCCGGCGACGATGCCGATCAGAGCGCCGAGGAAAAGAGTGACACCGGCTCCGAGGAGGCCGGCTAGGAGGGAAACCTGTCCGCCGTAGAGAATGCGCGAGAGCTGATCGCGGCCGAAGGCGTCGGTGCCGAGTAGACAAATTCGGGCGTCAGAGGCGCCGAAGAGATGGAAACGCATGGGCAAGATACCGAGCAGATGGTAGCTTGCGCCGCGGACGAAAAAGTGGAGTGGAATGGCCGTGGAGGTGGATTCTTCGTATTGGTCGAATGCAGATTCGCGCAAACGGAGCGGATGGAAGAAGGGGCGGAAGTGAAAATGGCCCTGGGTATCGAAGAAGTGCAAGCGCATAGGAGGAAGATAGGGACGGTCGCGGTCTTGCTCGATGGGGCTGTAGGGGGCAAAAAATCCTGCAGCCGCAATGACACCGTGGAGCACGAGGAGAACGACGAGCCATTTGGTGAATGAGCGGAGCGGCATTATTTTGCGCTCGCTTCTGTGCGAATGCGAGGATCGGCCCAGTACAGCAGTACGTCTGCGAAGAGATTTCCGGCGACCAGGAAAAGCATGGAGAGAAGAACGCAGCCGATAACGACGTAAAGATCGCGCGCCAGAATGGCTTCAAGGAGGAGCGGGCCGAGGCCGGGCCAGCTCATGATGACTTCGACGAGCAAGGAGCCGCTGAGCAGCGTGCCCACGCTAAAACCGAAAAGAGAGATCAGGGGATTTGCAGCGGTGCGAAGAGCGTAGCGATAGAGTAGGGTACGGCGCGGGATGCCGTGGCCGAGAGCGGCTCGGAGAAACGGGGCTTCGAGAACTTCCGCGACCGAGGCGCGGACGTGGCGCACGAGCATGGGCAGAGCAGAGAGGACGAGGGCGAGAACCGGTAATACCATGTGTGAGGCGAGGTCTCGGAGTTTGTCGAGGGGCGACAAAGACTCAAAACCGACGGAGATCATGCCTCCAGTCGGAAACCAGCCGGTGCGCACAGCGAGAATGAGCAAGCCGAGGGCGAGGACAAGATCGGGAATGACGAGAAGAGTTGCAGTGGCCCAGGAGAGAACGCGGTCGGGCGCACGGCCGAATTGAGAAGCGCTCCAGATGCCCAGTGGAAGAGCGAGCAGCCAGGCGAGCAGGGTGGCGGTTATCGTAAGAAGAAGAGTATTGCGGGCGCGCGCCCAAAGAAGCGGACCCACGGGGCTGTTGTAAGCGAAGGAGAATCCCAATTCACCATGAGCGACAGCGCTTAGCCAATGGACGTAGCGCACGGGAAGCGGCCGATCCAGTTGAGATTGGGCGCGGAGAGCGGCGACGGTTTCGGGAGAGATTTGTGGATTGAGGCGCATCTCGTCGAAATAGTTCCCCGGCGTCAAAGCAGAAAACAAGAAAGTGAGGATGGAGACGCCGAAGAGGAGGAAGACGGCGTGGAGGGATCTGCGGATAAGGTAATGCATCAGGGATTTACCTGCGAAGGAGGTGAAGTGGGAAAACGTGGAGTGGCTGCGAGGAGGGTGCGGGTGGATTCGTGAGTTGGGGAGGAGAGGATTTTATGGACGGTTCCCGACTCGACGATGCGGCCGCGGTCCATGACGGCGATTTGATCTGCAATTTGGGCGGCCATCGAGAAATCATGGGTGATGAAGAGGTAGGTTAACCCGAGAGAGGATTGCAAATCGAGCAAGAGATTTAGGATCTGGGCCTGAACCGAGCAATCAAGGGCGGAAAGCGCTTCGTCAAGGATAATCATCTTTGGTTCCAAGGCCAGGGCTCGTGCAATCGCGAGGCGTTGTTTTTGGCCGCCGCTCAGTTCGCCGGGCCGACGGCTGGTTAAATTGCGAGGGAGAGCGACGCGATCGAGAAGCTGCGAGACAGTGTTGTTGCGATTCTGTTTCGCGAGGCTTCGCTGGAGGAAGAGCGGCTCACTGAGAATTTCAAATGTGGTCCAACGTGGATTGAGGGACGCAGCGGGATCCTGGAAGACGAGTTGAACTTGCGGGCGGACGCTGCGTAGTTCGGACTCGGGGAGGGCAGCGACATCGACGCCTTCAAAAAAGATACTTCCCGAAGTCGGCTGCTCCAGGCAGGCAAAGCAGAGCGCAAGGGTGCTTTTGCCGGAGCCGGATTCTCCGACGAGAGCGAGGGTGGTCTGCTGGGCGATCGAGAGAGACACCGCGTCGAGCGCGAGGAGCTTGACTTTGGAACCGGCAGATCGACCTGCCGGGTACTGCTTCACAAGATCTTCGACCTTCAATAATGGATGCATAGAATCCTCAAGAAAATCAATTCTTGAAAAGTCGTCAGCTCGCAAACTTGAAGCAGGCAACGTTGTGCTGCTCGCCGACAGCGGCGGAAGACGGTTCGTCGCCTTTGCAAATTTCCATTCTATCGGCGCACCTGGGTTCGAATCGGCAGCCTCTTGCGTGTAAAGAAAGGTCCGGCGGATCGCCGGCGATTACGTGCAATCTGACCTTGTGCTCGGACCGCTCTCCGCTCAAGGGTGTGGGCAAGCATCGCAACAAGGCTCGCGTGTAGGGATGTTGCGGCGACGCGAGAACATTCGCGGTTGGGCCTATTTCGGCGACTCGTCCGGCGTAGAGTACTAGGATGCGGTCCGCAAAGCCGAAGAGCAGAGCGGGATTATGCGTGATCAGAATGAGCGCAATGCCAAGGCTCCGCGTGAGAGTCCGAAAAAGCTCCAGGATTTCGAGTTGTGTGGAGGGATCGAGCGAAGCAGTCGGTTCATCGGCGACGACGAGAGAAGGCCGGCAAGCGATCGCTTGCGCAATCAGCACGCGCTGGCGCTGACCGCCGCTCAATTGGTGAGGATAAGAGCGGGAGATGCGCTCAACTTCGTGAGTGAAAACAGATGCAAGAAGCTGGAGGGTCTTTTCGCGCAAAGTACGACGATCGAAAGATTCGTGCGCGGCCAACACACCACTGACTTGTTGGCCGACTTGCAAAGCTGGATGCAGGGCCAAGGAAGGTTCTTGAAGAATTAAGCCGACTCGTCCGCCGCGAATTTTCCTAAGGTATTGGGGAGAAGCTTCGAGGAGATTCGCTCCTTCGAAAAGAACTCTGCCTTTCTGGACTATTCCGTTGGAGGGAAGAAGACGCAAGAGTGAAGCAGCGAGCGTGCTCTTGCCCGAACCGGATTCACCGAGTACGCCCAGGATTTCGCCGGGCGCCAAGTCAAGATTTACGCCGGCAAGGGCTGGGCAAAGCTTGCCTTGGCGGTCGAAATAGGCGACGTGGAGGCTATGGACTTCAAGAATGGGTGTCATGCCATGGATCCGCGGCGGGGGAGCACCCCCAATTATCCATGGTGTGTCACTGGCGGCGCGAGGACAAGATGGACGAATTTCCTGGCGCAGGAAAGGTAATGACCAGTAGGAACTTCATGAGCGCTGGTATAGGGTGGGGGGCCTGCGGCGATTTTGCCCAAAACCGCAGGCCTACAGCAGACAGAAGCGAGGCTTGGGGCCGCGCGGGAAATCCTATTGGACGGCGCGCGCCGAAACGGCCTGATTCCGCGCAACGTCCGTCCGAGGCGTCATAGAAATGACGATATATTCGCGCTCTCTGTCGCTTGACTCGATGACGCGCAGGAGAAGCTTGTTTTTGTGAATGCGAAAAGCCGCCGTCTCGCCAATGGGGAGGAGTTGTGGGTGTTTGTCATCCTTGGGCCGAATGCGATAAACGATACGGTCCGTTTGGAGAGTGTATTCCTGGCACAGAACTTCCTGAGTTTTCTTGTGCTGGCCGTCGGTACCCAGGATTTCTCCCACCAAGGTCTTCCCGTCCTTCTCCGCATAGCCGCAGGAAGACGATTGCATTTGCGTCAGCACACCTCTTTCGTAGACGGGTTTGTCTTTCGCTTGCAGGGGGAGCGCCATCACTGCCAAAGCCCCCACTATGAAAAGATTCCTCATGACTCCTCCTCTAAACCGGCCCGTTCAGGGCACGGTAGCATCGCCGAGAAATCATGTTTTTCGGCGGACTAAGGGAAAAGGGCAGGATCGAGGCCAAAAAATATAGGGCCGGTTTGGGAGTTAACAAGGCGAGCGTGCGCGCGGTGATTCATCTGTTACTGCCGAAATCGATCGAATGGTATTACCAGGAAGCAGCGCGCGCGGGCCGCGACGGCGAGGCGACGCATTTTATTTTGTTGTGGCAGAAGCGCGATGTGGGATTGCTGACGTATTTCGTGGAGCAGATCGAAGATGAAGGGGAGTTGGCGCGAGCGTGGCAGCGGGATCCCAAGATTCGGAGATTCGTGGAGGCGCGGACGGCCACTCGACGCAAACTCTGGCAAACTTCCTGAGCTCCGGCGGCGCTAATGGCGGCTTCAACCCCCTCTACCAAATCGGCGGCCCGCGTTCGATCCAGCTCGCCCTCAAACTCCGATTCTGACCAACGCGCTGGCGCTCGTTCGTCCCTTCAGAGTCCTTTCCCACTCCCAATGCGGTCTCGTTACGTCAATGCCCACTGTCCTCTCCAAGAAGAATGTACTGGCACCAAGATTTTTTCTCTTTTTTTTCCTTCTCGATGCTCCTTGTATAAGTAGGGGATTACGGCCGAAATTCCAATCCCAGCTTGGCCAACGCAAAAAAGTTCAAATTGTTTTCTTACTTTTTCCCGTTTCGATGTTCCTTAATTAAGTATAGGGGTCCAACCCGGCCGGAATTGGTTCAGAGGCGGAGAAGGCAATGAGGATTCGAGGAAACATTCGTGTCGTCGAAACTTTGTTTCTTACTTTTTCCGTTCCCAAAGCCTCTTTAATAGTAAAGGAGGTGGTAATGGCAAAGAGTTTCAATCGCATTTCCGGCTTCGAAAGGTGACGGGTGCATGAAAGACACAGATCACTCTATCCGTCACCTTCGCGCTCACTTTAGCCGTCGAGCAAATGCCCATTGGAGTGAGAGTTACGCGCAACAGAATGCTCAAGATGGCCGCGGAATGGCTCCGTGTTGGGCTGGAGCGACCCCACTTTTGCACACGGTTCCGTGGCCAAAGTGAGTCTTGGGTCGCTCCAGCCCAACAAGAAAATTCTTTTGGTGTGCGGCGTGAGAATTTGGGCGAAACAGGTGCAGAAGGTAAAGACTACACACTCCACCTTCGTCTTCACCTGTTTCTTCACCCCGTGGAGCGCGCAATTTCTTTGCGGAGAGTCGCATGCAGAAGGTAGTGCAACCAAAAGTCACCGTGGAAAAAGAACCAAAACGGGCGGGAGCGATCCCACTTTTTGGCAGTCAATCCGCCCAAAAGTTTTGCCCGGGTCGCTCCCGCCCGTCGCTGCATTCCGGTGCGCATGTTTTTTTCGTCAAGGGCAGAGCAGCCTCGCTCCTGGCTGTCAAATTCTCAAGTTCCGGTGAAGTGGCCTTCACCCCTCTAGTTCACCGCAACCTCACCTGCTACTTCACCCTCGATCGAGCACATCATTACGGAACTCAATCAGATGAATCGTCTCGAAGAGCGAAATTGTGCGCGGCCCAGACCGCGCGTGAGGCGGGAGCGACCCACCCTTTGACGCACGGCGCGTCACGGTTGCAGTGTGGTCGCTCCCGCCCTCACAGGAACTTAGGAGCCACGCTTTGCGCGGTTGCATGCACAGACCTGAGAATTTGTCAGACAAGAGCTCTGACACTTTGTATGAAAACGAAAGGATAAGCCCGTAGTCTATATTGAAGTCACCACCAAAACAGCCCAAAGCAGTCACTATCCAAGCGCGTACAAAAAGAATCAGTAAAGACTCAGCTAGAGCTCTATGCTGAGTTCATCGATAGAAAGGAGAGGCCTGGGTGCTCAGATACCGCGTCACGAGCGCGGACGGCAGAAGAGTCGAACACAACGCAGCTATCGGACTTGTCCGGGAATGTCCCAAAGACAGGGACGCATGGCGCGAGGTCGATAGACTCGGACTCGGGGTGCGGATCAACGATGCTCCAGCCCCCGGTCGTGCTTCATTCCATTTTCTTGCGGAGCATTACTTAAAGGCGGATTTCGGGGCGGATGCTGTGCGTCCGAAATCAGCGAACACCATCCCCATCGTTGAGCACTACGTCCGCGACTACCTCATCAAACGATTCGGTGAGCAGATCGCAGAGGACATCAAGCCGCTCGATATTCAGCGGTGGTTCAAGTCACTCCACGATACGGACGGCCTTGCCTGGACGACGATTGCGAAGATGCGGGGGTCATGAGCCGCGTCTACAAGGTCGGCATCCTGCACGAGCATGTCGCGAAGAATCCCGTGCTGCACGTCGAGACGCGCTTTAAGTCCGCCTACCGGGCAATCATCATCACCCCAGCCCAGACCGTTGCAATTCTGAAATCCTTACCCTCTCCGCTTCACTACACGCTGGTGCTCAGCTGCGCAGCTACCGCGCTGCGCTCGTCGGAGATTCTGGCGCTACGCTGGAGCGACGTACTGTGGGGCGAAGGATGGATCAGGATTTCAAAGCGCTGGGCCAAGGGAGAGGACGGAGAAACAATAACCGATGTGTCGGACGGGTACGTCCCGCTACATCGGGTCTTAGCCGGCCATCTTCGCGAGTGGCAACGCCAGACGCCGCATGCAAAGGAGACCGACTTTGTGTTTCCGTCGTTGAGAGCCATGGGAAGGAAACCGCTCAGCTCTTCTGTATTCGTCGCCGACCATCTGCGACCGGCCGCAAAGAAAGCCGGAGTACACATCGAGGACGGCCAGCGGTTCGGACTTCACAATTTGCGTCACAGCTTAAGCAACTGGCTGGTGAACAAGGCGAAAGTCGAACCGAAGACCGTACAGGGAATCCTGCGTCACGCAAAGATTCAGACGACGCTCGATCTATATACACAGGAAGACAGCGATGAAACACGAGCCGCGCAGGGCGAATTCCTGAACGCGGCGGGGATGAGTACCGCAGTGAATTAAAAGCTGTGGGTTGAGTTGTGGGCTGGAGTTTTCGGTGTCACGTCCGGTAACTCCTTTAGAAAGAATGGCCGGGACGACGAGACTCGAACTCGCGACCTCTGCCGTGACAGCACAGCGTCTTGATGTAATTGATTGAAATCAAACGGTGTCGGCGGACATCGATTGATACCGCAAGGTACCGTAGGGCAGCTCTTTTCGTCCCCTTATTGTACCCGGATTTCTTGGTATGAATGTGGACCTCGTTGGTCCGACAGTCCGGAACCTTTGCGCCAAAATTCAATCAACACAAGCGCGTTTGTCGGTACTGATCTGACGAAGTGCCCGCAACTTCCGAGCGACCCGTTATCCGACCGAAATTGCGGATTCGACGTTGCCGAGTCTCTGGTCAAATGCTGACTTCCGCCGTGCCAATCTCGCACTCTCAGACGGCGGCTCCATAACCCCCTGCCTCGCGGAGTGTTGCGGCTGAGCAAGTTGTAAGCGCGCTGGCCGTAGACGTTATTGATGGCCTTCATAGCACAGCGAGTGGGCGATTCTTTGCTTGGGTCATCGGCGGTGCGCTGTCGGCGGCGCTCGATGCGGACTGGCTGACCGCTGCGTGGGATCAGAATGTCTATAACTATGTTACGGGACCTGCCGCGGCGGCGGTTGAGGAATGTGAACCACAAACAGCCCGTGGTCACTAAGGACGGATTGGATCGGCTTCGGATTCTGCCGAAATCCCCGCTTGTCGAGGCAGTCCGATTCGAGTCTCAGGACAGGCCAGAATCATGACCCAACGCAAGTGGATAGAGAGACTGCAACAGGCGACGATCGGCGACTACTTGCGCCGTCGCGCCTTCCGCCGATTCGCGGGTAAACCCCTTCGGCTCCTCGTTACGGGCTTCCTTGTGTTGGCTGCCTCAAACAAATGCCGGATGCCGTCTTCCAACAGTTCGACGGCCCTCTCCAGGGCGCCCAGTTGTCCAATCCGCGTTATCGCCACGGACAGGCGCAAGTCAAATGATGGGGGGCGCAAAACTTCAACCGTGTCTCGACAATTTTTCCTGGCAATAAAGCGGGATGGCAGCAGCCCGACTCCATATCCCGACTGAATGAGTGCTAGCTGCAAATGTATGTTGTAGTGGATTTCAGCCGCAACCATGGGGGTGAAGCCGGCACGTTCCATCTGATCGATGAGGCTTGCCCGAAGCAAGCACCCAGACGGGTTGAGCACCCAGGGTGCTCTGCTCAAACTTTCCCAATCATCGTCAATGTTGCCTGCGGCGCTTTGAACGATCTCCATGCGGTCGCTAGCGATGATACTCGTCAGAAGAGGTGAAGGCGCGGTTTTACCTTCGGGCAAAAACACGACAGCAACGTCGAGTTCACCGGCGAGCAGCCGGTTAAATAATTCACCGGTAAGTGCGCTCAACAGCCGCAGCCGGACCTTGGGGTATTTTTCAGTCAGCGCGCGAATAGGTTTGATAAGCGTCCCCTCGGCCAAGGCATGCGCGAGCCCGATGCGCAAGAGGCCGTGAGGTTCGGCGTCGCGCGACGCAACAGATTTCATCGCCTCCGTCCGCTGCAACAGATCTCGCGCTTGTTCAAGCACCCTGGAGCCCAGCGAGTTCAGGCGCGGCGGCTTTACTGAGCGGTCGAGCAACTCGGCGCCCAGTGCGGCCTCCAGCCTTTGCAGTTGCCGGGTTATAGCGGATGGTGTCCGGAATAGACGATCGGCTGCACCGGCGATGGACCCGGCCTGGGCAAACTCTACGAGCGCGTGTAAATCGTCGAGCAAGAGAGCCTCCTAAAGTACTCCTAAAAACCTCCTCCCAACGAATAGCAGAATCGTGCGCAAACGGCAACATCATTGTGATAATAATGAACTTGTGGAACGTGTCGATCCTCCCTTACAAAGAGCGAGAAGTTTAGGAAACCCTGGAGACACATGATGGACTTCCACATGAAGAAGCTTCTGACTCAGTACGGGGTGTGCGCGCTTGTGGTCGCTCTGATGGTGCCGTTGGCGCGGGCGCAGTCCCAGCCGGCAGGATTGCAGGCCGTCTTCGCAAAAGATGCCGGAACGCTTTCCGACAAATTCACCGGACTCGCACGCGTTATGTCGGGCAAGTACGACTGGAAGCCCGCCCAGGGCGTTCGCTCTGTCTCCGACGTCTTCAACCTGATCGTTAAAGAGAACGGCCTACTCGCCGGCGTGCTTTCGGGCACACCGAATACCGGGGCACCTTCCGCGCCCATCACCGATCCGGAGAAAATGCAGGAAGCTCTGAAGGTTTCTTACCTCAATCTGCAAAAAGCGATTACGGGACTTTCCGACAACGACCTGCAGGCGCCGGTGAAACTGTTCGGAAGAGACATGACGAAGCAGGGCGCGCTGATGCTAATTCTCGAAGATCAACACGAGCATCTGGGGCAGTCGATCGCGTACGCGCGCAGCAACGGCGTGGTTCCGCCCTGGTCGAAGTAGGACCGCTGCAAACGGGTGAGCAAATAAGAGTCTGTGTATTGACCGAAAAGAGCGTCTTCATGGGGACTTTACTTCAGGATGTTCGCTATGGTTTGCGCATGCTGGTCAAGAAGCCCACCTTCACGATCGTGGCAGTCCTGACGCTGGCTCTGGGCGTGGGGGCCAACACGGCGATCTTCAGCATCGTGAACGCCGTGTTGCTCCGTTCTCTTCCGTTCCCCGACCCCGACCGTCTTGTAAGGATCTACTTTAACAACCCAGGCGTAGGATTGCGGGGCGTTCGGTTTTCCGTGCCGGAATTCGACGATCTTAGAACGCAGACGGATGTGTTCGAAGATGTGAGTGTCATCGTTTACGGCCCCACAAACTTGACCGGCGCCAAACAGCCCGAACACTTGGAAATGATGGAGGTTTCTCCCAACTACTTTTCCATGCTCGGCGCCACTCCCGAACTAGGACGCTTATTTGGTCACCAGGATTTCGCGCTCGGTTTCGCACCCGTGGTCGTGATCAGCGATGCGTTGTGGCGCCGCTCTTATGGGGCTGATCCTGGCGTCCTCGGCCGGAGCCTTCGCCTCGATGACGATCTATACACGATTGTAGGTGTACTTTCTCCCGGATTTCGCAACCCCGGACCGACCATTCCAGCCGTGGAGGTGTGGATTACCTGCGGATACAGTGCCGATCCGTTCCCACCGCCAGCGCGTAGCCTGCGCATATTGCCCGGGGCAATCGGCCGTCTCAAGCCGGGCCTCACTGTAGCGCAAGCTCAGGCGCGGCTTGATGCCATGGCTGCCAATCTGCGCCGCGATTTTGCGAATGACTATCCTCCGCAAGCGAAATGGACGGTTGAGGTTGTGCCGTTGCAGCAATCGTTGGTCGGTAAGGTTCGACCGATGCTGGTCGTGTTGATGGCTGCCGTAGTCTTAATCGTTCTCGTCGTGTCTCTGAACATTGGTAGTCTGCTTCTGGCGCGCGCCTCCGGACGACAGCAGGAGATGGCGGTGCGAGCGGCACTGGGAGCAAGCGGCGGCAGGATGATCCGACAGCTGCTCACCGAGTCGCTGTTGCTGGCCTTCATCGGGGGAACCGCAGGGCTCGCGACGGCGGCGATTACGCTGAAAGCCGTCTTGCGACTTGTGCCCTCGAATCTTCCGCGGCTGGGCGAAGTAAACATCGATTGGCGGGTGCTGGCGTTTGCGTTACTGATTT
>DATLVZ010000071.1:0-81291 GCA_035576885.1 Candidatus Acidiferrum sp. | reverse complement strand
AAGGGCGTGGTGAACATGAAGACCACGGACCGCAATGGCTCCGTCGTGGCTACGCTGCAGGTAACGGAAGAGTCCGATGTCATGATCATCACGCACGACGGCAAAGTGATACGTGTTCATGCGAACGAAATTCGCGAAGCGGGCCGCTCTACTCAAGGAGTGCGCCTGCTGCGCCTCGAGGAAGGCGACTCTGTCGCCGCCGCTGCCGTTCTGCAAGAAGAGCAGGAAGAAGAAAAGAAATAGCTCGCTTATGCCTCTGTAGGGGCGCAGCCTGCCGCGCCCCTACAACTTCAAGAGTTAGTGTTAGAATCCTGTCCCTTATGAAAATCAAGCGGCGTTTGTTTCTAATCTCACTATTTTTGTCCGCGCCGTTGCTGTTGCTTACTCGGGCGGAAACGGCGGAAAAACCAGCCGCGAAGGGCCAATACATCGCCTACGTCGGCACGTACACTTCAAAGACGGCCAGCAAGGGGATTTACGCGTACCGATTCGATGCGGAGAAGGGGCAGCTCACACCGATCGGTGTCGCGGCGGAAACGGCGGATCCTTCTTTCGTGGCTGTCCACCCCAGTGGCAAGTATCTTTACGCAGTCAATGAAATCGGGAATTTCAACGGAGCAGTCAGCGGCGCGGTGAGCGCTTTTGCTATTGATGCAAAAACCGGGGCGCTGAAATTTCTGAACCAGGTGCCCACTCGCGGCGCGGGGCCCTGCTACGTTTCACTCGACCAGACGGGCGCCTACGTTCTGGTCGCGAATTATGACAGCGGCAGCATCGCCTCTTTTCCCGTGCATGGTGACGGAAGTCTCGGCACCGCCAGCGGTTTCGTTCAGCACTCCGGCACCGGCCCGAATAAGGAGCGCCAGGAAGGCCCGCACGCCCACTGGATCGGTACTTCGCCCGACAACCGCTTCGCGCTTGCCGTCGATTTGGGCCTCGATCAAGTGATCGTCTACGGCTTTGACGACAGCAAAGGGATTTTCACACCGATGCTTTCCGGATTCGCGAAAGTGAAACCCGGTTCGGGCCCGCGTCATCTTGCGTTTCATCCCAACGGGAAATTTGCCTACGTGCTCAGCGAGATGGAATCCTCGGTGACCGTTTTTTCCTATAAGGCCAAGACGGGCTCCTTTTCATCCCTGCAAACTATCTCGGCTCTTCCGGAGGATTATTCCGGTCCGAAGGAAGCGGCGGAGATTGCCGTGCATCCCCTGGGAAAATTTCTTTACGCGTCGAACCGCGGCCACGACAGCATCGCGGCGTTCGCGATCGACGAAAAGAAGGGAACGCTGAAATCGCTTGGGCAGGTCTTGACCGGCGGCAAAACGCCTCGTCATTTCGCGATCGATCCAACGGGCTCGTACTTGCTTGTCGAGAATCAGGAATCGAACAACATCGTCATCTTTCACATCGATCTCGCAAGCGGCAGTCTGACCCCGACCGGCCAAACGGTCGACGTGCCTTCGCCGGTGTGCCTGATGTTTGTCGGCGCGCAATGAGCCGGGAAAGGAACGGGAGTTGACGCCGCAGGAAGAAATAGAGTTGCTACTCCGGGTCGTGGCCCGCATCGCTCAAACGCAACTGGAAAAAGGGGGTTTCATTCCCTTTGGCGCCTCGCTGGGATCGGACCGGGACGTGCAATTGTTGATACCGAACAGCGCGAAGGGAGAGCTGACGATCGAAGTGGTTGACGCCTATTGGAAAAAACAGATGAGCAAGGCTATCCAGACCGGCAAGGTAAACGCACTCTGCACGGTAGCCGATGTGCGCGTCACTGACGCTGATGCGAAACTCGTTCCCGGAGTATTCATCCACGTCGAGCACTCTGGCGGGGATTCAGAAGATCTTCTGTACCCTTACACAAAAGACGCAGACTCGAGAGTCACTTTTCTGGAGGTTACGCGAGCAGTAGCGAACCTACAATTCTTCAGCATTTCGGACGAAGCTCCACAGCTTTAGGCCACCTCCTTGATTCATCTATGATTCTCGAGCAGACAATCGGTCAAAGCATTTGAATGTGGGATTGCGCGTCATCAGTTGATGAGGCGCGCCGCAGAGAAACTTATCTTCTCCGCTTCCATTTACGTTAAAATCCCGCGTTTACTGCAGTTCCCAGGGAGATGGTCATGATCCGAGCGTCATGGTTCAGAGTCATTGTGTATTCCACGTTGGCGGTTGCCCTTGCCGTTCCCGCAGCATGGGCGGATGGCGAGACCGCGCCCGCGCGGGACGCCAAACAGCCTGTGGATGAGTCGTACACGGCGAAAATTCACAAGTACACCACGCAGCCATTCTTTACGTCGCCGCTCGTCGACTATCTGCCTGCTTCAAAAAATGTTCCGACTCCCGAGGCCGTTCTCGGCGACGTGGCCGGAGCACCAGGAATCCTGCCTTATGCGGAAGACGTTTACAAATACATGCGCCTGCTCGAAAAGGCCAGCCCGCGCGTGAAAGTTTTCTCCATTGGCAAGACGGAGGAAGGCCGCGAGATGGTCGCCGTGGCGGTCTCTTCGCCCGAAAACTTGAAAAATCTGGAGGAGAACCGCGCGCGTCTTGCCAAGCTCGCCGATCCACGCACGATAAGACTCGAAGACGCAGAAGCCGACCGCATCGTCGCGCAAGCTGTTCCCGTCTATTACATCACCGGAACGATACATTCCCCTGAAACGGGAGCGCCCACAGCTTTGATGGAACTGGCGTATCGCTTGGCCGTTGACGAGAGCCCGTACATCCGCGAAATTCGCGACGGGATGATTACGCTCATCACCCCGGTCGTCGAGGTCGATGGGCGCGACCGCATGGTCGATATCTATCACTGGCATCTTTCCCATCCGAAGGAGTTCTATCCACCGTTGATTTACTGGGGCAAGTACGTGGCGCACGACAACAACCGCGACGCCATGGGCATGACCCTCAAGCTCACGGAAAACGTGCTGAAGACGTATGTCGGCTGGAAGGCCCAGGTGTTGCACGACCTGCACGAATCCGTACCCTATCTTTACGACAATACCGCCGGAGACGGCCCGTTCAACGCCTGGGTCGATCCGATTCTCACCGACGAGTGGGAAATGATTGGTTGGCGCAACGTCGCGGACATGACCAAGTTCGGCATGCCGGGCGTTTTCACGCATGGAGTTTTTGACACCTGGTCGCCGGGCTATTTGATGTTCATCGCCGCGATGCACAACGGCATCAGCCGGCTCTATGAGACGTTCGGCAACGGGGGCGCGGACACGCTTGAGCGCACGCTCGACCCAGAGGAGTACGCGCGGACGTGGTACCGGCAAAATCCGCCGCTTGCCAAGACCCTTTGGTCGCAGCGCGACAACAATAACTATGAACAGACCGGCTTGCTCACCTCGCTGCATTATTTCAACGAAAACAAGCGGCTGTTCCTGAAGAATTTTTATCTCAAGGCAAAACGCTCGGTCACGAAGCCCGGCGCGGAAGGGCCTGTCGCGTATGTTTTGCCTGCCGACGACCCACGGGCGGACTCACAAGCCGAGTTGTTGCGCGTCCTGCAAAAGCAAGCGGTTGAAATCTCGCGTGCGACGAGTGCTTTCACAGTGGCGCTTCCCGTCAAGAAGCCCGCGAAAGCCAAGAAAGAAAAGGATGAGAAGGAAAAAGAATCGGCTCCCGCTCCAACAACGCGAGAGTTTCCCGCCGGCAGTTACATCATCCGCATGGATCAGCCCTACTCGCGCATTGCCGATGCACTCCTCGATTACCAATATTGGAGCCCGGATGATCCGCAGAAAACTCCGTATGACGATACGGGCTGGACGTTTGGCGAGCTGTTCGGCGTGCAAGTGGCGCGTGTCATTGATGCGAAAGTCCTTGATGCCCCGATGGAGCGAGTGAAAGAAATTCACGCGCCGGGAGGCGTCAGCGGCGAAGGCACAATCTATGCGATCAATAACAACGCCGAGCCTACCCTAGCGACGCTGCGATATAAGCTGCTTGACGCTTCGATCGAGGCGGCTGAGGAGCCCTTCGAGAGCGGTGGGAAAAAGTTCAGCCGCGGCTCGTTTCTGCTTCGCAATACAACCCGCGCGCAACTCAATGACGCCGTTTCCGGCCTTGGATTACAGGCGATATCAGTTTCCGCAATGCCTTCCGTCAAGACGCATCCTGTGCGCGCCGCGCGCGTCGCTCTAGTCCATACCTGGCTCAGCACGCAAGCGGAAGGCTGGTGGCGCATCGCGCTCGACAATCTCGGTATTCCGTACGACTACATCAGCACGCAAACCGTTTCCAAGGCCGGCGACCTCAACGCTAAGTACGACGTCATTCTGTTTCCGCCCGTCGGTTTTTTCGCAGGCCCGACCCTCGTCATCAACGGATTGCCGGGCGCCTGGGGCAATCCGCTCCCCTGGAAGAACACGCCAGAAACGCCGAACCTCGTCGGCAAGAATGATTCGACGGAAGACATGCGCCTCGGACTGGGCTGGGACGGCGTGCAACATCTCCAATCGTTCGTGCAAAAAGGAGGAGTTCTCCTGACCGCCACGGACACCTCGCGTTTTGCGCTTTCCATCGGGCTGGCAGATGGCGTTAGCGTCGGCAACGCCCAGAAAATGAAGATTGTCGGTTCTGTCGTCGGCACTCGGCTCGTTGACGGAGCAAGCCCCATCGCTTACGGCTACGATGAAAAACTCTCCGCCTATTGCGATAATGGGCCGATTTTTTCACTTAGCAGCATTTCCGGTGGACGCGGCTTCCGCCGCTTGGGGGGCCCAATGCACACGCGTCCCACAGGACGGGGCACTATGGACGATCCGGATTTTACCGTGGGACGGCCCAGCGTCGAGGCTCCGGAAGAGCCCAAATCTGAAATCTGGGAAACTCCGCCGGTGACAGACGAGCAAATGCACAACAATTTCCGATTGATACCTCCCGCGGATCGCGCGCGCGTCATCTTCCGCTATGCGGATAGCAAGGATCTGCTCATTTCGGGACTTGTCGAAGGCGGCGATGAAATCGCGCAGCATCCCTCGGTCGTGGACGTGCCGACGGGGAACGGCCATGTCGTACTTTTTTCGATCAACCCAGTCTATCGCGGCGAAACGCGCGGCACCTATTCACTCGTGCTTAACACCATCCTGAATTTTGACAGCCTCAACGCCGGCCGCAAGCTGGCGGAGAAATAATGCAAAGTGACGGCGCCACCTGGCGCCTGAGGTAAAGTCGCCGTTCTCATACTTTGGGATTTTCTGGCCTTCTTGCAGTAGAATCCCGCCCACTATGGCGAAGCGCAAAACAAAGAAACGACTAGCTCGTCCCCCCAAGTCACGCAGGGCAAAAGCCGGTTCACGTAGGTACCGGCCGGCCAAGACCACCAAGCTCCCGAAAGACGCCGTGACACTCGTCGTGCAACTTCGTCCCCGCGAAGGGCAGGAGACACTCCTGCAAGCCGAACTGCGCGCTCTGGTAGGGCCCACTCGCAAGGAAGATGGCTGTCTGACTTATGACCTGCACCGCTCGGTGGAAGCGCCGAGCGCCTTCCTGCTCCACGAAGTTTGGGCCAGCCGCGAGGCTCATTCGCGCCACACCAACACGCCGCACTTCCTCCGCTGGAACGCCCGCAAGGACTCCCTCCTCGCCTCGCGCGACGTCACTTTCTGGAAGCAAGTTATCTAATTTGGCTTTGTGGAGTTATAAGCCTTCCGGAGGCGCGACGTAATAACCTGGCCGCGCCCGCACCTTCAAGTCTTTGCGATCTACCTGCACTTTGATTTCGTGGTAGCCGAAATCATTCCCAGCCGTTGGCACATAGCTGACGGTGTACTGCGCGTGCAATTCGCCGCCGATTTCATCGATCGCCTTTTCGATGGAACGATCCTTGTAGGTGGACAGGTACGCGCCGCCCGTGGCTGTCGTCGCCACTTCTAGTGGGCGGTCTTTCACAACGCCTTCGATATGCTGCACGGCCCAGACGGCCAAGGCCAGCAAATCGACGCCGCTGTTCCGGTTCTCTTCGGTCGTGGGAGTTTGGATCGTCCCGGGCGGCGGCGGCACCGAGGAAATGCCCGGCGGAGTGATCGGCTGCGGCTGCGAATCTCTTGGCTTGCCGTGCACTTGCCCGCGAGTGGTGGAGAGTCCCACGGTGTAGATCGTCACGTTCGCGAGCTGCGCTTTTCTCAGCACTTCTCCAAGTTTTGCTTCGCTCCCCGCATCCACGGCTTCGGACACAACCAGTAGCACACGCCGACGGCCAGGGTTCTCCGGTGTTGGCTGCGGCCGGCCGCTCAGCATCTCGACCCCCACGGCCATCGCATCGTAAAGCTTCGATCCGGAAGTTCCCGCTTGCAACTGCGAGACGGTGTTTTCGATCGCATCAGCGTTGGTTGTGAAATCCTGCAACTTGTCAACGGAATCGTTGAAGCCCACCACGGCGCCTTCGCCGTACGGCCCCATCACCGTCTGTGTAAAAAGAATCCCCGTCCTGCGGAGTTCAGGCAGGAGCGGATCTACACGAGAGCTCGTCTCAATCAGCACGACCACGGAAACAGGATCACCGCCCAGATCGAAATGCGAAATCTTCTGTTCGATGCCGTTATCGGTGATTCGGAAGTCTTTCGCCTCCAGGTTATGCACCATCTCGCCCTTTGCAGTTCGCACCGTCACCGGCATGTTCACCAGCGCCACGCGGACTTTCAGATTGACCTGCGCGTCCGGCGGAGCTTTCTGAACCGGCTGGCCGGGTTTTGGAGCAATCGGTCCTTCGGGAGCTTGTGCGCGCAGTGCTGCGGCCCCGGCAAGGAGACTCAAGAGGAGTACGGCGCATTTACTTAGGCCTTGCATCATTTCGTCACCCTGACAGAAAAGCCCAGGCATCCGCAGTGTACTCAATTCGACGCACCCGCGTCGGAAGACGTTGCCGCAAGCGCCCGCGATTCCTACAATGAGTGTTTGCATCTTTCGGAGAGAAAAAGCCCATGTCCGCAGGACACCTCAAGCTGAAGCCGCAGCACGCCCCCAAAGCCCCACATGAAGATCCCAGGTTTCTTGAAAGTACCCCCGCGCGGCCCCTGCGCATCCTGGCGGAGTATCTGCATCCGCTGGTGCAGCTAAAACGAGAAGGCATTGCCGACACCATCGTTATGTTTGGCTCCGCGCGCATCGAATCTCACGAAACGGCACAGGCGCGCGTCACCCGCCTGAAAAAAGAAAATGTGAGAAAACTTTCCTTAGCCGCGCAAACCAGACACCGCGGCGAAGTGCGCCACGCCAAGAGTCTCCTCGAAATGTCTCGCTATTATGAGGAAGCGCGGCAGCTCTCCCACAAAATTACCTCGTGGGCGCTCACGCTTGGACCCCGGCCGCGCCGCTTCGTCATTTGCTCCGGCGGGGGGCCGGGTATCATGGAAGCCGCCAATCGCGGCGCGACCGAAGCCGGCGGCAAATCCATAGGCCTTTCGATCGAACTGCCCCACGAGCAGTTCGCCAACGCCTACATCAGTCCGGAGCTCAGCTTCAATTTTCACTACTTCTTCATGCGCAAACTCTGGTTCGCGCAAATCGCCAAGGCCCTCGTCGTTTTTCCCGGCGGCTTCGGCACGATGGACGAACTTTGGGAGATGCTCACGCTGCTGCAAACAGGAAAACTCGCCAAGCACAACATTATCCTCATCTACGGCCGCAGGTATTGGGACAAGGTTCTCAATTGGAAAGCCATGGTGAACTGGGGCACCATCAACGAAGAGGAGTACAAGATGCTGCAATTTGCCGACAGCGTGGACGAAGCTTTCGACCACATCCGCGCCGGCCTCGAGAAGTACCACATGGAAGTCGATCCTTTCTTGCAGGCCTATTAAAGGCGCGGGCTGATTTAACCTGTTTTTATTCATTTGGTTACAAGAAAACCGAGATATTTGCATCCGACGCGTGTTTTATCCCGTGGGCGCCCCTACACCAGCGGGGGCAAATTCAGGAGGAAACTAAAATGCAATCCTTTTTGAACAAACGACCGAAACTTCTCGGCAAAATGGCGGTAGCCACAGCCGCCCTGGCTGGTTTGCTCGCTTTCACGGGTGCTCCTAGCGCCTTGGCCGACAATGACGGTTGCCAGCGGCGCATCGCCAGGGCCGACTACAAGCTGCACGAAGCGGCCCAGCGCCACGGATGGGACAGCAGGCAGGCAGACCACTGGCGTCACGAATTACGTGAGGCGCGGGGGCGCTGCTGGCGCGAACACCATCGTTGGTGGGATGCGGATGGCCGTCGCTGGCACACCGATCGCGACTGGGATGATCGCGATCATGACCGCCACTAACTTGTCACTCGAGGAGCTTCAAGGGCGCAGCGCAAATCAGTTGCGCCCTTTCTTGTTCACAAGTCACTCAGATTCTGTCGTCAACCGCACGCGACCGATAAGGAGCCTGCAATAAATAGAGACGGGGCGCATATTGCTGCGCCCCGTCTCTATTCTCAGAACTGAGAACGAGTCAGTTCCTCGCACCAGTTAATTCGTCGGAAAAAACGGCCTCAAAGCGGCGCTCTTCGTCCTGGTCGTGCAGCAACACCACCGGGACCACACGCAGGGATCGCTTGCAGGAATGGCATTGGGTCACTTCGCCTTGCAAGTCCTGCAGGAAGCCGTCCGTAAATCGATATTGCGTCCGCTCGCGTCTGGCATTTTTCTGGTCCTGCGCGCCGCAGTACGGACATACAAACTCGACCTTGTCCTGCCGCGGATCGCGGTCTAGAGCAGCCCAACCCGTGCGGCGCACGCCAATTGTTTCTACATTACGCCCATCCATCGGGATAACCCTCCTTCAGATCCACGTCCACAAGCATGGGATGCGCTAGCGGCACGTTTCGGTTCATATAAATAAGCATTTTAGAATCAGCAAGATATGGCCATGAACCGTTTTAGGCGCGGGCTCGTCCCCTTCCGGTTACGTTACCGCTTTAAAATCCTCGGAAAAGCGTACCGAGTTCTCCTCCCGTTATCCATACAAATCCACTTCTTCGTTGAACGTCTTCGCGGCACTCATTCACAAATGGTCCGCGTGTCGTGGAGAAGACCGGGAACTTGTCCACCGCCTCGGTGTCCAACTTTACAGAGGACGCGCGCACCTCACATCCCTGCGAGCGCGGCGCCGGTCTCCTGCGGTAGTTGAGCAACCCACAGGGGACTGGCGTCGCAAAAATCTCTCTTCTCACTCGCAGAACTCTCTTGTGGAGGTGTGTGATGTCTGTCCAACCCGAACCCATTTCGCAAAATGATTTTGGTTCTTTGCAAGGCTGCTTCATCGAAGGCAGTCCCGAGCAACGTAAATGCGAACGCCGTATTCGCCACCGCGCGCTGATCATTTCCGTCGCCGCGCAATGCGCGATTCTCACCGCCATCGTTCTCGTCCCGCTGTTCGGGAAGCCGGAACGCATCGCCCTAGCCAACGCGGTGCCTATTCCTCCTTACTTCCACAACAACGCGCCGGAACGTCATCCAACGACTCCGCAACCCCCACCGCGGAGCCCTCGTAACCTTTGCGCAACTTGCTATTCGCCGATTTTCCCGGATCACCCTGTGACCACGGACAACACGCCGCCGCAGCAGGATTCCATCCCCGGCGCGCCCGAGGGAACAGAAGGCCCGCACGCTCCGTGGGGCATCGGAATAGACGACGGAAGACGCCAACCCGAACGTCCCGTTGACGTGCGCCCACAAACGCCCCAGCGCCTCCACGTGACGCACCTGGAACAGGCGATGCTGATCCAGCGCATCGAGCCTGCGTATCCTGAACTAGCGAGACAAATTCATCGTGAAGGTCACGTGGAGCTGCGCGCGATCATTGCCACGGACGGCGCAATCCAATCCCTGCAAGTAGTCAGCGGAGACGCGCTCTTCTTGCAATCCGCGCTCGATGCCGTGCGCCAGTGGCGTTACCATCCAACGATTCTCAACGGGCAGCCCGTCGAGATCGAAACGTACATCACGGTGATTTATACGCTGCAACGCTAAGAGCAAGCTCTTTCCGCGAGCCGTAACGCAAATGCTCAGGAGCCACTTCTTGTTCCCTGCGGCTCCTGATTGTTCTTAAATGTTGCGGGAGAGAGCGGAAACTGTTAATCGTCGCTCCTCAGAGAAGCGGTTCGCCGGAATGGCGCGCGATTGTTTCGCGCGCCGTGTCGCGGAGACGAATTAATTCATGCCAGGCCGAACTTTCCTCGGCCTTCCTTGCGTCGCCAGAGGCACGGGGATAAATTGGGGCAGACACGGTGATCGTTACGCGGGTGGGCCTCGGCAAATGCTGGCCGTCTCGCAGAAATCTTCGCGTACCCGCCAGCGAGACCGGAACAATTGGCGCACCGGCATCCACCGCGGCCTTGAACGCGCCCAACTGGAACGGCCGCACGCCGTCTTCGCCGGTAAACGTTCCCTCAGGAAAAACGAAAATGGATTCTCCTTCGCGCAGCAACTTCTCCATGTTTTCCGATTGTTGCATGCGCGATTGTGCATCGCTGCGGTCAAAGGTCATGTGCCGCATCTGACGCAGGAATGTTCCGATGAACGGCATCCCGCCGACCTCCATTTTGGAGACGAAGTGATATGGCACGCCCAGCCCCAGCATCAGCGGCAGAACGTCAAAATAACTCGTGTGATTCGACGCATAAACTTTTGCGCCTGGTGAGTCCACGTATTCCTTGCCGATGACGCGCACGCGGCAGCCAATCAGCGCGAACAAGATCTTCAGAGCAGCGGACGTAAACCGCCCCGCTTGGCGATAGTCGCTGATGAAATGCACGATCGTCCAAGTCGGAACGACCCAGACGAGCAACACGACACCAAAATAAAGTCCATACACAATTTCCAAGCCTCGCCGCACTCCGGACCATATTTTCCCGCCAGCCGTGCGCACCCCGCTCGACGCAGCCAGGCGCGTGATCTGCACCCACGCGGGGACCTTTCCCGCACTCAATTTGCCGGCGAGATAAAGTCGTTTTGTTTCCTCGCGGCGCAATTTTCCGCTCGAAGTTTTAGGAATGCTTCCCGGCGGTATGACTTCGACTCGGTCCGGCGGCAAGCCCAACCCCTGCGAAACTTGTTCCGTTACCGCCGCCGCGATGAGCGCCCGGCGCGAGGCATCGCGCTCTCGCGATTCCGCTACCACGATCAACTTCTCGGTTCCTGTCGCTTCGTCTTTCAGTCCGAACGTCACGATGCAACCCTTGCGAATTCCTTCCGCTCGCGCGGCGAGTTCTTCTACCTCGTGCGGATAGAGATTTCTCCCGCCTTTGATGATGATGTCCTTAACGCGTCCCGTGACGTAGATTTCCTCATTCGCGCGGTACGCTCTGTCGCCGGAATTCACCCACGCAGATTCGCCGTCTTCCGCAGCCGGCCCCTTCGGCAGTAGTTTCGCTGTCGCTTCCGGATTTTGATAGTAGCCGTTCGTCGCCGAAGGTCCGCGAAACCAAAGAAATCCTTCGGTCCGATCATTCACTTCGCTGCCGCTCGCATCCACAATGCGCACTTCATGTCCGGGGATCGGCTTGCCGGAAGAAACAAATGCAATGGCCTTCGCATCGTCCGCCCGCGCAGGCACGGCGCGGCCCTGCCCGGTGAATAACTCGCGTTCCACTCGGTCAATCAGCGGCCCGCGATTCAGCGGCGGAACTGTCACCGCCAGAGACGCTTCCGCCAGCCCGTATACCGGCAATTGCGCTTCGCGCCGAAAACCGTAAGGCGCAAACCGCTCTGCAAATCGCTCCAGCGTTTCGGGATTCACCGGCTCTGCGCCATTCAGCGCCGTGCGCCAAGTGCTCAAGTCCAATCCCTGAATGTCCTTCTCGGCAATTCTTCGCACACACAACTCAAAAGCAAAGTTGGGCGCCGCGGAAATCGTTCCGCCGTATTTTTGAAATGCTTTCAACCATCGTTCAGGCCGCGTTAGAAACGCCAGCGGCGACATCACTGCCACGGGCAGTCCGAAATGCAGCGGCGTGAGCCAAGCGCCGATCAGGCCCATGTCGTGATAAAGCGGAAGCCAGCTCACGCCCACGTCGGTAGGCTTCAGCTCCACAGCTTCGCCGATCGCTCGGATGTTCGCGAGCAAATTCGCGTGTGTAAGCACCACGCCTTTGGGATCGCCCGTCGATCCGGAAGTGTATTGCAACAACGCAATGTCGCTGGCTTTTCGCGCACGACTGCCCGTCAGATGCAGCGGCAGCGCTCCGGGCGATGGCGGCGGCGCCTTATCGGCAGCGTCGATCAGTTTTTCCGCGTCGGCTACCTCCGCAAGCGACTTCACCCGCGGTTTCAGAAGCCGTGCCACGGCTTCCGCCTGACGAAACGTCAGCAGCAGACACACTCCAGCATTCTTCAGAATCGCCGACTGCCGCTCCGCATATTCCTCGATGCGGTCGGCGCGAAACGGCGGGTAGATCGGCACAGGAATCGCCCCCGCCAGCATGATTCCCGCATACGAAACAAAAAACGCGCGCCCCGTCGGCAGCATGAGCGCCACGCGGCCGCCTGCAGGAACACCGCGTCGCGCCAACTCCGCCGCGCAACGTTGCGCCGCGGCGTATAGCTCACCGAACGTCAGCGTTACGCTGTGCTCCTGGCCTTCGGTCTCCTCGGTAATCAGCAGGTGTGTTCGTTCAGCGTTATGCATCGCGAGGTAGCGCAGCACGTCCAGCAGCGTCCCTGCAGAGAAAACTCCAGTGTCCGCCGCCTCGCGATGCAGTTGTTGCGTCGTGATGGCCGAGCGCAGAGCCGAGCCCGCTTCGTCTTCCTGCGTCTCCGCTCCCCGCGCCATTCGAACGGCTTTCGCCAGTTCTTCTGGGGTATTTGCTTCCGCGACAGTCCTATCGGGCAGACGCACGCCAAACGCCGTCTCCAGACGGGCTAGCAATTCCACGCGTTCCAGGCTGCCAAGTCCTAAGTCCCGATCGAGCTGCGACGCCCCGGTGAGCATCGGCAATGCTCCTCGGCTGCCCAGCTCTTCGAGCAGGCCGCGAATCACCTCGAGTACGAGTTCACTTACTTCAGAGGCGTCGAGTTGTGTTGCAGGAGTGGCCACAGGTCACACGAAGGGAGACTATTTCGCTTCCGCCAGAGGCTACCACGCGGAGATGCTGTTTGCCATCAAAGCGAGCGAGACCCTGCTCCAAGAATTACGCGCCACAAGCAACCCTTGAACGCCTACGCGCTTTTCTGTTTCGCCTGCTGAGCGGCGTAGCCGCGCGGCATTAACGTCGTCGTAAGGTCCACGCCGGAAAGGTCCGCCCCGGTCAAATCCGTCTCGCGGAGAATTGCCACGCCCATATCCGCTCCGCTGAATTTCGCGCCATTCACATTGGCCAGCCGCAGGTTCACGTTTCGCAGTTGCGCGCGGTGGAAAATCGCGTTGGAGAGGTCGCAGCGAAAAAATTCCACTCCGCTGGCTTGCGCTTCCGTCAAGTCCGCTCCAGGCAGGATCGCTTCCGTCATGTCCGTGTTTCGTAGGTCGGCCTTCCGAAGATTCGCTCCCGACAAGTCCGCCCCAGGAAGCTTGGCCTTGCGCAAGTCCGAGCCTTCTAAGTTCGCTCCGCGAAGAATCGCTCCGCTTAGATTGATAGCTTGCAAATCAGCGTTCGAAAGATCGGCGCCGGCCAAGTCCGCGCGCGCGCCGCCTTCTTTCCCGCGGAAGAAAAGGGCATGCGCCTCCAGAATGTCCGTTAGCCGCTTGCCGTTGTGCTGAATATTTTTCGCTTTTCTCAATCCCATAGTCTGCTTTCCACTCCTTCGTCCAATCTCCCATTTTACCCGCTCTGCACCAGCCTGACGAGCGTTTCCCGGCCCCTCGTGGCCATTCTCCAAGAACCCCCGCCGCCTAACGCCGTTTGTGGTAGTTTTTAGAATTGCCCGGTTGCCTGGAAGGTGAGCGTTCCTTTGAAGTCTAGAAAAATATTCTTCCCACTGCTTACCGTTCTCCTCGCGGTTCCGTACCTTTCTTCTTTGGCAGAACCGGCTCCCCAGCTCGCTATCACTCACGTCACCCTAATCGATGCCACCGGCCACCCTCCGCAACTCGATCAGACCGTTCTTATCGAAGGCCGACGCATCGCCGCCGTCGGACCCACAGCCAAAATCCAGGTCCCTAAGGCCGCTCACACTATCGACGCCTCCGGAAAATTTCTTCTCCCCGGCTTCTGGGATATGCATGTCCATCTTGCAGGCATCAACGCTGATCCTTCCTGGAGCAAACAAGTCCTGCTTCCGCTGCTTCTCGCAAACGGCATTATCGGCGTGCGCGACATGGGCGGCGATCTCGACGCGCTCCTCTCCTGGCAACGCGACATCGAGTCCGGCGCTCTCCTGGGACCGCATATCGTTGCCGCCGGCCCGTTTCTTGCCGCGAGCGGCAGGAAAACTCCCGAGCAGTATCCCGTCGCCAATGCCGACGCAGCCCGAGCGGCAGTCGATGACCTCAAGAAGCGTGGCGCCAATTTCATAAAAATCATTTCCATGCCGTCGCGAGACGCTTTTTTCGCGGTCGCTGATGAATGCAAGAAGCAAAACATTCCTTTTGCCGGCCATTTGCCCTTTGAAATCGGCGTCATCGAAGCAAGCAACGCCGGCATGCACAGTATCGAGCATCTGCTCTACAGCGCTTTTGCTCTCTCTTTTTCCTCGAAGGAAGCCGAGCTTCGCCCCCGCCTCGTTCAGGCAGAAAAAAAAGGGGACTCCGCGGCTTGGGAACAGATCGCGCACGAAGCCGACGCTACATATAGTCCGGAAAAAGCTGCCGTTGTTTTCCAGACCTTGAAAAAGAACGGAACTTGGGTCACGCCCACACTCGCCTCCCTAGACATCACTTCCCACCCGGAACACTGGAAGACCGACGACGCCCTGCTCGCGTTTGTCCCGCCCGCGATGGCAAAAGAATGGCGGGACTCCTTCGACGACGCGCAGATGAAGCAGCGGGCGGCATGGCTGGCCCGCCAAGCATCCAACGACTGGAAGCTAACTGGCGAGCTTCATCAAGCGGGCGTGCAACTCCTGGTCGGCTCGGACTCGCTCGATCCGTTTGTTTTTCCTGGCGACAGTTTCCATCATGAACTCGCCGAGCTAGTCCGTGCGGGATTCACGCCCATGGAGGCGTTGCAGGCCGCGACCCGCGGCGCGGCGCAGTTTCTTGGGAGTGAAAAGGAATTCGGAACCATCGAACCGGGCCACGCCGCCGATCTGGTCTTGTTGAGCGCGAATCCGGTGGAGAGCATTGCGAACACACGCAAAGTTTGGGCCGTGATTCGCGATGGTGGCTACTATGATCGAGCCGCTCTCGATGCGTTGCTTGCTACAGCGAAAGAGGCTGCGGCTGCCGTTTCTGCGGAGAAGCCTTAGAACTATGCTGCTTTTGCAAAATAATCAAGGAGAGTGCTTGTAGTCCGCTGACGACCGATGCGAGCCTCCGCCACATGCTGCCGATGGAACAATTCGGTCTCGATGCGTCTCATCTTCTTCGCGTGCATCGCCTCGGCTCAAGTCGCGTCGGCCCAGGAGCGTATGGGGGGCGGTGAAGTCGTCGCCAATCTAGCCGGAGGGCGCGTCATTATTCACGTCGCTCGCGACAAGATCATCTTCGCGGCCATCGATCAGCCCGTCGAAGCAAACTCCGTTCCCCCGCGTGTCATGAACATTGACTCCAGTCACATTGGCGTACTCTTAGGCGCCTCGGAATGGCGCCTCACGGCCGATCCCAAGCCCGTGCGTCTGGATCGGGACTTTCCCCACATTTCCGGCAAGAATCCGAACTATGCTTCCGATCCCGCAGAAATCTCGCCAGACCTGGACACCATCGGAGTCGCGTTTCTCGAACGCCTTCGCCCGCTCGTTTCCCAGCTTCAGCACAAAATAGAATTCAAGCCCGATGAGGCTATATTCGAAGTCGTTCTCATTGGTTTTGCGCCCGACGATTACGGTCCAGAAGTCTGGACTATCGAATACCGCATTCAGCAAGAGGAGATTGCAACTCGCGGCGACTTTTGGCAGACGCGCCTTCTTCGCCCGCGTTTCACCCAACTTTACCCGCCCGAAAAGCACGCGCCGAAGACCCTAGTGGAAGTCCGCTATCCAGTTACCGTGAAACCTCAAGAGCGGTCTTTGCAGCAACTCATTCAAGGAAACGATCCGGACATTGATAACTTATCGCGCGGAGAACCCAAATTCTCGAAAGTGTTGGAAGAGATTGACCGCGGCCAGGCCAACAAAGCGGTCTCTCAGGATGCCACGGACTTTCTTCGTGCCGCCTTACCGCTTATCGCCGAAAAGTCCAAATTTATCCTCGGCACTATGACCGAGGGCGGCTTCGATTGGGTCGTGCCGCCAGACGAACCTGTGGAAAAAGTCAAAGAAGACAAAAATCGGCCGCCGGAAGCCCCGTCTCTGCATCGCAAGATAAAACCATAAGGCTCAAACAAGTTTTTGAATGCCGTCCCCTTGCCGAATGACTCCGCTTTGGACGACTCGACAAAGCATTCCGCGCCTTCCCCTGAGTTCCTTCCTCAGTCCGGGACGAAGATGGTCCATCAAGCCACAGGGCGTACAAGGGTTCGTCACTTCAAGTTGAGCTCCGCCAATTTGCAAACATTCCCCTTCTCTAAGCCCGTTGACGTTGAGCCCCTGGGTGGTAATGTTTTCTCGGATCATCCCCGGCACGAGTTCGAGCGCATCGAGCGTCTCCCTGTCCACTAGCAGAACTTGACGGCTTCCGGGGCGAGCATGCGCACAGCCTTCAAACCCCATGTCCTGAATCGCGGATACCTCTGCAAGCTCCTCCATCGGGCAGCCGGTCCGAGGAGCGCGAAACAGATGGACGACTCGTGGCATGGCACTAGTCTCCTGCGGCTGTTATTCGGCTTACGTGCGCGCCAATGTCATTCCGGTAATGCACACTGTCGAACTTTAATTTCGAGGCTGCCTGGTATACTAAGGCGCGGACCGCTTCGAGGGATTCTGCGAATGCAGTCACCCCAAGCACACGGCCTCCGCAGGTAAGCAGAGAATCGCCCTCACGTTTAGTGCCTGCATGGAACACTTCAACACCAGTGTTATTCTTGACAGAGGTTAGTCCCTCTATTTTCTTGCCCGTTTGAAATGTCCCAGGGTACCCGCCCGATGTAAGCACCACACACATGCTCGCTCCGGGCCGCCAACGCAATGTCGTCGGATCGAGCCGCCCCGCTGCCACTTCAGACAGTATCTCCGCAAGATCGAACTCCATGCGGGCTACTATCGCTTGAGCCTCTGGGTCGCCGAGTCGACAGTTGAACTCCAGCACCTTCGGCCCGCCTTTGGTCAGCATCAGGCCCGCATAGAGAAAGCCTTGGTATGGCACGCCCTCTTCTGCAAGCCCTTTAAGCGTGGGTTCCACGATCGTGGAGATAACTAAGTCGCGAAGGCTGGGCGGCAAAAGCTCATCCGAAGAATATGCGCCCATGCCACCAGTATTCGGACCCTTGTTGCCGTCAAATACGCGCTTGTGATCCCGCGTGGGCACCATCGGCGCGTAGCGTTCGCCATCCGTCAAAATGATGAAGGACAGCTCCTCTCCCTCAAGCGTCTCTTCCAACAAGACGCGATGGCCCCCAGATCCCAGCTCGTTCTTCTCCATTACGCGTTCAAGAAATTGCCTCGCCGCTTCTACCTCAGGGGCCAGGAATACGCCTTTGCCAGCGCACAATCCATCAGCTTTAATCACCAACGGCCATTTCACACTACTCAGCGCGGCATAGGCATCGCGCGGCGAGTCGTAAGCGCCATACATTCTCGCTGTTGGAATGTTATGCCGAAGCAAAAATTCTTTCGAGAAAATCTTGCTGCCTTCGAGCTGCGCCGCTTGACGCGTGGGGCCTACTATGGCCCAGTTTCGCTTCGCAAAGGCGTCGGAAAGCCCGTTCACGAGGGGCAATTCCGGTCCGACTACTGTCAAATCCGGTCTGATTTTTTCGGCAAGAGCTACAAGCGCTACAACGTCGCCCACATCAACGGCAACACATTCCGCGTCCTCGGCGATTCCCCCGTTGCCCGGCGCGCACCATATTTTCTCCACGCTTGCGCTCTGTTTCAGCTTCCAAACCAGCGCGTGCTCCCGCCCCCCGCCGCCAATCACCAGAATCTTCATTCAGAAGTCCCCTCGAAAAATTCACCTCGAACGATAGTCGCCCCAAATCCACGTGTCAACTTGCCGCGGTCTCTGCGCAACAAAGCCGGTCTCGCCTTTTTCCGGAATAAAATGGCCATTTAGTTTGTGTAGCGCAAGCCGTAATTTTCGCTCATCCAGGTCGTGCATTCTTGTTGCTTATGGGCCACCTGAGTATTCCAAACTAGCTGCTGTCTCTCCCAAGGAGAGGCGATCCCGTGTAGCCTTGATGTTTGTCAGACGGCGTTCCTTCAAAAAATCTAGTCGTTCAGCGTGCGCAAGCCCTCAATTTCTATCAAGTCGCCTCTGCAGCCCCGGTTCCCCATCTCGATTGAGAATCCAATGTCCAGGCGGACATTTAGGAAGCAAACGCTGCGCGCACGAAGTCCGTTGTGCATAGCAAGTCTGCGACAAGAATTGAATTAGAAATTAACCGTTAAGTATTATTATACAGGTTAGTAAGGGCGGATCGAGGCCCTGAAATGCCGACTTGCCTTTTCAGATTGTACTAGCTGCTCTGCGGATTTTACTAGTCGCTGCTCAGGCCTGACTCACTGCGCGGATCGGAATCGTCACGCCGGACGCCGTATCTGAGGAAGCTAGCATGTGGCATCGGCCATCAAAGATTCCTCCCGGGTCAATGACCATGCACGGTGAGTGTACCTCACCCGTAACGACGCCCTTCGCTTGAATCTCCACGCGCCCCTTCGCGAAAATTACGCCATCGAACCGCCCGGAAATCACTACCCGATTTCCTTCGATTTGCCCTTCGACTTTTGCGCCTTCACCCAGCACGACGGTCTGCTCAGAGATAATGTTTCCTTTCACATTTCCGTCTATGCGAAACGTCCCGGTGACCTGCAGCGTCCCCTCGAGCGTCACACCCTGATCAATGAATCCAGTCCACTCTTCACCCGCGTCACTGCCTGTAGAACCGGGCCACTTCCATGCCATGACATTTCTCCTAGGTAGACACTCATACTCTAGCGACCGGGGCGCACAAGTCAACGCGTCGCATGCGCCGAGTTGTCCAAAGGATACGGAGGAACGAGCGTGCACAGCGGCTGGTGCTGGCTTCGCAGGGCTACTTTATCAGTCGGTCGTAAATTCCCATCAACTGCGCATCGTCGTAATACTCGAGCACCAACTGGCCAGGGCGCATCTTCGTTTTTTGCCGAAGTAGAATCTTGGTCCCAAGGTGCCGCTGCAGTTCCTCGATCGCAGCTCGAATATTCGCGTCCACGTGAATTTCCTTGTCAGGGCCCGCTCCTCGCGCTCGCCGTGAAGCTAGCCGTTCTATTTGCCGCACCGTTAATCCGCCACGGGCCGCGCGTTGTGCATAGCGCATCCTCAAGGGTGAGTCCGCAACAGCCAGCAAAGCTCGCCCGTGCCCCGCGGTCAACTTGCCCTCTTCGATCCAATCCTGAATCGTCGGCTCAAGCTTTAACAATCGAACCGCGTTGGCCACCGTAGCCCGATCTTTTCCCGTTCGCTCCGCCACCATTTCCTGCGTAAGCTGAAATTCATCCATCAATCTTTCGAAGGCTCGCGCCGCTTCAATGGCATTCAAGTCTTCGCGCTGGATGTTTTCCACCAGCGTCATTTCGAGCGCCAGCTCGTCAGGTACTTGACGCACGATTGCCGAGACCTTCGTTAACCCAGCCCGTTGCGCGGCTCTCCACCGGCGCTCTCCGGCGATCAGTTGAAATCGGCTCCCGATCGGCCGCACCACAAGCGGCTGAATGATTCCACTCGATTTGATGGACCGGGCCAATTCGTCCAACGCCTCTTCGCGAAACCGAGTGCGCGGTTGATACGGACTCGGCTCGATCAAATCAATGTCGAGTTGCAATGGTCCTGCGGACGAAGTATCTCGCGCCGGCGATGCGGCAGCACCGCTCGAACCTGTTGCGTGGGGCTGGGTAGGCGTCGGCGGTGTGGGATTCTGCGGCTCAGGCTCCCGAATGAGCGCTCCGAGCCCCCGTCCCAGTGCGTTTCTCGGCATTGGCAATGACCTCCTGGGCGAGCTGCGTGTAGCCCTCCGCCCCTTTGCTATGAATATCGTAAAGAATGATTGGTTTTCCGAAACTTGGTGCCTCGGCCAGACGGACATTGCGAGAAATCACGCTCTGAAACACTTGCGTACCAAAAAAACTGCGCAAATCCGTGGCTACTTGACGCGAGAGAGTCGTTCTCTCGTCAAACATGGTTAACAGGATACCTTCGATCTCGAGACCGGGATTCAGAGTCCGGCGGATCCGCATCAGTGTATCTAACAGCTCAGAAACACCTTCCAACGCTAAATACTCGCATTGAATCGGGACGAGGACTGCGTTGGCGGCCACGAGCGCGTTCAGGGTCAAAAGGTCAAGTGCTGGCGGACAATCGAGGACAATGAATTTGTAACGAGCTTGAATCTCATTAAGAATAGTTTTTAGCTTATATTCGCGGTTTTCGGCAGAGACCAGTTCCACTGCAGCCCCAGCCAGGTTTTTGTCGGCGGGGACGACATCCAATCGATCTACCTGAGATTTCTGGACAATTCTATCGAAAGGCTCATTCAAGATCAGGGTGTGGTAGAGAGTTCTTCGCGAAGGGTCCTTGGCAAAGCCGATAGCGGCCGTGGCATTGGCCTGTGAGTCACAATCGACTAACAGCGTCTCTTGCTCCGAAGTAGCAAGACATGCCGCCAGGTTCACGGCCGTGGTTGTCTTACCAACTCCACCTTTTTGATTTGCAACGGCAATAATCCGCGCCAACGAGCCCCCCAGCTCGTGAAAACTTAGCAGAAGGGCGCTCAGTATGCAACTTGTTTCACGTGGAACGCCCGCCACAGATTGAATCTTGCCCCGAACGTTCCACGTGGAACGTTTGCGTTCGACTTTTTCTTATTCTGATGTTCCACGTGGAACCTCAAACCGAGTCAGAGCACGAAAATGGGTCTCTGCTTGAAGGTGGAAAACGCTCCTGGATTCGATGCATTAAGGCGTTCCACGTGGAACATCTGAACACTGGGTTCGGTCCTAAGATGCCGCGTACACAGGAAAACGGGTCCGAATGTTCCGCTCAGCCAATATTAGTCCGGACTTGACACCAAAGGCAGAAATCTAAACGTGAAAACTACAGACGAAGAGAAAACCTCGGATAGCCAAAAAGCATGGCGGAAAAGATTGGAAGTCTTTATTTCTCAGGTCGTTGTGCCGACAATGCCGCTTTTCTGGTCCCCACCAGTAAGTACCGCCGTAGAGAGTGGGGCACTGGGATCGGTTCTCTCCACTCCCAGTCCGCGCCCTGCCGTGCTTGATCAAGGTCCCGCCCCCCAATCCACAAGATAACTTGTTTCGCTGCTATACCTTCCGAAGAGGCCCAGGCCAAAAAAGGCTCGAAATCACCTACTGCGCGAGAGCATACAAAATCAAGCGGGGCCACTTCTTCGCCCAGCTCCTCATAGCGGCTCACGAGCACTCGCGTATCAGGAAGTTCAATATTTCTAAGCACTTCCGCGAGAAAAGTAGCTTTCTTCATATTGGACTCGATCAAGAACACTTGGAGCTTCGGACACATAATTTTCAGCGGAATACCCGGAAAACCGGCTCCGGAACCAACGTCGGCGAGCCGACCCTTTTCCACAGGCACAGCCCCGGCAGCGAACATACTTTCGCAGATATGACGATATAGTATCTCCAAGGGGTCGCGGATTGCAGTCAAATTTATCTTTTCGTTCCAGGCCAATAAAATCCTTATATACTGTTGAATATACACGACTTGCTGTTCATTTGCTTCCAGCTGAAATTCGCCGAGAGCACGGTAAATTGTCTCCACTGAGAGCACTGCTGGGCTTGGTGTTGTCATAAGAGTAACTATAATACGTCTGTTTGATGCATTTCCACCTCAACTGTCGACCTTTTGAAGCTGAGGAGATACCTCGGTCCTGCCAGTCCTGCGACCGCATCCACAGCAAAATGCCAAAGAATAACCGGAATCATGCCATCGTACGCGATTCGCGCCGTTCCGAACACCATGCCGATAATCAATGTGCTCACAAGCCCACCGCGCCCTTGGTAAAGGTGCGCCAGCCCAAAGAGCAAAGATGAGAAGAGTACCACGCTCCAAACGGGCAGCCCCGCTCTTGTCAAGGCAGCCATAGAGAAACCCCGGTACAAGAACTCCTCGCACAATCCGGCTGTCGCCGCTAACCCCAAAAAACAAACCAGCTCCACCCGTGATCGCGGGAAGATACGCTCGGCAAGTGCCCGGATAAACTCCCGCGCCTTCCCCGAAGAGCCGCCCATTCGTCGCAAATTGAGCCATTGTAGGCCGCCCAAAATTGCGGCGCCGACAATGGCCGCAATGAATATTCTGCCGCGACCGTGAACTACGAGTCCCACTTCCTCGAACGTCAGCCCGCGTGCCCAAGCCCGCCATGCAGTTATGGCCACCGCTATCCATTGAAATGCGATCGTCGAAGCGTAAAGCAAGAGCCGCTCCCGCGAACTCATTTCCGGAAGCGCCAACAATTTTTGCAGCCGCAGGCGTCCCCGCCACGGCAAGAGCACTCCGAGCACGAAAAAAATCAACCAGAAGTCCCAAGGCATCCGGCGATGAAACCACGTTCAGCCGTGTGGCGCAACTTCTCGGGGGTTCGCGTCACCACCGCAAAGCGCAAAGCATCGCTATAATGGTCCCCGAACCAGTGAGGTGCATCGTGGCGGCACAAGTGAAACTCACATCCATGGCAAAAGCGGCAGGTTGCGCTGCGAAGTTGAATCCCGCAACCCTCGACGCCGTCTTGCGCAAGCTCCCGCGGCAAACCGATCCGAATGTCCTCGTTGGTTTCGACACCAACGACGACGCCGGAATTTACTTAATAGGTGAGGGTCTCGCCCTGGTCCAAACTGTAGATTTTTTCACGCCCATCGTAGACGACCCGTTTCTCTTCGGCCAAATCGCTGCCGCTAACTCACTTAGCGACGTCTATGCCATGGGCGGACGTCCTGCTTCATCCCTAACCATCGTCGGCTTTCCTGAAAAGGGGGATCCCGAAATCCTGGAGCAGATTATTCGCGGCGGACTAGCCAAAATGAACGAAGCAAAGTGCAGCGTAATAGGAGGCCATTCCATCCGCAACGAAGACATGCTCTTCGGCTACGCCGTCACTGGCCTAATCAATCCGCAGCGAGTTTGGCGAAACGTAGGAGCCCAGCCCGGAGACGTGCTGCTTTTTACCAAGCCACTGGGAACCGGTGTAATCACCACGGCCCTAAAAAAAGATCGCGCATCCGCCGAATCGCTCGCCGCCGCCGTCGGCGCTATGAGTACTCTCAACGCCGCCGCCGCTGCAGGCCTCCAGGAAGTTGAAGAAAAAGCACGACCCGCAAAGCCAATTCATGCCGTCACCGATGTGACTGGCTTCAGCCTTCTCGGCCACGCTCGCGAAATGGCGCTCGGCGATCCAGCCGACGGCCTCGATCCAGTGTCCTTCGAAATCGACCATGCATCCTTCGATTATTTTCCCGGTGCGGTCGAGGCAGCCCGCGAGGGCCATCTTTCCGGGGGACTCAGAAACAACCGCGCCTTCATTGGCGAATGCGCCGCGTTCGATCCAGGCGTCCCGGTCGAATATCAAGATCTTCTCTTCGATCCGCAAACCTCGGGGGGTTTTCTTGTGGCCATCGCCCCGGACCACGCAGATTTCGCTTTAGCTGCGCTCGCGCGCCACGGCGTTTCCGCGCACCGCGTCGGCCGCATAGTCTCGAAATCCGCTCCATTGATCAAGGTGTTTTGAAACTTCGTATCTTTTTCACCGCCGCATAGGGTAGAACGTCTCAGCTCATCGGGATGGCGTCGTTTATGCTAAACGAATGGACACGATAACCCACGGCATCGCCGGCGCACTGATTGGAAAAGCAGTCTTCCGCGGCGAAGATTTATTCGCGTCGCGGCCCATCAATCGCGCACGCATCATCACGTGGTCGCTGATGCTTGGCGCGATTTTTCCCGATTCGGACATGTTTCGCGACTTCCTCTCAAGCAACCAGATGCTCATTTTGACGTGGCATCGCGGCATCACGCACTCGCTGGTTTGCATGCCGTTCTTTGCGCTGGCCCTGGCTGCACTCACGCGCTGGTTCGCCCGCTGGCGGAAATGGGACGCTCCTTCCTTCGGCGCTTTGACGGGAATTTACGCCATCGGCATCCTCAGCCACATTCTTCTAGATCTTATTACGAGCTTCGGCACGATGGCGTGGTCGCCGCTCCAATGGTCCCGCCCCGCGTGGGACCTGATCTTTATCATCGACTTCACGTTCACCGCGCTTCTTCTCTGCCCGCAACTGCTCGCCTGGGTCTATCGCAAACCGGAAGGCTTAAGAAATCGCGCGATCATCACCTGGTCTGTGCTCTCGCTCGCTTCGCTCGGCGTGGCGGCACTTGTGAATAGTGTTGGCGCGCCGATTTCCGCGCGAACTGCCGTCATCATCATCATGCTGCTGGCGGCATTTTTTATGCTCCCCGCCATTCGTGGTAAAGGACTGCGCGTTCGTTACGCCGTGTGGAATCGCGCAGGTCTCGCTGCGGCCATCGTCTACATTGCTGCCGCGATACTCGCTCATCGCATCGCGCTGGCGCGCGTCGAGAAGTTCGTATCGCTCTTCCAACTTCAGGTAAAATCGTTCGCTGCTCTCCCCCTTCCGCCATCGATCTGGCATTGGGATGGGCTAGTGAACACGCCGCACGGCGTTTACGAAGTCCAGCTCGATCTCAGCGCCCCGGCGCCGCAGGTATCCATCGAGCATCGCTACTATCCCGACCCCATTCCCAACCAATTTATCGACGCAGCCAAACGTTTACCCGAAGTGCAAACGGTCTTATGGTTTGCGCGTTTCCCTGTCACGCGTTTTCATAAGGAGGGCAGCAACGCTATTGTCGAATTCTCTGACATCCGATTTAAACAAGTGCGCCGGGATCGCCCCGCGGCCTTCACTTATCGCGTCGAGATGGACGAATCAGGAGGGGTCATTTCGCAGGGTTGGCTGCGAGATTGAGACTGCCTCTGCAGCGATCAGAAGCTAATCGGTCTAAGGTTTGGCTGAAATGGGGCAGACCGAGAACTCACTAGGAGTCGGAAGTTAGAGATAAGAGAGGGAAGTGGGAGCCAATGAGAGCGAGAGCTCACAACCAAGTATGGCCGCGGCTCGCTCTGAGCCGCCCTTTGGGGCACTCTCTTTACCTAGGAGATGGTGTGTATTCTTGGATGGGGCCATCCATGCCCCACATGACCTGCCAGGAACCGTCTTGTTGCCTTTGAGCGATTTCGAGGTACCGGAGCTCTTTGCGCGCTAAGTCGCCGGGCGCCGAACCAAGTGTGAGTTCGATTGTCCCACGGACAAATGCAAATTCTCCTCGGATCAGGATTTCGTCAGGTTGCACCTGCACCTTAAAACCGCCATTCCGGATCACTTGCGCATACTATTCCCGGCGCTCCTGCCGGGATTGAACCGGGTTACGAAGGTTGACGTCCACATAAGTATCTCCGTAGAAACACATGATGCGTTCCACATCGCCAGTGTTAAAGCCTTCAGCGAACTCACTGGCAATATGACGCAGCTTCGCGACATCCTCCGATTCGGACCCAGTCGGTGGCATGGTGTACTCCTCCACGAGCAACGCTCGCCTCAATCACTCAATTCAATTGGATGTTCATCCAAAGGCCCGTATCTTGGCAATTCGCCACGTCACGAATTCATTTTGCTTTTGCAGGATGGATCACCACCTGGCGCTCTTCTCCCATGCCGACGCTTTCGGTGCGCACCCCGGGCATTTCCTTTAGCGCCAGATGCACAATGCGCCGCTCCCGTGAGGACATCGGGTTCAGCCGAAAAGGTTGCTGAGAAGACTGCACGCGTTCGGCCGCCACACGCGCAGTCATGCGCAGCTCTTCAAATCGCAATGCGCGATAGCCGCCGCTATCCAGGTGAACTTTTTCGTGGTAGGTGGGCTCGAGACGCAGCGCGCGAAACGCCAGATGCTCGATTGCTTTCAAAACTTCTCCGTTGCGCTCCAGCAAAATCTCTTTATCCCGCCCATCGAGATCAGCGATCACTTCCGCGTCACGCGAGGCATCTGCCGCGGGCGCTTCGACCGGCTGCACCTTCACCTTCAAGTCCAGCCCGGAGACGCGCACGATTTCTTCCAAAAACTTCCGCAATGCACCGGCAGCCGCTTGCCGATCCAGTTGGCCTTCCCGGATAAGGTCCTGTCCCATGAGCCTCCAAACCCCGCTCCAGACTAGTCAGGCTTTACTTCGATCTGCCTGTTTCTTGCTCAACGGCGCCTTTCCTGGCGGCGTTAGAGGATGCTTGCGATTGAGGTACCACTGCTGCACGACGCCGACCACACCGCTTGTGAGAATATACACCGCCAGGCCGCTCGGATAAGGAATGATCATAAACATTCCCGCCATCCCAATCGGCATGAACTTCATCATCGCCTGCTGTTGCGGGTCCGTCGCCGTCATTGGCGTCATTTTCGACGCGAGGTACATCGACACACCCATCAAGACCGGCAGAATGTAGTAGGGATCCTTCGCGGACAGATCGGTAATCCAGCCAAACCAAGGTGCGTGCCGCAGTTCGATCGTCCCCTGCAGCGCGCGGTATAGTCCGAACCAAATCGGCATCTGTAAAAGCTGCGGAACGCAGCCGCCAACAGGGTTAATACCCTCGCGGCTGTAGATCGCCATCACTTCTTTGTTCATCTCCGCTTTGCGCGGATCGTTCATCTTATATTTCTTGTACTTGTCTTGAATCTGCTTGATTTCTGGCGCCACGCGCTGCATTTTCAGCGTCGTCTTGTAACCCGAAATCCGCAGCGGGAAGAGCAGCATGTTGATGACGAGTGTGAGGATGACAATCGACCAGCCCCAATTGGGCACGTACTTGTGGATCCACTTGAGCCCATGGAATAGCGGGTCGGCGATGATCTCCAGCCAGCCAAAATTCACCAGGGCTTTTAGCGGCGGATTCATGCTCTTCAGTTCGTCGTAGTCTTTGGGTCCCACGTAGACCCGCAGCGCCAGCGGTTGCGATGCCGTCGCGGTGGCCACTTGCACCACGGGCTCCTGCGCCTCCTTCCCCTCGACTTTCACCGTGTGCGAAACCTTCCAATACCGGGTCTCCAGCGAACCGGAAGCCGCGCCGTTTGCGGGCAGAAACGCTGCCACAAAGTAGCGGTCCTCGATTCCCGTGTAGTCCTTGCCCCCCATCCAAACGCCCGGGCCCCATTTGTCGGGGCCTTCGAGTTTTTTGTAAGGCAGGTCGGTCAGTTTTTCGTTTTCGCTATAAAAGGTCGTTACCGTCTCTACCGGGGCGGGATTCTGCACCGTCAAATCCCCGAAACCTCCGAGCCACGCCAGACCCGCCCGCATAGGCGTCCCGTTCAATCTAGCTGAAGTTTCCACGTGCACTACGTAAGAATGATCGAAGCGAAAGGTTTTTGTTACTTCGAGATGTCCATCGCTCCAGGTAAATTGCAATTCCGCCGGAGCCTCCAGAGAATTTCCGGTGAGACTAGAAAAGTGCGCCGCATCTCCCTTATGAGCGTCTGGCTCGGCAACGCCAGCTACGTACAACGCGGAATTCGCCTCTGATTCAAGCTGCTGATCGTCGAACACCAGCGCAAAGGGCCATCCGCCAACCTCCGCGGCCGCTTCCGGATGTACGACATCCAGCACGCGTTGCGGCTTCGCATCATCCTTGTACTTCTTCAACAGCCAGCTCTTCACCACTCCGCCGCGATTCGAAATCTCCACGCGATACAGCGCATTCTCCACGATAATCGTGCGCTCTTGCGTGTCGGCCTTTGGTGGCATCGCTGCAGCGCTTGGAGGTGAGATCGCCGTCGCATTCCCGGCAGGCAACGGCGCGCTGGACTTATTCGAAGAAGCCGAACTGGCGGCGGTCACCGGCGATGTAGCCCCCGCATTCGTCGACGCTGGTGCCGTAACCTCTGGCTTGTTCGGTTGCGGCAAATTGGCGGGTGGCTTCGGCGCAAAAAACTTGACCCACAGTAAAATCACCGCCATGGATAGTATCGACGCGATTAGTATGCGCAGCTCTGAAGAAAGCTCTTTTTTCTTTTCCGGCGCGCTCACGAATGGACCTCTCTGGGAGAAACGCGCGATCCGCCTGCCTCTTGCCCAGCCCCGCCGCACATCAAAGCATCACCCTCTGTTTTCTCCGGGACCGGGTCATATCCAAATTTTCGCGACAGCGGTTGGCACCGCAGCAGCCGCTTCAACCCAAGCCACGACCCTCGCATCACGCCAAACCGCTCGATCGCTTCATACGCATACCTCGAGCAAGTCGGTTCGAACCGGCAACTCCCCGCAAACAAGAAGGACAAATACGCCTTATAAATACGCAGCGCCGTTAGCGCCGCTTTCACCTCCACGGACTGCCTCTGGGCATCAGCCGCCGCCAGTGCGACAGACTTCAGCCTGTCTCTTTCTTTCTCTTTACTTCTGGGCTTAACATTCATCGTCAATTTCACACGCTCTTCATCAATCGCACCAAATCCGCCGTCAGCCCCGCAAACTCCGCCTGCCCCACGCTGCTCTTCGGATGAATCACGATGTCCCATCCCACGGGTACCTCCATGCGATGGCAGCGCACGATCTCTCGGATTCTTCGCCGGATGCGATTGCGCACCACCGCCCCGCCCAGCGCCTTTTTGATGCTGAAGCCGAAGCGGCTCACCGGCAGTTGATTGGCGCGAAAGAAAACTGTGAAGTGGGAGCTGGATCGGCGCTTTCCGGCGCGGTATACGGCATCGAACTCGCCGCGCCGCACGAGCCTCGCCTCGCGCGGAAATTCCATCCGCCCAGGACTATTCGGGCGTGAGGCGATGGCGTCCCTTCTTGCGGCGTGCCGCCAGGACTCGTCGGCCTCCTACCGTCTTCATGCGCGCGCGGAATCCGTGCGTCTTCGCGCGGCGTCGTTTCCGCGGTTGAAATGTGCGCTTTGGCAAAGCAATCCCCCTTTAGTTCCGTCGCCCAGACTTACCAGGATGCGGCCGGTTCTTCCTGCAAACACAAAGCAGCCCTCAGGCCGCGTGAGTGACAGGTATCGAATTTATTAGTGTAGTCGACCCTCGCGCACACGGTCAAGAAAACGCGACGCATCCATTCCGTGCGGCACGGACAGCGCGCTCGTGCCTATGCTCGCGCAGCGGGTGGTTGCGGGCTTTCCACGGAAACTTGCGCTTCGATATTCAGTTTCCTCAATATCTCCTTCAGAATCTCCGGAATGGTAGAGGGCGGCGGCTGGTAACTTAAGTTCAGAGTCGAGAGCTTATCCGCGAAGATAAACAGATTCTTTCCAGGGATCTTCTTCCAATAGTCATGGGGGTTCGCCGGCTTGCCCGAATCCTTGTCCTTGAGGTAGGTACGCCGGTCAAATCTAAGTGCATCGCTAATTAAAACCCCTCGAAGCTTTCCCTCCGTGTCTACTTCGTGGCCCACGATTTGGCCGCGGTACAAATGATCGTCGGACGTGAGTAAATCAGCCATGACCTTTCTTTCCGGGGACGGGGGCCACATGAATGACGTAAGCAGGACGTACCACGATGAAATGTTTGGAAGTAGAAATTTGCTCGCGACGAATCCATAGGGTTTGAATTGATGGAATCGTCCAAAGTTCTTGCCAAGCCAGCCAAAAAGTAATGCCTCCAAACCTGTGAAGGAATACAACCACACAAGAATCCGCGCCTGACGATAAACGATTCTCGAGGAAGCGCCCCAAAATTCTTGTTGGTGCTGCGAAAAAAAGGTTTCGCTGTAAAGCGAAGAAAAGGCGGTTTGATCGTCGCTCGCTCTTTGAACAGAAGTATCAGGAAAAAAGAAGGGATGATTTCCAAGCCAGCCGACGCTCACTACCACAAAGAACGTCAGAACCAGCGGCAGTAGCGATGCAAAAGCCCCAAAAGTCAGCTCTTCGCCTCTTGTGCGGTGAAACTTGTCCAGCGGAATGAACAGGGAAAATAGGCCCTTGAAAACAATTCCGGGAACCAGAAGATACAAAATCAAGCCGACCGATGCGATGAGCGCTATCATCCTCGTCGGGACGCGGAAAAACTATTTCGTTGTGGCTTGGTGGCCGTTACTCGATCTTATGTGGTACTCGTTCCCGCACTCGTCTCTTAAGACGTACTCGCCGTTCGTCGCTAGCGCCCTTTTGATCTCAGGAACGTTTTTCAGGATTTTGCTCGCCAAGACGCCATCCGGCGTCGCTCCCATGAAGGATTCCGCCAATTCCCGGAGGTTCTCAGTCATTCTCGCACTCCTCGTTTATCAGTCTTCCATTTAGAATCGGTCAATTTCCGCGATTCGTCAAGTTTTACTCAAGATGGAATGCACTTGGGTAGAAACGCATGCGTCGGTCGTCAATCCACGATACCGTCGAACGGGTGCATTCGTCCTCGGATACTCGTCCCACGCTGGCCAATAACGGTCCACAACTCTCCGCAACAAATGATGCGGCCTTGAGAGTCGTATCTTTGAACCAACTCTTGCAGCCCATCGCCAAGGAGATTATGGTACTCGCGCCCATAACCGCAGCCCTCAAGGATGAAAAGATGATTCATCTCCAATCACGGCTAGCCATCGCCGCAGCCTCGCTGCTCATGTTTTGCGCGCCGCTCCGCATCTCCGCGCAAGAATCAAGCGGCACCCAAAAATCCGCCGAAGCGCGTCTCGCAGCCGGCGCGAAGCCCAAAGCGTCCGGCGCAGCCGAAGACGTCATCAAGACGCTCTCCGCCACGCACCGGTTTGAACAAGCAGCCATTTCTCCCGACGGCAAAAAAGTTGTCTGGGTCGAAGACATCATAAGTAAGGACGGCACGCCCACTGGCAAAACAAGAGTTTTCCTTAAGGGACTGAAATCGAACGAAGAGCCAACTGTCGTAAGTGCCGCCACAAAGCGAGGGAATTTCACGGCGAAAAGTGGCGCTCAAGCCATAACAATGATTCTTGCGCCGCGGTCGGAAGGGTCTGTAGCTTGGTCTCCAGACAGCACCAAGCTTGCCTTTTTGTCTGATGCCGTGAAACCCGGACAATTGCAACTGTATGTGAAAGATTTGGCGGATCAGGGCTCAATTTCGCGACTCACTAATGCAAAAGGCTTCCTCTCCACCCCCGGCTGGTCGCCCGATGGCAAAACCATCGCTGTCCTCTTCACCGAAAACGCCACGCGCGCCGCGGGCCCGCTTGTCGCCGAAACTCCCCAAACCGGCGAAATCAAAGACTCCTTCTTCGAGCAACGCCTCGCTCTCGTCGATGTCGCCACTGCCAAGCTCCGCCAGATTTCTCCCGCCGACACTTACGTCTACGAATACGATTGGTCGCCCGACGGCCTCCATTTTGCCCTTACCGCCGCTCTCGGCAATGGCGACAACAATTGGTACATCGCCGAGCTCTACACCCTCGACGCCGCCACTGGCTTGATGAAATCCATTTACAAGCCGCCTCTCCAAATTGCGAATCCCGCGTGGTCGCCGGACGGCCAGCGCATCGCCTTCATCGGCGGCCTCATGAGCGATGAGCCGAGCGTCGGTGGCGACATCTTCACCATCCCCGCAATCGGTGGCGACGCCACAAATATCACTCCGGAAATGAAAGCCTCCGCAAGCTGGCTCGCGTGGACGCCGGAATCACAAATAATTTTCGGCGAATGTCTCGAAGGCGACTCCGCCCTCGCCTCCGTCAATCCTGTCGACAATCACATTACGGAATTATTCCGCGCCGCGGGTCAACTCACCGCTGGCGCCTGGGGCATCAATCTCTCACTCTCTCGCGACGCAAAGAATTCCGCCGTGATTCGCAGCTCCTTCAGCGCCCCGCCCGAAGTTTGGGCCGGTCCCACTGCCAATTGGACGCAAATCACGCAACGCAACAAATCCATCAAACCGGGCTGGGGCGAAGCCAAAAGCCTTCAATGGAAAAACGGCGGCTTCAACGTCCAGGGCTGGCTCCTCTACCCACGCGATTTCGATTCCAGCAAAAAATATCCGCTGGTTGTCCGCGTGCACGGTGGGCCCGGAGCTGCTGTACTCTCCGAATGGCCCAGCTCCTCCGATTACTATTCGCCCCTGGCCGGCGCCGGCTATTTTGTGTTGCAACCTAATCCGCGCGGCAGCTTTGGCCAAGGCGAAGCCTTCACCCGCGCCAACGTCAAGGATTTCGGCTACGGCGACTTCAAGGACATCATGGCAGGCGTCGACGAAGCCATCAAAGTCGCACCCATCGATCCCAATCGGCTCGGCGTCTGCGGCTGGAGCTACGGCGGCTACATGACCATGTGGGCCGTCACGCAGACCAATCGCTTTAAAGCCGCCATGGCCGGCGCCGGCCTCTCCAACTGGCAAAGCTACTACGGCGAAAATCTCATCGACCAGTGGATGATTCCGTTCTTCGGCAAATCCGTCTACGACGATCCCCAGGTCTACGCCAAAAGCTCGCCGATCAATTTCATCAAAAACGCCAAAACGCCCACGCTCATATTGGTCGGCGACAGCGACGGCGAGGTTCCCGCCCCGCAATCCTACGAATTCTGGCACGCCCTAAAAACGCTGGGGGTCGAAACCCAATTCGTCGTCTACGAGCACGAGGGCCACATGTTTGCAAGCCCCAAGCACCGCCGCGACGTAGTCGAACGCACCCTGGCCTGGTTCGACGCTCACTTGAAATGACTCGCCTCCTCCAACCTCGTCTTTCATGTCGTTATTTCGCCAAATCTTCACGCGACGCCACAGATGCGGCATAATCACATTTCATTTCCTTCCGAGGAGGGAACATCCTATGAGGAAATCAACCGTCCGCGTTTTCCTGGCTGCCACGCTCGCTAGTGCATTCATCGTTGCCGCACCTCGCGCTCAACAAGGCGCGCTCACTCCGGCGCAACACGAAACGCATCGCCTCTACGTTGCCGTCCCCGGTATTCGCAACGAACTTCAATATGGCGGAGTAGGCATTCTGGTTTACGACATGGATGCCGGCTACAAATTGATTAAACGCATTCCGACTTGGGACGTTCCGCCAGGCCGGCCCGCCGAGAATGTGAAAGGCATTGCCGCCAGCGCCAAGACCGGCAAACTCTACGTCAGTACTCTCACGCGTGTCGCTTGCTTCGATCTCATCACCGAAAAGAAAGTTTGGGAGAAGTCCTACGAGGGCGGCGCCGATCGCCTTGCCATCTCGCCGGACGGTGAACTCCTCTACGTTCCGACCTTCGAAGGGCCAGACTGGCACGTCGTGAACGCCCTCACCGGCGATGTCATCGCAAAAATCACTCTCGGCACCGGCGCGCACAATACCATTTATGGCCCCGACGGTTCCCGCGTCTATCTCGCAGGCCTGCAGTCGCCCCTTCTTGCCGTGGTAAATGCCAAAACCCACGCGGTGATCAACAAGATCGGACCTTTCAGCAATTCCATTCGCCCTTTCACCATCAACGGCAGCCAAACTCTGAGTTTCGTCAACGTCAACGACTTGCTCGGTTTTGAAGTGGGAGACAATAAAACGGGGAAAATGTTGTACCGCGTCGAAGTGACCGGCTTTCAGAAAGGTCCCACCAAGAGACACGGCTGCCCCAGCCACGGCATCGCTCTTACTCCCGACGAAAAGGAACTGTGGCTCGACGACAGCGCCAACAGCAACATTCACATCTTTGACGCCACCGTCATGCCTCCAAAGCAAAAAATGAGTATCAAGCTGCGCGACCAGCCCGGCTGGATTACTTTTAGCATCGATGGGCGGCTCGCCTTTCCTTCCACGGGGGATGTCATCGACACCAGCACCAAACGCATCATCTCCACTCTCGAAGATGAAACGGGTCAGCCTGTGCAGAGCGAAAAATTGTTGGAAGTCGATTTCGCCAATGGCAAACCTCTTCGCGCGGGGGATCAATTCGGAATTGGCCGGAAACATTAATCAATCGAGGAGGCGCGAACGCAACTGCCGCGCGGCGAGCAATCGTGCGCTGCACCCACGATTCTGCGGCCAGAATCACCCCAGCGGTTTACCGTAGGCTGGCCGGGAATTTGTCGCCCCGTCGCCGGCTTGCAAATTCTTGGAACCCCTTCGCGGACTCGCACGTCTCATCATTAAGATACGGGTGTTGGCCGAAATTTTATCGCTTCATCATTTCTCGGGGTCGACGGCCAGATTGCCAGGCACAGTCTATCGAGCCATCGACCCCGAGATCAGTCCCTCCACTTGGCGTCCAACATGCTTCCTGTTTTCACTCATACCTCAACGCGACCATCGGATCGACCTTCATCGCGCGCCGTGCCGGCACGTAGCTTGCCAGGAGCGCAACTACCATCAGCAGCGCCGCAACAAAACTGAACGTCAGCGGATCGTGCGCCGTCACCCCAAACAATAGGCTCTTCATAAGCTGCGTCAATCCCAGCGCCGCGCCCAACCCGATTCCCACCCCCAGCAGCGCCACGCCCGCGCACTGTCTCAGCACCATTTGCACTACATCGCTGCCCTGTGCCCCAAGCGCCAGGCGAATTCCAATCTCGCGCTTGCGCTGCGACACAGTGAACGAAATTACGCCATAGATACCGACGATTCCGAGCGCCAACGCCATCGTCCCCGCGATCCCCAGCATCACCAGCGTGAACGAAGTCCTCGCGACCGATTTGCCGTACACATCCTCCATGGTCCGCATCGAAGCCGTCGGTAGACTCGAATTCACCGACCATACCGCTTGCCGCACTTCTTGCAAAAAACTCTCCGTTCCCCCGCGTTCGCTCCTCATCACAAAAGTTACGGTCCGGATCGCCTGCGCCGGTCCGTGTCCAAAGAGATTCTCCACCAGGGTCGGCCAGTACACGATCTCCGGCGCCTTCTCTTGCACTCCTTTCTCGCGCACGTCCTGTACGACGCCGATCACCTCGCGCCACGGCAGTCCCGGATCCTCGCGCAATCGTTTCCCCACCGCCTCAGACGGCGTGCTCCACAGTTCACGCGCCAGATTTTCCGAAACCATCACCACCGGCCTGAGCCCATACACGTCGGTCCACGTCAGGTCGCGACCCGCAATGATTCGCGTGCCCGCGGCTCCAAAAAAACCTGGCGAAACGTGCTTGTAAAGCAACAGCGGTGGAAGTTCCCCTTTAGAATAAGTCTTGCCCTCCGCAAAGATGGTGTCCCAATCCGAGTCGAATCCCTCCATCGGCATTTCGCTCGCAAATGCCGCCGACTTCAAACCAGGAACCGCCTCCAACTTTTCCACCAGCTCGTTCTGGATTCGCGTCACCTGTTCCGCCTTAGCCACCAGCGAAGCCGGAATGGAAATGCGCATCACCTGCAGATGCTGCCCATCCGTAAATCCCGTGTCCACCGCTCGTAGCGCCTCGAACGTACGAATCATCAGCCCCGCGCTCACCAGCAACACCAGCGCCATGGCTACCTGCCCCATCACCAGCAGATTCCGAGCGCGGTGACGTTCCCGGCTCACGCTGACCGTGCGCCCCGCGCTGCGCAGTGCCAACGCAGTCCTCGGTCCCGCGTATTTCAACGCAGGAATTAGTCCGAATAACAAACCCGAGAGCACCGAAAGCAGCAGTGTGAATCCCAACGTCCGCGCATCGATCGAAATCTCGCTCAAACGCGGCAAATTCGCCGGCCCAATCGCTACGAGAAAGCGCACCCCTGCATACGCCAACCCCGCGCCCAGCACTCCGCCCAGCAGTCCCAGCATCACGCTTTCCACCAGCAGCCCCCGCACGATGCGCATCCAACCAGCGCCCAGCGCCGCGCGCACCGCCAACTCCTGCTGCCGTGCCTCCACACGCACCAGCAACAAATTTGTCACGTTCGCGCACGCGATCAGCATCACCAGCCCGATTGTCCCCATCACCACCCACAGCAATTCGCCCATATTCCCGACCACTTCTTGCTTCAACGGCCGGATAAGCGGCGTGATTTTCCACGTCTCGTAAAAATGAGGGTTCGTTCCCGGCCCGTTTGACCACGAGTCCATCCAGATCGGCAACATGCGCGTCAGATCCGCATCGGCTTCCTCAATCGTCGCGCCCTGTTTAAGTCGTGCTATTCCGTGAAATCCAAAGCCCGCCAGGATCAACTTGCCGCGCTCGAACGCCAGCGGCACGATTAAGTCGAAATCCGTGTCAACGAATCGAAACCCCTGCGGCATCACCCCAACGATTTCCCGATTCTGCGAATCCACTATGGCGTTTCGTCCAATCACCCCGCGGTCTCTCCCGAACCGTCGCTGCCAATATCCGTAGCTCAGCATCACGCTCTTCGGTCCGTTCGGCACCTGGTCTGCTGCTGTAAGCCACCGCCCCACAGCCGGTGTCACTCCCAGCGTTCCCAGAACTCCATCGCTAAGCTCCACTACGCGCACTTGTTCCGGCTCGGCCAATCCCGTAACGCTGGCTGTGCCCATGTCCCATACGCCGAGCGACTGAAACGACCGGTTTTGCTCCGCATACGTGAAATACATCGACGGCGAAAGCAGCAGCCCATTCTCAAAGTCCGCCAGTCCCGGCGCTCCCGGTGCCACCTGGTGCAGCACCACCAACTCTTCCGCTCTCGGATAATCCAGTGGCTTTAGCAGCACGCTGTTCACCACGCTGAACACCGCCGCGTTCGCCCCGATTCCGATGGCGATCGTCAGTAATGCGGCGGCCGTAAACACCGGGTTGCGTCCCAGCATCCGCAGACCATAGCGCACATCCATGAGGAAATTCTCCATCGCCAGCCACCTCCATGCGTTGCGTCCGTCCTCTTCCACCAACGTCACATTTCCCAACTCCCGCCGCGCCGCCGCTTCCGCATCCTTTCTTCCCATCCCACCCGCCACCAACTCCTCCACCTTCTCCTCGAGGTGCGCCCGAATCTCTTCCGACAGCTCTCCGTACATTCGCCGCCGAAAACTCATTCGTTCTAGCCAATTCATAGTTCACCCGGAGCCAGCACTCGCGTAATCCCTTCCAACATCCGTTCAAAACTGGATACTTCCCGCTCCAGATGTTTCACCCCGGCCGCCGTCAACCTGTAGATCCGCACCCTCCGGCTCGTGGCCGAAACGCCCCACTCCGCCTTCACCAGTTCGGCCTTAAGCAATCTCTGCAACGCCGGATAGACAGATCCCTCTTCAATCTGCAGCAAATCGTCTGACACTCTCTTGATGTGCTGCACCAGCGCGTATCCATGCAGCGGCTGCCGCTTCAGCGTACGGAGAATCATCATCTCCAGGGCCCCAGGAAAGAGATCCCGCCGTGTTTCTCTTCTCATCATTCTTCGACCCCTTTGTCCGTAGACTAGTTTGCTCTAGGGATAGACGAAACTAGCCTTGCATTTGTTTCCTGTCAAATCGCTTTTTTTGGCAAAAGGTGTGCGCCAGGACGCCTCATCCCCGCCTGCAACCCCTGTTTGCGCCTGCTTCCGCCCCTTCGAACTTCCCTCAGGAGGTGCTACTATGCGGTCGTCGTGATTCGCTTCCTCAAAAACCGTCTCGCTCGCGAGAGCGGCGTCGCTACGTCCTTGGCTCTCGGCAGCCTCGAATTTGAGCTTATGGAAATCCTGTGGTCTGACTCCGAATGCAGCGTCCGCGACGTGATCACCCGGCTCAGTCGTCCCCTCGCCTACACTACCGTAATGACCACTCTCGATCGCCTTTTCAAGAAGGGTCTTCTCAAACGGCGCAAATCCGATCGCGCTTTCGTCTATTCCACGAGTTTTTCCCGGCAGGATTGGGAACGGAAGCGAGCTAGCACTCTAATTGCGGCTTTTCTGGCTGGTCCCCGTCCGTCTCGCGACCTGCTGCTCTCTTGCTTGCTCGATGCCGTCGGTGAACACGACGCATCTCTTCTCGACGAACTCGAAAGGAAAATCCGCGGCCGTCGCAAAGAACTCTCTCGGGAGGGGCCATCGTGACTCTCCCCTATCTATTGCGGCTGCTCTGTCTTTGCTTCGCCTCTTTCTTTGTTCTGAATGCCGCCGCCGGCTTGCTGGTGCGCGCTGCATCCAAATCCGCCGTCCGTTTCGCCGGATCGAAGGCTCCGGCCTCCGCCGCACGCTTTCTTCTCGCTGTGCGCTTGTTTCCGTTCGCGCTCGCGGCTCTCTTTGTCCTCTGTTTCTGCATTCCCAGCTATTTCTGGCTCGAACCTTTCGCGGCTTTCGAACGAGTGAGTGTGTTCTGCGTCGTCCTTGGTTTTCTTGGCGCGGCGGCTTGGGCGCTTTCGATGCTGCGCACCGCTGATTCTCTTCTGGTTTCCCGTCGGCACAATCGGCTCTGCCGCCAAGCAGGGCGGGAAGTGTGTGTGTCGGGGAATTCCTCCACCCTGATCGTCGTCGAGCGCGAAGCTCCGCTTCTCGCCATGTCTGGAGTCTTTCGTCCGCGTTTGCTCATCTCGCGGAGCGTGCTTAGCTCTCTTTCCCCCCAAGAGCTGGACGCCGCCTTGCGCCACGAACACGCCCATCGCACTTCGCTCGACAATGTGAAGCGCCTTCTGCTTCTCCTTGCACCGGACTTCTTTCCCTTTATCGGTCCATTTCGTCTGCTCGAACGCCAGTGGTCGAAATTCACGGAGTGGGCCGCCGACGATGAAGCCGCCGCGGGAAACTCTAGCCGCGCTCTTTCTCTCGCCGCCGCCCTGGTGCGGGTCGCCCGCATGGGTTCTTCTCCACGCCTGCCCTTTCTCTCCACTTCGCTTCTCGCCTGCGACCGCGATCTCTCCGCCCGCGTCGATCGCTTGCTCCACGCAGTTCCACCGTCTCCGGCAATTGACGCGCAATCAGGGCGCTTGTTGCGCGCCGCCTGTCTCTTCCTGGTCGGCTGCGTCGCGGTTTTGCTCCTTGCCCTTCCCACTCTCTCTTTCGTCCACGAGCTTCTCGAACTCCTTCTTCATTAATTTCGGCTTGGTGCCGCCGCAGTACTTGCCCCCGTTCTCACCAGGTCAGCGCGCCTGATGCTGTAGGAGCACGATACATGTTGCCCTCTTTCGTTTCCCGCCCCAGTCTACGACCTGTGGTAGTAGTCCTCCCCCTCCAGTAGCGTATCGGTCGCCATGAGATGCGTTAGTCAGCCCGAGAACCCACGTCTTTTGTGCAAGTTCACCTTCCTATCACTCCTGTCCATCTCGTTCCTCGTCTGGCCATTCGAGCTCCCCGGGCAAAACTCTCGTGGAACTCTTCGGGGCACAGTCCAGGATTCCGGCGGCGGCAGAATTTCCTCCGCGCAAATTGTCGTCCAAACCCACGACTCTGCGCTCCAGCGCGAAGCTACCAGCGATGCACGCGGCGAGTTCCGCATCGACGATATCGTGCCCGGCACTTATCAGGTCGTCGTGACTGCCGGCGGCTTTGCCTCGGCCAGTTCCAACGTCAAAGTCATCATCAGTTCTGTCCAGGAAATTACCGTGGTCTTGAAACCGCAAACGGTGCAACAGACAGTGAGCGTCCAAGGCCAGGCCTCTTCCATCACCACGCAGTCGATCGATTCAGCCAGCGCCGTGCACCAGGCTGTTATCACGTCGCACGATCTTGACACCATTCCCCTTGCCGCGCGCAGCTTCGCGAATATCGCTTACCTCGCTCCCGGAACGGAACCCCTCGAGCCTTCCGATCCCACCAAAGCCCGAATCACTGCGGTCTCCACGGGGGGCAGCTCAGGTTTGAACAACGCGGTCTCCGTCGATGGCGCTGATAATTCAGACGATTGGATCGGCGGATTTCTCCAGAATTTTTCTCCCGAATCGATTCAGGAATTTGCCGTTCGAACCGCACAGGAAGACGCGGACACCGGAGGCACGACCGCCGCGTCCTTCGTGATTTCCACCAAGCGCGGCACGAATGACTGGCATGGCGATGCAGCCTTTTACGAGCGTGACGCTTCCCTCAACGCGCGTTTTCCTCTCGACAATCCCGCCCCCAATCCGAAGCAGCCCTTTTCCCGCCAGAATTATGTGGGAACGCTGGGCGGGCCCATCGTCAAAGACAAATTTTGGCTTTTCTCCTCGTTCGAGTACGTCCATGAAAACGCCAGCATCGCCTACAGCCCAAGCAGCCAGGCCGAATTCAACGCCCTCTCGCAGCTCGCGGCGGATGGACTGATCTCCGACAACGGCGCCAGCGTCAGTTCGATTTCTGTTCCCACCAGCGTTCCAGTTCCCTTTCGCGATTATCTCGGACTGATTCGCTTTGACTGGGCGCAATCCAATAACTCACAGTGGTTCTTGCGCGCCGCGTTCGACAGTTATACGACGCGCAACGCCCTCATCCAGCAGGCCACGCTGCCTTCCACCGGCGCCACCACGCACAACAACTACTTGAATCTGGCCGTCGGCAATCAGTACACGTTCGGGTCGTCGTGGGTGGGTTCGTTTGTCTTCGGCGCCAGCGGATTGCATTTGACACAAACTCGCAATTCGAATCTGGGGTTTGCTCTCGCGTTCCCGTTTAGTTCCACGGCTAGCACCATCTCCGGCCTCGAAACTTTCGGCGACAATCAATTCATCACTGCCATCACTGCCTTTCCCGTGCTTCGAAATCAGGAGAAATACCAGCTTCGCTATGACGTCAGCCATGTATCGGGAAGCCATGCTCCTCGATTCGGCGTCAACTTCATTCACGAGCCGGTGCTGAGCGGGGCTCTCGCAGCGACCGCCGAAACTTTGCTCTCCTATTCGAACGATCCCAGTTTTTATGCGGCGAATCCCTCGCAATTTTATTTCAGTCTGACCTGCGCTCCGCCCGTTCCCGTCGGCGTAAATTGTGAAGCCGCGCCCGCGGGCGACGGCAGCTTCTCCCAAAATGTTCAGCGCCTCGGTCTCTACGCCGAGGATTCCTGGCATGCCACGCAGCGCCTGACCATAAATTACGGCCTCCGCTATGACACGACTTTTGGTCTCTTCAAAGCATCCGGACACGATCAGAATTTGAATCCCGCGCTTGCCGGCAATGGCATCATCAGCGGAATCCCTCACGACTACCGCAAAGCGTTCGCTCCCCGGCTCGGCGTTGCTTACAGTCTCTGCTCATCTGGAAACACCGTCTTGCGCGGCGGCGTTGGATTATATTTCAACGATCTCGCACAGAACGGCTGGGTGGAAGCGTTCAACGCGGTGAACAATTTCAATATTCAGAATGCCTCCGGGCCGCCATCTTTGATTGATCCCAACTACCACACGCCGTACGCGTTACACGCAAGCGCGGGCATCGAGCATGCTTTCAGCGCCAACTGGATTTTGAACGCGGACTGGACTTTGGAAACGGGGATGCACGGATACCGTCGCTACGACTACTCGAGTGTTTCCATTTTTCGAAGCGACAATCGTTCCAGCTACAACGCGCTGGCGCTGCATTTGCAGGGCAACGTCGCCAAGCGGCTGAGCCTGGTTGCGAACTACACGCTGGCTTCCGCAAAAACGTGGGGCTGCGAAGTCGGCGAGCTGTTCGATTACGTCAACGGCGTTTGCGATCCGTTGGATGCATTCGCCCCGGGAGATTATGGCCCTTCCGGAGAGGACGTCCGACATCGAGCTGTTCTCGCCGGAACCATTCACGCGCCGGGCGAATTCGACATCACGTTTTTGTCGCAGGCGGAAAGCGCGCGGCCGATCACGCTCGTCACTCCCGTCGGCAACCGCGCCGTTGTGAACGGGGTGAAGACAAGCCTCGATGAATTCCGTGGCACGCCTTATCTGCAGACGGATTTGCGCGTCACCAGGCCATTCAAGATTCGGGACCGCTGGTCCGCCGCGCCGTTCGTCGAATTCTTCAATCTGTTCAACCGCAACAATCCCGGCAACAACTTCATTCCGGATATTTCCGTGCTGCCGGTTCCCGTGAATGATTTGAGCAACGTCACGGCGCTGTGCCTGAATCCGGCGTGCACGCAAACTATACCCGTGACGAGTGGCAAGCAACTGCTCGTTCCCGCCGGTGCGCTCGGCGATTTTTTTGGCCCCGGCACGACGGTCGGAATTCCGTTCGCCGCCCAAATTGGGTTGCGGCTTACGTTTTAGACCGCGCGAACAAGCCCAGCCAGGACAAGCAAAGCTACATCGAAGCGCGGTGGCGAAGGCCGTGGATGCGCATTTCGATCAAGTCATCGATGGACGGATTCTTGTAGCCGCGGTCGCGGACTTCTTTCACGAAATCGGCGTCGACGCCATGAATGCGCATGGAAACCAAGTCATCCGGGGAAATCTTCGGATAGCCGGCATCTTTCATGCTTTTCACAAATTCAGGGCTTACGCCGTGGATGCGAAAGGCGACTAGGTCGTCCGAGGAAATATTTTTTTCCACGAGTTGCTGGATCTGTTCGGTGAACTCCGGACTGACTCCATGAATGCGGAAGGCAACGAGTTGATCGACGTCGAGATGGCGGCCCATGAGCGAAGTCATGGCCTTGACGAATTCCGGGCTGGCACCGTGAATGCGCATGGCCACGAGGTCATCGGCGGAAACATCTTTCGAGACGGACTCGCGGACTTCGCGGACGAAATCTGGAGAGACTCCGTGAATGCGGAAGGCGACCAGCTCATCGACAGAAAATCTTTTGCCTAGGAGCGCGTTGATTTCTTTTGTGAACTCCGGGCTCACTCCATGAATGCGCATGGCCACGAGTTCATCAGTAGAGGGTTTTTCAGGGAGAAGATCGAGCATGGCGCGGGTAAATTCCGGCGAAACACCGTGAATGCGAAACGCCATGAGGTCGTCGGTGCTGAGATTGCGATAGCCGGCGTCATTCATGTCCTTAACGAACTGGCGGGAAACGTCGTGAATCGCGAAGGAGAAGAGCTGTTCTTGCGAAAGGTTTGAGTAGCCAAGAGCTTTCATCCCCTGCACGTAGTCGGCGCTGGCGACAAAACTGAACTTGCCGCTGCCTTGGCCGTCGTGGAAGCGGCCATCAAAACTCATGATTCCGGCGTCGCGACGGAGCTCGAAATGCACGGGCGAGTCTTTCGCTGTGGCGACGCTTGCGTCGAGCCCGGAGAAGTCGCTGATTTTGTGCGTGTTGCCCCAATTGCTGCGATGGCCCCAGCTCGAGCGCTCGACCTCGAGATCGATACAAACGCAATTTGTATCCGAGACGAATTTGGCGTGCCAGTCGCCCTGGATACTGTCGTCGGCGCGGCTTCGCAGGGGCCGCATGGTCAATACCGCCGTCAACAGCATCACTACTCCGAGCCCCATCCGCAATTTACGCATGGACATCACCTCCGCACCTGTGAAGACGCGTGAGCGGGAGATTTGTTCCATGAGGATTGAAGGACAAAATTCGAAAATGGAAACTCGAAATTCGGTGTGTTCACAACGAACCTCACGGCGAAAACCGAGACATTTTGGCTGGAGTGTCCCCCCGGGGGGTTTTTCGTAAGGGGGTACAGACCGGGCGGATGCCTGACAAATTGGACCGGGAGCATCCCTGACACTCTTTTTAGCGCTAGCGCCGGTAAAGGTGGAAAAATAAGAAAGAGGGAGCCAACCTCGCTCCCTCCTCGTTAAAGGAACCCCTGCAATCAGTTACTTATGGCCTGAGTGCGTTATACGCGCCATGATGTCACGCCGGCTGTCCGCCACCGTGGTGCTGTTGAAAGCATTTCGATCCGCCGGGCTCATCTTTCCCAGCGTGGCGTTCACGGCTGCCGCCCACTTGTCGATGCCTTCGGCACTGGGGTAGTTGATGACCAGGCACCGCGTCGATGGCGCCATGACGTTTACGTACTGCTCGTCCAAACCGTAGTATGTCGCCGCGCCCTGCTTGATTTGTTCATCAAACATTGGCACCAGGTACTTCTTGAGCGCTGCGGCGTAATCGCTGGGTTTGTCAGCCTTTGCATTCGAGCAGATCACCCGCAAATACGCCGGTTTTCCGCTTCCCTCACGGTACATCGACGTCTGCATCAGGTAGTCCTCGTGCTTGGTGGCTGCCACTTGACCTGGTTGCGGGCCGCCCTTGCGCAATTCCTCGAGCACCTTCAGTAGCCCCGCAATCGAGGTCGATGTCCAGGCCGCTCCGTGCGTATAGCCGTCGGGCGTGTGCACGATGCTCTCGAATGTCGAGTACCCTAGAATCGTCCCGTCGGCCACCATCTTTTCGGCAACCGGTACAAAGGATTTCTCTGTGTTTTCGGCATACTCCGCCCAACTGGCTCTAGGTACCTGGAATTGGCTCACGTAGGTATAAACTATCGGCTGCCCTGGCCCCATCTGCGAAAGAGCGATTGGCGAACTGACCATCACCAACGCGAACAACATTAGGCCCACTGCCACACCAATCCATCGTTTATTCATGTATTTCTCCTTGGCTGGCCAGTTAGCCGCGAAGTGCAACACGTTGGAAGGTCGTTCCTCGTCGCTCGTACGCAGGTTCGCGGAAGGTGAGGGGATACGGCTTTCTGTCTAGTGAGTAACCTGGAAGATTGGGCTTCCGCCCAGGGCCCCGGCCAGTGCACCGACGTTAAGCCCCTACGCACCCAATGTCAATCTAATTTGCCCGCACGCATCCGCGCCGGGTCCCGCCAACTCGCTTCCATGACTGCAGGTTTTGACATTTTCACCGGCCAAGCAGCACACTTCTGACTTTCTGGGCGTGATCCCGGGCCGGTGCGCTAGTTCGACGGGCCGCTGAGGCTTAATGTAATTTCTGGCTTCGGCAGGGGCTTCCGCAGTTGCAATTGAGGACGCATAAATTCCACGAGGATCATTACGAAGATTGCAACCATTAGCACTTCGCCAATGATTCTGTAACGATGACCCAGGGGGCCGAGTGAAATAAGGCCCAGCCAGAAGCCCATCAACGCACCAACCCAACGCGGATTCTTCCGCTCCAGCCTCGCCGCACAACGCGGGCAAGTCAGCCATCTCCAGCCATCCAGACTCAGGAAGAACGGGGCAGTCACGTCGTGCTCGCAAGCCGGACATTTAGTCATCGCGCACACCCCTTTCGGTGGCTCGTTCAGTCTGTAGTGGTCATTCTAAACGCGTCAATGGAACTAAGAGATGGAGAGTGCTCCCGGGAGCAACGTGTGATGAGTCAGCGAAGGAGAGGCTGGGGCAAGCCATCGCACATGTATGTGTCGCGGCCTGCCCTGCCGTGACTGGCGTTAATCACTTGGCGTCAGGGGTGTTTTCCTCGTGGGCCAATCTGCACCATTCTCCAGACGTGCGCTGCGATATCACGCACGGTGCTCTGTGACGTGCAGCACATACTTGCGGCTTCCTTAGTAGCTCGCCTGATACATGCCTTTGCTTCCCGTCAACTTTACGAAGCGCGCGGGCGGCACGGACTTGCAACCCGCGCCCGACGTTTGATCCACGTCAAACCAATTCTTCCCGTCCAACGAAATCTGAATCGCACCGGTGGCAGTTCCCGCGAACCAGCACACCGTCAGTGTTTTGGGAAAGCCCAGGTCGGCGCTGGCGACGCCGACACGGAGCGCCGCACCTTTCCCGGAATGTTCGGACGGGGCTACCAAAAGCGCTCGGTCCTCGGTGATCGCGGCGGTTCCGCCGGTTTTGGGGTCGGCAATGCTCAGCGGATTTGCATTCGCTGTTGCCGCTGGATTCACGGCGCCCGCCACGGCGTGCGGGGCGGGGTGTCCGCCAGCGCCGGTGGCCGCTTCCAGCAGGTCCGCGGGATTATCCAGGAACTTGATCGAGACGATGGGGTGAATCTCCAGGTTGTTCGGTGCGCGGCTCACTTGTCTGTGCGCGCGATCGTAAAACGTCACTCCGACGATTTCGACGCGCGCTCCGCCTGCATCATTCCACCCACCGGTGAGGTCGGCGTTCGGAAACGCATCGTTCATTTGTTGCCTGGCAGTATCGATGCCCATCGGCGATGCGCCCGTAATTTGTAAAAATGGCGATTGCGTTCCGAAATCGTCGTGTGAGCCAGCGACGCAATTGGGATCTGGAATTTCCCCGATGATGCTGTGGCCTGTGGGCTTTCCTCCCGCTGGCGTAAAGTTCTTGGTGTCGTCCGTGAGAACCAGGTGGTAGTCGGCATCGTCCTCGAGCTTCCATTGGATTAGGCGCGCTTGGACGCGCACGACTGTGGCTTCTTGCGGAAGAATCCGCGTGGTGTTGTCTCCCGGAAGCTTGGGCTGCTTGAGTTTGACCAATTGGAGCAGAGTTTTTGAGGCGATGCTGCCGAAGTCCACTTGCCCCGCTGAAGCATCCGAACCGTCCTTGACGGCCCAGCGCTCCTCGCCACCGCATTGTCCGAACGCACCGCAGGCCGAGCAAAGCAGGACGCTCGCGAGGAGCACGAGTTTTCGCATGGGAAGAATCCTCCGACGGAAAGAATGGACCAGTCTCAGAAGAGCCTAACTAATGGTGTAAAGATACCGCAGTTCGTTTCAGCAAAATCCCTTAAATCGGCATCTCCCTCCGGCCGAGTGGCCATTTCGAATGGAGAGGGCGGGAGTCCGATTCCAGGCCGCGCGCAGTATTGGTATTGCGCGCTTGGCTCTGAGCGCTACACAGACCTGGGGACTTCACTCATTAATTGGTGGATGTTGCCTTCGCTGTCGCGAAACGCGGTCATCCACAAATCGTGCGTCGGCATGGGGGCGATCAGGCGCGGCGGCGCCACGATTTCCACGCTGTGCTGCACTAATCGCTGATACCCGGCCTGGATATCCGGCACGCGGAAGTAAAGGATCGAGCTTGGATGATCGTACTCGGGCGACGATGCGCTGCCGAGCATCAGGCGCACGCCACCGCAATCAAAAAAGGCCATGCCGGGAACCGTGAAGAGCAACCGCAAGCCCAGCACATCGCGGTAGAATGCGGTGGCGCGCTCGACGTCTTTCACGATGATGGAAATTTGTCCGATGTTGGTGATTCCCAGGTTTGCGGATGCCGCGCACATTTTGCTTTACCTCCGGGAGCAGATTAGTTAGCATAGCTAACTAAATTACATGGCCCCTGTCAAGCACAAAAGCCGGCCAGCCTCGGAGGCCTTCACGGCAGGCACTGCGGCGGCGCATCAGGCCGCACTCGTGGCAGCCGGCTCGTCGCCAATGGAAGTCGCCGACCAGCTCCATTCTGCCGCCATTCACCTGCTGCGCCGCCTTCGTGTTCGCGACCGCGAAAGCGGCATTGGACCCGCACAGCTTTCCGCGCTTTCGGTCCTGGTGTTTAGCGGTCCCAGATCGCTCGGCGAGTTGGCCGATGCCGAGCAGGTCCGTCCCCCCACCATGAGCCGCATCATTGCCGGGCTTCAGTGCGCTAGGCTGATCCGTCGGCAGGCGACCGAAGACGGCCGTCGCATTCGACTGACAGCGACCGCCAAAGGAACCAAAATCATGTGGGAAGGGCGCAAGCGTCGCGTGGAAACTCTAGCGAGGGCTCTGGCGTCCCTGCCGGATGCCGAAAAAGAGCGACTCCGCGAAGCCATTATTCTGCTGCAGCAAGTGATTCGAAACGTGTAGCCTTCCCCCCTCGAGAAGCTCTTTCGTTTCAGCAAACAGAGTCTTTCGAGGAGTTTGTGTGCCGAGCTAGTTTCTTTGTGGAACTTGGAGAAAAAGGCCACGTGCGAAAGCCAAGCGGTTGGCTTAGAAAGAGGGCCCGGAGGAAACTCGCTTGGCGTAGGCCGCACCGAAGCGAAAATCCTTCCCGGCTGACAGCTCTTCAACTCGCTTGATCTGCGCAGGGACAAATAGCGGGATCTCTCCAGGAGAGTAAGGGGCGGCAACTTCAATCCATGAGTCCAACGCATACTTCTTGGGGCTGCGAAAGCACAGGCCTCCTTTCGAAACGTTTTCACACTCGACGATTTCGTCCCCCTGCGCCGGGTCACGCACGCATGCTTGGAAGTTCACACGCACGCGCATGTCGCGGCGGCGGTTTACGCCCCTCCCGTTTGCGTCCAGCAGCCGCACCGAAACGTCCTGAGCATGCGTTCCTAAAGGAGCGACCTGGCCCGCCGAGGTGAATTGCGTGGCAGGCGGCGCAGTGGCCGGCGCGGGAGGCTGGAGCTCAGCAGTAGGGCTGGCCGGCCGAGACAAGCCTTGGTGAAACCTCGTGGCATCGTGGCCGGCGAGGAACGATGTGGCGCAGTACGCGTCGTCCGGCATTGCGGAGGCGGAAGAATCCAAGTTAGCAAAATCCGGCGGGCGAAACGCGGCACGTGCTCGCGAGGGCGAAGCGAGAGGAAGAGAAAAAGTTGGTTCGAACGATTGCTCCACCAAGAAGGTAGATGAGTCGGAATAGTTCTGCGGGGGACTTGCGTCAGGGATAGGGACGGGTTCGCCCAGCGTTTTTGTCCAAGGCGTTGACGCGCCGCATCGCGCGCAATAGCGCAGCACGTTTCCGTTTACGGAGTAAACGTCCTCTTCAATTTCATGCTGCTCGACGTTCTGTCGCGTTTGACACAGGCTGCATTCAAGCGCCAGGCGCCGCCTGACTTTTTCGATCGGTTCTGGAGGAGGGAATTCGACAGGCCAGAAATGCGGATCGGGATCGACAAAAGTGACGCCATAAATGTAACTGCCAGGCTGGCCGCCAATTTTCCCTACAAGGCGAATCTCGGCCTCCTCCGTTGAGCCGGGCAACCGCAGGGTTAAGAGTTCGTCGGGCGCGAATGCGTATCGCGACACGATTCCTGCGCCGTGACGGCTAAGCACGACAGTTTTCGTTTCTTCCGAAAACGCTTTTCCGTCCGTATCCGTCCCGAGGAGCACTATGGGAATTTCTCTTGCGATGCGTCCGCTCCGGCGTAATCGTCGCATAATACCTTGAGCACACCCTCTCCTACTCTCGAGAAGCTTAGGATGTTTATTGGCAGGAAAGCTCGAATCTTTAGCCTCTAGTACCTTTCCTTGCCCAGGCGGTTATGAGTCCGGGAGAGCGCATAAGTTGCCCGAACAAGGGAAAGTACTGAGGTACTAAAACGAGGGGTGCGAAAACGTCGGGAAGTACTGAGAAAAATGAGTCTGACGGGCTATCGACGGAGCAGGGGGTGGAGAGCAGAATGGCAAGTGTAGTCGGAAGCTGGTTCGACTTCCGGAGCAGAAAGGTTTGGGCCTGAATGCTCCTGTAGGACGTTTTGCTGCTCGCGAGCGCAGCGGAACGCGCGGAAGAACCGGACTGGCTTCAGGTTGCAAGACCCTCCATCCCCCACGCCCGAGCGGCCGGTCCCCCCACCGGCCGCTCATTTTTTTGGGCGGAGCTTGCGCCGATTTGGGGCTTCGAGTTGAAAGTTCAAAATTGAAAAGTTAAAGCAATAGAGCTGATTGGGCGAGAACTGCGCTGGCCTGCCGAAAGGGTGTATTTCGGTGTGTGCCGAGGCGGCCGAGACGCTTGGGTGGGAGGGATGCCCACGGAGGCGGTTGGAAGAAGGCGGTTTCGGGGACACAAAGAGCCCGCCCGGGCTGGCCAGAAAAACCGAAAGGCCCCCAATGCTGCGGGGCCCCGGACTGAACCACTTCGACGACACACTCGCGGGAAGCTAACCTTTCGCGCAGGCCAACCACCGAAACACCCAAAGAAATGAAAAAGGGGGCTGGTGCAAGCCCCCTTTTTTGAACTGACCCCCCAAAAAACCGGAACCGAGTCGAGGTTCGGATCCAGCCACCCCGGGAAGCCAATCTTGTAAGTTGGAAGAGATGAGAGCAATAGTTGTGCCAGCGGTGGGGACAGATGCGGCATTCCTAGAGGTACATGATTCAAAAGAATTTACAAGAAATTTGAATGCAAGCGAGGAAAGTGGGATCGAAGGATTCTACAAAATCTCACAGAAATTGGAGAATCACCTCCATTCTTTAGGAGTATTGAATTCAAGAAAGTGATTGTAAGGGAGGGGGATTGCGGGGGCGAAGCGCATAAATCCAGTAAAGGATTCGGAGGAAGGAAAGTGTTGCGTCAGACGAGCGAACCATGGGAATGCTAGAGATTTAGGCGTGCGAGTGAAAATCGGTAACGTTAACGCATGTCGTATGAGGCACGCGGCAAGCCGAGAGCAGTCGGGGACTGAGAAAAAAAGCTAGTTGGTGGCGGCCGCGTAGCGCCAGCGGCGCCAAACGAACCAGCCGGGGATCCAGAGGAACAGAGCCCAGAAGAATAGGACGGGGCCGAATTCAGCGACGAAGAGAACGATGGAGAGAAAAGTGTCGGCGACGTTGCGATAGCCCTTGACGGCGGCGTTGTGAATTAACGTGGAGATCGCCGGCGCTGGGGAGTCGAGCTTGGCTTTGTATTCTTCGGAGAGTTTGAGGTCGATGGTGGCAAAGTCGACGCGATGCTCGAGATTTTTTTGTTCGGCTTCCATTTGTTCGATTTCACCGCGGACTCGGGCGATTTCTTGCTCGACTTCGAGGACGTCGCTGATTTTTCCGGTGCGCTGCGTCAGGATGGCCTGGAGGCGCTGCTCGGTTTCGCGGGAATTTTTCAGGCGCGCGAGGAGATCGGCGTGTTGCTGGGTGACTTCCTCGCCATTTTGCGTTTCGAGTTCAACACGGCCGAGGGATTTCAGCTCGGCGAGGGCGGAGGCAAGTTGCGGCGCGGGGATGCGCAGAGAAGCCTGGATGGAACGGGCTGAGCCCTGCGGGGTGTTCGCACTGAGATTGGCCGCATAGCCACGGTGACGAGCGAGAATTGCGTCGAGTGAGGCGCGCGAGGAATCGAAATCCTTCGCGATGATAGAGAGGGCGACAGTGCGGGCGATCATCGGTTCTGTAAGAGCTGTGCCGGCTACGGAATTGCGGCCACGTTCCTGGAGTGGTAAGCGGTCTGTTGCCAGGTCGCTCTTGCTTTTTTCGAGGGTGATTCCAGTTATCGGAGCGTAGCTGTGGAGGGCGTCATCGGAGACGTCGGCAGTCATCCGCTGCGTCAGGCTGATGGCGGCGCCACTGGATTGAGGAGCTGCGGCTGGTCCTTTGAATTCCCACTCTGAATGGACTCGCGCGAAGTCAACCGGCGCGGAGTCAGGCTTAAGTTTGGAAAGAGAAAAAAAACTCAACATGAGGATGCCAGCGGCGGCCGTCGCGGCCAGTCCTCCAATCCAATGTTTCCGCGACCACGAACTCCGGCGCCGAGGAATATCAGAACCTGCGGTGGCCGAGGGCGAGCAGACCTTCGCCGCGGCTGATTGAATCCGAGTTTCGACGGTTGGCGAAAGCGATGCGACCTGCCACATGGCCACCTTGCATTTTGTCTGCCGCAATTCTTGGAAGAAGGAACGGCAATCGGGGCAGTTTTCGAGGTGGGCGGAGAGAGTGTGAAAGCGATCGGCGGAGAGTTCGCCGTCCAGAAGGGCCATGATTTCTTCGGGACCGAAGGGATGAATTGTGGTGCTCATGCGGGGTTCCTTTTTTGATGGATGATTTGCGCGGCTCCGGACTGCGTGGTATCGGTCGCGGTTGTCGCGGAATTTGCAGCGACGGATTCGGTGACAGAGGAGGCGGAGGGTTCGAGTAAATTGCGCAGGGCGGTGCGCGCGCGGAAAAGGCGGGAACGGACGGTGTTGAGGGGGAGTTGGAGAAGGTCGGCGATTTCGGCGTAGCTGAGCTGCTCGAATTCGCGGAGGAGGAGGACTTCGTGATCGATGTGGTCGAGCTTTTCGAAAGCGCGGCGGACCCAGAGGCCGGATTCGGTGGCGTCCTGTCTGGCGGGATCGGGCAGGTTTTTGGGATGGCCGAAGAAGGTAGCGCGGAAAGCGGCTTTGCGGCGATGGGCGCGAAGGATTTTGAAGGCAATGGCGTAGAGATAGGTGCGAAAGAGGGCGCGCGCCTGGTAACGAGAGGCGGCGCGGAGGAGAACGAGAAATGCTTCCTGCGTGAGTTCTTCGGCGTGAGAAGGATCGGCAGTGCGGCGGCGGAAGAATCCAAAAATGGGCTGCTTGTAGCGGCGGAAGAGTTCGCTGAAGGCATCGGAGGAGCCGAGAGAGAAAGCGAGCATGAGGTGCTCGTCCGTGGCGGTTGAGTTTGCAAGAGGGTCTTGCGGCGTGGTGTTGGATGGGCTGGCAGGTGAGTCGTTCATGACGTGGCGAGGAAGCGGCTCCGAGTTTAGAACGAGAGATGGGAGCGCGTCTTGCTTGAAGGGCAGTTTGAGCCTCCACTAACGGTAATGTCGCGTGAGGAGGAAAAGTTCCCGGAATAGAAAGAAAAAGGCTGAGACGGAGAGGACCACCGGAGACGCACAGAGGATTTTGCGGACTGGGTTGAGGGTGACGAGGTGTGGTGCACTCGGGTCGGCAAGGTGGCGCGACAGAAAGATACATCTAGCCGGTGTAGGTCAGGAAACGAAGCAGTTAAGAGACTCGGGCCGCTCAGAACGGAGAAGTACAATCGTTGATTATGATGGTTCTGGCGCAGTTTCCGCCGCTTGTAATGGTTGTGGGGCTCGTGGCGGCCTTCGTGGTCTCTTTTTTCGGTCTGTACGCGCTGCTGACCCGGAAGCAACGGCAGACTACCCGCGAGATCCGGAAAGCCGCGAATGAACAGGGTTGGCGATACCGTGTTCGGCGGTGGCAAGGGAATCCCGAGGCATTTCGAATCAATGGCCGGACGCAAGGGGGGTTGAACTGGATCCTGAATTCCGGGAGCAGCGGCAACAATGAACGACATTGGGCCGCGCTGCTTTCACTTAGGATTCCCATGCTTGCCGGGGAGGTGGACTTCGGAATCGTGCCCCGTGACGCCCGATGGAGCGGTGGCGCGATGCAGAGGGTTGCGATTTCGGCCAGGGCCGAAGCACGGATCGCGGCACTGAGCGGCACAGCGGCCAGCGCTCTGGAATTCTTGCGGGACGCCCAGGAAATTCCGAGCGGCGTCGCCGAGTTCGACGCAGCATACCGCATTCTTGTAGTGCCGCAGAAGATCGGACATGTGACGGTGGAGGCCGCGACTGCGGAGAAGATCCTCCATTGGCCGAACGATGCGGCCGGGCTGCACTCTTTATTGGCCTGGCGAGACCCGTTCGGTTTTCACTGCCAGGCACGTCTGACTGCGCAACCGGACTGGACCACAGTGGCTTATTTTCTTAGTGTTGCCGAACTGCTTAGCGCGCGAATGCCCGCCTCGTCGTTCGCGCCTGAACGTCAGGGCGTAGTGGACCGGCTCGTCGGCCGATTTCTCTCCTCGTAAGGAAACTGCGCGTACTCAAACAGGAGGAACTGAAGGGGCTGTGGATGGATGAAAAATAATGCTTGACATATTCCCATATAGGCATGTATTGTTCTGGCATGGCACGAGCGGCGACAACTTCGGACGCTTTCAATGCGGTGGCGGAGCCGCGGCGGCGGGAGATCTTGAATTATCTGGCGCTGCAGGAGCGGCCGGTGGGCGACATTGTGGATGCTTTGGAAATGGAGCAGCCCTCCGTTTCCAAGCATTTGCGCGTCTTAAAGGATGTAGGGCTGGTGCGCGCGCGGCGGGAGGGAAGACAGATGTTTTACCGGACGAATGCAGATGCGATCCGGCCCCTGCACGAGTGGACGGAGACTTTTGAACGGTATTGGCGGCACCAACTCCTGAAAGTGAAGGACCAAGCAGAGGAGAAGAGCGGGGCGTCGAAGAAGGAGTGAGGAGATTCGAAGCTCAGCCGCGGGTTTTTTTGATCAGCGGGAATAAACAGTATCGAACTTCGTTAGATCAGATTAAGGAGGAGAGATGAATTCTACAGAGATCGGGCTGGACCATTTGACACTGAACGTGGAACAAGAAATTCACGTGAGGGCGCCACTGGAGACGACCTTCGAGGCGCTTGTGGAGCAGCTAGGAGCGCGAAATGAGCTGCCTGATGGGACGCCGATGCCGATGAAGATCGAGGCGTGGCCGGGCGGGAGGTGGTACCGCGACCTGGGCGAAGGGAACGGGCACTTCTGGGGACACGTGCAGGCGATTAAGCGGCCGACGCTGCTGGAGATCTACGGTCCGCTGTTCATGTCGTACCCGGTGGCGTCGAATCTGCAGTACCGGCTGAGCGAGACAGACGGCGGGACGCTGATCAAGTTTCATCATACGGCGCTGGGATTGATTATAGACGAGCACAGGAAAGGCGTGACCACGGGGTGGTCGTCGATTCACGAACGCGTGCGGAAGGCGGCGGAAGCGCACGGAGCATTCGCAACAGGCGGCGGGAAGAAGCAGTAGCGCAAGGATTTCGATTCGAATCGAAAGAAAAGGAGAATCAACATGTTGATTGCACAATCACTCCTCGCAGAATTCGAAACGCAAGCGCCCATAACGCGGAGATTTCTGGAGCGGCTGCCGGAAGATAAATTGACCTGGAAGCCGCACGGGAAATCCATGACCGCCGGGCAGCTTGCCTACCATCTGGCCTCCGTGCCGGGCGGCATTGTTCGTTTCGTGCAAAACAATCCGGCCCAGGTTCCAGCAAGTTTCAACTTTCCACAGCCGGCAAGCCGTCAAGAGATCCTGACGACTCTTGAGGAAAGCATCGCCGCGGTACGCAGCCTATTGCCAAAGTTCGATGACGCGGCGATGAGGGAGACGTGGCGGATGGTTGGGGGCGGGCGAGATGTTCTGGCGCAACCTCGTGCGGAGTTTTTGCGCGACGTCATGTTCAGTCACTGGTACCAGCACCGCGGGCAGTTCAGCGTGTACCTGCGCATGCTGGACGTGGCAGTGCCTGCAAGCTGGGGACCTAGCGCGGACGAAGCTCCAATTTTCATGCAAAAGGCACAATCGGCTTAGTTGACGTTCAGGAGAAACGTATGTGTCCTGCATGCATGGCGGCGACGGCAATGCTGATCGCATCGGCGGTTTCAACGGGCGGAGTGGCGGCGGTGGTGGTGAGCAAGCTGCTGGCGCCGAAGGGTGAGAAGAATTTGGCAAATGGTCCGAAAGAAAAAAATCAAAAGGAGGAAAGATGGGAGAAGCAACGCACGAGCAAGTGAACTTGATGTTGAGGCTGTACGAGGAGCGGCGCGAGCCGAGACTGCGCGAAGCGCGGGACTGGTTTTCGGCGAACTTTCACGTGAACAATGCGGAGGACGTGATGCGGCTGTGTCCTCCGGGCAGCAAGGAAAACACGTATATGCGGATGGTGCTCGGGTATTGGGAGATGGTGGCGAGCATCGTGAACCGCGGCCTGATCGACGAAGACCTGTTCTTCGAAACCACCGGGGAACAATGGATGGTGTGGGAGCAGGTGAAGCCGGTGCTCGGGGCGTGGAGGACGATGTTCGGGAGCCAGAAGGTGTTTGCGAACATGGAAGAGCAGTGCAAGCGTCTGGAGGCCTGGCGGGAAAAAAACAGTCCAGGCTCGAACGAAGCCATGCGCAAAATGCGGGCGGAAATGATGCAACGCGCGCGGGCGGCTAAGGCGCAGGCGGCGGGAGCATAGCTTGCATCGCGAGTGAGGAAACGCGGCGGAGGCTTGCGGCGAAGGGAGCCGCGAGCTCCCGCCAAGTTAGAGTGGTCGAGGGAAAATTCTAGTGAGGAGAACAGGTCATGAATCAGAGCACGACGGAACAGCCGAAGGTGGTATCGCAGGCAGAATGGATCGCGGCGCGGAAGGAACTGCTGGCTAAGGAAAAGAGTTTGACACGGCAGAGAGACGCGCTGGCAGAAGAGCGGAGGAAGCTGCCGTGGGTGAAGGTTGAAAAGAAGTATGAGTTTGAGACTGCGAGCGGGAAGAAAACCGTGGCGGAACTTTTTGGCGGCAAAAGCCAGCTCGCCATCTATCACTTCATGTTCGGGCCGGACTGGGAGCAGGGATGCCCGAGCTGCTCGCTGATTGCAGATCACCTGGACAATTTGGGAATCCATCTGGCGCAGCGGGACGTGAGATTGATGATCGTTTCGAGAGCACCGCTAGCAAAGATCGAAGAATTCAAGAAGCGGATGGGTTGGAAGTTTCCGTGGTCGTCGTCGTACGGCAGCGAGTTCAACCAAGATTTCGGAGTCTCAGTGCCGAAAGAGAGCGCGGACAAGGAATCCATGTACAACTACGCGCTGACGAAGTTTCCAAGCGAGGAAAGGCCGGGGATGAGTGTGTTTTGTAAGAACGCGAGCGGCGAGGTGTTCCACACGTATTCGGTGTACGGACGCGGGCTCGAGGATTTCATGAGTATGTATGCGATCCTCGACCGAGTGCCGAAAGGCCGAGATGAGGCAGGTTTGCCGCACGGGATGGCGTGGGTTCGGCATCACGACCGGTATCCGGAGAGCAACATTGTTGGGGTGAAGAGCGCAAAGAAGTGACGATGCAAAGTGCCCAGTGACTCGTGACTCGTATAAACCCCGCGCCTGGCGCGGGGTTTATGTTTTAGGGCTTCTATTTTGAACTCCGGGTCGAGGCTGTGGTTTGAGTGAACACGTGCTGAACGTTGTTCGGCCGATCAAGCGCCGATGGAAGAGCGGAGAGCGTTAGCGAGGGACTGGCTGAAGCGCTGGACGTCGGCGTCGTGTTCAGCTTCGACCATGACGCGGGCGAGCTGCTCCGTCCCGGAATAGCGGAGGACGACGCGGCCATTTTCGCCGAGAGCCGATTGGGCTTCGGCGAGCGCTCGGGAGACTTCGGGAAGAGTTTCGAGTGGAGGTTTGGATTTTACTTTGACGTTGACGATGACTTGCGGGTAGTCCTTGAGGCCTTCGACCAGCGATTCGATTTTGCCGTGCATGGAAACGAGCGAAGCGATTTTTACGGCGGTGAGAAGGCCGTCGCCGGCAGGACTGTCTTCCAGAAAGATGACGTGGCCGGATTGCTCGCCGCCGATGACGTTGCCGGCGCGCAGCATTTCCTCGAGAACGTAGCGATCGCCGACCGAGGCGCGGGCGAGTGTGATTCCCTCACTGGCGAGGACGCGCTCAAGACCGAGATTGGACATGGATGTGGCGACAACGCGATTGCCCTGGAGCTTATTCTGAGATTTGAGGTGGCGCGCAACGGCAAGAAGAACGCCGTCGCCGTTGACGATTTTTCCTGTTTCGCAGACGAAGAGAGCGCGGTCGGCGTCGCCGTCGAATGCGACACCGAGCTGGGCGCGCTCGGCGGCCATGCGCTTTTGCAAACCTTCAAGATGAAGCGAGCCGCAGCCGGCGTTGATGTTGCGGCCGTCAGGCGACACACCCATCGAGACGACATCGGCTCCGAGCGAGCGGAAAAGCTCGGGACCGAGTTTATAGGCGGCGCCATTGGCGCAGTCCAGAAGGATTCGAAAGCCCGACAATTTAGCTCCCGGGAGGACGCGGCCGCGAAGAAACTCGAGATATTCAGCGTCGAGAGATTCGTCGGCGACAAGGAGAGTCGGATTTTGGGGCGGCGGTTCGGAACGGTGCTTGAAAATGTCCGCTTCGAGTATTTCTTCGACGGAATCGGGAAACTTCATGCCGGCGTGAGAGAAAAGCTTTACGCCATTGTCGTGGTAAGGATTGTGCGAAGCGGAAATGACAACGCCGGCTTGAAAATCATTCTGGCGGACGAGGCAGGCGACGCCGGGGGTGGTGATGATGCCTGCAAATGCGACGGATGCTCCCGCATGGGCGAGGCCGGCGGCAAGCAAGGCGGCAATGTGAGGTCCGGATTCGCGGGTGTCCATGCCGATGAGGACGTGAGCAGCGGAATGTACGCGAATCAAATAGGCCGCGAGAGAACGGCCAGTAGCAAAGAGAGTAGGGTCGTCGAGAGGGGGAGTACCGGGAACACCGCGAATGCCGTCGGTTCCGAAAAGGTCTTTAGGCATGAGGGGCTCACGTTCAAATCCTGAAAGGCTGATCACAAGAAAGTTTAGCACAGGCTTGAAAGTGCGCATGAGGAGTGGCGCGAAAGGAGTTCGCCAGGATAAACAGGAAAAAGACGTGCGATGGGGGATATTGGCGGCGCCCGCCGGGCGATGAGAATTGCGATACGCGGGCGAGCGAAGACATCACGAGCTTGCATGAGTGTGCTAACGTGATGGGAACGGAGTGTGTCGTGCCCGAGACCGAAACACCACCATCCACTGTTCGAATCGCCGGATCAACCTTTAGCCTGCGTATTCTGGCCGCGGCGATCATCCTGCTGTTCTTCTATTACGCAGCGGGAGTTGTGATCACTGTGCTGCTCTCGATTTTGCTGGCTTATTTTCTGGATCCCGCGGTGGAGTTGCTGGAAAGAGCGCGGGTGCCGCGCACGGTGGGCGCGATGATCATGGTGCTCCTGTTGATTGCGGGCCTCGTTGCGGGTGGCTACGGCCTAGGGGCGCGGACGGAAGATTTCGCAGCGAACTGGCCAAGATACAGCGCTCTTTTGAAACAAGCAGCAGGCGCAGTGGAGGGGAAGATCAAAGGATTAGAGGGGCAAGTTTCCGAGATTACGCCGGGAGCAACACCGCAACAACAGGGTGGAGAGCGGCCCGAGGCGGCCATTGTGCGCACACTTTTGTTCCGCGGCATTGGATCTCTCTACGCTCTGTTTCTGGAAATCACGTTTGTGCCCTTCCTGGTTTTCTTCATGCTCGCGGAAAAGCGGCAGGTTTGGCACGGAACGCTGCAACTTTTTCCAGCGTCGCAGCGAACACGGGTAAAGGAGACGCTGGAGGATTTACGGGATGTTTTGAGGAGCTATCTGGCGGGCATGACGTTCCTGACTCTACTGGTGATTATCGCGAGTGGAGCGTTCTTCTGGGTTCTGGGGCTGGACTTTCCGTTTCTCACAGGAATTGCGTCGGGCCTCCTGAATATGGTGCCGTATATTGGGGCGGTTCTGGCCTGGCTTCCCGCGTTTATCATTGCGCTGGCCAAATGGAAGACGTTTGGGCAGTTCGCGCTGATCGCCGGGGGGTTAATGACTATTCATTTGCTGGCGCTGAATTTGGTGGCGCCAAAACTGGTTGGGCGGCGTGTCCGTTTGAATGCCGTGGCTATCACCATTGCGCTGCTTTTTTGGGGCTGGGTGTGGGGCGGCATGGGATTGGTGCTGGCCATTCCCATCACGGCTTCGTTGCGCGTAATTTGCGATCACACGGAGTCCTGGCGGCCGATCGGAAGATGGATGAGCTCTTGAAGAAGTGACTGGTGACTCGTGGAATCGCCCTCACCAGGGATGAGTGGTAGCCCTTTGGACTTCGCAATTCCAGAACACATCGTAAATCAATATTCGCTTCGGATATATGGAAGGCAAGACCTGCAGACTCTTTTGGGAGAGATTCATGAGACGAGCGGCGACGTACCTTTTTCTATTCGGATTGATCGCGGTGTTCGTTCTGGCTCCAACGGCGCAGGCGTGGGGATGCAAGGGCCACCAGACCGTCGCATTCATCGCGGAGATGCATTTGACACCGGAAGCGCGCCAATGGGTGCAGAAGTTGCTAAGCGAAAACCCAATCGATCCGAAATTGAACCGTTATTGCGGAGGAGCGATGCGCGACGCAATGGCGGATGTGTCGACATGGGCGGACGATGTGCGGGGAGAACGAAAGAACGGGCCATGGCACTACATCGACATTCCGAGAGGGGTGCAGCGCGGGCGGCTGGAGCCGTATTGCCTAAAAGAAGGATGCGTTACGAAAGCGATCAGCGATCAGCTGGCCGTTCTGAAAGATAAGAATGCCGATGGGGCAAAGCGGGCGGAGGCACTGCGCTACATCATCCACTTTGTTGGAGATTTGCATCAGCCGCTGCACACCATCACGAATGCCGATGAAGGCGGAAATTGCCTGCCCGTGAAATACTTGCGGCGCAACCCGCACGAACACAATCATTCGTTTGCGCCAAATCTGCACAGCATTTGGGATACGGCCATTCCCGAGCGCGATGCGGAAGGCGCGGACTCGGCGGAGTATGCCGATACGCTGAATGCTTCCTACGCGGCAGACATTGAGAACTGGCAAAAGGCCGGGGTTCATGTAGATGATTGGGTATGGGAAGGCTACGATTTCGCGGAAAACGTTGTGTATGGGAACCTGGCGCCGCAAATAGCCGTTGAGCCGAATGTGGCCGTGCACACTTGCTCGGACGACAACAAAATCGGCGAGCGCATGATGCACCTGAACATCGTGGCTGGCGAGATGTATCAGGAAAAGGCGGCTCCAGTGGCCGAGAAGCGTATCGTTGAGGGCGGCGTGCGGCTGGCGATGATTCTCAACGACGCGGCGAAGGCAGCTCAGTAGCAACATTTGAGGACGATCTCGTCGAAGGGGCGGATACGGGAGCGCTATCGGCCACGCCTAGAGATTTTATATAACTAACGACCTGCCAACGCTGGGGCTCGGGCAGTTTGGACCACACCGGCATGCCACGCCAGACTACGCCGTTGGTCAAAATCCAGAAAATGGCTCCCGGCTCGGCATTCTGAACCTGCTCGACACGCAGGCTTGGGCCTTTATTGCCGCCCTTAGCCAAATCGCCGTGGCATTCGGTGCAGTGTTGTTCGAAAAGATTCCTTCCAGCTGCAACGGCGTCGGGATCTTTTTCCAAGGGGTTGCGCCTGGTACGGGCTTTTGGCGGGGCCTTGGCCAGCTCGGCGTAAACGAGAGCTACCTTGTCGCGTTGCGCAAGAGCTAAAGATGCAGAAAGAAGAACAGCCGTGCCCGCAAGAGAGGCAAAATATGCTCTCACCGGCGGCCCCCGAAAAGGCGGCTGACCATTGAACCGAAACCCGCGATTTCGCGCGACACACCCCACCGCAACAGGAAGCGATGACTGTTGTTGTTCAGACCAAATCCGGGGGAGAGGCGGAATGTCCAGTCCGAAGGCAGATTCCAAGCCACAACGGGAGCAAGGTAGTGAGAGGTCTCGTTCATGCCAAAATGATGACGGTCACCGAGGCCACCGTACATTTCGACGCCTGCACTGAAGTTTTGCCGGCAAAATGAGCACCGCTTAGCAGAAGCCTTAAGGGCCAGCGGCCGGCTGGCGCCGATGGCGTAACCAAATTCCCATGGCGAGTTGGAAAGATCTTTGGCTGCGAGTGTGTTTTCAGTCAGATTCCAGCCCTTGAAGGTGCTGGATAAGATCAGTTTCAGTTCGATCTCGTTGATATGTTCTTTGTGAGCTTCGGCGTTGGGAGTGAGGAAGTCTGATTCGATGTCGTGGCCTTCGCCCTCTTTGAGAATTTTGTCGGCGCCGCTCTTGTGCTCGTATTCCACGTAGAGAACCGGATTGATGAAATGCTCGCGCTTCAAGACGCGAACGCGATTTTCCCACCGGATGCCTGTGAATAAGGTGGAATCCCCGAACGTAGACTGGCCGTCGAGATAAAATTCTGTGGTCCACCAGGCCGTGGCACCGTACTCGAACTCCATCCAATAGGCGTGGAAGTCGCGGCCGCCGCGCTGAGTGCCAAAGGTGGAGAAATATTCGATTTCGAGGTTCCCGGGCTCTTCAAGATAATGGTCGTAGGCAACGAAGTAGGGGCTTTCCTGGGCGGGAGCGGCGCCGGGAAGAAAAGCGAAGAAAAGGGAGAGCAGGAAAAGCTTGAGAAAAGACGTAAATGGAGGAATGGGCACGATATCTCCTTGCAAATGATTTGCAACAAGAAAGCAGACTACATTAGTCCGATATTAGATGCAACTTATTCTCAACTAGAATCTCCCCCCTAACCCGGCGGAATACTTAGGGATTACTACCGAGCGGTTTGCGAGGCTTTCAGTACGATACTTTGCGCTGTCGGCACCTTGCGCCGCCATATGGGTCACTGAGATGGAGAGCAGACTGGCCGCAGGCTATTAGGATTGCCGGCGAAGCGTTTGGACGAGGCCGACGGGATCAGCAGAGTCTTGAAAAAGGCGGATAGCAGCGATACCGGAGGCGCCTGCGGAGAAGCAGGACGGGGCGTTCGCAAGCGAAATTCCACCTATAGCGAGGACAGGAATGGCTACGGAGCCGCAAACTTCGGCGAGACGCTCGATTCCCTGGGGCGCGCCGTACGCGGCTTTAGAGGGCGTGGCGAAGACCGGTCCGAAGAGTACGTAGTCTGCACCGGCGGCAGCAGCGGATTGGGCCGCTTCGAGCGAATGGCAAGAAACGCCGACGAGAAAATCGGAGGCGGGCGAGTGGGTGGATTGATAAGCCAAGAGCAGACGTTTCGCCTCATCGACGGGCAGAGAATCTTCACTCAAGTGGACGCCCCCGGCTTGTTCGGCAAGGGCCACGTCGAGTCGGTCGTTCACGAGAATGCGCGGTGCAGCTTGAGCGCGGATCGCAAGTTTCGAAACGCGCCGCAATGCCTCGCGAGTGAGCAAAGAAACATCTCTCCCCGATAAATCTTTTTCGCGCAGCTGAATCAGATCGATACCAGCGGCGGCTAGCGACTCAATTTTTTTCAGAAGCGACTCGATCAAATTGATTTGGGGCGCATCCTGCAGACTCCGGCGGTCTGTTACATAGCAGAGGATAGGCCTTCTCTCCGTACGGAGATGGGAATCGGGAGCCAAGCTATTGCGGCGGGACACGCGAAGGACCAGGACGAGAACCAATAAAGCTGAGCGCTAAAAGGATGTCCAGCGCTCCGAGACCGCTGACGGCACCTCGAAACGAAGGGTGAAGCACCACGGGAATGAGTGAAGGGAAGTGCATTAGGAAAAAGTTCTGTTCCCAGAAGGCGGACCACGGGAGATAGAGAAGCAAGGCTCCCATTTCGAAGCAAACGACGACCAGCAATGCGCGAAAGACGCGGTTCATGGTTAAGAAGGAATCCCTTGCATCCGTGAATGCCGGAACTCAGCGGATGGGCTTCTGGAGAGCGGCGATACGATCAGCGACGTCGCGATAATCAATGTTCATCGCGTAGACCTGGGAAAAACTTTTCAACGCCGCTTCCGGCTCACCCGCGGATTCCTGAGCAACGCCTAAATCATACCGCAATGCGAGGATGCTTTCCGGTTCGATGCCGGGCGTATGAAGGGCACGCTCGTACCAGATGGCGGCAATGCCCGGCTGGCCTTTTTCCATGAAGGCAAGCCCGAGGAGAGTGCAGCACTGCATGCCATAGCGGAAGGGTTTGCCGTTGTCGGCGGCCTTGGCCACTTTTTGGAATTCGCTGATGGCTTCATCAAGCAAGCCCATCTCGCGGAAAGCGGTACCGAGATTGTAGTGGGTCTCGAGGTCTTCGTCTTCAGCACCCATTTCGCCGAGTTCGGCACGAAATTCGTCAAAGACTTCCTTGAGCGGGCTATGTTCAGCCGGGCCAATGCGCTTTTCCTCCGCCTTGGTCGAAGCGGCTGGAGGCGCAACTTCCGAGTGGGAAGGCACGAGCGTGTCGAGGCCGAGTTCGTCGATCTCCTTCGCCAGGTCCGCAAGAAACTGGTCGGAAGCAAACCCGCTAGCGGGCGGGGCGGCGGTATTTTGGGCTGCCGGCTCCGGCTGGGGCTTAGGAACCACAATCGGAGTTGCAGGCGGCTTCTGGTCATAAGCGGGGACCAACGGCTCCGGTTCCAGGACCAGCTCATAGTCCTGGTCCAATTCAAATTCAGGTTCGACTGGTGCAGAAGGCTTTGTGTCAACGGCTGGCTTTTCAGGAACTGCTGGGGCGCGATTGTGTTCGACAGGCGCCGAGATCGTTTCCTCCTCAGGCTCGGGAGGAAGTTCGGCGGAAATGTCCGCGAATGCATCTGACTGCTCTCCGCGCGCGGGGGGAGCTTCAACTGGCAGTTCGAACTCCGCCACCTCGTGAGCATCGGCGGGGCGGGCCGAAACCGGCTCGGCCGCCACTTCGGGAGGAGGAGGTGGCTCAGCGGGCCTTGCCAGAGGGGGCTTCGAAGCGGGCTGTGCCGGATGAGAATCTTCCAGCATCGAGGCCCATTCATCGGAGAGGTCCACTTCCTCCTGGGTGTCGGAAGAATCCGAAGAAGCCCTAGCATTCACTGTCTCGGCTGCGACCTTTTCCACGGGTTCGGGTTCCGCGGGCGCCGGTGCTTTAGCGAGTGGCCCAGGCTCGGCGGCCACAGCTTTGACCGGGACCTCCGGAATTGTTGCAGCAGGTGCTTCCTGCGGAGGAGGCGCAGTGCTGGCAGCCAAATCCGCATCGCTGAGACCGGCGGCGCGCTGGAACCTGCGCCGAAGCTCTCCAAAGCGTTCTGCGGAGCGGTGATCGGCATGGTCGATATGAATTTGCTCAAGTTGGGCAGCGAGCTCAGCGGTACGGCGGTCGTCACCGGCGCCGAGGACGAAATCGAGAAGCTTTTCAAGGGTAGGGGTGTGCCGTGGAGCACGGCGTAAAATGGCTTCTAGAAGGCCGATGGCCTTCTGGGTTAGACCGTAGCTGGCGAAAAGATCAACGTCGGTGAGGGATTGAGCGATGAACTTCTGCGTCTCTTCGTCGAGAGCAGGCTCTGCGATGGCGGAGGCGAAGACGGGTCTGTCACCAGCTACGGGAGCGAAGGTCTCGGTGTCAGAACGCAACTTTGGCTCAGCAACTTTAGGAATATTAGCTTGAAGATGTTCCTCAGGGGCCTGAGGGGCCGCAGGCGCCGGCTCAGGGGCGAGCAAGCCCATTCTTCTGAGTACGCCGTCAAGTTTGCGCCGGGCAGAATCGCTGTCGGGTTGGCGTTCGACTAACTGCTCGAAGATGGCCTTTGCGCGATCGAGCTGATCGTCGGCGGCAAGCGCGTCTCCCAGATGAGCAAGGGCATCAGGAAGCCTAAAAGAATCGCTGGTGCGCCCGTAGAAATCGACAAGCCATTCGAGAGGCTCAATGCGGCCGGGCAAGCGGTTTGCCAGCTCGTTCTGCAGGCGACCGATGACCTCATGTTCCCCGCCATCGATCATCGGGCCGCGGATATGGCCGATGATGGCCGTCGCGCGGTCGCTCTGTCCAGATTCAAGAAGCGCTTCGACAATTTTCTGAGCGGGACCAAAATTTTTGCTGTCGGCTCCCAAAACACGGAGCGCGAGACCCGTGGCCTTGTCCCAGTCCAAGTCCTTGATATAGAGATCCAGGAGAAACTCGGATTGCTCGCCCCCCTTTTCGAGCTCGGGCATGCGTTCGAGTAGCTCCGCCGCGTGAGTGAGATTACCCTGCGAGGAGGAGGAGCGGGCTTTTACAATCGTGGCGGCCAAACAATTGGAATCGATCTTCAAAGCCTTGTCAGCAAGCTTTTCGGATTCGGCGTGGTCTCCGCGGGCGAGGGCGCGCTGCGCAGCGGAAACGTACGTCTCGATGGCGTCCCGCGACTGCCCCATAGCCTGATAGAGGTCGGCCAGGCGAACCTGAATGCGAAGATTGTCGGGTTCCGCGAGGAGAAGTTTTTTCAGGAGGCCGATGGCTTCGGGCTGGCGGTTGTTCTTGAGGTGGATTTCCGCAAGCTGCAAAAAGAGGGGACGGGCTTCGCTCATCACCCCTTGCTGGACATAAAGGTCGGCCAGTTTTTCGAGGGGGCGAATCTCTTCTGGAGCTAGTTTGGCGATGCGTTTGTATACGGCGATGGCCTTGGTGAGAAAACCGTCGCCGACAAAAATCTGAGCAAGGCGCTCGAAATAATCGATGGCCTGAAAAGTTTCGCCCTGGCGGATGTACAGCTCGCCGATGGTCATGAGAGTGACCTGATCGCGCGGTTCTGACTTGAGAATTTGCTGGTATTCGGCGATGGCCTGAGGGACCTTGCCCTGATTCAGCAGCTTTTGTGCGGATTCGACATACTTGCTCTTGTTATAGGCCATTCGTGTTCCCAGACAATACGCGGCCCGCACCCGCAGGAGGACAACCCCTCCGTCCCAAGTGTTGGAAAGGCAGACACAAACCGTGCTTGCTAACGCTAGCAGGCAGTGAAAAGGCAAGTCAACGAGCCCAGAAATGGTTGTGAGCAGCCAGTTATCCCCTTTAGGACTAGGAAACTAGGTGGCGAAGACGGGGCGAAGCGGGATAGGAGTAAATTTTGGGATTTTGCGAGCGGTTTCTTGATAAACCCCCTTGCCTCCGAGGAGGGGAATGGTGAGTTAGTGCTCCGAGGCCCAGTAGATTGCGGAGCCGTGGGGCGGAAGCGTGAGGTCGAGAAATTCCAGGGAGCCGAGGTCTTCGTGTTCCCAAAGATCACGAAGTTTGTACTTGTCGCGATTGAGGCCGAGATCCCTCCAGGAATACTGAAGTGACAGCGGCGCGGCGTCGAGGTTGAAAACAGCAATGTAGGCACCATCGCCGGATTCCGGAGTGGCAAGCCAGACAGCTGTTTTGTCGGTGGAGATGACTGCATGGCTGCCTGTGGATTGCTGATCGACGCCGATTAGCTCTGCGTTAGTGAGTGCTGACTCGGTCCAGTCGTCGCACAGAGTGAGATTGCCGCCCATGATGAGCGGCGAACGGAAGATGGACCACAGAGTGAGGAGAGTGCGCTGCTCATCGTGAGTGAGGCGCGTGGCGCGCGGCTTCCCCCAGCCTGCGGCGGGCTCGAGGCGGCCGAGCGGAAGCATATCCGCATCGGGCCAATGCCCGGGGCCGGAGAATTTGGCCCATTTTGCCGCGCGGGCAAATTGATTTTCGACGCCCTGAGGGAAATCCTTGTCGCTGCGCCAGACGTCCCAAATATCATCGGAGATGCGCCACATTTGCGCGTGACGGCGCAGTTCGAAGGCCTTGTCGAGAGGAGCCGGGCCGGGCGATAGACTCAAGACGATTGGGCGATGAACTTTGCGCAGCGCACGGCTGATCATGCTAATTTCGTCGCCCTTGTAAGGATGGCTGGAAATGCAATCCACCTTGATGAAGTCGACGCCCCATTCGGAGTACAAGCTGGCGATGGAATCGTAATAAGTCTGAGCAGCAGGCGAGCGGGGATTCAGTCCGTAGTTGTAAGTGTTCCATGGACAAGAATCGGAAACGTCCGCGGCGGCCTTTGCACGATAGGAGGTGCCCGCTATTGGAAGATTTCTGCGAACCGCTTCCTTAGGAATTCCACGCAAAATGTGGATGCCGAATTTTAGACCGAGGAAATGGACGTAATCCGCCAGGGGTTTGAAGCCGGCGCCGTTCGCGGCCGAGGGAATGGTATTAACGGCGGGAACATAGCGGCCATGCGCATCGAGACTGAATTCGGGGGCGCCGCCATTGGATCCGGTGGGGTGATTCGTCACGTACCAACCCTCATCCACGACAACGTATTCCCAGCCGTAGGCTTTCAAGTGCTCCGCCATCCAGGCCGCATTCGCTCGAATATCGGATTCGCTGACGGTCTCGCCGTACGCGTCCCAACTGTTCCAACCCATGGGCGGCGTGGCGGCGAGAAGAGTCTGCGCATCAGCATCCGGGGAATGGGCAACGATCAATGCGGCGAGAATCCAGGTGCAAAAAGATGTGGAGGAAATCGAGAGCAAAATTATCGCCCGGCTCCAGACCCGTTTCCAGTGCATCCAGCTGACCTCTCGCGTGTCCGGCGGAGATTCTATTTGAGGCGCTAGAAAAGAGGTAGCGGAGTTTGCGTAGCTCCGGCGGCCCAGCAATTCGCGTCGCGGACTGGCGCGAAGGAATAGCGGTGGAGCGGGGAAGGACCGTGCCGACGCAGGGCTTCCAGATGGTCTGGAGTGGCGTATCCCTTATGGCGAGCGAGGCCGTATTGCGGATAGATGGCGTCCCATTTTTCCATGCAGGCGTCGCGATGGGTTTTTGCAAGGATAGAAGCAGCGGCAATCGAAACGCTGCGGGCGTCGCCCTTGATGAGCGATTTCTGCTCGACGAGCACATCGAGTTGCATGGCGTCTATCAACAAATAGTCTGGCTGAATGGAGAGCTGTTGGAGCGCGGCAGTCATGGCTTGGCGGCTGGCCTGATAGATATTCCACGCGTCGATTCGCTGGGCGTCGATTTCCGCGACGGCCCAGGCTATGGCATGCTGGCGAATGCGCGCGGCAAGCTCCGTACGGCGTTCCGCGGGAAGCTTCTTCGAATCGTCGAGGCCGACAATGCGGCGCTTGGGATTGAGAATCACGGCGGCGGCGACGACAGGGCCGAAGAGCGCGCCGCGGCCGGCTTCATCGAGACCGGCGATGCGCATCCAGCCGAGTTGTCGCGCCGCTCGCTCGAAACGGGAGGAGCAAAGGCGGCCCATTGCGCGGAGATTTTAGCACGGAGGAGCGAACTGGTACGGCTACTCGTATCGCAGCGCAACCAGGGGGTCAACTCTTGTAGCGCGGCGCGCAGGGATGTAAGTGGCGAGGAGAGCAACCATGGCAAGGAGAAGCGCGACGCAGACAAAGGTTGCTGGATCAGTCGGGGGCACGCCGTAAAGAATCTTTGTCATGAGCCGCGAGAGCAACAGGGCTCCGGCAATGCCGGCAGCTGAGCCTGCAAGCGCGAGCACCATGCCTTGCCGCACGACCAGCCGGAACACATCGTTGCAGCTTGCGCCGAGCGAAATTCGAATTCCAATCTCGTGTGTTCGTCTCGACACGGAATAGCTCATCACGCCGTAAATTCCCACTGCGGCCATCACGAGCGCGACGAGTGCGAATACGCCGAGCAAGATCGTCTCGAAGCGCGCCTGCGCGTTCGCATCCGAAACAACGCTATCCATCGTCAGGACTTCGGAGATCGGTAAATCGCGATCGAGAGACCACACGGCGCTTTTCACAGTGGAAGCATATGCTCCCGGGTCGCCGGTCGTGCGGACGACCAGAGTGATATATGCCATGTGCGAGCCAGCTTCTTCGAGGTACTGGCGATTCTGAAAGGAAGCAAGATAGACCTCGGGATAAACCGGAGCGGTCCAGTCCTCCTGTTTCGCATCTTTAACGATACCAATTACGGTCAACCAGGTTGGCGAGTTAGTAGCTTTGTCGTCAGCAAAAGAAACGTGCTGACCGATTGGATCTGCTCCCCGCCAGTACCTGCGCGCCGCGCGCTCGTTGATGATGACCACACCAGGAGCACTGATGTCATCGGCAGCGGAAATGTAGCGTCCGCGCACGAGAGGCAACCGCATAGTCTCAAAGTAACCTGGTGTGACTAAGCGATACACGCCGGAAGGCGATTCTCCAGGACGCGGCTTTGGGCGGCCCTCGATCGTAAACGGCCAGCCCCATTGATCGCCAGCCAGCGGCAGGTGATTGATGCCGCCTGCAGCTTGGACGCCGGGAAGTGTTCGAACGCGCCCGAGCAGCTCCCGATAAAAGAGTGCGCGGCGATTTGCATCCGCTTCTTTTGATCCGGCGACGGAGACGACCATCGAAAGTACATTATGAGGGTTGAAGCCCGGGTCCACTGACTGCAGAGCGAAAAAACTGCGGATCATCAACCCGGCTCCGATTAAGAGCATGAGCGCGAGAGCGAACTCCGAGACAACGAGAAAACTCCGCAGCCGGTTGCGCCGGTTACCTTCGCTGCTTCCGCGACTGCTCTCTTTTAACGCGTCCGATAGATTGAGGGCAGTGGTTTGCAGGGCCGGCACCAGGCCAAACGCGAGACTGGTCAAGAAGGTTACGCCGAGCAAAAAAAGCGCGACGCGAGCATCGATGTTCACAGTTTCCACGCGTGGGATATTTGCCGGGCTGGCCGCGATCAAGACGCGTGTTCCCCAGACGGCTAACAGCAGACCAGCGGAGGCACCGAGGGATGCCAGCAGCAAGTTTTCTGTGAAGAACTGGCGGATTAGGCGCGCGCGGGGAGCGCCCAGGGCTGCGCGGACGGCGATTTCCTTTTGTCGCGTAGCGGAACGTGCCATGAGCATATGCGCGACGTTGGCGCAGGCGATGAGCAACACAAACCCGACTGCACCAAGCAGCACGAGCAGGGGCGCTTTGACTTCTCCGACGACGTTCACCATGAGCGGAGTCACCACGACATGGCGATTCGTGCCTGGGAATCTCTGCTCGAGCCGAGCGGTGATGGTCGCAATTTCCGCGCGAGCCTGAGCGAGCGTGACTTCCGGCTTGAGCCGCGCGAAAATTCGCAAACTGTTGCCTCCTCGATTGTGAATTCGGTCACCGAACGCGTCCGGGACCCACAACTCCGCGCGTGTGGCCCAGAACGGAGCAAACTTGAATTCGGTTGGCATGACGCCCACGACAGTGAATAGCTCGCCGTTCAGCGTGATCGTCTTGCCTAAAACGTTGCGCTCACCCGCAAAACGCCGCTGCCAAAGCCCGTGGCTCAAAATGACTTCGTGCTCCGCGCCTTTCTGGTCCTCGCCAGGAACAAACAGCCGCCCCAGCAAGGGCTGGACGCCGAGCATGGGCAGAAGGTTTTGTGTAACCTGAAGTCCCCAGAGATGTTCCGGTGGATCAACGCCTGTCAGGCTCGGGGTCCAATAATCCGCGGCAGCCATCGCTTCGAAGGCACGACTCTGGTCACGCCAATCGATGTAGTTGGCAACCGAAACGGGATTGTCGCCATCGTGAAGAATCGTGACCAACTGATCGGAGTTTTTGTACGGCAGGGGGCGTAAAAGCACGGCGTTGACTACACTGAAAATCGCGACGTTCGCGCCGATACCGAGCGCGAGGGTCAAGACCGCGACGATGGTGAATCCCGGATTCTTTGTAAGCGAACGCGCGCCAAAGCGAATGTCCTGGAGCAAAGTTTCAAGAAGCGGGAGGCCGCGACGTTCACGATAAAGTTCCTTGGTTTGTTCGACGCCTCCGAATTCGCGGCGGGCGGCGTAACGCGCCTCTTGTTCGTTCATGCCTCGTCGGATGTTTTCTGCTGTGAGCGCCTCAAGATGCGCCCTCAGTTCGGTTTCGAGTTCGCTCTCGCGGCGGCTACGGCCAAACAGTCCTTTGATTCGTAGAGTCAGAATCCGCAACCAGGTCATGCTTATGCTCCCAACGGACAACTTAAGAACTTTGCTGCGTCTTCACTACTCGTAGCGCAGTGCCACGACTGGATCGACTAGCGTGGCGCGCTGCGCGGGCAAGTACGCCGCAAGTGCCGCGACAACGCCAAGCAAGAAGCACGCCCCCGCGTACGCCAAAGGATCCGCGGACCCAACTTCGAAGAGCATGCTGCCCAACAATCGGCTCAGTCCGAAAGCGGCGGCCAGCCCAACGGCCATGCCCGCGGTCACGAGGAAAGCCATGTGACTGACGACGTGACGAAGGATAGCTCTCGGTTGCGCGCCGAGCGCCATACGGATTCCGATTTCTCGCGTGCGTCGGGCCACGGAGAAGGCCACAACGCCAGAAAGTCCGAGCGAGGCCAGCAGAGTGGCCAGCAATCCGAACAGGCTGGAAAGCCAGGTGAGCAGCCTTTCTTGCGTGAGTGAATTGTCGATCTGGATTTCCAGCGTGGTGGTCGCGTAGAGCGGAAGGTTCGCATCCAAGTCGTGCACCTGCGCTCGAACCAGGTCTCCAATTTTTTCCGGATCGCCGGCTGTGCGTACCTGCAACGTCATGTCAAAAAGGCGCGGCTCCTGTGCCATCGCTGTGTAGAAATGGCGGCGCGGCTTTTCCGAAAGACGCACATACTTGGCGTCCTTCACGACGCCGATAATTTCCATTTCAGGAGGCACCTTTGGATCGTCGCTGGTGCCAATTTTCTTGCCGAGGGCGTCTTTGCTTCCAAAGAAATAGTGCGCCATGGTCTCGTTGATGATGACGACTTTCGGCGCTGAGGAAGTGTCCTGTTCTGTCAAGTCGCGGCCTTCCACGAAAGGAATGCCGAGTGTCGCGAAATAGCCTGGCGAAATGATAGCGGCGTTGGGGCTCATATTTTCGTCGGGGCCGGGCCGGTAGCCTTCCACCTTGACGCCCTCTTGATCCCAGCTGCCAGAAATGACGGAGCTCGTGGTGAGGCTCGCGGCACGTACACGGGGCAGCGCGCGGACACGAGCGAGAAGATCATCGTAAAGCGATTTGATTCTTTGCTGGGGATAGCCATTCATGGATGGATTGAGCGTCGCCAAAAAAACATTTTCCTTAAGAAAGCCGGTGTTGACACCCCGCAGGTTCCTCAAACTGTGGAGAAACAAGCCCGCGCCGATCAATAGCGGCAGGGAGAGAGCCACTTGGAGAAAAATGAGCGCGCTGCGCAAACTTAATAGTCGTTCACCCGAAGCGATCGACGGGGCGTCGTTGCGCAACGCGCTGGACACTCCGGTGTGCGAGAGCTGCAACGCAGGTGCAAGTCCGAAGAGCAGCCCAGTAACAAGCGATGCGAGGAGTGCGAACCCCAACACCCGCAAATCCATTGGAGCATGGAGGTTTGCACTGTAGCTCGCAGGAAGAAAGCCGAGCATTCCCGTTTTAGCCCAATAGGCCACAATGACGCCGGCGCATCCGCCAAGAACGGCAAGCAGAAGACTCTCGGTCAGCCATTGCCGAATGAGCCTTCCACGGCCCGCACCAATCGCCAGCCGCACGTAAATTTCCTGTTTTCTCTTTGCATTTCTCGCCAGCAGAAGGTTTGTCAGGTTTGCACAAGCGACCAACAGCACAATGCCAGTGATACTGAACATTAGCAGCAGCGGCCGTTCCATTTCTCCGCGCAGATGCGCGAACCCCTGACTCCCCGGAGCCAGCTGGATGCGACTCGCGAGTGCACGCTCTTTGTTATGGGCGTTGATGCTTGAGCCGAGTTCCTGCAATTCCGCTGCAAGAACCTGATGATAGAGGATATCGAGCGAAGCCTGCGCTTGCGCGAGTGTGACATCGGGTTTGCGGCGCGCCAGGACGGTGATCCATCGGTGCCGAGCGCTTTGCATGCGGTTCGCAGGGACGGGACGAAAGACCGTTGTCATCATCATGGGCACCCGAATATCCGGGTTGCGCGCCATTTCCGTGCCATAAAATTGTGGGGGCGTGACGCCGATGACGTGAATCGAGTGATTATTCAGGATGACGTCCTCGCCGACAATCCCTGGATCGCTGCCAAATCGCCGCTGCCAGTAGCCATAACTAAGAACGGCGACTGGATTTGCGCTGGGAGTGCTGTCGTCTTCGGGCCCGATTAGCCGGCCAAGAAACGGCTGGACTCTAAGCGTCTCGAAATAGTTGCCGGAAACCAGCTCGCCGACAGCACGTTCACTCTGCGCACCATAGCTGGCATTGAAATCCACGGCGGCTCGCGTCAGGACGCTGGTAAAAACCGTGTTTTTGTCGCGGATGGCCTGATACATGGGATAGGAGAAGTCGTCTTCCGCTTCCTGAGACCGGCTGTCGGTGTACTTGATGACAACGAGTTCTTCGGGGTGGCGGACCGGGAGGTTGCCGAGCAACACGGCGTTGACCAGCGAGAATAGAGCCGTGTTGGCGCCGATGCCAAGCGCCAGCGTCAAGATGATTGCCGAGGTGAACCCGGGGCTTTTCAAGAGCATCCGGGATGCGTAGCGCAAGTCCTGCGCGAGTGTTTCGAAAAACGGCAAGCCGCGCTGCTCGCGATACGATTCCTTCGTTTGCTCAAGACCTCCGAATTCGCGACGGGCGGCGTAACGCGCTTCTTGTTCGTTCATACCGCGGCGGATGTTTTCCTCGGTGAGCGCGTCAAGGTGAGCGCCCAGTTCCGCATCGAGTTCAGAATCCCCACGTTCCTTGCGAAGCAGTCCGCGCAACCGAGAACCGAGAATACGCAGCCATTGCATGTCAGGCTCCTTCGGCGCGGCCGAGCAGGCGCGTCATGAGCGCGGCCATGCGCTCCCAGCTTTCCGTCTCCGCCAAAAGTTGTTTGCGTCCGCTCCGTGTGAGCGAGTAGTACTTGGCTTTGCGATTGTTGTTCGAGACGCCCCATTTTGAGGAGATCCAGCCACGCTGTTCCAGGCGCAGCAGCGCGGGGTAAAGCGTGCCCTGATTGAGCTTGAGGAGATCGGCGGAAACTTGTTGAATTCGCACGGCGATTCCGTAGCCGTGCAGCGGACCAAGGGCCTCAAGGGTCTTCAGTACGATCAGATCGAGCGTGCCTTGCAACACTTCACCGCGCGTTTGCGCCATCGCGATTCTCCTTTTGGCAATCAACAGGAGGCTACGCTTACTCCTGTTGATTGTCAACAGGTCGCCAACGACACTTGGGGGGGGAGAGACGGATCCCGAGCATTGGCTCGCCGGGCAGCCATGGGCGTGCACGAGCTAGGGGAGCAATTCACGCGCAGCACCGGCAACGTAGTGATCGCGGAAAACACCGACGCCTGACGTACTAATACAAATGAAAGTAACCGTCATGCTGCACGAGCCGGACGGATACGGCGAAGAGCGAAGAAAGATGCGCTGCCGTGAGGATTTCTTGTTTGGGGCCATCGGCGAGGATCCGGCCCCCTCGCAGAAGCACCACGCGTTCGATTTCCGGAATTATTTCTGAAACGTGGTGAGTGACGAGCAAAATGCCGAGCCCGCTTTGCGCGAGCTGCCGCATCGTATCGCGCAACTGGAATTGCGCGGCGATATCCAGTGCGTTGCTGGGCTCATCGAAGAGCAGCGTCTGCGGATCGTGCACCAGAGCTCGCGCGATCAGAGTTCGCTTAGCTTCCCCCGAGGACATCTGAGATACGGCGCGATTCGCGAGATGAGCGACACCCAACCGCTCGAGCGTAGCCTCTGCCCGCGCCAGATGCTCGGGGTCAGGATGATGGTGGGGAAAGATACGCGTGCTGCTAAAAAAACCGGAAAGAACCACATCGCGTCCTGTGGCGTCCGTGGTGCAGGAAGCCAGCAGGTCCGGCGAAACGATCCCGAGCAGTGAGCGCAGCTCGAAAATGTTCCAACGCTCTCGTCCCAGTATTGAAATCGAGGAGCCTTCCCGCGCCATAGGATAACACTCGCGAGTAATTGTCTTGATGAGTGTGGACTTGCCGCAGCCGTTCGGCCCGAGAATGCAAACATGTTCGCCGGCCGCGATTCGCAGCGAAATGCCCTCGAGCGCCGGCCGTTCCTTGGACGACCCGCGCACTACGGTAACGTCACGAAGAGCCAGGAGCGGCGGAGCGGGCATCTCGAATTCGGCCAAGATGAGAACTATCTTAACCGAGGCGGACCCGGAAACAAGGTACTGACGAAGCTATCGTTGGATCGGTTCACAGCGAAGCAAATCTATCTGGAGCTAACTTCAAAGGATCGGAATTTGTCGTGATTGGCACAAGGCCTGTCACACGATTTCGTAAGTCGTTCAAGCGAGGGCGTTTTCTTTGAGTTAAGCGTATTATTCGTACGTCGCGAGAGTGCCATCTTTCCAGGGAGACAGGGATGCGCCGTGTGCCGCGAATGCTACTCAGTCTGCTGGTCATTTTAATCCCATCCGCCAACGCACAAGAGCCACACGTTCATGGCGCACCAGAGAAGCTGGGGGTAGTGTCTTTTCCGATTTCCTGCCAACCGGGAGTTCAGCAACCGTTCAACAGAGGGGTCGCGTTGCTTCATTCATTTGCCTACACGGCCGCTGAAGCTGTATTCCGCGGCGTAGCGAAGCAGGATCCTCGGTGTGCGATGGCACACTGGGGCATCGCAATGACGTACTTCCACCAGCTCTGGGACCCGCCTCTTTCTCTCACCACGATTCCGAGTGCCCAACGGGAAATCCTGCTGGCACAGCAGGGCCGAGCGGACACCGAACGCGAACGCAAATTCATCAACGCGCTAAGCTTGATCTACCAAGATGCTGACACCATTCTCTTTCCTAAACGAGCGGTGAACTACGAGCGCGCGATGAAAAACCTGGCGGCAGAGAACCGCAACGATGCAGAAGCACAAGTGTTTTACGCGCTGGCGCTCCTGGCCAACGCTACCCCAACCGATAAGAGGCATTCAAAGCAGAAGCAGGCGGCGGGTGTGCTGGAGCCGCTTTTTCACTCTTTCCCACAACACCCCGGAATCCCCCACTACCTCATCCACGCTTACGACAATGCGGAACTTGCATCGAGAGGCCTTCAAGCGGCGAGAGACTACTCCAAGATTGCACCCTCAGCCCCACACGCTTTACACATGCCATCGCACATTTTCACGCGACTCGGCCTATGGGAAGACTCCATTGCTTCTAACGTGGCGGCAAGAGATGCGGCTCACCAGCAGTGCGCCACGGCAGAAGAGCTGCATACTATGGATTATCTGGTGTACGCGTACCTGCAAAGTGGCCGCGATGCAGATGCAGCTCAGGTCGTGGAGCAATTGCGAGGTATGTCCGGACTGAACACCGCCGATTTCATAATTGCGTACGCATCTGCCGCGATTCCGGTTCGCTACGCCGTCGAACGGAGTCAGTGGGAAGAAGCTGCCAGCATTGTTCCTCCGACGGGAGCCCCGCTGCACGTCGTAGCAATCGCCGTCTGGGCCCGCGGGCTGGGACTAGGTCGCACCAGACGCCCTGCAGAGGCCCGGAAGGAAGCGGAGCGATTGCGGCAGATCGAATTACAGCTCCGCACGTCAGGCAACGGCTATTGGGGTACTCAGGTGGGTATTTTGGCGCGCGAGATTACGGCTTGGTCGGCCCAAGCGGACGGTAAACCGGAGGAAGCGGCCACCTCGATGCGCCAAGCAGCCGATGAGGAGGACGCGACCGAGAAGCTTCCGGTAACTCCAGGACCGATTATTCCGGCCCGCGAACAACTTGGCTACCTGTTGCTTGAGCAGAATCAGCCAGTGCTAGCGTTGAAAGAATTTGAGTTGGCACTCGCAAATGCGCCTGGGCGCCGGAGTGCCCTGCAAGGCGCCGCCCGCGCTGCCGAGCTCTCCGGTCAGAAATAGAAAGTCGTGCATGTGCGCACTGTTCAACCTTCCTATTATTGCGAGGTCAACTCGATGCGTAACGCCTCTAACAGAGATTGACCCACACGCCGAAACTGAGGATTAGAACTTTCCTGGACTCACCTGAACTGTTAGCTTGAAATGTCTGCGAATCGCATGCGGAAAATAAAAAGGAGGTGAAAACCGTAGGTTCTCACCTCCCGGGGTGGGGTGGGGTGTAACAGGACAATTCCCTCGGCGGCCCTACAGGCCTGCCCTGCCAGGCAGGTCTGCGGCCTCACTCGCTGATTCCATTGCGGTAAGAGGCTTACCACCAAAGGGCTTGTCTTCGGGGCTTTTTAGCACTGCGCTGCGCACGTGTCAACGGCAAAAGCACGGCATTCCAGGAAAATTCATTCGAAACAGACTTCAAGCCGTGGGGAGTTGGCTCTTCGCGTTATCCAAAATCTCGCGTACCACGCGGCCCAGGTTTGAGGGGCTGTAAGGCTTTTGGAGGTAGCGTGCAGTGCTGTCGATGCCTCTCGATCCGTGCGAATAGCCGCTCGTGAACAAGATGGGCAGTTTTTCGAATCGCTCGGCGAGTTTTGCAGCCGTCTCCGGGCCTCCCATCTTTGGCATCACCACGTCCAAAATGGCCAGTGCGGGTGTCTCGGCTTCGCAAAGACGCATCGCTTCTTCTCCGTCAACCGCCGAAAGAACGCGGTACCCCAGGTTGACGAGTGTCTGCCGGGCCATCTCCCGGATGGAGTCGTGATCATCCGCAAGGAGAAGTGTTTCGGTGCCCCGCAGTTCGATAGTCGGTGTCTTACGCATGTGCGCCGTCTCGGAACCGCGAGGATGTTCCGGAACAACAGGCAAGTAGACCCGCATAAGCGTTCCCTGTCCCAATTCGCTGTATGCATGGATGAATCCTCCATGTTGCTTGACGATCCCATATGCAGTGGCCAGGCCCATGCCGCTACTCTTCCCCTTCTCCTTGGTTGAAAAAAATGGTTCGAAGATGTGCTGGCGCATTTCTCCGTCCATCCCAACACCGGTGTCGGAGACGGAGAGAACGGCATAGCGCCCCGGCGTGACGTAAGGATAAAAGCGGCAATACGAATCGTCTATATCCACCATCTCCGTTTCAATCATTAGCCGGCCTCCTTGAGGCATGGCGTCGCGCGCATTTAGGCAGAGATTCATCAGCACCTGCTCGATCTGAGTGGGATCGGCCTTGATAGGTTCGAGCTGGGCGTTAACCACCTGGAGCTCTATGTCTTTACGGATGACTTTATCCAGAAAGCTGGCCAGGTCGCCGGTTAGTGCGTTCAGGTCCACGGTTCTGGGTTGCAGTACCTGGCGGCGAGCAAACGCGAGCAGTTCGCGTGTCAGGGCCGCGGCACGCTCGGCTTGCTCTCTGATGCGCGCGAAGCGTTCCGCAATCTGCGGGTAGTTCCGGCATTGCTCGAACCCCAACTCGGCCCAGCCTAGAATTGCGCCGACAACATTGTTAAAGTCGTGAGCTACGCCGCCCGCAAGCTGGCCAACGGCCTCAAATTTTTGCGACTGCTGCAATTGGCGCTCTATGGCGCGAACCTCGGTAACGTCCTCGGCGATCACTTCAACGGAGGCCGTCAGCTTGGCGACGGAAAGCCCGCGGAGTTGGAGGCGCACCACGACCATCCCTCCGTCACGTCCGCGCCACTCGGTCTCCGCACTGTGTACCTGGCCTTCCTGGCGGCAGGCTGCCATGCACTCCGCATAATGGGCGGGATACCGGAATACGTCACTCACCAGGGCAGGAGGACGCAGCTCTTCGGGAGAAGCGCATCCAAGCATGCGAACGAGGGCGGGATTGGGATCAAGAAAAGTGCCGTTGGGAGAGATGCGAAAGATGCCGTAAATGGAGTTTTCAACAAGCTGCCGATTACGCGCTTCGGAGAGAGAAAGCGCCTCTTCCGCGCGCTTGCGCTGCGTGATTTCGAGGACCACCACGCTGATGGCGAAGATCACGCCGCTAGCGCCCCGAAGTGGGTGGAAACTCACCAGCCAGGTGCGTTGCGCAGTCGATTGAGCCTGCGTCGTGCTCTGTATCTCCACGTTAAAAATCGATTCCCCTCGCGAAAACACGCGCCGCAGGTACGGCTCGACGGCCTTGGCAACGCCCGGATTCACATCGCGCGTCATCAACCCTGGATGCTTGTCTGCCGGCAGGCCATTTATCTTTGCCAGTTGCTCGTTTACGCGCAAATAGCGCAAGTCTGGGCCGTAGATGGCCAGACCAATTGGTGCCGTGCGATAGATTTGCTCGAGCTCAGCGAACTGTTCACGAGCCCGCGCTTCACTTTCGGAAAGCGCCTGGTGAGCGCGAGCATTTTCGTCGCGGAGATGCTTCTCGTTCAAAGCGCGCTTTAGTGCCGCAGGAAGACGCTCCAGATGATCCTTGAGGATGTAGTCGTTCGCTCCCTGCTTGATGCATTCGACAGCGGCTTCCTCGCCAAGCGTACCGGTCACCAGTAAAAACGGAATGTCTCTTCCGCTTGCGCGCAATTCTTTCAGTGCTTCCAGGCCACTCCACCTCGGCAGACGGTAGTCGGCCAGCACGGCGTCAAATTTTCCATCTTGCAGCGCCAAAAGGAATTGTTCACGGTCTTGCGCAAGACTGACCTCCACTGCGAAGCCGGAAGCTTTCAGTTCAGACAGCACCAACTCAACGTCCTGTGGCTCGTCTTCCAGAATCAACAGACGGAGCGGCGTCGTGCTTTCCGCGCTGCGCATTTCATCGAGGAGTATGGATTTCATGCAGTCCTCAACACATGATTTACGCGGCAGACCGAGGCAGTCGGCTTTCGACGGAAAATACTCACCATTCGAACCGTGCTGCTCCCGGATTTCAATGGTCCTTGCATGGTGACTTACCCTCGTTTTGGACTCGGCTCTTGACGAGCTTGGGATTGACTCAGGGCTGGTTTGTCATCCCGCAGCTCGGATTCCAAGTCGTCAAGAAACTCCGCGAACGGTCTTGTGTCGTGCGCACTCCAATAGCCAGCGCTCAGGTGCAGCAGTATGGTTCCCCACGGTTTGCGACCCTGATTGTAGATAGCCAATCGCGATTGGACGCGCTGGCGCAGTATGTGTGCACTGGGCTCCGCCGCATCGATGGCGAGGGCGGCGAACTGTGCTTCGCCCACCCGGGCAATAATATCGCTACACCGGAAACAACTGGAGATCAGCTCGGACGTTCCGCGTATCGCCTGTTCGCTGACGGCCGAACCGAATTCAGGGCGCCATGTGGCAACATTCTCGATCCGAGCGCAGAGGAGAACGAGCTTTCCACCGGAGCGCAATGCCGTCTCAGTGGACCTGTTCCCCAGCGTCGTGAATCCCTCGCGGTTGTGAAGTCCTGTAAGCGGGTCCCGGAGGAAGTCGTCGAGTCCTTCCCGTGTATTGCGCTCGAGCGCCGTTCGAAGCGCTCGTTCCATTGTGCGGGTGTCCATGAAACCCTTTAGGAGATAGTCGATTGCGCCTTCGGATATACATCGAGAGGCATAAGGCTTGTCGGCGACATCCGCGAAAGCAATGAGCGGAATGCCCGGAGCCGCGCGGTGCAAGCGTCGCACTACATCCAACGGATCGGGGCCGCCAAGAGAGAGGTCAAGAAAGATGGTTTCCGGTGCCGCCAGATCTATCGTTCCGAGCAGAGTCGGGATGGAGGAGACAACGCTCAATTCCAACTGGCTTTCGGGCTCCGGATAGAGCGCGCGCAGGGACTCTTCTGTTTCTCCAGAACCGCTTTCTGCAAGCAACACGCGAAACTTTTTCCCGCTCATGCCGGGAACCTCCCGTCCGCGATATCCGCAAGCCGTGCCTGGAAAGAAGAATTAGCCGCACGAAATCCAGCGATATCCACCCGAAGCGAATCTTCATCGCGAGACAAATTTTGGCGAGACTGGAGAGGGCAGTCTTCCGGACCTGATATTTCCAACGAGCAAACTTCTAGGAAGGGGGTAGCTCTATTTTCGCGCAGTCACGCTGCGTGTCAATAGAAGGTCCTCTCCGGAGCGCGCAAATGCCACTGTCAGGCGAGGACAGCTGCTAAGCAAGTTTGTTGGCGTGTGTTATTTGGCCTTGCCAGTGAGACTGGGCGGAACGGGAGAGAAAATCTCTTGAATCTTCTCTGCGAGGACAAAATCGTAGTCGCTGATGCCTTTTACGCTGTGGGTGGTGAGGTCGATCACCACTTTGTTCCAGACGTTGAACCACTCTGGATGGTGGTTCATCGCTTCGGCGACCAGCGCGACACGCGTCATGTTGCCGAAGGCTGCGACGAAATCCTTGCAGTTGTACTCCTGGTGCAGTTTCCCATTGACGATCTTCCATCCCGTCAATTTGGGCAGCAAGTTTTGTATCTCGGCGTCGGACAACTTTTTTGCGGGCATGGCACGGTCCTCCAAAGGCTTGCTAGCTGGGGGTCACCATTATGAGCCGCGCTTCCACCCTCGGCAACTTTGGGAACAAGTTGGAAGAGCCTACTCACATCGTATCCCCCTGGCGGGTTTGAAGTGTTTGAGTGAGAAGCGGCGTTTGGAGTTGGTGGTTTGCTTGGAGCGCAGGACGTGAGCGGGGCTTGTTGTTGTGGCTGTGGGAAAGTGGGAATCCC
>DATLVZ010000070.1:0-6523 GCA_035576885.1 Candidatus Acidiferrum sp. | reverse complement strand
CGCGAACGTTTGAACACTCGGCCGGGGGTAATCCGTCGCCAGATCCAGGCTTTCCGGGACTCCGGCCAGTTTCGCCTGCCAATAGGCGAGCTGCCGCTCGAGGATCCCGCCCTCTTCCAGCCAGCGCCGCTGCCAGACACTATAGTCGGCATACTGAATCGGCAGCGGTGGCAACTCCGGACGACGGCCTTGACGCAACGCCTCAATGATCACACCCAGTTCTCTGATTAAGATGCCGACCGACCACCCGTCACTAATGATGTGATGCATATTGAACATCAGGATGTGCTTCTGGCCCGCCAGTTTGATCACCTTCCCCCGCAGGAGCGGCCCATTCGCTAAATCAAAGGGCGTCGCCGCGTCGGCTTGACACACCCGTTTGGCCTCGTGCTCGCGCCCCTCTCCGGTTTCGCAGTCACTCAGATCGATGCGCTCCAGCTTGAAGTCGACACGATCCAGGATCCGCTGCTCGGCTTGACCGTCCTGGCTCGGAAAGACTGTACGCAGGTTCTCATGCCGTGCAATGACCAGATTGAACGCTAGCTCCAGTTGGTGCACATCCAGCTCGCCGCTGATCGTCACTGCTCCCGGTACGTTGTAGCGGGCAGTGCCGGGCTCGAGCTCGTTCAGAAACCACAGCCTTTCCTGAGCAAAGCTGAGCGGAAGACGGTCCAGTTGCGCCCTGTTCACCGGAACGATCGGCGGAATGTCGTTTTTTTCTGCCTGCGCGATCAGCTGGGCTAACTCGGCGACGGTGCCATCTTCAAATAGTGATTTTAGCGGCAAATCCACATCGAGCTGACTGCGAATCTTCGAGATCAGTTGCGTCGCCAGCAGCGAATGACCTCCTAGCTCGAAGAAGTCATCGTTGACTCCGATTTTCTCCTGCTCCAGATCCAATACGCCGGCCCAGATACCGACGAGTTGCATTTCCGTGTCGTTCCGCGGTGCCACGTACTCCCGGCCCGTGGTCATGGTCACTTCCATTTGCGCGAGCGCGCGGCGATCGACTTTGCCGTTGGGATTCAGCGGAATCGCGGCCAAACTGACGAACGCGGCAGGCACCATGTAATCAGGCAAGGTCCGCTGCAGATGCGTCCTGAGCTCTTCAGGCATGAGCTCGATAATGTGCTCTGCGGTGGTTCCAGTGGCTCGATAAAAAGCGATGAGTCGCCTGCTGACTCCCTCCCCCGCGGCGATGACGATGCTGTCCTGGATCCGGGGATGTTGATTGAGCCCGATCTCGATCTCACCGAGCTCAATACGGAAGCCCCGGATTTTGACCTGTGTGTCGATTCTGCCCAGGTATTGAATATTCCCGTCGTCCAGCCAACGCGCCAGATCACCCGTCTTATACATGCGAGTTCCCGGCTGGAACGGATTCGCTACAAATCTCTCCTCCGTCAATCCGGGACGATTCAGATAGCCCCGGGCGAGACCGTCACCCGCGATATACAGCTCACCGGGCACTCCTGTCGGCTGAGGATGACACTGCAAATCGAGGATATAGACCTGGGTGTTCGCGATCGGGCGTCCGATGGTTTGAGAGGCATTCCTTTTCCTCAAAATATACGTCGAATACGTTGTATCTTCTGACGGTCCGTACAAATCATAGACTTTCGTGACCGTACTGGAGTCGTAGATCTTGTCAACTAAGGTCGGTGACAGCGGCTCACCTGCCAGATTGATCGTTTGCACGGAACTCGGAATGGCACCCTGTCGCACCAATTCCTCCATGGCTGACGGCACGGTGTTGATCAACGTGACCGACTCAGCATTCGAAAGGCTGAGCAGCCCCATGGCGTTGGGCACCAGGATGATCGTTCCGCCATTCGCGAGCGTCACGAAAATCTCGAAAACCGATAGATCGAAACAAATCGACGTCGACGCCAGCACTCCTGCCAGTTCTTCACGACTGTAGACTTCGCTGGCCCACTGTACCAATGTTACGGCGCTGTGATGTTCGATCGCCACGCCTTTCGGCTGGCCAGTGGAGCCGGACGTGTAGATCACATACGCCAAGTGGTCCGCTCTGACCTGCTCTGGTAACGGCGCATTGCTCACGTTCAACCCGGCCGCACGATCGCTGATCTCCGGCCACTGCCGGTCGATGGCGATGATACGCGTTTCGCCGGGAATCAACGCGCTCAGCTTGTCCTCCAGCTTTTCCTGCGTCAGTAGAATCGGTGGCCGGCTGTCACGCAGCATGTAGGCCAGACGTTCAGCCGGATGGCCGGGATCCAGCGGGACGTACGCTGCGCCGGCTTGCAGTATCCCCAGCATGCCGACCAGCATGTCCAGCGATCTTTCCACGCACAGACCGATCAGCTGATCCGGCTCAACTCCCTCTGACCGCAAGTACAACGCAAGGGTTTGGCTCCTCGCGTGGAGCTGATCGTACGTCAGGCGTTCGTCTCCACAAATCACTGCCGCTTTACCCGAATTCTGCGCGACCTGCTCGACGAAGAGCTCATGCAGACATTTGCCCGTCGGGTAGTCGGCTCGCGTGTCGTTGTACGCGACTAACAGTTCGTGCCTTTCCAACTCCGTGAGAATCGAATATTCATGCACCAAGAGGTTCGGCTCACTACAGACCGCTTTGAGTAGTTCACGGTAGTGCGCCAGGAGCCGAAATACTGTCTTCTCCGTGTATAGATGCGGGTTGTATTTCAGATGCACCGTGAACGACGTAGACTTTTCGTAGATCTCCAGACCAAGGTCGAACTCGCCCTCTTGAGAGACAGTCTGCATGCTCTCTATCTTGACCGCATGCTGCTGGGGCGGCGCCGCCGGCAGTTTCATGAAGTTTTGGTAGGCGTACAACACTTGGAATACAGGATCTTTCCGGTTCTGTCTCGACTTCAGCTTTTCGATCATGAGTGGAAACGGATAGCTGGAGTGATAGAGAGCATCCAGCACCGTGACCTGCACGTTCCGCAAGAACTCTCTCAGCATGAGGCGTTCGCTAAAGCGCGTACGAAGCGGCACCATGTTAATGAAATAGCCGACGTCCCTGCCAAACGTCTGTGCGGCACGACCCATGACCGGCATACCGACGATGATTTCCTCCTGGTTTGAGTACTTCCGCAAGAGGAGCTGGAACACTGCCAGAAACAACACCGAAGGGGGCACAGAGTGCGTCTTGGCAAACACCCCAACCAAACGGCAAAGCGAATCAGACAAATCTTCGACGATCGTTTTCCCTTCAAAGCTCGGCGACACGACGAGCGGCAGCTCGGGGAGAAGGTCGAGAACCGGCAGGTCACCGCTCAGTTGTTGTTGCCAGTACCCGGCATGCGAGATACCTTCTGCCGATGCCAGCATGGCCTCTTCCCACGCGACAAATTCCTGATAACCTGGCAGTTCCGACAGGCGAACTTGGCCGCCTTCACGCAACTGTTGGTAGAACGCGAGAAGGCACTCCAGCAGGATGACCGCCGAACTGCCATCGAATACGATGTGATGGACGGTGATCAGCAGGACCGATTTCTGCTCAAGCCCGGTGAACAACTGGATTCGCGTTAGCGGGCCGCGGTTCAGATCGAATAGCTCCTTCGCCTGCTTCCGCACAAACGAGAACAGTCGTTCATCGTCCGCAAAATCGACCGCCTGCTGTTGAATGGTCGTCTTGCAGCCCCCATCGAGGCGCTGATACAAAACGCCGTCCCTTTCGACTATCCTTGCCGTGAGAATCGGGAACTGCTCCAACACGTAAACCCAGGCTTTTGACAAGAGCGCCGCATTGATCGCGCCGTCTATTTTGAAACAGAGCGGCACATTATAGGCGCTCATCCCCGGGTGTAACTGCTGCAGAATGTAGAGTCCCTTCTGCCCCGCCGACAGAGGAAATTCAACGGCCTGTCCGGAGGAGCTCGGACCAAGTCGTGGCTGCTGCCGTCTTCCCCAGTCCTCCAATGCGGTGATGAGCTCCGCCTTATATTTGACGATGTCGTCCTTGATTTCATTCGTGAGCGTTCCCCGCGGCGCATAGCAGGTCAGGCGGCCCGCCGCGGCCGACAATTTGACGCCTTTCCTAGCTAGCTTGTCGAGGAATTCGCTTACGGCTTCCATGGCGACGGATCCTTATTAAAACGTCAGCTTTTCGTAGCTATCAGAGAGCATCAGTTCCTGCCACAAAACATCTTCGAGGACGGGAGCGCTACCCAAGGCCGCTTCTGCTGCGATGACACTCCTTTGCTCATCCAACGCTTGCGTCGGACTCGCCGCAAACTGCTTTTTTCTCAGCTGGCGTCTTAAACCTCGGCGGTGGCCGTAGCCCGTTTCTGCCGAATGGCCCTGACCTTTGCGCCTGATCGCCTTGATAGCGTCAATCTTGGAAGGATATGTTGTCGCCAGGAATGTCGCTAGGCTTTGGATATCGGCGTATTCAAATAGTACGCTGGGCGACAGATTTTCGCCGAGCAGCCTATTAGCGTCCTGGACGAGTTTCGTAATGGCGAGCGAGGAGAGCCCCAAATCGAAGTAACTGCGGTCCGTTGGAATTTCATCGATTGGTCGCTGAAGTTGGATTGCCACTTCCTGTCGTAGAAGCAACGTCACCTTTTCTTCGGGACCCATCGGCACGACATGAGCGGCGTCCTCGGCGGCGCCGGAAGGCGTCTCTGTTGCAAATAGCCATTCCTGCGTCAGGGTTTTTTCGAGTGGTTCGGCATCTTTCCGGAACGCGAGACCGCGCATTTGCACACACACATTACCGCCGATATCGGTGATGTCTATGTCAAGTCTCGTCAGCCTGTCCACTGCCACCGGTTCTAGCGAGTAGCGCGCCCACGCGAACATTGCTTCCGTACAGGAGGATAGTACGCACAGCCGCTCCAGACCCTGCTGTGACAACGGCGTCCGAAAACCTTGGGGAGCAATCAGCAGAAGGCCGGCCTGCATCGCGCCGCTTACGACGCTGGGATGCAGCAAATAGCCGCCGTAACAGCCGTCCGCTTCGCTCGTCGCTGAACGCGGCGGTAACGCCAACCGCGCCAGTAATTGCCTATCTCCACGATGAACGGCCTTGATCGCTCGATGTGTGGGGCCGTAGTGAACACCGTCTTTCGCCAATTCCGCGTACACGGCATCGTGCGCCAGCTCGCCATCATGCATTTGCGCTCGAAGCGCATCGATATCGAGCGGCGCGGGAGCGGTGCGGATACTGAAAGAGGCTTGACCCTGACAGTGGACAGTTTCCTGCTCGGGTTCACCGCTGTAGATCTCATAGTTGATCCGCTCGTCATCACCCGCAAACAAGGCAATCGTCACCTGCGTGTTACCGACCACCACGAGCGGATCTCCCCAGACGGTATTCTCGAGCTCAACGACCGAGGAGTCCGGGTGACCGGGCACGGACCTTTCTATGGCCGCCCGTGCCATTTCCAGGTAAACGTCTTCCGGCACGGCTTTCTGCCCGTCTTCGCTGTTCGTGAAGGACTGGTGGTCCCTTAGAAAGAACTCCGACCCCGTTAGAGTGGAGGTGTAGCTTTGCTGGCTAAGCGTCGAGGTATTCGCGTGAAGTAAGGGATGAAGTTGTACGGGCGGAGGCTGCGTCGACGCCGGCGACACGGCGCCCACGGTGTCGATCCAGTAGCGCTCCCTAGCGAACGGGTACGTAGGCAGCGGGATTCTCCTGGAGTCGCTGGAGAACAGTTTGTAGTACTCGAGAGCATATCCTTGCACATAAAGGTCAGCGATCGCCGCGAGATTTTCTAAATAGCTGGCGGCATCCGGTGCGTTTCTGCATTCCTGCATGCAGTAGTTTCCGAATCTCTTCAGCGCCACCTGCTCGCGTATCTTGGCACTCACCTGGATCTCGGACGTATAGACTTGGCCCGCCGTTCCCAACGCGTCCCATTGGTCGAGGAGCTGGATGAGCTCCTTCTGGTCGCGCGCCACGCAGGACAGGCGATGGGAGAGATGCATACGGCCGACGAACAGGCTGAAGCTCAAGTCGTTCAGCGACACGTCAGGCGTACGCCTGAGCATCGCAAGAAGATTGCGTGCTTGTTGCTTCAACTGTCCCGAGGTTCGCGCGGAGAGAACCACCAGATAGCCTGGTAACTGTAAGGCCGTACGTTCGATTGAAGGAGCTTGGTCGATGACCAGGTGGGCGTTGGTGCCGCTGAACCCGAAAGAACTGATGGCCGCTCGGCGCGGCTGATCGTTCTTCACTTTCCATTCCTGCAACTGTGTATTGACATAGAACGGACCGGACTCGATGTCGATGGCTGGATTGCTGTTTTCGAAATGCAGAGACGGCGAAATCTGTCGATACTTCAGCGACAACAGGAGTTTCAGGACGCCCGCAATACCGGCGGCCGTGGCGGCATGGCCGATATTCGTCTTGACGGTGCCCAGAGCGCAGAATTGTTTCTTAGCCGTATATTCACGGAACGAACGGGTAATCGCGCCGTATTCGATCGCGTCACCCAGCAAGGTCCCAGTCGCATGCGCTTCCACGACCTGAATCGTTTCAGGATTAATCTTGAAACGCTCATACACCGAACGTTCCAACTGT
>DATLVZ010000069.1:0-47489 GCA_035576885.1 Candidatus Acidiferrum sp. | reverse complement strand
TGACTTCGCGCATGCCGCGTTCGTCGATATCGCGCATGGTGAAGACGTGGATGCCGGATTTTTTGACGATTTTGCGTTCCTGGGCGTCGAGGTCGCGTGCGCCGACGATGACGATGTTGCCCGGTTCGGCTTTGGGCTTGAAGCCCAGGAGGTCCACGAGCTCCGGCGCGCCGTAACCCATGATGGCGGCAAGCGGCATGCCGTGGACATTGCCGGAAGGTGAGGAGTCGGGAGTGTTCATGTCGCCGTGGGCGTCCAGCCAGAGGTAGCCGATTTCTTTCTTGTCCTTGCGATAGTGGGAAGCGGCGCCGGCCGCGACCCCGACGGCGATGGAATGATCGCCACCAAGGACGAGCGGCAGAAATCCTTCTCCCAGCGATTTTTCGACCGTGTTAGCTAGGTCCGTGCAGGTTTCCGCGATTTCCTGAAGATACTTGGCGCGTTTTTCGCCGACTTGCATTTCCTCAGGCTGTTTGACTTCGAGATTGCCGATGTCCTCGACGGTGTGGCCGAGCTGCTTGATGCGGGTCTGGAGGCCGGCGCCGCGAAGAGCAGAGGGGCCCATATCCACGCCGCGGCGAGATTGGCCGAGATCCATGGGAACGCCGATGATTCTGACTTTTTGCGCCATGCAAAGACTCCGTGACTGGTGACTCGCGACAAACCGAGCGAGCGCCGCTGAGGCAGAAGCTGCCACAAAACCCGAGCCAGTCCTTGAATTCAACAGAAATGCGGGAACAGCGGGAAAGCTACTGAACTACCCCGGATTAAGGATACACGCGATAAATCATGCGAGGGAAGGGGATGACTTCGCGGATGTGCTCCGTGCCGCAAATCCAGGCGACGGTGCGCTCGAGGCCGAGGCCAAAGCCGGAGTGCGGGACACTGCCATAGCGGCGCAAGTCGAGATACCACTCGAAAGATTCCTGGGGCAAATTGTGTTCGTGGAGGCGCCTCAGGAGCAGGTCGTAATCGTGGATGCGCTGGCTGCCGCCGATGATTTCACCGTAGCCTTCCGGGGCGATCATGTCGAAAGCGAGGGCCAGCTCGGGGCGCTGGGCGTCGGGCTGCATGTAGAAGGCTTTGATGGATGTCGGGTAGTGATGAATGAGGACGGGGCGGTCGAAGTTTTTCGAGATCAGGGTTTCTTCGTCGCCACCAAAATCATCGCCGAATTTGGCGGGGTTGCCGTTCTGGTTGAGCACAGCAACGGCATCTTCGTAAGAAATTCGCGGGAACGGGGGCTTTATGTTTTCAAGCTTGGCGACGTCACGCTTGAGCGTTTCCAGCTCGCGCGATTTGTTTTTCACGACGCCCTGTACGATGGCACTGACGAGGCCTTCGCCGAGCGTCATGATCTCGTCAAACTCGACGTAAGCCGCTTCGGGCTCAAGCATCCAAAATTCGGTGAGGTGGCGGCGGGTTTTGGATTTTTCCGCGCGGAAAGTGGGGCCGAAAGTGTAGACCTTGCCGAGAGCCATGGCGATGGCCTCGGCATAGAGCTGGCCGCTCTGGGTCAGGTAGGCTTTTTGGTCGTCGATGTAATTGACTTCGAAGAGCGTGGAGGTGCCTTCGCAAGCGGCGGGGGTGAACATGGGAGAGTCGGCGATCGTGTAGCCCTGGCCGTCCATGAATTCGCGCGCGGCGCGGATAGCTTCGGCGCGAATGCGAAGAATGGAGGCCTGGCGGGGTGTGCGAATCCAGAGGTGGCGCTGATCGAGCAGAAAATCTACGCCGTGTTCTTTTAGCTGGATGGGAAAGGGCGTGGCGTCGGGGACTTTCTGGACGATCTGGATTTTGGCGACGCCCATTTCGAAGCCGCCCGGAGCACGCTTTTCGGCGCGAATTTTTCCTGTGACGATGACGCTCGATTCCTGCGTCAGCCCCTTCAGCGCTTCAAAAGCCTCGGGATTTTCCTTAAGCGCACAGACACCCTGGATGATTCCGGTGCCGTCGCGAAAAATGGGGAACATTAGTTTGCCGGATTCGCGAAGGTTATAGAGCCAGCCGCGAATCGTTACTTCCTGCCCCTCGTACTTGCCTGCCTGTTCAATCGTGATGATGGTCATGGTCCGCTATTTCAGTGGGAGTGCAAAAAGGTAGTTTATCAGAGAAGGGAAGAGATTGGCCCAATCCGGCGGCCTGCAAAAAATTCAGCGATTGGCCATGGTGCGGATATTTGCGAGTCCAAGAAGCCGTTGGTCGGCAGTAACGAGCGTCAGATCCAAAACTTGCGCCGTCGCTGCGAGGAAACGATCTGCAGGATCCCCGTGGAGATGCAGTTGGTGCGCCGCCAGGGCGATCTCATGAGTGAGGGGAGCCTCGCGATGAATTCCGGCAAGGGCTAGCGGCAGCCAATCGATTGGCTCAGTTTGCAACTGAATTCTGCCCTTACGATACAACGTCAGTGCTTCCCAGACGCTGATCGGAGACAACCACAGTTCGTTTGTAGAGTCGGCCAATTCCCGCGCAGTGTTTGGCAGGACGCGCTGAGGGCTCTGCAGGAGCCAGAGCCAGATGTGGGTGTCCAGCAAGAGCCTCAATCGCGAAGAACCTCCCACTCGTCCTCATCACTTGCCGGAGAAATGATGTCGCCCAGAATCTCCATGGAATCCTTCATAGAGCCAATCCAAGCCGCGCGGTCCATAACCGGCTTTGATGGAATTACCTCGGCCACGGGCTTACCATGACGAGTAATTCGGATCGGCAACTTGGTCTTTTCCACCTGCTCGAGAATGGACAGGCACTTGGCCTTAAATTCGGAAATAGCGATCTCTTGCATGGACTTCACCTGACCATATTATAGACCATAGTCAGAATAATGGTCAATTCGCTCGTTGCTAATTCCACTCGCGCTCGAAGCGGTCGAGGGATTCGTTTGCGGCGGCTAGTAACTCGGCGGTAGACGAGTTTTCGGGGCCGGATTTTTCTTTTAGTTCGAGTGTGAGCGCGAGATCGGTTTCGGGCGCGGATTTTAGGGTTTGAACAGCGGCTTCCCAATCGATCGAGCCTTCGTAGGGTGGTAGATGTTCGTCTTTTTCGCCGTGATTGTCATGGATGTGGGCGGAGACCACCAATTCGCGAAGATGCTCAAAAGCTTTTCCCACACGTTCCGCTTCCGGACCATCGGCAAGGTGCGCGTGGCCGATATCGAAGTTGAATCGCAGGCCAGTCAACCGCGTCTCGTCCGCGAATGTGCGCAGGTACGCGGGATCGCCCATCTCACTCGTGGTGTTCTCAACGGCGATGGTCACGCCGGCGTGATGGGCGTGCAAGACGAGGTGCTCGAGCGAACTGAAGGCGGCATCGCGCTTGCGCGGGTCGGCAGTTTCGCGCGGCCCGCCCATGTGCAGGATCAGCCGGGAATAGGGCAAGTCCTCGGCCACATCGATCACGCGCTTCAACTCGTCCATGGCTTCGATGCGGCGCACGCGTTCCACTTCGCAAATGGAGAGCGGGGCGCCGCCTTCACGCGTGGCGCTGAGGTCACGGCTGGTGGGTGCATGGAGGGAGGCAAGCGCGAGGCGGTGCTGCGAGAGAAAGCCTGCCATGGCCTGCACTTCTTGCTTGGTGGTGTAATCGAAGTGACTTCGCGTGGTAAAAATCTCGAGCGCCTCGAAACCAGCCTCGGCAATTTGCCCGAGAAGCTCCGTGGTCAATTTCCTCGACACGAACAAATAGGTGGAAAGGATTCTTTTCATGATCTCGTTCACAGCGCAGATGGAATAAATGCTTCCCGTCGTCCACCGGCTCGTTACGGAACAAAAGCCAGAAAGCGATGGAAAAACTCTTCAGTAACCGATGGCAGCACCGTTATCGCGCGGGTCCGCCGCGCCGAGGCGCTCGCCGGTTTTCGGATCGACCCCAATGGCGTTCACCAAGCCGATGTGGCCGCGCCTCCACGTCTGGTAGCCCTCGGCATTCAACGCCGCTTCGAGGCTCGCGGGAAAATCCTTTTCCATCAGGATCACGTCCGGCAGCCACTGGTGATGAAATCTCGGCGCGTTGATCGCCGCTTGCGCGTCCATTCCCAGACGCATCCAGTTTAAAACGCTTAGCAATGTGGCCGAAATAATCGTGGGACCACCGGGCGAACCAGTTACGAAGCTCAATTTGCCATCACGCGCGATAATCGTCGGCACCATGGAGCTTAGAGGGCGGTGGCCGGGAGCGATGGCGTTAGCGTCGGATTGGATCAGGCCGAAGAGGGCGTTGGGCACGCCGGGCTGCGTTGTGAAGTCGTCCATCTCGTCATTTAGAAGAAAGCCAGCCGACGATGTGACGTGAGAGCCATAGCTGTTGTTGAGGGTGTAGGTGCTGGCAACGGCGTTGCCGTCGGAATCGACGACCGAAAAGTGCGTGGTATTCGGACCATCGTTGAGACTGACAACTGTTTTTGGCGCAGCGTGGTTGGAAGCAGAAACTCCACAGACGTGCGGAGTGCCCGCTTTGACCGATTTGCTGGATGAGGCGTGTTGGGGATCGATGGACGCTTCAAGTTCCTTGGCATAGCAATCGCTGGTGAGGCCGGCGACCGGGACGCTGGAAAAATCAGGGTCCGCGAGGTACGCGGCGCGGTCGGCAAAGACTCGTCGCATCGTTTCCACCACCATGTGCACACTAGGCAGATCGTCCCAGCCCTTGAGCGGGACGTCGCGCAGCATATTCATCGCCTCGATGATGGCGACGCCGCCCGAACTCGGTGGAGGGGAGGTAATGACGTTCCACTTGTGACCTTCGAGCTCGTAATTGGCTTGCAACGCCACGCGTATCTTCGGCTGGTATTGCGCCAGATCTTCGAGGGAGATGAGGCCGCCCATCTGCTTCATGTCATCGACGAGCCTCTGGGCGGTTTCGCCGCGATAAAATTCGGCTGCACCGTTTTTTGCGATGCGCTTTAGAGTCGCCGCCAGTTCGGGCTGGCGAAACGTATCGCCCGCGTGAAACATTTTTCCATCGTTAAGGAAAATACGCCGGCTCACGCTGAATTGCTGTAGATACTGGCGTTGGTCTTCCAGTTGGCGGGCGAGCTTCTCGCTGACGGGGAAACCGTCTTCCGCAAGATGAATGGCAGGAGCCATCACCTCCGCAAGACTCAATTTGCCGTAGGTTTTTAGCGCGAGCTCCAGGCCGGCAACGGTGCCTGGCACCGCAACGGATTTATAACCGAAGACTGAGAGCTGTTTGTCGAGGGTGCCGTCGGGTTTGATGTACATGTCGCGTGAAGCCTTGCCGGGAGCGACTTCGCGGTAGTCAAAGAAAGTGGTACGTCCATTCGCGAGCCGCACGAGCATGAAACCGCCGCCGCCGATGTTTCCCGCGGAGGGCTCGACGACCGCCAAAGCAAAAGCCACCGCGACCCCTGCATCAACGGCATTTCCACCATGCTTGAGAATGTCGACCCCGGCTTGCGAGCCCATTACTTCGTCAGTGGCCACCATGCCATGCGCAGCACGGACCGCCTGTTGCGGCCAAGCCGATGGCGCCTGTGTCTGATCATGATATTCCGCAGCAGACTGGCCGCGCGCTACCGAAGCCAGGAGCGCCAACGACCCCATCGCAATGAGCAAGGCACGCACACATATTTTCATCTGAGACTCCATCGCAAGCAAAAGACACTAAGTGATAAGAGGAAAGGCGTCAAGGCAGACAAGACTGCGTTTGAGGGCTTCCTTGGGCGCCATTTGTGGTTTAATCCTGTCGCGATCGAGAAGGGAGCTTAGGGGGAGCCATGAAGAAATTGAATGCGTCACGCTGCGCTGCGATGGTGGTTATGCTGCTCTGGGGTGCTACTTCCTACGCGCAGAGTGGCCCGCCTGCGAACCTTGATGCGTATGTCGCGCGTGATATGAATACATTCAATGTGCCCGGGATAGCCTTGGCCATCGTGAAGGATGGCAAGGTCGTGCTTGCGAAAGGCTACGGCGTTCGAAAGCTAGGAGACGCCGCGCCGGTCGACGAGAACACACTTTTTGGAATCGGCTCGAACACGAAGGCGTTTACCGCCGCTGCGCTGGCAACGCTGGTGGATGCGGGGAAGATTTCGTGGGACGACAAAGTGTACGAACGCTTGAAGGGTTTTCAGATGTACGACCCTTACGTTTCGCATGAGATGACCATCCGCGATCTGCTTACGCACCGCAGCGGCATGGGCCTCGGCGAAGGTGACCTCCTTTTCTGGCCACACACGACGTTTACGCGCGAGGACATCATCTACCGCTTGCGCTTCATGAAGCCGGCGTCCAGCTTTCGCAGCCACTATGCCTACGACAACTTGATGTACATCGCCGCGGGGCAAATCATCCCGGCGGTCACGGGGGAATCCTGGGAAAAATACATTCGTGAAAAGATTCTACAGCCGCTGGGGATGACGACAACGAGCTTAAGTACAACTGCGTTTAAACCCGGAGACAATTATGCTTGGCCGCACTCGAGGGTCGATGGAAAACTCCAGACCATCCCCTTTCAGGATTTGGACAATGCCGGTCCGGCGGGCGCAATTAACTCATCGGTGGCCGAAATGGCCAAGTGGATCATGCTGCAGCTCAACCACGGCAAATTTCCGGGGCGCGAAGAGCGGCTTTTCAGCGAAGCACAATCCCATGAGATGTGGACCGCCCAGACGCTCACCCCGATTTCGACAGAAGACTCGCCACTTGCGGCTTTGCGTCCGAAATTTTCCGCATACGCGCTTGGTTGGGGGATACGGGACTATCACGGACGCAGACTGGTTGGGCACTCCGGAGGCGTCTCTGGCTTCGTTACACGCGTTCTCTTGGTGCCAGAAGAAAACCTTGGAATGGTAATCCTCACCAATGCAGAAGAAGGCGGCGCGTTCGAGTCCATCGTGTACCACGTGTTGGACTCTTATTTTGGATTGCAACCGACGGAATGGACCACGTCCTTCAAGGCCGCCGAAGACGCGTTGGAAAATGGGGCCAAACAGGCTTTAGCGGAGAGCGACAAGGGACGGACTTCGAATTCCAAGCCGCCATTGCCTTTGGGTAGCTACGCGGGAATGTATAACGATGCGTGGTATGGACCGGTCAGGATCAAGCTGGAGAGCTCGGGGCTGGTCTTCAGTCTTGATCACACGCCGAAAGCGGTCGCAGATCTGCAGCCCTGGCAGTTCGACACGTTCAAAGCCCATTGGCGCGACCGAACCATCGAAGATGCGTTTGTGACGTTCACGCTCAATCCCGATGGCAGCATCGATCACTTCACGATGGCCGCGGTTTCGCCGCTAGCCGATTTCAGCTTTGACTATCAAGACCTATGGTTTATACCCGCGCAGCCTCGCCCTCACTGATTGGGCGGACAAGCAGGCAAGGACGCATCGCAAGATTTTACTAAACTTTGTATTTTGTTACGGTTGACAGAGGAATTCGACGTCTGGCGGTCCCGGGAGCAGGCCTGCCGCCGTTCCGCGCTCGATCAAGGCTCGGACGGCCTCCTTGCCGCGGTCACCGTAACCAAGCGTCCATCGATTCACATACATACCCACGAATTTATCTGCGATATCGGTTTCCATATCGCGGGCGAACTGCATGGCGTAGTTCAGGGCTTCTTCGCGATGCTCGAGACCATACTCGACGCTATCCTTGATGGTCTTTGCGATTTGCAAGCCCAGTGCGGGACCCAGCGCCCGGCGTACGGCATTTCCGCCAAGCGGAAGTGGAAGCCCAGTCTCTTCATGCCACCAAGCGCCCAAGTCAACCACGCGGTGCAGTCCGAGCTGAGGAAAGAGAAGTTGGCCTTCATGAATTAAGAGGCCGGCTTCAACGACTTCGTTCTTGACGGCGTCCAGAATTTTGTCGAAGGCCATCACGACCGGCTCGAAGTTCGGTTCAAACAGCCTGAGGGTAAGATGGGCGGTTGTCTTCAGGCCCGGGACGCCAATCCGCTTTCCGGCTAATTCCTCTCGCTTCATGGACTTGGAGGCAACAACGATGGGGCCGTAGTTTTCTCCAAAACTAGCTCCGCAGTCGAGCAAGACGTATTTGTCGCGGAGGCTGGGATAAGCTGCGAAGCTAAGTGCCGTGACATCATAGGTTTCCGTCAGAGCGGCGTCGTTCAGTGTTTGAATGTCGGAAAGCACGTGGGTGTATTTGTAACCAGGCGTAGCGAGTTTGTGAGTCGCCAGCGCGTAGAACATAAAGGCATCGTCAGAATCTGGCGAATGCGCGAGCTTGATTTCGACGGTCTCTTTTTCAGTCTTTGAGGCTGCCTGTGTACCGGACATGGGCTTATCCAGTTCCTTTTGACTTCGCGGCTCCGAGGGAGCCAGTTATCGAATCGCCCGAGCCGTCTAGTCTCTCCGCAGAGAGTTTTGTCCCTCGGGAAGCTCTGCTGAGGAACAGTAAGGAGAGAACGTTCGCGGCGCTGGGACTTGCGTGGCGCTTGGCCAAGCTTGTTTTCGCACCGCAAAGCCTAGCACAACCGCCGGTTCCGGACAAACAGTACGTCTCAAAACTTAGATTCACAACCCGCGTTCGTGGACGTTACAGCGCGGAGACCATGCGAGCGATGGCATCGTCAAACGTAGATTTGTTGTCGAGGTAGGGCTGCCAAAAGCGCACAAGAAGCTGATAATAGTCGTTCCAACCTCGCTGGTAGAGGCCCTCACGGATAGCGTAGGGCGTATAACCTTGCAGAGCGGGAGCAGGAGCGCGATTGGCGTTGGATTTGCCACTGCCCTGCTGGTTCTGCAGTTCTCCTGCGGCTGATGTCAACACCGGCTTGATCACCTCGCCGGTGGTGTAGAAGATGAGCGCGTGCCACAGGTCGCGCGGAATGGCCTTTCCGCGCTGCCGACATTCGCGAACGATGGCATCCTGCACTGGCTCCCCAATGCCATGTGAAGCTTCGTGAAAGAGAACCTCGAAGGCTTCGTCACCCTGGTTGCGAGAATCGGTACTGGAGATGGTAACGCGCAATGGGTCGAGTGTTGTGTACGCCCCAGCCCAATTCGCGTAACCAGTCACGTCGACGCGAATCTTTTGCTTGGGCCACTTGGTCTGATAGATATCCGCCAGCCGTTGGGAAACTCCAACGCCTTGCTCTTCGACGAGCGGCGCCACGCGCGCGATCCAACGACGGTTGGCGCGGTCCTGATCCGCCCATAGATGGGAGCGATAAACTGGCGCCGCGGCGTCCAGTATCGGCGTCACGTTTCCCGGGAGGCCCGCATCACAAGATTTCTTTTGGGCGCCGGAAAGATCGTCGCAATCCTCAAAATCTTCGAGCTGGTTTTTCAACAACATAAGGTCGGTGTTGAAGAGCAGATCTTTATTTGCAAAATTCGCCGCGTAATAGGCTACAGCGTTGTCCCACGTGCTCTGCTCCGCCGGGGTCAGGGCTGTGCCGGAATCTTTCATAGTTTTCAGTCTTAGCGGGGGGCTTGAATTGTCCCTTTGCGGGGGACTAGTCGCAGCGCTGCGCTGCTTGGCTTCGTAGTAGAGGGTGTGATGAAGATTAATCCAGAAACCGCTGTGAAGCTCGAATACGGGAAGCGGCCCATAACCAGAGTTAAACTCCTGGGGCATCGCCGCTGCCGGCCTTAGAATTGCCAAGGCCAGGAGCGGCAAAAGGATTCGGGCGGAAACCGGGCGCATGTTGAATCGCACGATAGTAGCGCCAACTCGCTACTCGCACAAATGGGGGATTCTTTCTTTCCCCAATTTGCAGATCCCGATGTAATATGCCCGCTTCTTTTGCTGTCGGGAAAAGCTGATGAAGAAGCTCTGCGTATTGCGATTTCTGGTGGCGGTTTTGTTCTTGCCCTGCGGATTGTTCGCGCAGCAGTCGCCGCAACTCCCGGCCCTAAAGCAGGAAGCGGTTGAGGGCGTGGATAAGCTCCAAACGCTTACGCAACAGATGGTGGACGAAATTTTCAGTTTCAGCGAACTTGGGTTTCAGGAATACGAAACCTCCCGTTACGTCACAGGCATCCTTGAGAAAAATGGGTTCCATGTTGAGCAAGGAGTTGCAAGCGTGCCCACTGCGTGGGTAGCCACGTATGGGAGCGGCAAACCCGTCATCGCGTTCATCACCGATATCGACTGTATTCCTCGCGCATCGCAGAAGCCCGGAGTCGCCTATCATGACCCAATTGTCGAAGGCGCGCCGGGGCACGGAGAAGGTCACAACTCCGGGATGGCGGTCAACGTGACCGCGGCGTTAGTCCTCAAGAAAATTATCGACGAACACCACATCCCCGGCACGATCAAACTTGTTCCCGGCGTTGCGGAAGAGTTGCTTGGCACAAAAGCATTTTATGTTAGGGCAGGGCTTTTCAAGGATGTTGATCTAGTGCTTGGCGCGCATGTGGAATCGGAATTTTCCACGTCGTATGGGACGGGCAACGGCGAGTGGAGCGGACTCGTTTCGGTGCAATATTTTTTCCATGGCAAGGCGGCGCACGCCGCTGCGGCGCCTTGGGAAGGACGTAGCGCGCTGGATGCCGTCGAGTTGATGGACACGGGCTGGGACTTTCGCCGCGAGCACCTGCGTCCCGCGCAACGCTCTCACAGGGTCGTTATCAATGGCGGGGATCAGCCCAATGTTGTTCCTTCGGAAGCGGCGGTTTGGTACTACTTCCGCGAGTTGGACTATCCGCACATAAAGGGTCTATATGAGCTGGGAACTACGATTGCGGATTCCGCGGGGAAAATGACCGGCACGACCGTAGATCACAAGCTGGTGGGATCCGCCTGGCCGCCCTTCTTGAACAAGGTCATCGCTGAAGTGCAGCAGAAAAATATTGAGGCCGTGGGCATGCCGAAGTGGAGCGATGCGGATCAGACGCTGGCGAAGGCGCTTCAGAAAGAAATTGGGGCGAAGGTGGACGGATTGAAAGAAAAAATCGAGCCGCTCGCCGAACCTGTGAAAAACCCCACGGGCGGCGGGTCCGATGATATCGGCGATATTTCCTGGACCGTTCCCATGGTATATCTCATGTACCCCGCAAATATTCCGAATCTGCCGGGACATAGCTGGGCAAACGGGGTGGCCATGGCTACACCGATTGCGCACAAAGGCTCGACAGCTGGGGCCAAAGTGCAAGCCATGACCGCTCTCGATTTTTTTCTACAGCCGCAACTCGTGCAGCAAGCCTGGGATTACTTTCGGAATGTCCAAACAAAGGATGTCCATTACGAGACATTTCTAAGTCCCGACGACAAGCCCGCCATCGAAATGAACAAGGAAAAAATGGAGAAGTTCGCGCCGCAATTGAAAAAATATTATTACGACCCCGCACGTTACAAGACTTATCTGAAACAACTCGGGATTCAATATCCAACCGTGAAGGCCGAGCCCTAGGATTGGGCGGCCTGCGTCGTGGGCATGGCCGCTTTATCCGCGCAGTCGTCCGAATGGCAAGTAGCGAGACCAAGCGGGCGCTGAGAGGCTGCCTGCGCTGACCGGCCCGGTGCGACGAAAACCTTGTGTTACGGCAACTTAGGATCGGCCGCACTGCCCACGGCGCCCTGATGATCCGCCCCGCGAAGCGATCCACTTTCATCCCGGAAAAAGGAGCGGTGTCCCGTGCGGCCGTACGTGAGCGGCGTTGCGGCGAGTTCATACTTCGCAGGCGCGCCCAAGCCGCTGGCGCCAACGATCACGTATCGGAAGGAATAGCCGTTTTTCATGCCGGTGGACATGTCGGAATCCACCAGGCCCGCGGCTTCCACATTCGCAGCGCCATGCAGCGGAGGCCCCAGACTCGACAGAGTGGCGGGCAGCCGTGTGTACTTGCGGCGGTAAACTTCGACTGCTTCGGCAAGGTCCTTTAGCGACTCGATGGCGGCTAGCTCATTCTTGTCTACTTCCGCGGAATCCCATTCCAATTCTAAAGACGGCAGATCGAGAAGTACCAATCCAAGCGAGAGAATCTTCCACTCACCGTTTTCGCGCACCAGGCCCATGTTTACCTGAATAGCGTCGGCGCCACTTGTATCCGTCGCATCGCGCAACTTCACTGGGAGGAAGGAAACGTTGTCACGAGTGTCGGCCCCGCCAATCTGTATCTCCGCAACGCCCGCGGGGGTTTCACAGCGCACCGTAGGTCGGCCCGATGGGTTGGTGATGACGGAGGGTTTGCCAGGCTCGTTAAGAAGCACGAAGCGTTTCATGAACGCGACGCGGGCTGCCGGTGTCATGCGTGTGAACGATTCTTTGTTTCGCGCGGTCAACAGACGCTCAAAGCTGCTCTGGCTTTGAGAACAAGCCGCTGTCAGGAGTTCGCGAAGGGCGGTGGTTGGCCCGTTCGGGGCGGTGGCTTGCGTTGTGGGATTTAAACTGGACTCCTGTGCGGAGATGCCAGCAGCGAACAATAGATACAGAGAAGTCAGAACCAGCGCCGTTGGAGAGTTATTTCGAAAATTCACATCAGTCCTTTGCGGCGCTCAAGATGGCGGCCAGGTTCTGCGTAAAGGCCGAGCGTGGCATCACTTCGTTGCAGCCCGCCGCTTCCGCCTGCACGGCCAGGTCGCGCTGCACGTGAGAGAGAAACCCGACGACCCGCAAATCTTTTCGCGCCGCGCGCAAGCGTTCAATGGCGGCGAGCGGCTGATTGCGTGAGTTCAAATCCACGATGACGAGGATTGGCGCGGGTTCCAGCAGGCCTAGAAGGGCATCGCCGTTCGTGGCCACTTTCAACTCCAGGCCGAGATGCTTGGCTGTCTCCGCGACTTTCATTTGGAAAAACAGGTCGTCCATCAGCGCCACGACTTTTCCCATGCCAGCCTCTCTTCCCCTCGTGTTACTCATTATGCGCCAGTTCAACTTTTCCTTGCCGTTTCCAGTAAGATGCATTCATCGCTTGGGAGGTGCCGCATGCAGCAAGGTGTAGCTCGAACCACCGAGCCGGGCGTCACTCGATCCATCCAGCCTGCGCTATTGCTTCTTGAAAAGACGCCGACTCTGCTCGAAACGATGCTTCGCGATTTGCCGGAAGATCTCTTGCGCTGGAAGCCGGCGCCGGAACGCTGGTCCATTGCGGAAGTGCTTGGCCATCTCGCGGACCTGGAACTCATATACGCGGACCGCACGCGGCGCATCGTCACGGAAGACACTCCGACTTTGCAGAAGTACGATCCCACCGGAACTGTCGTGGTGGGCGACTACGTGCGCGGGTCGGCAAATGAGAATTTGACGTTTTTCGTCAAGACGCGGCGCTCCACCGTTATTCTGCTCAGGAGCATCCCGGGAGACGCCGGGGAGCGCGAGGCGACGCACACTGAGCTTGGTAACATCACGCTCCATCAGATGCTCAGCGAGTGGGCATCGCACGACTTGGGGCATCTGCGGCAGATCGCGGAGCTGTACCGTGCGCGCGCGTTTCATCCGCATTCCGGTCCTTTCCAGAAATATTCTAGTCCGAAACCGTGATGGAGCATCCGGAGGACGCGCGCCTGGCGGCTGCGAGCCCGCGCGAGGTGACTCTCTATACGAAGCCGGGCTGCCACCTATGTGAGGACGCAAAAAATGCGATCCTGCCGGTCTTGCGTGAGTTCGGTGCCGCACTACGCGAGGTAAATATCAAGGGAGATGCCGTTCTCGAAGAGCGTTATGGGCTGGACATTCCCGTGATCTTTGTTGGTGCACGCAAGGCCGCTAAGCATCGCGTCGACATAAACCAATTCCGACGTCGGCTTCAGGAGAGCAGATTGAGTTAAGAAAAGCCGGAGATGGTACGAGTCGCTTAATGCCTGCCAGCTGGCTCGTGCGCGCCCACCGTTTTATCGGGCACATCGCCCTTACGGCCCTTCACGCGGTCGTAGACGCTGATTTGGCTCACTGAGCCGAGCGCTTCGTTGTAAAAGGTCGGGACACCTAGCGCGGTGAGCAACTCTTCATTGAACCTTCGCAAATTCTCGAGATGCGTCGCCAGCGCCGGCAACTTCAAACCGTCGTCAGTCAGCAGAAATTTCTGGTAGCCCGCATCCCAGAGGCGAGTGAACCGCCCTTTCAGCATAATCGTCGGCACAACGGTCATCTCGTAGAGATTGTCTGTACCCTTCCGGAATTCCGCTCCGCTGCCATATTTTTCCACGCGGACAACACCGCGTGTGCTGCCGACGGCAAAGCCCAAGGCCGCCAGACTTTCAATTTGCTTTGGTGTGAACCGCTCTTCGACATTCCACATGATGCTCTTAGCCTAGTAAATGCCGAGAGTTCTGTAAAGCGGACTAGCATTCTTGCAAAGAGATGGTTAGCTCAGGGCACGGACACGTAGGAGCTCCCAACAAAACTGGGCAAGAACGATTTCATCGTTCCTGCCCAGTTCCTTCAGAAGTTGGCCTTCCCAAGGCTGTGGGACGACCGCTGGTGCAGTTGTGAGCTGCTCCTACTGATTTGCTTTGGTGCCCTTGGAGAACAGCTCGGCGACGGTAATTCCGTCTTCACCCATGAAGTGACTCTTGAGGTTCAGGGCCAGCAGTGGATCGCCTATAGCGCCCGCCGTGGCCTTTAGGACGTGCTGCTGATGATCCGCTTGTTGGCCTTCGAGAGTAATCAGCGCGGCGGCGAACTCCATCTGGGGATCCTGACCGCGCAAGCTGAGCGCCTTCTTCACCAACGCATAGCCGTCGAGATTTGCACCAGGATTTTGGTCCATTGGCAAGTTGTCGGTCATGTGTGGCAGGTTCTTTCCAATCCATTGTTTGTAGCACTCGGCGAGATACCCGGCATCGAACATGGCCAAAGCGTCCGGGTGCCCCGTGTTCCCGGCGGCCTCTGCGCGAGCAAAAAGCTTGGTCAGTAATTCTCTGGCGATCTGTGGATCGTGCCGGGCGTAGAGTGTGGCCCGGCGCAGCGTTTCCATGCGCACGAGGACGGGAGCGCTGGAATCAAGAATCGCGAGGGTATCGGGGATGAGGTTTTTTACCTCGTAATTCTCGTTTCCGGACAGGTTCCAGCCATGGTTGATCCAAGGCAAAGACATTGCCTGTCCGATCTCGATCGTGTGGCAGATGAGAGGCGGGCCTGCTTGTGCCGAAGTGGCCAGAAAGAATAGAGCGGCCAAAATACCTGCGAGGGATCGCGTGGAACGACCGGTAAGAAGTTTCATGATATGTCGTAATCTCCTTTCGAATTGTTTCGAGCTTCGACGGGCAAGACGGGGAACAGGAGACTGGCGTTAACAACTGCGATAAGAATTGAAAAATGGACTTACAAATTCGAGATTTCCGGGGCCATAGAGACGCGGAAAGATTCTCAGCGCGCTGTGAACACGTTACTTCCCGCTGGTTCTATCTCGAGACCAAGAGCGTTCCCACGTACGCCACAGCGATACGTCTCCAAGGTCGAGTTGATTCCACCACAAGTCGAGCATGTTTTGATCGAGGCGCAGGATGCCATCGCGGGCGACTCCTGAAGGAGGCGGAACGAGCGTCGCCAGTCGGTCGTAAACGCGGCGACGGTCCGACTCGTCAACGCGAGAGAGGAGATGCCAGATGGTGAGCGCGTCGCGCTGGCGGGATGCCGCCAGTATATTGCCGAGTTCCGCGCTTCGCTCTTCTGGGGTGTTGGCTGCAAAATCAAACTTGGACAATGCTTCGCGAAACGACGGGGAAGCGTCTTCAAAGTACGGCGTCCCTGGCCCGACTTTCGGTCGTGTTGCGCAAACCGCGCCCGCGGGGATGAAAGCCTCGTGGCCGTTCAGTATGAATCCAACCCACCCAAGAGTCGTGCGAAGTAGGCCAGCTCCCGAATCGTCCACTTGAAGTGTATAGGCGCAGCCCAAGTCCACCGCGATGGCGGATGGAGTATCGACCGTAAATTCGCCGGGAGCAGCCCAGATGAACGCCTGAATTGTTCCCCGATCGAGCGCGAGTTGATTTCGTCCTTTGCCACCGGTCACTAAACGCAGACGCGAGTTCGGTTCCACCCGGACCGTGCCGATCTCAGCGACCGAGATGGTGGCTTGCGAATGACTGTCCGTGATGAGCGTCTGGCCGACGCCGAGTTTGCCAGCTTTTGCACGCTTTCCGAAAGCGCTTGACACCACCCGTGGTGTTCCAGCGACGCTCTCCACCTCCCAACCGGGCCCGGAAGTTTCATAAGGCTTCTGGCTCCATCGAAACATCCCGATTGCGACAACCAAGAGGACCACTGCGGTTGCGCCGGCAAGTCTCAATCCGAGCGACCAATGCGACGGCAGAATTCGCCGCCAAAACCGCGATTGGCGCAGGGGCATGTCCGCCGGAAATTCCGGCGCCTCTCCCTGGTGGCGGAATCTGCCAAGTGTCGTTTCCAGTTTTTGAATCTCCGGGTCGGGTTCGCCGGAACCGTCCCAGAGGTAATCGTCGTTCATGGCTCAGTCCTTCTGCGCAACGAATTTTTGTCGGGTGCGGCCGAATTCTTGCCGCTGCGGGCATGAGCCTGAATCGAAGTGCTCAGCGCGGCCTGGCTTAGCTTTTCTCGGAGCTGCTGCATGCCTCGATGTAAATTGACGCGGACAGAACCGGGAGTCATGCCGGTCCGCTTCGCAATCTCCGGTCCCGTCATGCCCTCCACCAAGCGGAGGATCAATGTTTCGCGATACGCATCCGGCAGGCTACGGACGAACCCCAGAATCATCGCGGCTTCAGCGATGGGAGCAGGTTTCGGCGCCGGCAGTTCCGCCTCATATTCGGAGAGGCTGTCCGTCGCCGCAGAGTTGGTTCGCGTTTGCCGATGAAAATCATTGGCGCGGTTACGCGTGATGGCTGCCAGCCAAGCGCCGAACTTGGCGGCGTCGCGCAGGTCGCACAGCCGTGGCAAAGCGCGCAGAAAGACGTCCTGCACTAGGTCGTCCACGTCAACAGCGGGCACTTTAGCGAGCAAAATTCCGTGAACCATGCGCGCGTATCGCGCATACAAACCTCCGAACGCGGCGCGGTCGCCCTCGCGGGCGGCCAGCACAAGCGAAGCATCATCCGAAGTTTGGGAAGCTGGCGAGGTGCTCACTGCTCGACAGTCCCTGATTGTGAGGCGTGAGTCAACTCGGCTTCCACCGTCTATGCTGCCGACTCCCGAGATCATTTCAGTGAGCAAGACGCCACAACCGATGCGCGCGTTAACAGAGAACATACGCAAGGTGCTGGAGTCATGAATTCATTGAGCCGCTTGAATTAAAAACAATTCTCTACTAATCTGAGGGTGATTCGCTGTAACTCATGCTAAAATCAGGCTATACCACGAAATCGGTGTGCAGCATCTAATTCGGAGTGAACTGGTCGCATATCTGAGGAGCTTGCTGGCGATTTAAGACTATGGCCACCATCAACCAGATCGCTGATTCCGACCACTCTTGCGTAGGCCGGGAAGTAGTGCATATCGGCAGGTCGGGGCAATCTGTCCTTGGGCTGATCGGCAACACCCCGTTGTTGCGGCTCTCGCGAATCGGTGGGGAATTCCCCAACGTAGAATTTTGCGCCAAGGCTGAGTGGTTCAATCCCGGAGGATCCGTCAAGGACCGGCCGGCGCTGAGTATGCTTAAGGCGGGCCTGGCCAGCGGCGCGCTTCGATCAGGCAAGACCATCATAGACGCCACCAGCGGCAATACCGGTATTGCCTACGCCATGATCGGCGCGGCGCTTGGCTACCCTGTGAAACTCTGCCTGCCAGACAGCGCCTCCCGAGAGCGAAAACTCATTCTGAGTGCCCTGGGCGCAGAGCTGGTCATCACATCGGGCGACGAAGGCACGGACGGAGCAATTCGGCGCGTTCGGGAGATTGTGGCGGCCGATGCCGAAAGGTATTTCTATCCGGACCAATACAGCAATCCGGCGAATTGGCAGGCGCACTATCGGACTACCGCGAACGAAATCTGGGAGCAGACCAACGGAACTATTACACATTTCGTGGCCGCCCTGGGCACGAGTGGAACATTCGTCGGAGTGTCGCGGAGGTTGAGGGAATTTAACCCGACGGTTAAATGCATCAGCCTTCAGCCGAACGCCGCCTTCCACGGTTTGGAAGGGTGGAAGCACATGCAGACCGCGATCCGCCCCGCGATCTATGACGACAACTTGGCCGATGAGAATCTCGAGGTTGGCACCGAAGAAGCGTATCGCATGGTAATGCGCCTGGCGAGGGAAGAGGGCCTGCTGGTCAGTCCCAGCGCCGCAGCCGCCATGTTGGGTTGCTTGCAAGTCGCAAGGGGGATCGTCCCGGACCAGCATGCGGTGATTGTCACCGTTTTTGCGGATTCCGCGTCAAAGTATCTAACCGAGCGCTTCTGGGATGAAGAGTGAGCCTGGCATGAGCGAAATATTGGAGATCGAGATCAGCGCGCAGCTTGCGGAGAAGATACGCGAACACGGCGTCGAAACCTATCCGTATGAATGCTGCGGGGCTCTGCTGGGACGGGACCAAAGTTTCAGCGGGAAAGCTGATTCAGATGCGAGCGGCTACGGAGCTGCACGCGAGATTCTTGGTCTTTTTCCTCTCGTAAATCGCCGTGAGGATTCGCCGCGCAATCGTTTTTCCGTTACCGGGGAAGATGTGCGGGAAGCGGAAAAGTCCGCGAGTGCACAAGGGCTGGAAGTTGTCGGCTGGTATCACTCGCATCCTGACCATCCAGCGAGGCCCAGCGAGTACGATCGCGATCACGCATGGCCATGGTATAGCTACATCATTGTTAGCGTGCGCGACGGGGTGGCGGGGGATATGACATCGTGGCGGTTGAAAGACGACCGGTCCGGATTTTTGGAAGAAAAGATTGGCGCGGTGAAAGTTGGCGCTGCGGTTTAAGGCGCGCCCAAGAGAACGGGAGAAATAGAAATGTCCATCAAGGTGATGATTCCAACGCCGCTGCGAGTCTACGCAGGCAAGCGCGATTCCGCGGACATTGCTGCCGCGACGGTTGGCGAAGCGCTTGGACGGCTCACAAGCGAGTTCGACGAACTGCGCAAACACCTCTTCACGGAGGACGGCAAGCTGCGCGCGTTCGTAAACGTTTACCTCAACGACGAGGATATCCGCTACCTGGCGAAGGAAAACACGCCCACGAAAGATGGGGACACCATCAGCATCATTCCGTCGATCGCCGGCGGTACTTCGAAAAACGCTGATTGACCTCTAATTGACAGGGAGTTTTTGCAATGGCCACGACAGTACAGCCACAAACCGGAGCGAAGCCGGTTACGAGCCTTTCCAACGAAGAGATACTGCGCTACAGCCGCCACCTGATCATGCCCGAGGTGGGCATGGAAGGTCAGCTCAAGCTCAAAAACGCGAAAGTGCTGCTGATCGGCACCGGTGGGCTGGGTGCACCGCTGGGCCTTTATCTTGCTGCTGCTGGTGTGGGTCGACTCGGACTCGTCGATTTCGACGTCGTAGATTTCACCAATCTTCAGCGACAAGTCACTTTTGGTTCGGGTGATGTCGGCAAGCCCAAAACCGCCGCGGCCCGCGCGCGGCTTTCCAGTCTCAACCCGGACATTCAGATCGAAACTTTTGAAACAAAGCTCACCAGCGAGAACGCACTCGAGCTTTTCAAAGAGTTCGACGTCATCGTCGATGGCACCGACAATTTCCCAACGCGCTATTTGGTGAACGACGCTTGCATCCTTCTTGGCAAGCCAAACGTTTATGGCTCGATCTTCCGTTTTGAAGGACAAGCCACGGTCTTCGGTATGCCGGAAGGGCCTTGCTATCGCTGCCTTTATCCGGAACCGCCTCCACCGGGCCTAGTTCCGTCCTGCGCTGAGGGCGGCGTGCTGGGCGTGTTACCGGGCATCGTTGGTTCCATTCAGGCGATGGAAACGATCAAGTTGATCCTGGGACGCGGCGAGAATCTTGTCGGCCGTTTGCTGCTCTTCGATGCGCTCGGGATGAAATTCCGCGAACTCAAACTGCGCAAGAATCCGAACTGCCCAATGTGCGGCGAACATCGCTCCATCAACAAGCTGATCGACTACTACGAATTTTGTGGCGTGCGTGGCGAAGAAGCTCCCGCACCCAATGTCCAAGTCCCGGAGATTACTCCGCGCGAACTGAAATCGCGTCTCGACCGCGGAGATGATCTCTTCATCCTGGACGTTCGCGAACCGCATGAATTTCAAATCTGCAATCTGAAGGGCCACCTGATTCCGCTCGGCGAGTTGCCGCGGCGCGTTCACGAGCTGGACTCTTCGCGCGAAATCATCGCTCATTGCCGGAGCGGAAAGCGCTCGGCGGAAGCCGTCGATTTCTTACGCAAAGCCGGGTTCCGCAAAATTCTCAATCTAAAGGGCGGCATACTCGCGTGGTCGGACGAAGTCGATCCGTCCGTGCCCAAGTACTGAACCAAAAATGTCCCGCTCGCGCCAAGTTCCCGTTTATCTCCGCAACAGATGTTTTGTGTGTTGTTGCCGGAGGAAGGCGGGACCGAGCACGGGATAGCCGCACTCCATCCCGTTCTTTTCACCGCCAAACGCCAGCGTTTGGCGGTTTTTGTTTTTTAGGAAGTATTTTCATTCAACCTGAAAAGGAGCAATCCATGGGAATCTACGAAGATAATTTGGCAGCGAATCGGCAATACATTGAGCAGTTCAACCTGGGGCATCTGCCGATGCCTCCTTCCAAGAAGCTTGCTGTAGTCGCGTGCATGGACGCCCGGCTTACCGTCGAGAAGGTCCTCGGCCTCAACACCGGCGAAGCACACATCATCCGCAACGCAGGCGGGCTTGTGACGGACGACGCCTTGCGTTCGCTCATTATCTCTTCGTATCTATTGGGCACTCGAACTTACTACGTGATTCAGCATACGGATTGCGGCATGCTGACGTTCACGGACGAACAGCTTCGTGAAAAATTGAAGTCGGAAACCGGACATGACGCGTCCCACCTTCACTTTCACTCTTTTTCCGACGTCGAGCGAAGTGTCCGAGACCAGTTGGAAAAACTCCGCCATCATCCTTTCCTTATTCCGGGAACCGACATCCACGGTTTCGTCTACGACGTTCGCTCCGGAAAGCTGCAGGAAGTGGGAGGGCAAGAGGCGCGGGCGGCGTCCTTGAGTTCCCATTGAACTCTGCGTAGTCTAGAGAGCGCGTTCGGAACCGGTGTCCCGGACGCGCTCGTATTTTTTCGGAGGCCAGATTGGCTGCTACCAAGATCACCATCAACAATAACGGTTCGATTCGTGTCGAGGGGGATTTCGAGATCGTCGATCCCGAAGGCCGTGCCTTCGGGTTGGCTGGACGGACCTCCATCGGCCTATGCCGCTGCGGCCACTCCGCTAATAAGCCGTTCTGCGATGGCTCGCACAAGACCTCCGGCTTCAGCGATCCCGTCGTCGCACGTGAACTGCCCGCTCCGAAGCCCAAAGTATAATCTGGGAGAAGCAACCAACCGGAAGTTTCCCGTGCGATGAGATTTTCTCACACTGAGACGGTTCTCATTATGGGGCTGATACTGTACTAACTATCGGTAACTATAAGGAAACAAATATGATAGATCTCTAATTGGCCATTTTCGCAGCCCCATTCGCTGTCTCGCCCGGACAATTGACCCACATTCGCCCCACACTTCTCTTGTAAATCCTTCCGATTCAGTTGTTTGCAGACTGAGATTTTCCCGATAAAAAGGGCACAAACGTGCAATCTTACGGGGTTGTAGTTGTTTCTCCGGTATTTGGGGGGTTTCGTGGGTGGTTGGGGCCAAATCGTCGGGTTTCTTCGTAGGGAGCGATCTCGCGTTCTCGTCGCTTCCGCCGTAGCCCTCACTTGCCTCTTTTTCGGCGCCATCTTTTACCTGAGGCAAGCCGGGGTTTCAGGCTCTCCAGAGACCTACTTTTACCTCGAAGTGGGCGGAATTCTGGTTAGCTTTTGTTACGCGGCAAACGCGCTCGTTCGGTTCAGCGGTACACACGATCGCACCGCGCTGATTTTAGCCTTCGGTTTCGTGCTCTCAGGAATTATTGAGACGGTTGGATATTTCGGCATGAGAGAGGTCCTGGAAGCCGGACCGGCTGCTCTTTCGAGAATTCCAATGGGCTGGATGGTTGGGCGCACGATACTTGCTGTGCTACTGCTTTCTGCCATCGCCGTCGAGCGCTATATCCCGACAGCGCGGCAACCCAGCAAGGAAACCGCCGGCGCCTTGTTGGTGGTCGCCATTGCCGCGTATCTTACCAGCGCTGCTTTTCTCGCGGCACCCTCGGCGCCAGTCGCTCACGTGGCCAGCTTTCTCTCTCGTCCCTGGGACTTGCTCCCCGGTGCGCTGTTCCTCGTTGCCGCTATTTGTTTCCGTCAGCGGCTGAAGAACACCAAGGGTTCTGCCAGCCTGTATGACTATTCGCTCTTCGCCGTGGCGTCGCTCAACGTGATTTGCCATGTGTGCGCAGCGTTTTCCCGCCATCTTTTCGATGGCCCGTTTTTCCTAGCGGAACTGAGCAAGACCGCCAGCTATGCCGTCATGCTTTCTGGAGCGCTATTGGATCAGGCGCGCCTTTTTGACCAGGTTCGCTCGATGGCGGTCAGCGATTCGCTCACAGGCCTCGCCAACTACCGCCGTCTCATCAGCGTGCTGGAAGCCGAATTGGACCGCTCGCGCCGCACGCAACGGCCCTTCAGCGTTGTGCTTCTCGATATGGATGGTCTCAAAACCATTAATGACCACTACGGACATCTCACCGGAAGCCGCGCCCTCGTTCGCCTCTCGAAGATTCTTCGGAGCCATTCTCGCGCTATCGATACCGCGGCCCGGTATGGCGGAGACGAATTTGCACTCGTGCTTCCCGAAGCCGCTCCGGAAATCGCCGGACGCGTGGTTTCCCGCATCCGGGAACGCCTCTCCGCGGAGCCCGAGGCGCCTGCACTTTCGGTTAGCGCCGGTGTCGCCGCATTTCCTGAAGATGGCGATACACCAGAGAAGCTTTTGGGCGCTGCCGACCGCCGGCTGTATGGCATGAAGAGCCGAATTAGCAGCAGCAACGTAAAAAATCTGACGCGGATTGCCGCGTGCCTGTGAGGATGAATGCCGGTCAAATCCAACAGGCATGCATTCTCTTTCAACCGCGTCGAGCGGCGCATCCCGATGGAAATTCCCGTCGTCCTCGACGGCCATCGTCAGATGCCCGGCACGGAATCGACTTTTACGGAAAATGTGAGTGCGCGAGGTGCGCGGGTGGTGAGCACCCGCCGCTGGGAACACGGCGAACGTCTGACGTTCGCGTCGCGCACTGGAGAGTTTCGCTCCTCGGCCCGGGTAGCTTACTGCCAGCCATTGCAAGGCGACGGCTTTGCGATTGGCGTGGAGTTTCTCGAGCCGAAAGGGCGATGGGTTGTTTAATCCCCAAGAAAGCTTGACGTAAAACGGCGAGCGGATAGGAGGGAATGCCTGGAACAAGAGAAGTCAGAAAACTTGCGCATACTTAAAAAAATGTGAAGCGCCGTGCGGATCGAGAAGGAGCCGCCCGGCGCTTCATTTTTTGTGCGTCCAGTTCTTATTCGTGACTACGCTCGGGCCGAACTGCCTTCTTGGCGGCCAGCACGCCAAACACCGCTAAGTCCTATCCTTGCTTGCCAAGAGTTCCTCATAGACTCGCAGCATTCCATCCACCATGTGCTCGGCGGAGAAATTCTCTTCGATTCGTTTACGTGCTTCCTTGCCAATGCTCGCCGCAAAATCACTGTTTTCAAGAAGTCTCGTCACCGCGTCGCAGATTTCGGCCACATCCGGACCTGAGATCAGCAACCCGTTATTCTCATTTTCGATGATCTCGCCAAATGCACATCGGTTGAATGCAATCGAGGGGACGCCGTGGCTCATTGCCGCCAACAAGGACGTACCAAGCCCCTCGAACGTCGCAGGGAATAGAAAAACGTCCAGGGCACAATAAACGGTGTGAATCTCTCTTACGAATCCCGCAAAAATCACGGCGTCCCGAAGCCCAAGCTCCGCCGCCAGGCGCTCTAGTGTGGGGCGGCTCGGCCCTTCACCTGCCAAAAGCAATTTGCACCGTGGAAATTTCTTCCGTAGCCGGACCAGAGCGCGGATCAACAACTCCTGCCCTTTGTCAGGTAGCAACACGCCCACGCACCCCAGTAGCGGTACTTCGGGAGTCACGTTCCAGCGTGTACGCGCCTCTTTTCTTTGTTCCTCAGTCAGCCGAAGCGGGATCTCGACTCCTTCATATACGACAGTCACTTTCTCTCGCTGGATCCCCGAAGCCAGCACTTGGTCCGCTACCCAATTCGAAATCGCAACAATTTTCGCAGCCGCCTCATAGCGCGCTCGCGATGCACGGCTCGTCCCGATGGGGTAACCAACGCGGCGAGAAATCACGAAAGGAACGTATTTGTGCGCGCCCGCCAGCCAAGCGGCCGAAACAGCGTGCGCCTCATTGGCGTGCACTAGATCAAACCCGCCGCTCGCGACCAGTTCGCGCATCTTCCACGCAGCGGGAATTCGAAATAATTCACGCGAAACACAATGAACAGTTACGCCGCTCTCCCGGGCGCGTTCTCCCAAAACGGATCCCTTCGCGGCTACAAGTTCCGCTTCATGGCCCCGTGCGCGCAAACCTTTCAATATTAGGAGAGCTTGATTTTGTCCGCCGCGCCACGCGGTTTCGAGGTCTGCTAGCAGCACCTTCACGGAATCTCTCCGCCCGGGCTTCGCTTTTCTTGTTCGATTAATTTACCCAGCTTCGCGTATTTCAACCGCACGGATCGCGCCGCCATTTGCGAGATAAGCGCGCCGCGGTAGCCATCCAGAAATCCGCCGCGCAGAAAGTAGTTCTGAAACCAACTCCACGGCGTAGCCAGCCACATGGCGCCCCGCCAGCTTCGTTTCCCGGCATCAAACATTTGTTTGGCGGCGAGCGCGGTGTAGTGCTCGACATTGGCCTCGTGCTCGGCAAATGACCGCACCGTGTAGTGCAACAGGTCGCCGGGGAGCCTACCCGGCTGGCCTTCGAACTTTAGTGACTCGTGGATGACTCCAGAAAACTGTGCCGCGTCCTTTCGATACAACCGCCGCTGAAAATCCGGGTACCAGCCCGAGTGCTTGATCCAGGCTCCCAGATACCACGTTTTCCGTGCCATTTCATACACACCGGACTTGGGTTCATGCTTTTTCCAATCCAGCAGCGAAGTTTGCAGCGCGCTGCTCAGCTCTTCGTCGGCGTCCATCGAGAATATCCAATCGTTCTGGGCTCGCTCTGCGCCGAAATTTTTTTGCTCGGAATAATTTGTCCACGTGCGTTCAAACAAGGCCGCGCCATGCTCGCGGGCAATGGTCGCCGTGCGGTCCGTACTTCCGGAATCCACCACAATGATCTCGTCCGCGATGCCGTTAAGCGACGCCAAAGCGCGAGGCAGATTTAGTTCTTCGTTCAGTGTAATCAGGCAAGCGGAGAGGCGATTCATTGGGTGCGTCGGAGCGTAATACCGTCGTCAGTATCTTACACTCACGATGCACGCCCTTTTGACGCAATTTGCAGAGCGGCGAGGCAGGGAAGCAAACTCATTTTTTCTGGAGACTTACGCGAATCCGGCTCTCGCCGACGCGAAATTCCGATCCATCTTGCAACATCGCGGCTCGCACACGCTCTTCGTCATAGAACGTGCCATTGGTCGAATCCAAATCCTTCAGATTGAGGAATTTGTCGCGAACTTCGAGCAAGCAATGGTGGCGGGAAATCTCCGGGTCGTTCAGCGCAATGTCAGCGCCCTGTCTCCCTATCACAATGCGCGGTTTTGTAACCCTGAAAACTTCGCCGCTTGCGGGCCCTGAGGTGATGGCAAGGACAAAAACACCATCCGTGGGCAGCTTCAAACCATCGTCCGCGGGAGGTAGCTTTAAATTTGAATGGGAAGAGTCCGCGCGGGCAAATGAAGGCAGCGGGCTGATCACCACCGTTTGGTCCGGGCGCCGTTTAACCTCCACAATCGTAATCTTTCCGCATTTAGAGCAACGAAACTGGACTTTGGGATGAACCGTGGAGTCGGCATCCTTGAGCTTGTGCTCGGTTCCGCAATGGACACACTGAGCTTGCATCATTCAAATCTAACACTCCTGCTACCGCTGAGTTGCGGTCCCTTCCTAGGCATGTTGCAAGGGTAATTTTGGGACCTCCGCGGGCATGGGTTGGACAGCTGGGAAGCAGGTTCCAATCGTCTTGTGCTACGATTGAAGTTCCCAAACCAAGCAGGAGACCGTTTGTGACGGAACATATTTCGCGCAAGGAATTGAAGCAGGACAAGATCCACGATGCCATTGAACACGGCGCCGAGGCCGTTTTTTCGCACACTACAATTCTCGCGGCCGCCGTCCTGGCGGTGGTGATCGTCGGCGTTGGCTATGCTGGCTGGCGTTTCTATACCGACCGCAAAACAGTGCAGGCCACCGCGGCGCTTGACATGGCCATGAAGTCCTATTCCGCGCGCATTGCTGCGACTTCGGACCCCTCCGATCCGGGCGAGCCTTTCTATCCCACGGAAGAAGCCCGCGCGCAAGACGCTGCTCAAAAGTTTTCTGTCGTAGCCCAAAAATATCCGAGCACGAATCCCGGCAGGCTTGCCACCTACTACACGGCACTCTGCTATGAGGATCTCGAACGCCACAATCAGGCTCTCGAAGAATTGAAGAAGATTAGTTCCGGCAAGGACAAGGAACTCGTGGCCATGGCTCAGTATCAAACCGGGGTGATTTACGAGCGCAGCGGTAAACTCGCGGATGCCGCCAAGGTTTTCCGCAACCTGGCGGACCATTCCTCCGTCTTTGTGCCGCGTCCACTGGCTCTGCTGGAGCTAGCAGAAGTCCTGCGCCAGAGCAATCCGCAGGAAGCCGCTAGCGTCTATGAGCAGCTTAAGAAGGAATTTCCAAACACGGCGGTTTCGGACGAAGCGGATCGCGGCCTGGAAACGCTCGCACCAAAGTCCTGAGCCCTGCCGTCTTCGCGAAACAAGCTGCCGCATGTATTCTTGCCTTTCAAAAGTTTGAAGACCGCTGGGAACGCAAACTGGCAAGAGTTTCCTTCATCGGAGCCACTGATCGAAGCACAATCCACAAACGCTCCGTGGGCCATGCGTGCGGAAGTCTCACGCGGCCGCCGCTATGCTGAAGCACCGCATCCCTACCGCAGCCTGTACGCGCGGGACCGCGACCGCATCATCCATTCGCGCGCGTTTCGCCGGCTGGAGGCCAAAACGCAGGTCTTCACGATTCGGTTCTCCGATCATTTTCGCAATCGGCTCACGCACACTTTGGAAGTTTCGCAAATCGCCCGCACAGTTGCCGCGGCCCTCGGCCTCAATACCGAGCTTGCCGAAGCTTTGGCTTTGGTCCACGACATCGGGCATCCGCCTTTCGGCCATGCCGGCGAAAAAAAGCTCGACAAGTTGATGGGTGCTCACGGGGCGCGGTTCAACCACAATCTCCAGGCGCTTCGCATCGTCGAACAATTTGAGAGTCCCTATCTCGATTTTCCTGGCCTGAATCTTACCTTCGAGGTCCGCGAAGGCATCATCAAACACTCGCACGATTACACGGCCGCGCAATTTCCCAATCTTGCCGAATATCTTCTCGATCTTCGCTCGCCACTCGAGGGACAGCTCATCGATTGGGTCGATGAAATCGCCTACAACACCGCGGACCTTGATGACGCGCGTGAAGCCGAGCTGCTCGATATCGAGGTCTTGCGAAAAGAAGTCGCGATTTTCGACGAAGCCTATGCCCAAATCGATTTCGCTTATCCCACGGGACGGGGGAAGCTCAAATTCAACGCGGCGCTGAAGCTCGTGCTCGATCGTCTCGCCACCGATCTTATCGAATCCACGCGGAGTCGCGTGCTTGCTTCCGGGGTCGCCACTGTGGACGACGTTCGCCGCGCCCCGCGCAGGCTTGCCGGTTTTAGCGAGACCTCCGCCGAACGCAACGCCGAACTAAAACGCTTTCTCTTCAAGCACATTTACAATCATCCCGCAATCACCGAAGACCGCGATCGTTCCATCCTCTGCCTCGAAGAGATTTTTGGGTACTATCTCAATTCGCCGGATTCCATGCCGCCCTCTCACGAAGAATCGGCGCGCACCGAAGCCCGGCACGTCGTCGTTTGCGATTACATTGCCGGGATGACCGACCAGTTCTTGCTTCGCAAGCATCAGGAGCATTTCGGCTCTCCTCCTACTTCCGGGGCGAGCTAGGTTTCCCAATCTTTCCAAATTCCGGAGCGAGCAAACCTTACAGCATGGAACACACACACTTCGAGACGCTCATCGCAATGTATAACAGTGCGCCCATCAACAAATGGTTCCGGCCGCGGCTTCGCATCCCCGAAGAAGGCCGCGCGGAGATTGATCTGCCCGTGCGTGAAGACTTCCATCATGCGGCTCGCGCCATTCACGGAGCCGTCTATTTCAAGGCGCTGGACGACGCGACCTTTTTCGCCGTGCAGTCTCTCGTCACGGATTGTTTTGTCCTGACTTCGTCATTCCAGCTATATTTGATGCGGCCCGTGTCCGATGGCCAGCTCCTCGCGCGCGGTCAAGTCGTCAGCCGTTCGAAGCGCCTCTATATCGCAGAGGGAGTTTTGTTTGACAGCCAGGGCAAAGAGGTCGCGCGCGGTAGCGGGACCTTCATGCCAAGTCCCGTCCAACTCGGCCCAGAATTGGGCTACCGCTGAGCGATACGGCCCATCGCACTTCGGAGCGGCTCCTTGGATGCAATCTTCCGAATCGGTTGTGATAGCCTTAGCCGTCCTCAAGAAGCGGAGTGGTGAATTGGCATGTCGCCCGGCCCGCACACTTTCCCTGTGCTTCGATGGTTTAGCTTGCTCTGGATGGCCGTCTGGCTTCCCGCCTATTTTCGCGTGTGGGGTTGGGCAAACCTTTTGCACTTGTGCGATGTCGCGGTGATCTTGACATTTGTCGGAATTTGGCTGGCGAATCCACTTCTGCTTTCAAGCCAGGCGGTAAGTTCGGTTGCTGCCGGGATTTTCTGGATCACGGATGTTAGCTGGCGGTTCCTGACGGGGCGATTTCTTGTCGGAGGCACAGACTACATGTGGGACGCGCGATACCCACTGTGGGTTCGCCTTCTCTCCACTTTTCACATTGGGCTGCCCTTGGTTCTAATGTGGTCTCTGCGTCGAGTCGGCTACGACCGGCGGGCGCTAGGGCTGCAAGCTGTGATAGCAGCCTTTCTTCTAATTCTCTCGCGTTTCCTCTCAGCGGAACTCAACCTGAACTACGCATACCGCGATCCTGTTTTCCATCGCGCCTGGGGATCTGCGCCTTTCCATCTTGCCGTGATCTTCGTTTCCTTGGCAGCGCTGATTTATTGGCCCACCCATTTTCTTCTGTGCTGGCTCTTTCGAGTGCCCGGCACAAGTCGCTGAGGCGCAGTTGCTCGCCAATTTGGCATTCCTTCGGCTGATTTTATTCCTAAGTGAGGAAATTCCAGGCTGCAGAGACTACGCCTGCAAGAGGCGAGTTCGCTGCCGTGGACGATTCCGAGCGGGATCATGACTTGCCCACCACTCGCGCCAGGCGCCGGCATCGTTGCCGAGCGGAGCGCCGGTAATCACCCGGAGGGTTCCATACACGAGCTCACGCGTCGTCGTATTAAGCGAGTCGTCATCGGCAAAGTTGAGCAGTTGAGGAACCGCTGCCAGACGCTCTTCTCGCGTCAGCAAGCCGGACTGCCCCAGGCTGCTTGCGGCGCGTTCGCGGACTCGCGGCGATGGATCGTGTGTCAATAGGTTGAGCAGCGGGTCAATCGTAGCGTCGTTGCCCAGCATCGCCAATCCTTCGACGGCCCAGTAGCGCGTGTGCTCATTCGGATTGTGCGAAAAACTCAATAGTGTATTCAATACTCTCTTGGGTTCCACGCCTCGATTTCCCAGTGCACCCAGCCGCCATAAAGCCATCCCGCGGCCTGCGGGGCCGCGCTGCAACTGGCGGATTAGTTGCGTGACGCTTTCCGGCGACTTGCTTAAATTGTTTGCCGCAAGGTCAACGTCCACCCCCGCCATGCGCAACCGAAGGTCAGCGGAATTCAGCGCCGCCAGTACCAGATCAAAAAGCTGGTCCGTATTTTTCAGGTGGCCGCGCCAACTGTCCACTTTTTCACGGAGCAGGTTCAACGATGCCTCATCGTTATGTATCGCGCGTTCCAGCAAACGCTCCGCTTGCTGTTGCGCCGGAAGGTGCTTGATCTCTGACTCACCGTCATTCTCGGGCGTCGGCATCCGCACTGGCGTTGCAGGCGGAGCTAAACTCTGTGGCGAAGGAGCACTGTTTGGGTTGGAATTCGAAAACGTATGGCGCGCTGTCTCAAATCCCGCCACAAGCGAGAAGCCGCCGAGGAGTACAAGCGATACCGTGTAACCGATCGCGCGACGCAACGGGAACCGCTTTGTTTCGTGCCCAGCGTCGTGTTTTGGAGAATCCTGATTCTGCTGCTCGCTCATTCGCGAAGGCTCCGTAAGGCACCCGCGCACCGGGCGCGCCGCCTGTACGAAGCAAAGTTAAGCGGTGAGAGGAGAAGCGGCTATGGTACGGCAGTCCAGAGTGGCCGTTTTAGCCCGCTAACTTACTTGCTTTCAGCTAGTTCGGATAGTTACTGATAGGCGCTAGAGGTCCAGGCTCCGTCCGGAGGTACAGGTGTTTCAAGCGGTTCATTTCCAGCCTACCAAGTCACAGCTTTGTGTTCACTTCTCCCGACCCTGCCGCACTTTCCAAATCACTCTTAGGGAGCCGTCTGTGTCGGGGTGACTTTGGTGTCGTTTTGCGAAAACACAAAGTACAGGCTCCATTCGCTGGCCACACTTTTCCCGCCTACTTCTGGCGGGGTGAAGGCCCACTTTCTCGCGGCCTGCAACGCTAGCTCCGCGAAATACTTGCTCGGTCCTGGTGAGTCCAACTCTGCATTCGACACAGCACCCGCGGGGTCCACATGCACTTTGATGCCGACGCGCACCCTTCCTCGAATCGTGTCGCGCGCTTTTTGTGACACTTCAGGCAAGACCTGATCCAGGACTTCACCCTTTGCGGAAACTCTTCCCATTGTGGCTGGTTTTGCAGCTCCCTCAGACACGGGAGTTGTGTTCAAAGCAGGCTCAGGAGAAGGCGTTTCCTTTTCGCGGGTGGTCTTCACAGCGCTCGGCACGATTGGCTGCGCTGCCCGCTTAGTTGCTTGTTGCGTCGCTGGCGCGGAGGTCCTTGCCGTTTCGGAAACTTCTGGCTCAAGCTCGGGAGTAACCCTGGGGTTTGACGAAACACCTGATTTGCTTCGCCGTTCCGTGGCAGGCTGGCCAGACCGCTTTTCTGCTGCTACAGGCGGAGTGGCTTGGGATCCAGGGCGGTGCGTGAGTAGTCGCGGCACGGTCACAATCGCCGCAAATGCCAACGCGCCAATCGTGAGTGGAATTATAAACCGCGATCTGGTGCTTGATGCTCGGTATGGAGGCGGCCGGTGCGGATTGGTCTGCAGCCTTGCAGCTGCCCTGGGTGGTACCGGAAGAGAAGCAACGGGTTTAGGGGTTGCAGGCGAAACCTGTCCGGCTGCAGGGGCCGCGCCGGGGCTCGACACCAAAACGGAGGCGGATGCAGTGGCCGCAATGGCCCGCGAATTCAGCCGCGCCGCGATGTCTGCAATGCTGATGCGCCGTTGTGGCTCGAGACGCAAACACTGGCGAGCGATTTCCTGGAACGGCGCCGCCATCGTCGCCGGAATCAGCGGTTCGGTTTGCAACCCTGGTTGCCAATCTGGCAGGCGCTGCGTCATCACCTCAACAAGCGTCAATCCCAGCGACCATACGTCGGTAGCTGCTGTTAAGACTCCGTTGGTGGATTCCGGCGGGTCGCAGGCGCCTGCTTTTCTCGCCACGGCCGGTGGCTTTCCGATCCGCGAAATCGTGTCACTCGAGAGTTTCAGATTGTCCCCGCTCGCGAGTATGTTCGCGGGCTTCAGGTCACCATGCACCAAGCCTTTGCCGTGGAGGTATTCGAGCGCATCGAGAACCGGGCAAAGCATGTCGCGGGTTTCTTCCGAAGTAAGCGCGCGCTGAGGCAGAACCTCGGAGAGGTTTTCTTCGGCGAGCTCCATCACCAGAAACAGAAGATCATTGCCGTCAAGGCTGCACCGCCCCGTGCGGAAAAGCCGCAGCAAATTCGGGTGAGAGAGTTCCGCGGCGAGCTTCCAATTCGAGAGTTGCAGTTCAGCAGTCGCAGGATCGGCTGGAACCAGCTTGATCGCGGCTTTTTGCGGTTCGCCTTCTCCGTATTCCGTCAGGAACACCGCGCTGTGATCGGATTCGCCAAGATATTGCCGCAGAGCATAAGCCCCAGCGACGATTTGGCCTTCCCACTGTTTTGAGGCCTCGGCCATATTGCACCCCCGCCTGACCGCTAAATTATTTCAATTCCGGGGATTTCTCCCCGGAATGGTAGATGGCTGGATTCTCTACATACTACCAATACTGCCTGCCCTTTCAACTGGTCGTCAGACCAGTAGTTTTTTTCGATTCCAATCAGATACTCTGGCAGCGATCACAGGATTCGATTCCCTTGGATTGGGAGACCAGCCGTGTTCTGCGACCGCTGCGGACTAAATTTCCTGCCGAAACAATCCATATGCACCCGGTGTCGGCGTGTTCCCACCCGCTACTGGTTCCAGTTGATGAGTTTGGTTACCTTGCTCGTAGCTGTGGCCTGCAACGGACTCGTAGCCCTGTTTTTACTCCCTCGCTTTGCATTTTCGCATAACGCCCACTTCATCTTTCGCGCATGGTGGTGGCTCGACCAAAAAGCCGCGCTGTATGGCTGGGTCTTCTTCGCCGTCGCTCTACTGGCTTGGGACTATTTCATTTGGAAAGAGGCCCGGCCTAAAGTAAAAGGCTGGCTGACGCGCAAGTTGCTTACGCTTTCGCTTGCTACCGGAATCGCCCCCATGATTCCGTGGTGGATTCCCGCTGGCCAGCCACCGGGACAATTTCTCTCGATGATTGGCAGGTATCCCGGATTGCCTGCGATTCTGGCCTGGGTTGTCGTCCTGGTAGTCTCCGTTCTCCTGTGCATAGACCCGGAGTCGAGGGACTATCTTCTTGGACATGGAAGAACTCTGAGTGTTGTCAGCACGGGGTTGCTATTGCTTGTCCTGACGATGACAGTTGTCTGTTGGTCGATGGCCTACTGACCGGCTTCTCTGAGGCTTTTCTTCTTTCGCGGTCGTACTATGCATTCGCGCGGTTCTCAGGGACGGCGGCGAATGCTCTCTTCTGTAAAACATGCATCGTGGGCGCGCGAGTCCAATTTGAAAACTTGAGAGGACAAGCTCAAGTCGCCGCGGTCATGGCATTTACGGGACTTCGGCTCGGTCCGGAGTGTCGATGCGGATCTCCGTCAGGTCGGAGAGCAGATTGGCAGCCCACCGATATATGTTGTGCTCGCGGACAATCTGACGCATCCGCTGCATTCGGAGCGATTGTTGGTCCTCCGGCATTTCGATAGCCCGGTGGATCGCATCGGAGAGCTGCTGTACGTTATAGGGATTGATCAGCAGTGCGTCAGAGAGTTCGTGCGCCGCTCCCGCGAAGGTGCTCAGTATGAGCACTCCCCGTTCATCATCGCGTGAGGCAACGAATTCCTTGGCCACGAGATTCATCCCGTCGTGGAGGGAAGTAACGAGGCAGACGGACGCCGCACGGTAAAAGCGGGAAATTTCTTCGTGCGAATGGTGCTTCTTCAGAAAAACAATCGGCTTCCAGCGGCCCGCCTGAAGGCGTGCGTTGATGCGATCGGCTTCAGCGCTGACTTCGTCGAGGAATAACCTGTACCGGTCGATATCCGTCCGGCTGGGCGCGCCAAGCTCAACGAAAGTAAAACGGCGCAGGTAAGCTGGATGCAGATCAAGAAAATGCTCGATACCTCGGAAGCGCTCGATGATTCCCTTGGTGTAGTCGACGCGATCCACCCCGACGCCAAGCAAGCTGGCTTCGACGCCAAGTTCGGCAAATAGTGCGGCACGCTCCTTCCCGACGTTGCTCCCTTCCGGTAAGGGAGGAGCGGGGTCAGAAAAGGCCACGCTGATCGGGTACGGCCGAATACGTGTGATGTGACCCTGCCGGTTAACGGCGAAGCGATCCCACTCGGTCAACGCTTCCACGCCACGGTCCACGGTCTCGAGAAAATTATTGCAGTGGGATTGGATATGAAAGCCGATGAGATCGGCGCCCAGCAATCCGTCAAGGAGGTCTCGCTGCCAGGGGCAAATGCCGAACACTTCCGCGTTAGGCCAGGGTATGTGCCAGAAGATAGCCACACGCGCGTCCGGGCGCGCTTCCTTGACCATGCGCGGCAGCAGCGCGAAGTGATAGTCTTGTGCCAAAAGTATAGGTGAGTCAGTGCCTTCCATTTCTTCCAGGACGGCATCAGCGAAGCGGCGATTCACCTGCTGGTAGCGCAGCCAGTCTTCCGGACGAAACGTTGGACGCGTGTGCGCGATGTGGCAGAGCGGCCACAGCCCCTCATTGCAGAAGCCTTCGTAGTAACCCTTTTCTTCTTCACCGGTCAGCCACACGCGCCGTAAGGTATAGCTGGGGTGGTCAGGTGGAACTCTTAAGTGATCATGTGCGTCCACAACTTCGCGGTCGGCGTTACCGGATCCATGCGCGATCCACGTGCCGTCACAGGCAATCAGGACGGGTTCCAACGCAGTGACCAGCCCGCTGGCAGGGACGAGATAGCTGATTCCATGATCCTTTTCACTGTGAACATGCATGCAAGGCTCGCGGTTCGACACCACAAAGAGCGGTTTGTCTTGCAATTTATTTCGCAAGCTGACCCGCAGTCGCTCAGCGGTCCAAAGTGAGGAATGGGAATCCCTCAGGCGCGCTTCCTGTTCCGCCGTTGCGCGCGCCACACTCAGATCCTGCGCGAGATGCGTCACTTCCTTGTGAAGTTGATCAAAGATTTCCCCCTGTGGAGGAACAGGCGGAGCCGTTTGTGATCCGGTGCGCAGTATGCGCAGCCAGCTCGCCGTGCGATTGAGAGGCCCAGTCAAATTCCAGCGCACAAGCAGCAGCGCGAGCCCCGTAATCAGCACAGTTTGCACCAGGGCATTCAGCAGCGAATCGCGCAGCGTTTGCACTAGGCGATCGTCGATATAGCTGGTGTCGTAGTAAATCGCAATTCTTCCCTCGGGCGGTCCATTTTTCTCCAGCGGCATGGCGTATGCGTAGAGAGACAATTCGGCTACGTGAATAAATGCTCCCTTGCCGGCCGTGCCGCTCGTAATCTTTGAAATAGCTTCGGGGCGTTCCTTTAGCTGTGGAGGGAGACCCTCGGTGATGGCCACCGCCTTTCCTGCCGCATCATAAACCGCCAATCCCTTCAAATGTTCGTGCTGGCCAAACCGTGCCACGAGGCGTTGTAGCGATCGGGCCGAGTCTTGCTCCACCAGATGTGCCACAGTTTCCTGAAGGCTCTCGCCTAGACTCTCCGCTCTGCGGGCCAGATCCTGGTTGAGATTCCTCTTCTGCGTGCGGACTTGGTATCCTGCAAACAGTAGAGAAATCGCGGCCACGCTAAGAGCCAGCGGCAATGCCATTTTTATCGTCGTGCGCATGAGCAGGCCTCCGGAAGGCCAGGACTGTGTGATAGGAGTCGGAGGTAGTTCGGACTCTAAATCGCATTGGAATTATAGCACTCGCTAAACTATTTTTGACCTCCTCATTCGTTTCTTGCAGGTTTTTTTGGCGGGCACACGGGACTCACGACACCGCCGGCGATGCCGGGGGTCGCCAGGCAATAGCAGTGTAAGTTCTTTGGAATTAGGTTCGAACTTTTTCTTGCGGTTCGAATCCTCAGTAGAGATGCGAACCGCCGGTCGGTTTCACCACCACGTGAACGGCCACGTTCTTTCCGCTGTCCGACCGGTATTCCACCATGGCCTCCGCCCCGATCGTCAGTTTGCCTTCCACTCTCGTTTTGTCATCCACCAGAAACTCCACGGTTTGCCCTTGCTGATCTTTTTTCGCAACGCTCAACGTGAAGGAAGCGTCCCCCACCGAGGCGATCCTGCCAGAAACGGATTGATTTTCCGGCGCACGGTTCGCGCTGTACGCGGTCTCCTTCGCTGGCGAGTCCTGGGCGAATACGGCAATGGTAAAGCATGCAAGGAAAAATGTTGCTAGGGAAAGAATCGTTCGGAATTTCATCGGGTTTTCTCCGATTTGAGTTTGGCGGGGACCTCAAGAATGGCACGAAATCAGCCAAAGCGAGGCCTCTTTTTGCCCCAATCGGTAAGTAGCTTTATCTCAGTTGGATAGGCACCGCGAGCGCAAGCGGCGGAAGTGTCGGTTCGAGTACTAGTTCCGTGCAATTCTTGCCCGTCGCTTGCCTTTCCCAGACGTTGTTCCCCGGTAATACCCCTCGCAATTTGCTGTACCTCATCACGGACAGCGAAATGACCTCCGAGACCATACCCGCGTAATTTCTGAAGTGGTAAGCTCACTCCTGCAGCTCCCCTCCAACCTGAACCTCCAAAAATGAGCTGCTCCGGTGAACTGCTGTTGATGTGAGATGAACCGATGTTTGAACGCTACACGGAAAAAGCCCGACGCGTGATTTTCTTTGCACGCTACGAAGCCAGCCAATACGGAAGCCCATACATCGAGACGGAACACTTGCTGCTCGGCTTATTGCGCGAGGATCACACGCTGGCTCGCAAATTTCTTCGTGAAAAAGGCGGGGAGCAATCCATCCGCGAGGAAATCGAATCCCAAATTAAGCGGGGAGAGAGGATCTCCACTTCCGTGGAAATGCCTCTTAGTGATGAGTGCAATCGTATTTTGAATAAAGCCGCAGAAGAGGCGGAAAGGCTTGGAAACAAAAATGTCGGCACGGAGCATCTGCTCCTCGGAATTCTACGCGAAGAGGACGGCCTTGCTGCCCGCCTCTTGACCGAACGCGGTTTAACGCTTGACTGGTTGCGCGAAGAGCTCGCTCACCCCTCCATCGATCCGCAGAAGCGAACCTCGGGAGAGTTTGTGTCTGTGCACCAGCTTGTGGAGGCATGGGGTAACGGAAAGGCATCTGAGTTTGCCAGGATGTTTTCTGCGGATGGTCAATTTGTGGATCCTCAGGGCGCGTTGTGGATTGGTCCTGCGCGGATCTATGAGGCTGCAAGGCTCTTTTTCACTGCGAAGGGATGGGCCAAGACTCTGGGAAAAATCGAAGACGTGCAGTTTGTGGGAAGCAAAGCCATACTCGCGACCCTGGCCTGGGAAACCGCCGAGAAACTTATGAAACCAAATCCGGGCTGTGTTCGCATGACTGTCATTCTTACCCAGAAACCGGACGGCTGGAGCATCGCGCGCGTCCAAGCTACCGGGCTTCAACCCCAATCACGTTCGGCGGAGGTTTGATTCGTCCAGCTGGCGTTCCTCGACAGTACTAGAGCACCCCCTTGCCACCCTGGACGCAAAAGTACCAGAATGCGACCCACTTCCTTGACTTGCTGCTCGCGCGACGGAATAATGATAAAGCATGAGCGTCAGCGCCGGAGGCCTTCAAGACGTGTTCCTTGATGTGAAAGATCTTGCGGTTCGGAAGTTGCGCATCCGGAAGACCTACGTCCCGGGCAGCATCGATTTCCATTCGTCGGAGATCAAGCAGGTTGCAACTCTTGAAGTCACTGCCACCGCTGAGCTGCTCGAAGGCCAGATTCGCATTGAAGGGCAGCTCGAGACTAAGATAGAGATGGTCTGTGCACGCTGCCTCGAGCCCGTAGTCGAAGACGTGAACCGCTCCTTTGACCTGTTTTATGCTCCCTTACCCAAGGGCGCCAAGCCTAAGGAAGACCGGCTCAAGGATGACGATACGGAGATTGGCTTTTTCGAAGGTGATGGCCTCTTTCTGGCGGATGTTTTAAGAGAGCAGGTTCTATTGGCTCTGCCTCTAAAGGTCATTTGCCAGAGTGACTGTCGGGGATTGTGCCCAAACTGCGGTGTTAACCTGAACCTTGAGGAGTGCCGCTGTGAGACCCACGCGACGGATCCGCGGTTGGCTCCCCTCGCGCGCCTAAAGCAGGACTGGCTGAAAAAACAATAGTTTCCAGGGCCAAAAGCCCATACAATCCGCCCACCGAGGCGGCAACGAGGAGTATTGCTATGCCTAACCCAAAAAGACGGCATTCGAAGCGACGGACCAGCACCCGGCGAGCCCATGACTTCCTGGAGAAGCCGGCGCTCGGCGAATGCCCGAACTGCCACGAAACCAAGCAGCCGCATCAGGCTTGTCCTCACTGCGGCTATTATAAGGGCCGCGCTGTGCAAGACAAGTCGGCCTGACGCCTCTTTTATTCTCCCAGGTCCCATCCAGGAATTGGCGGTCAGATCATCCGATGATTACCATTGCTGTTGACGCCATGGGCGGTGACAATGCGCCCCGCCCCGAGGTTGAGGGCAGTGTCCTGGCTGCCCGTGAGTTGGGCGTTAGAGTTATGCTTGTCGGACAGCCTAATGTTGTTCGCGCGGAGTTGGCCAAGCACGCCGCGCCAAACTTGCCCATTGAGATTGTCCCGGCCAGCGAAGTGATCACCATGGAAGACCACCCGGCTCAGGCGTTTCGGCGGAAGAAAGACAGCTCGGTGCACGTCGCGACACGTCTCGTGCGTGAAGCCAAGGCCGACGGCCTGGTCAGCGCTGGGAATACCGGGGCGGTGATGACGGTTGCTAGGTTTTTGCTTGGCACTCTGGAATCGGTTGATCGCGTGGCACTTGCTGCTCCGTTTCCGAATGCCAAGGGCGGCGTTTCTGTCCTGCTGGACGTCGGCGCTAACGTGGATTCCAAACCGGAACATCTGGTGCAATTCGCGGTGATGGGCGAAATCTATTACCGGGCGACTTTTGGCAATCGCCGCCCTCGCGTCGGTCTTTTGTCCGTAGGTGAGGAAGAAATCAAGGGAAATGAACTCACGCGCGAAGTCTATACGCGTCTGAAAAAGCTTCCTGTCCATTTTGTCGGCAATGTCGAGGGCGGAGATCTTTTCTCCGGGAACGTGGATGTGATTGTGAGCGACGGTTTCGTCGGCAATATCGCCCTTAAAATCTGCGAAGGGCTGGCCGTCCAGATTTTCGGCTTGCTGAAGAAGTCGATTCAGAGCTCGCTTGCTTCGCAGGTCGGATTTCTATTTTCGCGCGGGGCCTTGAAAGGTTTGCGGAAAACGATTGATTACACGGAGTATGGTGGCGCACCGCTTTTGGGCGTGCGGGGTGTCTGCGTCATCGGCCATGGCCGCTCCAACGCCAAGGCCATCAAGAACGCCATCCGCGTTGCCGCCGGTCTCGCCCGCGCGCGCATCAACGAAAAAATCGAACAGGAGCTCTCGGCCGCGAGTGTTGTCGCATGACGGCTCAAGAGAGGAATTGACGATGGGCAAAGTCGCATTTGTATTTCCGGGTCAAGCATCGCAATACCCCGGTATGGGCAAAGAGCTGGCGGAAAAGTATCCGGCAGCCCGCGCGGTCTTCGACGAGGCTGATAAGGGCCTCGGTTTCTCTATTTCCAAAATCTGCTTTGAAGGCACGGAAGACGAGCTGAAGCTGACCGCCAACACTCAGCCCGCCATTCTCACTTGTTCTGTAGCCGTATATCGCGTCCTCGCGGAAAAAGGCCTCACTCCAGATTTTGTTGCAGGCCACAGCCTCGGCGAATATTCCGCCCTTGTCGCCGCCGGTTCGCTGAAGTTTTCCGACGCCGTCCAGCTCGTACGCAAGCGCGGCACATATATGCAGGAAGCCGTCCCCGCCGGCGCGGGCGCAATGGCCGCCATCATGGGCCTCTCGCCCGCTGTTGTAGCGGATGCCTGCAAACGCGCCTCTGACGGCGAAGTCTGCTCCGCCGCAAATCTAAACTCCCCCGACCAAACCGTCATTTCCGGTCACGCCGCCGCCGTCAAGCGCGCCGTCGAAATCGCCTCCCAACTCGGAGCCAAGCGAGCCGTGATCCTCCCTGTCTCCGCTCCGTTCCACTCCGCGCTCATGATGCCCGCGCAAGAACGCCTCGCCGAAGATCTTAAGAAGACCACCTTTTCAAATTTGTCCGTGCCCCTGGTGACCAACGTCGATGCCGACACCATCACCACCGGCGACGAAGCTCGCGAAGCCCTCATCCGCCAGGTCACTATGCCCGTTCGCTGGGAAGAATCCGTCCGCATGCTGATCGACGAGGGCGTGAACACATTCCTTGAAGTCGGCCCAGGCCGCGTCTTGACCGGTCTCTTGCGCCAGATTGAGCGCTCTGTCGCCACCCTCAACGTCGAAGACGAAAAAAGTTTAGCCGCCACGGTGGACAAAATCGCCGGCGCCCGTTCCGACGCAGCCTAGGTGGCTCAGACTTCAGTCTGTGCCGAGTTTGCGCCGCGGTATTAGATCTAGCTCAGGGCCAGGCCCTGAGGGTTTTTCCTAACCGCTAGCGGGTTTAGGACATCTGAGTAACTCTCAGCCCTCCAGGATTGAGTTAGGGATAAGGGTAGATGTTCAGCTTAAAAGACAAAGTCGCGATGGTCACTGGCGCCTCCCAAGGCATCGGCCGCGAAACCGCGCTCACGCTGGCCCACGCAGGTGCAAGGGTTGTTGTCGCCGCACGCAACGAAGAGAAACTCACCGCCCTGGTAACGGACATCCTCGCCGCCGGTGGCGACGCCCTTGCCATAAAAATGGATGTGGCCGACGCAGAGCAAATTAAAGCCGGCTTCAAGCATGCTCTCGAAAAATTCGGCCGCCTGGACATCCTGGTCAACAACGCCGCCATCACTCGCGACGGCCTCGCCCTCCGCATGAAGCAGGAGGACTGGGACGCCGTCATTCGCACGAATCTGACCGGCGCCCATCTCTGCATCCAGCAAGCCCTTTCCACGATGATGCGTGCCCGTTCTGGCCGCATCATCAACATCGCCAGCGTCGTCGCGCAAATGGGCAACGCAGGCCAGGCCAACTACGTCGCCGCAAAAGCCGGCCTCGTCGGTCTGACCAAGGCTATCGCCATCGAAATAGCCTCGCGCAACATCACCGTCAACGCCGTCGCCCCCGGCTTCATCGCCACGCCCATGACCGATGTTCTTTCCGACAAAGTGAAGGACGAACTCAAGAATCGCATTCCCCTGGGACGCATGGGCTCAGCACGCGACGTAGCTTCTGCGATTGTGTTCTTGGCTAGCGACGAAGCCGGCTACATCACCGGCCACGTCCTCGACGTCAACGGAGGGCTGTATCTCGCATAAGCCTCGTTAGCCTGGCGGACAAGGCCACTCAAAGTTGACCTTACTGCAAGGCCTGTCTAGAATGGGCTGGTTGCCTGATTGACGATTTTCGAGTCCGTACCACGGCGTTTGGGGCCGATAGACAGTTACTGTACGTCTTTGCACAACTAGCGATAGAAAATCGCGGAGGACACCGGAATGGCCAGTGTGGAAGAGCGCGTAAAGCAAATTATCGTCGAGCAGCTCGGCGTCGATGAAGCCGAAGTGACGCCGACGGCGTCCTTCGTGGACGACCTCGGGGCGGATTCCCTCGACCAGGTCGAATTGGTGATGGCGTTTGAGGAAGCCTTCGGGATCGAAGTCCCCGATGAAGACGCCGAAAAGATGACCACGGTCAAGGACGCCGTGGATTACATCGATAAACACGCCAAGGGAAAGTAAGCCACGAAATCTTCACTTCAACAGGGAGCATTAAAGACTTGACTCGCCGGGTAGTCGTTACGGGTGTTGGACTGGTCTGCGCTCTTGGCATCGGCACCGAGGAATCTTGGAAAAACCTCCTCGCCGGCCAAAGCGGCGTTGGTCCTGTTACGCAGTTTGATACCACCGGTTTTGACTGCAGAATCGCGGGCGAGATCAAAAACTTCGATCCCTTTCAGTGGATCGAGAAAAAAGAATTGAAAAAAATGGGCCGCTTTATCCAGGTCGCTCTGGCTGGTGCAGACTTCGCCGTGAAATCCGCGCACTGGAAGCCTGAAGATTCTGACCTCGACGAAGTGGGCGTTTACGTCTCCTCTGGCATCGGCGGTTTCGATATCATCGAACGCGAGCACAGGAAATTGGTCGAGGGCGGTCCAGGCAGAATCTCTCCCTTTTTCATTCCGTCCGCCATCGTCAATCTCGCTTCCGGACACATCTCCATTCGCTATGGCGCCAAAGGCCCCAATTCCGCCACCGCCACTGCCTGCTCCGCTTCCGCCCACGCCATCGGCGATTCTTTCAAAATCATCGAGCGCGGCGCAGCGGACATGATGATCTCCGGCGGCACGGAAGCCACCATTACCCCCATGGGCATCGGCGGTTTTGCCGCCATGAAGGCTCTGTCCACCCGCAATGACGATCCCGCTCACGCCAGCAGGCCCTTCGACGCCGGGCGCGACGGCTTCGTCGTCGGCGAAGGCACTGGAATTCTCATCCTCGAATCACTCGAGCACGCGCAAAAACGCAACGCTCCTATCCTTGCCGAAATCGTTGGCTACGGCATGTCCGGCGACGCCTATCACATCACGCAGCCCGCCTCCGACGGCGACGGCGCCTACCGCGTCATGAGAGCAGCCCTCAAAGATGCCAAGCTCAAACCGGAAGACATCGGCTACGTAAACGCTCACGGAACCTCCACGCCGCTCGGCGACGTGATCGAAACTCGCGCTCTCAAAAGGGTCTTTGGCGACTTTGCAAAAAGGGTCCCGGTTAGCTCGACCAAATCGATGACCGGCCATCTTCTCGGCGGCGCAGGCGGCCTCGAAGCCGGCATCAGCGTCCTCGCGCTACGCGATCAAATTCTGCCGCCTACGATTAATCTGGAAACTCCAGATCCCGAGTGCGACTTGGATTACGTGCCAAACGTCGCCCGCAAGGCCTCCATCGACTACGCGCTCTCGAATTCCTTCGGCTTCGGCGGCACCAACGCCGCTCTAATTTTCAAGCGCTGGTCCGGCCAATAAGTGGCACAGACTTCAGTCTGTGCGGTTGTAGTGGCCGGTCTTTAGACCGGCGCTTTTTGGAGAGGCCGCCATTTCGGTCCAAGGATTAAACCCGTGAACATCCTCGTCTGCATCAAACAGGTCCCCGCAAAAGACGCCCCGCTGGCCATCGCCGGAAACTGGATCAAGGAATCCGACATCGGCTTTGAAATGAACGAACCCGACAGCTACGCCCTCGAAGAAGCCCTCCGCCTCAAGGAAAAGCACGGCGGGGAAGTCATCGTCCTCTCGATGGGCCCGGAACGCGTCAAGCAAACCATCAAGGAAGCTCTCGCCAAGGGCGCCGACCGCGCCATCCACATCCTGGACGACAATTTCGCCCAACTCGATCCGCTCGGCTCCGCAAAACCTCTGGCTGCCGCCATCGCAAAAGAAAATGCCGATCTCGTTCTCACCGGTCTCCAGAGCGACGACCACGGCTTCGGCCAGACCGGCGTCCTCCTCGCTGCGCTCTTGGATCGCCCGCACGCCACCATCATCATGGCCATCGAAATCGCCGGCGATAAAATGAAGCTCAAGCGCGAACTCGAAGCCGGCTGGTTTCAGCACCTCGAGTGCCCGCTCCCCGCCGTCCTCTCCATACAGTCCGGCATCAACAAAGTCCGCTACGCCACCCTTAAAGGCATCATGGCCGCCAAGAAAAAAGAAATCGCCACCATCAGCCGCGAATCTCTCGGCATCCAGCACGAACCAACGCAAAAAATCGAAAAAATCTACGTCCCCACGAAAACCAAAAAAACCGAATTCCTCACCGGCACTCCCAAGGAAGTCGCCACCAAGCTCGTCGAAAAATTGAAGTTCGAGGCCCGCGTAATCTAAGCGGCCTCCAACCACCGTCATTTCGAGCGAAGCGAGAAATCTCTCTTCGTTACGCGTTAAGGAAGTATGAAAAAGGAAGTCCGATGAAAATCCTCGTCATCACCGAACTGCGACAAGGCAAGTGGAACAACGCCAGCTTTGAAACACTTGCCGCCGCCCAGCAAATCGCGAAAGACACTTCCAGCACAATCAGCGCCCTCGTCATCGGCAAATCCCTCGACGCATTCGCCGTCGAACTCGCCACAAAAAACGTCGCCGAAGTCCTCCAGGTCGAACACGACCTCCTCGAAGCCTACACGCCCGACGGCTACTGCATCGCTCTCAAGCAAGTCATCGACTCCGCCAAACCCGATCTCGTCCTTTTCCCTCACACTTATCAGGTCCGCGATTTCGCTCCCAAACTCGCAGCTTCTCTCGGCAAAGGCATGATCGGCGACTGCATCGGCTACCGCAACGAATCCGGCAAACTCATCTTCGTCCGCCAAATGTTCCAGGGCAAAACCGCCGCCGATGTCACCTTCCAGGGCGCCGCCCCGTGGTTTGCCTCCTTCCAATCCGGCGCCTTCCGCGCCGATCTCCTCGCCGCGCATCCCAGCGGCAAAGCCCCCGTAATTAAAATTTCCGTCGAGCTAAAACCCGAGCAAATCCGCACCAAGCCCCTCGATCTTTTCAAGGAAGCCAAATCCGCCGTCGACCTCACGCAAGCCCCCATCATCGTCGCCATCGGCCGCGGCATCAAAGCCCCCGAAAACATCCCCCAAGCCGAAGCCCTCGCCAAAGCCCTCGGCGGAGAAATCGCGGCCTCTCGTCCCATCTGCGACGAAGGCTGGCTCCCCATGGAGCGCCAAATCGGCAGCTCCGGCCAAACTGTCGCCCCAAAACTCTATCTCGCGCTCGGTATCAGCGGCGCCATCCAGCACGTCGTCGGCATGAAAGGCGCCCGCACCATCGTCGCCATCAACAAAGACTCCAACGCCCCCATCTTCGAAATCGCCGACTACGGCGTAGTCGCCGACATCTTCGAAATCATGCCCGCCCTGACCGAAGCCCTCGAAAAATCCAAATCCTCCTAAGCACTCAGCCTTGGCCCCGAAAGCAGAAAGGCGGCCGACGATGAAAACGGACTTGCTGCGGTTCAACGGCGCGGTCGAGCGCGATCCCGCCATCGACGCGTGGATGAAAAAGCACGCAGGCGAATTGGGAGCCATCGCGCATCGCTGGTTTGAGGTGATGCGAAAGTGCGGCGACGAAGTCCGCGAGCTTTTGCATGACGGCTGTCCGGTCGCCTGTTTGGGAGATGCGCCCTTCGGCTATGTGAATGTCTTCGCCTCGCACGTAAACGTGGGCTTCTTTCAAGGCGCAGCCCTGCCGGATCCTGCTCGCCTGTTGCAAGGCACCGGCAAGTTCATGCGCCACGTAAAGCTGAAACCCGGAACGCCCACAAACGCCGCAGCCCTAAGCAGCCTAATCGAAGCGGCCTACTCCGACATAAAAACCCGCGTCGAAAACGGCTAACTATCTCGAAGATTGGCCGCGACCGGCTGTACAAATGCAATCCCGACGGAAATCTGTCATCCTATGCACGACCGACCGGTCGTACTGCAGCGGAGGTCGCGATGGACAAGAAGGCTTCGCCGAAGGCGGATAAGACTCCTCAGACCTCACCGGAAGCTCCCTTCACAACGTTCATTCAATTGGACGGAAGATCCACTGTTCCATCGCAGTTTCGTGTTCCGGGGACTTTTACGATCACCAGGCTCCAGTCACCGGCTGGGCTTCCTGACCGAATCACAAAGTTATCGCCGGTCCCCGCTCTCCTGGCTTCGATCTCTCTTAGATCTTTGCCGTCATCCAGCTATCAGATGTGGACAGCAGACAAGCTCATTGCCACATCCACCGTTCACCCGTTTCACTCTAATGTCATCGATTTCGATTCTCAGCCAAGCTGCTGGGCCGGGAGTGCCTTCGATTACGTCCACTATTCTGTTCCTCGTAAGGGACTAGAGGAAATTGCCGACGATCTCGGTTTTGGCCGGGTAAGTAACTATCGCCTGGCAGTGCTCGAAGACGATCTGGTTGTGGCCCAGATCACCAAAAGCATTCTTCCGTTCCTCGGACGGAGCGACGCTCCCTCGGCGCTTGCCCTCGATCAATTCAGTCTCATCTTAGGAGCGCATCTCATCCAGAAGTATGGCGTACTCCAGAAAAAAGCACGGCGTTCAAAGGGAGGCCTGGCGCCATGGCAGAAGCGGCGAGCTTCCGAACTTCTTCATGAAAACATGCATGGCAGGATCCGGCTTTCTGACATTGCACGCGAATGCGGACTTTCCGTTAGCCACTTTGCGCGCTCATTTAAAACATCTTTCGGCATCTCCACTCACCAATGGTTGATTCAACATCGCATTGAACACGCCAAAGAACTGATGACCCAAACCACCATCTCCCTGATCGAGATCGCGGTTCAATCGGGATTTAATGACCAGGCAGCGTTCACGCACACATTCCATCAACTCGTCGGGGTCAGCCCCGGACGTTGGCGCCGCCTTCACATGACTAGGAACTTCCGAGCGTAGGAGCCTTTACCAACGATTTGATCGACTTTTTGAGCAATAAACAGCAAAACCAGCAAGATTCTGCAAGAGAGTAACCAGCCTTTGGCATAGCGTCAGCTGGACACGTTCAATATCCGGTTCTATCGGAGCATATGAGAAGTAACCAAGGAGAGCAAAATGACACCTACACAAAGCAAACCAGGTATCGTTTTCTGCCACGGACTCTGGGCCGATGGCTCGTGCTTCAGCAAGCTGATCGTTCCCCTTCAGGCGGAGGGGTATGAGTGTATTGCGGCGCAGTACGGCCTTAACACAACGGCAGAGGACGTCGCGTTGGTGAAAGCAACGATCGGCCGGGTCAGCGGCCCTGTTATTCTCGTTGGCCATTCCTACGGCGGAAGTGTCATCACCGGTGCCGGAACCGACGATCGCGTTGTCGGGCTGGTTTATATCTGTGCGCTCGCTCCGGACGCCGATGAAACTTCTCAGACGCAACAGTCCAACTTCCCGAGGACCGACGTCTTCTCCCACATTGAAGTCGTGGATGGACGTATCTGGCTGCGTCCGGAGGGCACGAAGTTTTTCTGCGGAGACCTTTCAGAACAGGAGCAGAAACTCGTTTGGGCCACCCAGGGCGTGCCGAAACCCGACCTGTTCGATGCGAAAGTCGGGGGAACTGCTTGGAAGTCGAAGCCGAGCTGGTACATCGTCGGCAAAAAAGACCACACCGTGCATCCCGATCTGGAGCGCGCCATGGCCAAGCGCATGGGCGCGACCACCTATGAGCTCGACAGCAGCCACGTGCCGATGCTCTCCCAACCCGAACGCGTCATCGACGTGATTCGCGCCGCAGCAAAAGCTGTTCAAGGAGCCGCGGCAACAGCGTAAAGCGGGCCGGGGTTATGTTTTACGCGCTCTGCTGAACCCATTGCTTCCGCCAAGCCGGTGCCTCGAAGGGATCCGCGAAATACTGTGTTTCGTGGACGACCTTGCCGTTCCGGAACTCCATAATACTCACCGTGTATGCCACTCGCCCCTGGTACGTGATTGTGTATTCCGTGATCCAGAGATCCCCGTTTCCGAGAATCCGCTTGACCTCGAAGCCGGACGGCTTGCCGGGATGATGACTCCGCAAGGCCTGCAAATTGCTTCTTCCGAGAATTCGCTCGCC
>DATLVZ010000068.1:0-70912 GCA_035576885.1 Candidatus Acidiferrum sp. | reverse complement strand
TGCGAGTAACTCTGCAGGGCAACCGCGCGGGAAGCTCGGAAGAATTTCTGCATGTGCCAGAAGCGTGGGAGCGCAGTTACGAGCATTTGCGCTCGACAAATATTTTTTACAACGAGGTGGCCATCCTCCCTTACTTGTTGCTGATGGGGTCGGCACTGTGGCTGGGCATTCAACTGACGAAGAACGGCCAAACGAGTTGGGGGCCGGCGATCAAGCTGGGGATCGTCGTGGCGATCCTGCTGTTTTTCATGCAGCTCAACAATTGGCCGCTGGATCGCATGGGTTATGACACGAACTCGACATATGGGAGTTTTGTGTTCGGGGAAATTGCGAAGGCGCTGCTTTTTGGCGTGCTATCGGCGCTGACAGTGGTTCTCCCGATTCCCGGGGCCGAACCGCTGTACCGAGCGGCGCAGCCAGGCAAACTCCGTCTCACGAAAGCGCTTACGTTGCGGGGCCTACGTTCGAAGGAGTTTTTCTCGTCGGCGACAGTGGGATTGTCGCTGGCGGCGGCACACATCGGGTTCATCGTGGCCTTTTATATAGTTGCGCGACAGTACGGAGCGTGGGCACCGCAGGACTTGAACTACGAAAATTCGGTGAATACCACGTTTCCATGGATTGCGGGCGTGGCGATCGGAATCCTCGCCGCGACGAGCGAAGAATTTCTTTTTCGCCTGTTTGCGATTCCCTTTCTGAAGCGACTGACGGGATCGAGCATTATCGCGGTCATCGTTCCGGCGTTTTGCTGGAGTTTCTTGCACTCCGCCTATCCGAATGAGCCGCCGTACATCAGGGGACTGGAAGTTGGACTGATCGGAATCGTCGCGGGCATCGTGATGTTGCGCTGGGGCATCCTGGCGACACTGATCTGGCATTACACGGTGGATGCTTCGCTCGTGGGTTTGCTGCTGATACGTTCGAACAGCCTGTACTTCAAGATTTCGGGAGTGGTCGTGGGCGCGGCGGCGCTGGCGCCGCTGATCTTCGCGGGTGTTTCGTACCTGTCGCGCGGGCGGTTCGAACCGGATGAGGACTTGCTCAACGGGGCCGAGCCTCCCGGCGAGATCACTTTTGCATCCGTTCCGGAGGCAGCTGAAACCGCAGCTTCCACGCGGCGATATGACGCGCTGACGCCCGCAACGATGATTTTCCTTGTGGTTTGCCTGGTACTCGGCGGCTTGGTTGCGTGGCGCTTCAAAACACCATCGCTTGGCGATAATCTGAAGCTGTCCGTGGATGCGAAGAGCGCGCGAGCGCGCGCCGACGAAGTTCTTCGCCAGCGCGGCCTCGATCCAAACACGTATAAACACGCAACGATTTTTGCGGACGTTACTGACCCGGTGACCAACGAATTCCTACGGCAGCGGGTGGGTATCGCTCGCCTGAACGAGATCTATGCCAAGGAAGTACCCGGAGTGGTCTGGCAGGTGCGCTACTTCCGGGATAGCCAGCCCGAAGAATATTCGATCAAGTTAGGACCGGACGGTTCGGAGCTTGCCTTTCACCATAGGCTTGCGGAAGATGCGGCTGGAGCCACGCTGAGCAAGGAAGAAGCAGTTGCCAAGGCCGAAAAATATTTGCGCGAAGTGAAAAAGCTGGATTTGAGCCAGTGGAGCCTGGTCGAAGCAAACTCCGACAAACGCATCCACCGGACAGACCACGAGCTGGCATGGCAACAGCGCACTCCCATCGATTCTGGTTCAACATCCTCGAATGATGCCGTGAGTCATGCGTTCGTTCGAATCAAAGTGGCGGTTCTCGGCGATGAGGTTGTGGATTATCGGGGATCCTACTATTCGAAGCCGGAAGCGCGAGAGGAGCTGGAAGTCAAGGAGGGAGGCACCACATGGATGTTTATCAAAATCCCCGACGAGTGGCGCCGCAAGCAAGAAGAGCAGACGCTGTTCCGCACTACCTACAGTTTCGCGGTTCCGATTTTGTTGTACGGCGGATTGGGGATAACGGCGATTGTGCTGTTCTTCAAGAATTTGCGGTCGGACGCAGTGCGCGCGATTCCCTGGCGGCGACTGGCGCTGTGGGCGCTCTGGGGGCTGGCGGCTTACGGATTGATCGTGGGGTTCGGCAACCGTCTGCAATTTTTCCTGAACTCGTATCAGACGGCGATTCCGTTTAAGACCATGGTTGGCGGCATTGTGATTGGCCTTCTGCTTGGAGCGGTTTTTTATGCTGGCGGTCTCGGTGTGTTGTTCGGTATCGCGTCGTACTTCAGCAATCGCGCGTTTGGAGAAGAGCGGCTCCCGGTGGGCAGCCGCTTGCCTGCGGTTTATTACCGCGATGCGCTGTGGATCGGGGTGTGCGGGACGGCTGGGCTGCTCGGACTTAGGCGCGTACTTGAATTTATCTCATTGCACTTGCAGTCGCTGCATCGCAGCTTGGCGTTCTCCGTTGGCCAGTACTTCGACGCTGCCATTCCATCCGGGGCCGCCGTGGGGAGCGCGCTGATCAGCAGCCTCTTCTATACCGGCTTAATTGCTTTCGTTGCGGCGTTTGTGGCGTCGGTGCTTCGGGCGCGCTGGCAGCGGTTTTTGCTGTTCCTGCTGGGCGCTCTAGCTCTCGCTGGAAGCGGTTGGGGGGACGGGGCTGACTTCGCGAAACAGTTTCTTGCCGGAGCGATTCTGCTGGGAGTGCTAGTCTTCGGCGTTCGGCGAGTCATGCGATTTAATGTGCTCGGCTGCCTCCTGGTGGTGGCATGCTTAAGTCTCCTGGGAGCCGCCGCTCAATTGCTGGGGCAACCGGACGCGTTCTATCGCACAAACGGCTACGCCGTAGTGCTGATGATGGGGGTGCTGCTTGCCTGGCCTCTCGCGGCCTGGCGAATGCGAGCGTCCACCGGCGGTTAGTCCGGGATGCGGCCGTAAATGGACGTGAATGGGCGGGGCAACCCCCGGCTCATTGTGGAAATCCGAAACAAACAGGGCTCGAAGTTCGTTCTCTAAGTGGGAAGTGGATGCTCACCCAAGGGCGCCTTAGTACGTCCAAATTGGGTGGTCGCACGATGTCCCGTGTGTGGCGGAGTGGTGGGTTCAGCCTAAGGTGTTGGTAAATAAGAGACAACGCCAGCGCACGAGAAGAGAAAGCGAATAATGCCGCTTCCAAGATGGGCTCTAGCTTTGGCTAACAATTCAGGCCTTGCGGGTGGCACCGGCGCCTCCCTGGCCACGGTGAACTCTTTGCCCAACCTAAACGAGCGCACCCTTGTGGCGGAAGCGCAAGCCGGCAGCCGTGCGGCTTTCGAGGAGCTCGTTCGCCGCTTTGATAGGGATGTCCTGCGGCTGGCTCTGAACCTGATGAAGCGACCAGAAGACGCGCGGGACGTCTATCAGGAGGCCTTCCTCAAGGTCTATCGCAATCTTCACCGCTTTCGGTTCGAATGCAGCTTTTACACCTGGCTTTACCGGATCGTCACCAATGTTTGCCTGGATCATTTGCGGCGGCGCCAGGCGCGGCCGGAGGATCAAGCGCCAGAGTCCAATTCCGGGAATCATGAGGAAGGAATCACGAATTTCTTTGAGAGGCAGCGGGAACACCGGCCAACGCTCGATCCGGAGCGGCAACTTTTTGGAAAAGAGATTCAAGCTCGAATCGCCACGGCGATGGAACGACTATCGCCACGCGAGCGAATTGTTTTTGAACTGAAGCATTATCAAGGACTAAAATTACGTGCCATCGGCGACGCATTGGGGACGACGGAAGAAACCGTGAAAAATTCTTTGTTCCGTGCAACGCGCAAGCTGCGCAGCCAACTGGGAGGCCTGCGATGAGCGCGCCTCAACCGTTCAGTTGCAAAGAAGTCGCATCGTTACTGGTCTTCTACGCCTGCGCCGAAACCAGCGAGCAGGAGAACGCGCTGATTGAAATGCACCTTGCTACATGCGCGACGTGCGCGGCACAACTCGCCGAAGAACGCGGACTCCATGAATCCTTGATGGAAGCGCTGCAAGCTTCCGAGCAGATGGACACGGGCGGCATTCTTCTTTCGCAGTGCCGCAGTGAGCTTGCGGAAGCGCTCGATGATTTGTCTGCTCCCCCAATGCAAGAGCACTGGCGGCCGACTGGATGGCTGCGGCGCTGGATGGCTTTGCGCCCGGTTCCAAGCGGCGCCCTTTTGGTTTTGTTTGGGGCGGCGGTTGGCGCGCAACTGCTGCCGTGGATTTCGGCGCGCCTTGATTCCGGTTCGAACGGCCAGACAGTGAATGTCTCGCCGTCGGCCAAATTCACGGACGAACAGCTCTCCAAGATGGCTGTCGCGGGCATCAATTGGACACGTACGCCGGATGGGACACTAGGAGCCTTGCAGGTCCACGTTCGCACAGAAGAGCCTCTGGTGCTTTCCGGCAACGTGGACGACCCTGACCTCCGGCGCGTCTTGACCTATGTGGTCGAGAACGGCGATCAAACCGAGCCTGGAGTGCGGCTGGACTGCCTGGAGGCGCTGCGAGCCCGCGCCGGTGATGTGGACGTGCGACGCGCGCTGCTGTTCGCGGCACGAAAGGATCAGAACCCCGCGGTGCGCATGAAGGCTCTGGAATCCTTACGCGACGCAGTGACGGACAAAACCGTGCGGGAAACGCTGGTCGATGCGCTGGAGCACGACGCAAATCCGGGGGTACGCGTCGAAGCCGTAAACCTTTTGGTTCGCTCTCTGGAACAGAACGGGCAGGATGGTTCGAAGAGTCCAGAGCCAGTTCTTGCGCCGGATGGCCTCAGCCATTCCCTAGACCCCTCCATGGAACATGTGGTGCGCACACTTGAGGAGCTTCAGCGCAGTGATCCCAACCGCTACGTTCGCTTGCGCAGCGCCGCGGCATTGCGGCAGATTGGCCCGCGCGAAGAACAGTGAGTAGTTGAGACAATTGAAAAGAGACTCCGGCGAAAAATGAGTTCGATCACGATTTTCACACACAGCAGCGAAACATTCAGAAGGACCTCTCGCACAGGTCTCTCGGCGGTATTCTTCATCGCTTTCCTGCCCGGCGTAGAGCTTGCCGCAGGAGCGCACGAACACCCAGCTATCAACCCTCCCGTCCCCAGTGATCCAGCTCCCCGCGTGGCCATCGACCGCTCAGGTGTTCTGCAAACCAAAGATGGTTTGACGCTGCATCTGACTACGGACCTGGGATCTGTGCGCATCGTCGCGCTCGAACCGGGGGCGCCGCCAGTTGTTCGTTACACCGTGCACATCGAGACAGATGCTCGAGCGGCGCTGGCCCAGAGTCTTCTGGATCGTTACTCGCTTACGGCGAAGGAAACTGTTGCGGGAGTGGAGATCAGCGGGGCGTCTCCCACGCAGGCTGGCCGGACGGGGGCCAACGCACAATTTTATGTGCACTATGAGGTGGCTGTCCCGGCCGGTTACAGCCTCGACGTCAATACAGGCGTGGGGGACATCGAAACGCAAGACATCGGAGGAACTGCGAGCCTTATCACTCAAGGGGGCAACATTCGAACCGGGCGCATCGGGTTCATTGGGTTGCGCAACGTATCGCAGAGGCATGCGACCGCCAAACTCTCGACGGAAGGCGGGCACATCCAGGCGCAGGATGTTGTGGGCAACCTGGATGCGTTTACTGCCGGGGGACACATCGTCGCAGGAAATATTTCTGGCGACGCAGTGCTACGCAGCGGCGGGGGCCACATCCGCGCGGGGCAGATTGGCGGACGCGCGCAACTCGAAACGGACGGCGGCAACATTACCCTGAAGCAAGCCGGGAGTTTTGTTAGCGTGCGTACGGGCGGGGGCCAGATCGACTTTGGCGAAGTGCGCGGCTCGGTTCGCGCGCAGACGGGCGGTGGCGGCATCCGCATCATCACGGTTTCCGGACCGATGGAGGTCGAATCCAACGGCGGAAGCATTTGCCTGACGCGCGTGGCAGGTGCCGTTCAAGCGGCGACAGCCGGCGGGAACATCCAGGCTTGGATTAATCCAGATGCGACCTCGTCCGCAGGCAAGGTAAGCCTTCCGGGCGCGTCGCAACTTTCCTCTGGAGCCGGGGACATCGTCGTTTTCTTGCCGAGGAATCTGGCGGCAAACATCGACGCGCTGGTGGAAAACGGCGGCGTGAACCGGATCGATGCAGACCCGGCGCTCCTATTGAACATCCAGCAGATAGGGAATCACAACTCGGGCCCAGTGCGCGCGACGGGAGTGCTGAACGGCGGAGGCGAAGTACTTAAGCTGCGGACGACAGTGGGAAAGATTCGGCTGCAGTTTCTCGATGCGGAGACGGGATTGCGCGACTCGCTGATTCGCGAGCAGCGGGAGCGGATCAATCGCTGGCACGATCCTGATTTCATGCCTGTCAAATCGTCCGAGCCCGCTTCACAAGCCGAAGAATCTTCTCCGCCGGAAATGAAAAGCGACTGGCTCGAAAGCTGGATGGACAGGATGGAGATGATGCTGCTTGGCGGATTGCGGGAGGACTCCAACGATTTCCTGAAGCGGCTCATCACCAGTCCGCGCCCGACGTATCCTGAACTCGCCCGGCGAGCCAGCATCCAGGGAATTGTGAAGTTGCAAGTGAAGGTGAAGACGGATGGGAGAGTGGAAGTGCAAAAGGTATTGCAGGGAGAGCCAATCTTGGCTGACGCGGCGACGGATGCAGTGAAGAGTTGGCGTGCAAAACCGGCGTCCATCAATGGCACCCGAGTCGAAACCCTTTCCACAGTCACGTTTGATTTTGAATTGCACTGACGACGAGGAGTTGGCGCCGAATCGCGGTCGAATCTGGAAGGATTCAGGGTTCTCGGTAGATTTGAGGTTGCAAGCAAGAGTTCGTGCGGTGTACTCGAAGGGGGTAGAACATGAGACTGCATCCAGTCCTGCGCTCGGCGGTGTCGTACATCCTGGTCTTGACGGCGGCTTCGGTCGCGCCATCCTTTGCGAACAGCAAAGACTTCAACCAATCCTATCCGCTGCAGCCGGGCGGCTCCTTCGAACTGCAAAACGTCAATGGCCCCGTCGAAGTCGAGGGCTGGGACCGCAATGTCATCGAAATTCATGCGGTAAAAATCGCCAAGGAAAAAGAGTCGGACCTGGACCGCGTCTCGATCGAAGTGGACGCGAAGCCGAACGATGTGTCCGTAATCACGCGCTATCCGCAAAATGAGGGTGTGGAAGTCGCCGTGGAATATACAGTGCGAGTTCCCCATAGCGCGCGCGTCGAGCATATCGGCACGGTGAATGGAACGCTGAAGATCGCCGGGGTGGACTCGGTGGAAGAGCTGCGCACCGTGAACGGTAATATCGAGGTTTACGAGGGCGGCGGAAGCGTCCACGCGCACACGACAAACGGCAACGTGCACCTCGAGCTTTCGCATTTTCTGGATGAAAAAGGAACCGCAGCGGAAACGACCAACGGTTCTGTTCTTCTGGCTGTGCCTCAAGATACGCAAGCGAATCTGGAGGCACGCTCCTTGAACGGTAATTTTTATTCGGAACTGCCGTTTTCGCAGGAAGCTACACTGCGCCCCCGTGAAATGCGCGGGAAGCTTGGCAAGGGCGGAGCACCGATCCGGCTGAATACCATCAACGGCGGAATCCAAATCGTAATTTTGCGGTCGACGGTTTAAGGCGCGCTGCGTCTAAGAGAAACAGGAGGACGGGAAAATCATGAGGAAACGAAGCTTGTACATGGGTGGCGGAATCGCGGCACTGGGGCTTGCACTGGTTGCACTGCCGAGCCCATCTTCAACTCCCCAGTGTCCGGATGCTGCAAAACTGGGACGGATGGAACAAAGAATCGAAGAACTTCAGGCACACTTGGCCGAGAGGCTGGCGGGAGCGCAGGAAAGCATTACCGAGCGCGTTCATACTCGCGCACTTCAAGCTTCCGCGAGGGCCGCGGTTCAGGAAGCGCAGGAACAGCAGCGAGAGATGGAAAGAACGCCGGACGCGGACGAACCGGACACGATGGTGTTCCTCGGCGATGAAGGCACTAGCTGGCTAGGCGTGGAATCGCAGGAGGTAACGTCGGGCAAAGCAAAGGAATTAAAGCTGCCCGCGGAACGCGGCGTCCTGCTGGGACGAATCGTGCCGGACAGCCCGGCTGCCAAAGCGGGCCTGAAGGACAACGACGTAATTACGGAAATTAATGGACAGCGGGTGGAAGGGGAGGCGCAGTTTCGCCGCATGATTCACGAAATTCCCGCCGGCCGTTCGGCGCAATTTACGGTGTGGCGCGACGGCAAGGCGCAAAGCATCAACGTGACGCTCGGCAAGTCGGAAGAGCGCGGCAACATGTGGTTCAAGACTGCTCCGCGCGCGTTTTCATTCCAGCTTCCAAAAGTGCAAATTCCAGAAGTGGCGCCCATGCCGGGCATGGACTGGAATTATGGGGTGTTGGCTGGCGCGCGTCCTCGTCTGGGAATCGATGCCGAAGACCTGAGCGGGCAATTTGGCACGTATTTTGGGGCGCCGGATGGAGAGGGTGTGCTCGTTCGAGAAGTAAATTCAGGTTCGCCAGCGGAGAAGGCGGGAGTAAAGAGCGGCGACGTAATTACTTCGTTAAACGGCGAACGCATTCGTTCGCTCGGCGATCTGCGCGAGAAGCTTGCGGCCAAGCGAGAGGACAAAACGGTGAAACTGGGCGTTCTGCGCAACAAGAGTGAAACGTCGATCACCGTGGAAATGCCACCACCGCCGTCGAAGAGTTCGCGGATGATTTCGCGGCGGACCAATATCTAGGACACTTATCTTGGATTTTCTCGGCGAAAAGGCCCGGACGATCGGTCCGGGCCTTTTCCATTCCGTGGAGCCATCTGCGATCAGTTACTGAGCGGCGGTGAGCGCTCTTCAGGATTTATTGTCCCGGCCATACTTTCGCGCGAGACGAAACGGGCGTCCCACAGCTTCCAAAAACCAATGGCGTTTATTTTCGGCGCCCTCGACCCAATCTTCCTCGGTCGGTGAAAAAGAGAGTCGAAACAGATAAGCCGGCCCGGAAAAAAATCCGCCGTGCATGCGGATTCGAAATATCGCGCGAGTGAAAATTCCTGGCGGCGCGGAACCTCCCGCGGGAAGCCATTGCAAAACCTGCCGGGCGATCCGTACAACTGCTGGGTCCGTTCGAACAGAAGCAGTGCTCTCCTCTGGCAGCGACGCGCCAAGCACATCCGCCGCCAATCGCAGACCGACGCAGAGCATGCGTTCCGCTCCAACTTCGTCCGCGGCTAGCCTTACGCGCTTCCAGTCGAGTTCCTGCTTGGACACAAGTGCCGCCACGTCCGCGATGTAGTTCAACCGCTCCCAGAAATGCTTGGCGCCGTGAATGCAAATCAGGATGAGTTCATCCTCAGGAGAGAGAGCAGGAATTTCGCGCGCATCGATTTTTACGCGCGCCTGCCGTTTGAAAAGTCTTTCCAGAGGAATCGGGCGCGGATGGTAACGAAACGTGAGTTCCGTGTGAAACTCGACCAGCAGTTTGGTGCTCGCCTGCCGGAAAGCGTATTCGCCGGGAGCCTTTTTCGCCTGAATCGCGGACGACAAGACGCGCGGTTCATATCCGAGGCCGATCATCAACTCAGAGACGCGCAGAATGTCCGCGTCGCGCACGATTAAGTCCAGATCACGGTATTGACGCGAGTTCGGATCCCCATAGCCGCGCTCCGCAAGCACGGGCCCTTTGATCACCAACGTCGCAAGCCCAGGAGAAGCGAAGCAATTGAGCAGCCGGAACATTTCCGCGGTCAAGCGGAGCGTGAGCAGCACGTGAGCGCGATGCCGCTCCCGAAGTTCTTGCGCAATTTTCGTTGGGACGGCAGCCTCGCTGCAGTCCCGAAGGCGAATCGCGAGAAGTCCAAGCACGCCGTGATCTTCAGCAAGTTCAAACAGGACGGGCCAGTCCACCGGCCGACCGAGCAGTTCATTCAATCGCTGAAGATCTGGATTCGGGCGCGCGCACTCGAGGAGCAACGCCCATTCCGCGCTGTCAGTGCTGCTCTCCATGTTGATTGTCTGCGGCAGATTGGTCTCCGGGGCTTTGACGTCTTACGCGGGGCGCATACGCGTTTTGGGCTACCGTGAATATTTTCCGGAAAGCTCGGCGGCGCGCCGGAAAGCTTCGTCCCACCCGGAGAAGAAATGTGGGAATCGCTTGGCAGCTTCCTGTGCGATTTCCTGCAACGAAGCTTTTCCGTCCATGGCTTGCAACAGCCAGCGCTCGGCTTCGCCAGTCTCAGAAAGCGCAGGAACGAAGTCGGCGGCGCGACGGCGCAGGGAATGCGGCGCAAAGTTCGTGCCTTGAAATGTGGATTGCCGAAAATGCCAAGATGCGCCGCCGGGAGCGTTGATTCTAGTTTCCCAACGCCAGACGTAGTCTCCGCCGACAAAATCGGCGTGTAACTCAACCTGGATTTCCTGGCCTTCCGAGACGTCAACTGCTTCGAGCCACGGCAGAAACGCCTGGCCATAGATCGTGGACGCCCCGCCGGGCCCTGAGGAATAGCCAATTTCGCCAAACAGTTGCGTCTCGAACCAAAGACAAAGGCCGTGGGCCGTTCCAGTGCGCGTGACGCGAAAAAGCAGGGCGGCTGAGGCGCGGGTTGCAGCGCCTGCGTTGTAGTCCAGGACGTGACAGGTCAGCGGCTGTGTGAGGAGCTGATCGGGCTTGAAAGAAACACCGTGCCTCTCGTTGAGAGTGAGAGAAAGAGTAGAAGAGAGATCGAGACTGTCCATCGCTTTCTGCCAGGGTGCTGTGAGTCCCTTGTAGTACTCCGTGGCCTCCACAACTGCGGCTTGGAGCGTATCCCGATGCGGAATCATGATACCGCCAGGGGCGAGGAAGCGTTTTCGTGCATCTTCCATCGACGAAATGGCATGCTCAAACAGCGGAAGGGAGCCCCGGATGTCCGAAACAACGACGTTTGCGCGTTCCGGTAATTCCGACCTGCGCGAGTCACTTTGTAGAAATTTGATGCGATCCGCTAGGCCATTTGCCGAGGCGAGTTGTGTTGCCAAATGAACAATATCGTCGGTCTCGATCGCATAAACGCGCGCTGCTCCCGCGCGGCAGGCGAGGAGCGAGAACACCCCCGGTCCGCAGCCGATTTCCAATACTACATCACCTGGACGGACGGCCCGGGCGATGGCGTTGGCGTAAGCATCGAAACGGCCGCTATCGCTAATCATTTCTCCGTACGCGCGGAGCGAATACATATCAGCGTCTGGAGATCAAAGAGGTGGAGTCGCAATCGGCAGATAGGCATCCGGCGTCGGCCAGGATCAAGTCGCAGAGTTCGCCGATGCGGCCTGGATCAGCGTGTGGCACAATTCGTCGCACAGGCACTTGTGTGACAAGCTTAGACAACGCGTCAAATTCCGCGGCGCGCTGATTGCGGTCCAATAGCCAATTCATGTAAGTATTCTGAACTAGTTCCAAGAGCGCCTCGCGAGGCCCCACTTCCTCGATTCGCGGCGCATTGGCTTCCACCGAGCGTGGGGCGAGCAGGTATAGAGCTCCGAGCGGCCTTCTGCGCGCTTCGAATTTTGCCTGGCTTCCGTCCAGCGGCAGAAAACATTTATCCCAGCTGGGCGTTAATCTTGGCAACGCATCCGGCTGACCAAGCAAATCACGCACGGCGTCCGGCCACAGGCAAATCCTGGGATAACCCGATTCGACTTGAAAAACCCCGCAATCCTCTTTCACTGCGGTTATGTCATCGCTTAAGACGGGTATCCCTCGCAAGGCCATTGCCGCGGCCGTCGTGGACTTTCCAGCTTGGCTTGGCCCGCACATGACGACAGCTCGCCCCTCAACGACCACCGCGCTTGCGTGAAGGGCGGTGACACCACGCCGCCGGAGAACAAACCCCATTACCGGCCCGAGCAGATAGGTCGCCGCATCCTCGTTAGTGAATGGCGGAAGACAAGTTCCCCATGCACGTTTCGCGGCACCATCCACGAAGAAGAGCGCCTCTTTGCCATAGGCTAGTTCGAAAAAATCACCGGTTCCGTACGAAGCAAGAACGAACGGTGAGTTGTCTCGTTCGGCTTCTCCAGGCTTCGGGTGCTCCAGGTGCGAGGGCAGATGCCTGCCTCCTCCCACCCAGTCCGGTTCTGGACCAAGGCTCACAAAAATGTCATATTGATCGAGTTCAGTGCGTTCTTGTTGGTGGGCTGAAATGGGAGCGTCACAGCCAAGAGCCAGACCATATACGCGATAGAGGTAAATCACACGCCGAGGATTCTCACAATGCAACACTGCCCCAAGGGATGTATCATGTGCGCGTGGTCGGCTTCGTCGTGTTGTCAATGGTTCCCTTCTTCGTCCCCGAGGCCATGGTCAGCTCGGTTAGGTCGCCGTAGACAATGAGTTTGGGTGCCTGATAAGGCTTCTTCACAGGCACTTCTGCCCCTCGCTTCATTCGTGACCCCCTCCTAGGACTCTAGCGAATCCCCACCGCGTTTACAACGCCTTTTAGCCAATAGAGAAGAGAAACAGGGCGCAGTCCCACCCAAAGAGTAGAACCCTCAGCCTCCGCCAAAGTCGCGTTGAGGCGTTCCCAATTCACAATCTCTCGGAGTTCTGCACTCGGCTCAGGAAGCGGCAAAGGACTCCATTTCTTGCTGGTCATGAAATACTTGATGGAGTCGCCGATAAGAGGGGTCTTCGGACGCGCGCGGACTTTTTCCGGGAGCATGCCGCGCATAGCCTCGCGAAGCAAGTTCTTTTCCATGCACCAGGGCACCGGCGGCACGCGTAGGAGGAACCGCAACAAGCGCTGGTCTAGTAACGGCGCACGCAGCTCAACGGGCACGCCGGTCCAGCCCGCATCTTCATTTTCAAGCAAGCTCGACCAGTACTTGCCGGTAAGGCTTGCGAAGGCTATTGGATGCAGTGGATGGCTGGATCTCGGCGATTCTTGATATTTAAGCCATCGCTCGCGCAGATTGTGTAACTCCACGAAGTCTTGCCCTATCCACACCGGGAATTCCGTCAGCGGGTTCTTGCGCCCCATCCACCGTCGCAGCCGACTGCGAAAACCTCCCCGAAGTGGGGGGACGCGCCCGTGTTTCAAGATGTATCGGCCAAATGTTTTCGCGATGGTCCCGAAACACCGCTTACGATACAGGTAGATAAGGTAGGGCCAAGCCTGCCCGGTCAGGATGTCGTCTCCGCCGTATCCCGAGAGAACAACCCGCGCATGACTCCGCACCCGGCGATACTGTCGTTGGCCGAGGAGCAGAAAAGGATTGTGGCACGGCTCCGGCGTGCGTAGTAGCGGATCTCCGCAGCCTTCGTAAGGAACACAGGAGGTGCTGGAAAGAATCTCGATCTCCATGCCGAGGTTCCTTGCCAGAAGCGATGCCAGAGTACCTTCTTCGTCACGGAACATAGGCCGACAGTCAACCGTACAAGCGCGCAATGGGCCCCTAGTTCGGTCCTGTCGTGCAATTTTGCAGGCGACTGCGGCGACGCTGGCCGAATCGAGTCCTCCGCTTAGGAAAATTCCACAGGACCCGTGCGGCAGCCTGTCGCGAACTGCCTTCATTAGAAGTTCCAGGAATCGCTCCACATATTCCTCTGGACGCTTCAGCCCGAGCGGCTCTTCGACGGAGAAGTCTGTGTAGAATCGGACGCACAGCTCTCTGTCTGAAATAACCAGGGTATGTCCTGGCGGAAGCCGGTGAATATCCCGATACGCTGTCCTCGCCCCGTCTACACACCACTCTTGCAGGAGAAAATCTCCGATGAATTGCGGATCGAGTTCGGAAGAGACGCCTGGCGTTAGGCGGATAACTTCGAGCGTATTGCTGAAGTAGAATCGGCCTCCAACCCGCGCGTAAAAAAAGGGCCGCGCACCTAATAAATCGCGCACACACCAGAGCCGGCGCGCGGTATCGTCCCAAAGAGCAAAGGAAAAATCTCCAAGCAGCTTTGGCAATCCAGCCTCGCCCCATTGGTGCCAGGCTCGAAGAATCAGCTCTTCGTCGGTTGCGGTTGCTGGGATAGGTTTGTCGTGCTGCTCGAGTTCGCGGCGCAGTTCTTCCCGCCCGTCGAGACGCACGTCGCCAAGCAGCCACACGCGGCCGTCCAGGGTGCAGGGTTGTTCGGAAGCTTGTGGCGCGGGGCCAGTGCGGAGAAGTGTGAAGCAAAATCCCGCGCCAGACCGCGACCAGATTTGTGTGGCGTCTGGTCCGCGAAACGCCAGACGCGCAGCCATCCGCTCGAGCAAGCGCTGATCGGGAGGATCTCCACGGGCGGAAACATATCCAGCAAAACCACTCATCTCAGCTCCGGAGGCAGCGAAGCCAGCGCCGCGTCAAAAGCGGCGAAGTGTTTATGCTTCGATTCAGGCTCATTCAAGGCCATCCCGTCGCGCTCGACCCAGGCATGCGCTTCAAATTTTTCGCCGTCTTTGCGGACTCCCACCCTCAGACTAGAGCGGATGCCTTGCCGTCCCAGTAACCACCAGAGCGCCAACGATTCTTCCAGGCAAGTGGGATGGCCAGGGCTATTGCGCACCGCGGCGCGCACCATGCGTACCGTCAAATCAGGACTACTGAACGCGCAAGTATCCATCAGGTGGCTGTGGAGTGATAGAAACTTCTGCAGAAATGCTTGCGTCTTGCAAAATCCAAGCAGCCGCAAGCTTAAAGATATCAGCGGTAACAATGCAGCTGCGCGCAGGAAAAGCACGCGCGCCGGGCGCTCCAGCGCGCTAAACCGCCGAAACCGTTCCCACATTTTCGGGCTGGATTTGAAGCAACCCGTTGCCGACGAGCCGCCCCAGCAGTTCCGTAAGGTGCAAGCGAAGCAGTTCCGGCTCGACATCGAATTCCCTCTGGAGTTCCCTATACGCGGCGTCAATGCTTGGCGCAGTGGTGACAAGCTGCCACATGCGCGTGCCGATTTCGTCCAAACCGAAGTAGCGTTCTGTCTCCAGATTCAAGAGCACGGATTCCTTATCAAGAAAACGTACAAGAACGTGCGGCAGCGATTCAGCGCGATCTGCAAATGACACCATCAGCCCTACTCCTCTGATCTGCATCTCAAAAAAGCGTTTCCGCATCCTGGCTGGGTCAAGATTTCGCTTTCGTACATTCTACCGGGGAATCGTTCTCTTCGCCATGCAGACTAAGCACCTGTCAGTTTGCGGCAGGTTGCCCTACGCTGCGAGGCGATTGTCTTCAGGCCGGAGACACGCTATAAGTTCTTTCGTGGCAGAAGCCGCGATTAGCATTGAAGCCATCGAGAACTTTTTCCTCCCGCGCGCAGCAGCTGGCGTGCCTTCATGCAGCCGTTTGAAACACCTTCTGTCATTGCTCTCGCCGGGATTTCGTTCGAAGTACGTCCGGGTGAGGCGTTTGCCCAGTTCGGAGCGAATGGCGCCGGCAAGTCCACGCTGCTTCGCATACTGGCGACTCTGCTTCTTCCGACCAAGGGCCGCGCCAAGATCGCCGGACACGACGCCGTCCGTGATTCGCGAGCAGTGCGGCGCCAGATTGGCTATCACTCCGGCAGCGACTTGGGCTTTTGCGCGCGACTCACGGGCCGAGAGAACCTGCGATTCTTCGGCCGGCTAAATCTGCTTTCGGCTGCTGCTGTCGCGAGCCGCATTACGCAACTTGCTGAGCAATTCCATCTTCAAGAAGCCCTTGACCGGCAGGTGCGCATGCTCTCTTCCGGCACCGTGCAGCGCTTAAGCCTCGCTCGCGCGCTTCTCCATCAGCCCCGTGTACTCTTGTTGCATGAACCGACCCACAGCCTGGACGCCATCGGAGCTGCAGAATTCCGCCGCTTTTTAAAGTCCGAAATTCTGCACCGCGGCGAAACAACTCTGCGGTTTGCCTCCCATGCGCTTTCGGAAATCGAACACCTTGCAGATCGTGTGGCCGTTATTGACGCCGGACGGCTGCTGACTTGCGATTCGGTCCCTCTCTTGAGGAATCGTACGGCCGCAGCGTCGCTCGAGGACGCTTTTCTGCGGCTTACCGGGCGTAATCCGCACTTGGCGGAAGAGGGCTCGACTGAATGATCAGCATGCTTCGCGAGTTGTGGCTTTTCTTCCGGCGCGACCTTTCCATCGCCCGCACCTACCGCACCGGTTTTTTATTTGAGGCGATCGAGGCGCTCTTTGGGGTCGCCATGCTTTTCTATGTCGCGCGCTTCGTAGACAGTCCCCAACTTCAACACGCTCTTCCTCAGAGGGAAGGTTACTTTGTCTTTTCACTCGTCGGTTTCGTTTTTTTGGATTATCTCTACGCCACCATCGATGCTTTTGATCGCAGTCTTCAGGAGGCGCGGAACACTGGCGCGCTCGAACATCTGCTTGTCACGCAAACTTCTCTGCCTGTGATGCTGGCCGGCTCGGCTGCCTATCCCTTCGCCGCGGCAACACTGCGAATAGCGGTTTACGTTGCGTGGGGCGTGGTGCTGTTTGGATTTCAGCTCAGTGGCGCGAACTGGGCCGCTGTCGCGGCTGTACTCGTCGCCACTTTTCTTGCCTTTTCCGGACTTGGAATTCTCTCCGCGAGCTATCTGCTGCTTTTCAAGCGCGGAAATCCCGCTAAATGGTTCTTCCTCGGTGTTTCCAGCGTGACTAGCGGCATGCTTCTTCCCGTTAGCGTCCTTCCGGATTGGCTGCAACTCGTGGCGCGGCTGAATCCTGTCACTTACGCTCTTAGCGCGTTACGCGGCGCGCTGCTGGGAGGCCCAGGAATTCTAGCCGTCTGGCGGCCACTCTTTGTATTGCTTTTGTTCAGCGCGACCCTCCTCCCGCTTTCCATGGCCGTGTTCGCGTGGGCTCTCCGCCGCACGAAAACTACGGGGACCATGATGCATCGCTAGTCGCCTGGCCGCGTTTTGTCTCATTCCTCATAATTCTTTGGATGGGGTCCTGCGACAAGGTCTTCAAGTCATTCACGCGGCGGCAGCTCAAAAAAAGGCCGGCCCCGAACTGCAGGACCGGCCCGGTATACAGCACACCGCAATTGCTCAGGACTTCTTTTTCTTTAGGTTGACTTTGATGTCGACGCCCGGAGCCATCAGTTGCAGTTGTTCGAGCCCCTTCTTGGCGTCCTGTCCATACGGCCCGTTGGGGTCGAGCTCGATCGCTTTTTGATAGGCCTCAATCGTTCCTGGCGCAAACACGGGGACATCTTTGTCGCCAACTTTTTTCACTGTCATTTTGTAGACCAGAGACGCGCCAAGAAGATACCACGTCTGTGCGCTTTTTGGATCGAGCTCCGCGGATTTCTGCAGCGGCTCGACCGCATCACCCAAGCGGTTTGCATTGTAGAGGCTAATTCCGAAGTTGCGCCACGCCGTCGCCGCTTTCGTCGGATCCAACTCCGCGCTCTTGGTGTATGCGACCCGGGCTTCGTCGATCTTTCCAGCTCTGGCCAGCACGTTGCCGAGATTATTGTAGTAGCCTGGGTCATTGGGCTTGGCGTTGATCGCCTGCTGGTATGCCTGAGCCGCTTCGTCGTTGCGGCCAGCGAGATCGTATGCCTCGCCCAGTGTCGCCCAAAGCAGGTGTTGGTTGGAGTCCTTTTCAGGGGCGGCCTTTTGCGCCGCCTGTAATTCTGCAGCCGCCTTGTCGGAAAGATCCTTGAGGTCTTGTTTCAATCCGGCGCGCTGATCGGGGGTCGCCTTTTGCAAATCCTCCTTGGCCTTGCGCTCATGGACGAGGATTGCGCTACCCGCGGTGAAGTGAGCCTTCATGCCTTCGAATTTTTGTTTCTCTTCCTCTTGCTTCTTGACTTGTTCTTGCGCCGCCGCGCCTTGCTTCGCGAGCACATCCTTGAAGTTCATATCTGCTTTTGCGACTTCGCCGCTTGTCACCTTCAGCTTCCCCATCAGGACAGGCGGTTGCTTATCATTTGGCGGCGGAAACGTAATTATCGTTACCGTGTATACACCAGGGCGAAGGTTCGGCAAGTTGTACTGCCCTGAGAGATCCGTCTTTGCCTCCTGTTTCGCGCCCTGGTCACTAACGCACTCGACTCCGAGACCAGACCACGGTTTTGCGTTGATATCCAGGATTGTTCCTGAGATGGATCCATTCTGAGCGGCTGCCTTCGGCGCGAGCACAGTGACCAACGTGCCAGCAAGCAATGCGGCAAACAACATGGACTTCAAAATTCTCATCATGCTCAATTCTCCTTTTGCCGAGGCGAACCCTGCCCGGCCTGGCGGGCGGGATGGGCCCTATTATCCTTAATCTTAGCGCTTTTCCAAGCGCTAGGAGTGGGCGGAGACAGTCATCCGGTAGGGTAGTGGATCCGGCATTCCGGCTTCCGAGAATGCCGCGAGCCGCAACAAGCAACTGTCGCATACCCCGCAGGCCCTGTCTTCATTCTGATAGCACGACCATGTTAGATGCAGCGGCGCGCGCAACGCGATGCCGCGCCGGATAATCTCGCTCTTCTTCATCGCGATCACGGGTGTCGTGATCTCGATCTGCGTCTCCGGCCGCGTGCCGACGCGCACTAAATCCTGAAAAACCTTGTAGTATTCCGCGCGGCAATCAGGGTAACCGGAACTATCCTCCGCCACAGCCCCGATGTAAACCGCCACCGCTCCAATCGCTTCCGCCCAACTCACCGCGACCGAAAGAAAATGTGCATTGCGAAATGGCACGTAGGTCACTGGTATCGAACTTCCGTGCGGTCCCGCAGCGCCGAGTTCATTTTCGGGAACGGCAATTTTCGTATCCGTGAGGGCCGACCCACCAATCGCCCGGAAATGGTCGAGTTGCACAACCAATCGCTGGCGCACGCCGTAGAAATCAGCAATCGACTCAAACGCTCGGAGTTCGCGCTCCTGGGTCCGCTGTCCGTAACCCGCGTGCAACAAGGCGATGTTCGCAGCGCCATGGCGTTCTCGAGCTATGGCCGCGCAAACGCAAGAGTCCATCCCTCCACTGAGGAGCACCACTGCTTTCTTGATTTGCGCATCGGATGCCATCTCGACTTATTATAGCTCTCTTGAAAAAACCAAGCTGTCTGCGAGACTTAGTCAATCTCTATAGAGCAGCCACCGGAATTCCGAAAGCGGACCGTTCTAAACACCTTTTGTCGCCGGGTCCCAAACAAATTTGTGCAGCTGTAGTCCGAGCCGAACAGGCAAACCGTCCGCCAAGATCCACTCGACCAGCTTGCGCGACTCAAGACCCTGCCACTTCCCGGCCGGGTCATCGAATACCGGTGAAAACAAGACTTGTCGCACGCGTTCCGCAAGGCGATGCTGGGCCGTAAAATCCCGCGCAAATTCGTAGTCACGTCGGGTGGATATCACGAACTTCACTTCATCCTTCCCGTCCAACACTTCGAGATTCTTCATCTCGAACGTATCCGCCTCGCCCGAGTCCGGACACTTTACATCGACAATCTTAATTACCTCGCCGGGCAGACGCCCGGTATACCGTTCGCCGCTCGTCTCGATCATCACCGTATATCCCGCGGCGAGCAACTTCTCTGCTAGCGGATAAACCTCTTCCTGCAGCAAGGGTTCTCCCCCCGTAAGTTCTACAAGAGGCACATAGGCCTGTGCAGCAGACAATCCAGCGCGCCTGCCAGCCAGATCATCGACGCGTGCAAACACTTCGTCGATACTCATCTTCGCTCCGCCGTGAAACGCGTACGCTGTGTCGCACCATGTACATCGCAAGTTACACCCTGTCAGACGGACAAAAATGCAAGGCAGCCCTGCACGAGTGCTTTCTCCCTGAATGGATTTGAATATTTCTGTAATGAACATGACTTTGTTGTGGGGCAATTTATCAGCACCGGCTGTCGTAGGCCGCTGCCTAATCCTTATTGCGCCCCGGTCTCCCGCGTCCTATTGCGCGCTGGTGCCGCTCTTGCGCGATGCCCTCCGACCCAACCACCAGATCGCGCCTCCCAAGAGCACGAAAGGCAAAAATAATCGCCAATACGAAGGAGAAATTCCCATCGAGCGAAACACTACGACGTAGCCGATTGCAACCAGCACTGTCGGAATCAAAATAATAGCGAACGCACGGTTCATCGTTTCACCGCCCGCAGTTTCGTTAGTTGCCCGGGCGATACTGCGCCCGGCTCGTATCCGTCTCCCACAAAACGACGTCCGTGATGCGCGCTCCCGGCGGCAGATCGTTCAATCCCCGCGCCACTTCCTCATAAAAATACTTCGCCATATTTTCCGCAGAGGGATTCAGGGTCTTAAACGGCTCGAGATCATTCACGAACTGATGATCCAGTCTGCCCATGATCTCCCGGATGAGGTATTTCAGCCGCGTAAAATCCACTAACAATCCAATAGAGTCCAGTTGCGGCCCCTCGAGCGTCACGCGCACGCGGTAATTGTGCCCATGCACATTCTCGCACTTGCCCTTGTATCCGCGCAGGGCATGGCCGGCCGAAAACGTTTCTTCCACGCTGACTTGGAACATGTTCCCCTGTCTTCTATTCTCTGTCCTGTGTGCTCTCTGCGTGCCCTGTGCAAAATTCCATTCCTATTTCTTTTTTGCAAGAAACCGCGAAACTTCCGCCAAATTCGTGGTCACTTTATAGTTCGGTAGCGACTCCAGAAAAATTTTACCATACGCCATGCGCTGGATGCGGCTATCCAGCAACGTCAGGACACCGCGATCCGTCTTCGTGCGAATCAGCCGTCCAAACCCCTGCTTTAGCGCCAGAACAGCCTGCGGCACCTGAAATTCCGAGAACGGATTGCGCCCATCTTCTTGCAAAGCCTGCACCCGCGCCGCGACGATCGGGTCGCTCGGCACCGCAAACGGCAGCCGGTCGACGATAACGCAGGAAAGCTGTTCGCCGGGCACGTCCACACCCTGCCAAAAGCTCGCCGTTGCAAAAAGCACCGCTCCCGAGGTGTTCTTAAATCGTTCCAGCAATACCGACCGCGGCGAGGTTCCCTGCAAGAGTAATGGGAACGGCACACGCGCCTTCACTCGTTCGAACAATTCGTTCATCTGCGAGTAGCTGGTAAAAAGACAAAAAGCGCGCCCCTGGCTTGTTTCCAGCAAATTCACGATTTCATCCGCAGCCTTGGCCGTGAACGCCGGATTCCGCACGTCCGGCATAGCCTGTGGTAAGTACAACAGCGCCTGCTCTTTGTAGTCGAACTCCGGGGGCAATCCGCGCTCCTTCGCATGATCGAGCCCCAACCGGTGGCGAATAAATTCGAACCGTCCCGCAACGGTCAGTGTCGCCGACGTTAGAACCACAGTATCGAACTGCTCGAAAAGCTTTTCTCGCAGAATTTGGCTGACGTCAATCGGTGTCGCGGCAAGAAAAACGCCCTTGTTGCGCCTCTCGTACCAATACACAAAGTTCCGCTCGTTCGATTCAAACAGGAAAGACAATTCCTGCCGCAGTTCAAAGCTTCGCCGCGCAATCCTAAGAAGCTCTTCGGGCTTCTGCGTCAAAGCGGCGCATTCTGTCTCAAAGCCTTTCAGCGCCGTCGCCAGCGCGTCGTAGGCTTCGCGATTCTGCTCCAGAAACGCCTCGCGTTCGTTTCGTGAAAACGGAAATTTTCCCTCTCGCGGAGGGAACGTTTCAAAGAACGGGCGGCTCCTCTCGCGAATTCGCAGCGTCCGGCGCAGGAGCCCGGGGGTCCCCAAATGCAGCAACCGCAGCGTCTGGTCCGCGTCGCGCGCCAGCTCTTCAAAACGGAAATTCGAAATCTGCCGCCCGAAATAATCGCTGGCCACGTCTTCCATTTCGTGCGCTTCATCAAAAACAACCGCCGAATATTCCGGTAAAATGCTGCCGAAGTCGTCTTGCTTCAGCGCGAGGTCCGCAAAAAAAAGGTGATGGTTCACGATGATCAGATCCGCGTCCTTGGCCCGCTGGTGCATCCCCGTCACAAAGCACGGGTTGAACGAGGGGCACTTTTGCCCCGAGCAAGTATCCCGCCGCGCGTCCAAACGCGTCCACAAATCCGAATCATCCGGGAGAAATGTCAATTCCGCGCGGTCGCCCGTTTCCGTCAGCTTTGCCCATTGCTTGATCTGCTGGAACGCGTCCAACTCATCCATACCCTTCAGCAGCGCCTGATCCGCCATCTGATTCATCTTCGCTACGCACAAGAAGTTCGAGCGCCCTTTCATCACCGCAACCTTCAAATTGGGGGCAAAGTGCTTCTGCAAGAAGGGAATGTCCTTCTGATAGAGCTGCTCCTGCAGCGATTTCGTGGCCGTGGAAATCACGACACGCCGTCCGCTGCAAATTGCCGGCACAAGATAAGCCAGCGTTTTTCCGGTTCCCGTCCCAGCCTCTAAAATCGCGTGGTGGTGCGTTTCAAATGCATCGTGCACCATCTCCGCCATTTCCAGTTGCCCGCGCCGGTGCTCATACCCGCCAATCATGCAGCGTTCCAGAAACCCCCCCGGCCCAAACACATCTTTCATGGATGGCTTCGCCGGGGACGTCAAGCCCTCATCTGGCGTCGCGAGCCCAGCCACTTCAGGCGCCTCCTTGAAAGATACATCTTCCGAATCCCGGGGCGTTGAGGCTTGCCTGCGTTCGAGATCATCACCCACCGATTTAGCAACTTTTCTAGGCAGTGCTCCAACCTCTTCCCGTCTGCTCCGTGGTACGTCGAAGCCTTCGGCTGTTCCCGTTCGCATGCAGCAGATTCGTAACGATAACATAATCCTCCATATCCTCTCCCTTCACCCGCTCCGCTCGCTCCGCGGGACTGTCCGGATGCTAGCGGTTTAATAGTTGGGCAACGCTGGGTAGTTCGGGGTGCCCTTCTGCCTTAGCAAGCGTTACATTAAAAAATGCCGTGAAATTGGGCCGGATTTCGTGGTGCGGGGAACTGCTTTCTGAGCGGCGTGGGGTGCCAAAATGAAGTCCTATAGAGTTTTTCCTTTCCTGATTCTAGTAGTGTGCATTTGCTTGGAATCGTGTAGCGGTCTGCCCAAAAGTAACGGAGGTGGGGGCGGCGGTGGCAACGGATCTCTGCCAATCAGTTTGACTCTAAGTACGGTCCCAGCCTCAGTGCCGGCGGGCATCTCCTTGCTTTCTTTTACGGCAAATATTTCCGGCATCGCTCTCACGTCAGAAACCACGGGAATGGTCGCGAACTTGACACCAACCAACCCAGTCGTTGACCTGAACAAGCTCCTCAGCGACTCAGCCTACCTTGGAAAATTCTCTGTCGCTTCCGACCTTTTCAACAAAATCCAAATCACCATCGCGAGCTCCGCGGTTGTTTATTGCACTTCCACGAGCGGCGTCCCCGGTTGCAACGCTGGCACCATCCAGACGGTCACCGGGGGCCCTGCCGTTCTCACTTTCTCATATACTCCTGCTCTGAACCCGACCACGACAGGCATCGGTGTGCGCTTTAGACTGTTCATGGCCAGAGCGCTCGTATTAAATACCGCTGGGACGGCGGTGCAATCCATCGACTTTACACAACCGCTTGTGGGCTTCTCGGAACAATTGCCCCTGGCCGCAAATCTAACGGCCCCACAACTGGATTACGTCGAAGACCTTACTGGCGTGGTTAGTGCCGTAGGTGCTTCCAGCATCACGCTACAATCCACAACTGCTGGAACCTTCACCGCGAATGTCGTGGCCTCCACTTCAAATTTCTCCTCTCAATTCTGCACCAGCAATACCATCAGTTGCGCCAAGGTTGATCAGGTGGCAAGCGTCGACACCCTTGTCAACGCCGATGGAACTTTCACACTCTTGCTCTTCGACCCGTTCGATTCCACTTCGCGAGACTGGGTCGAGGGCGTTATCGGCTACGCCCCCGCGAGTGGCACGCAGTTCGAGCTTGTCGTTTCCAACTTCGTGCCGGCGACGACCGGCAGCAAGATTGGTTCAAGTCTCCGTCTCGGCAATCGGGTTACCGTGAATCTCGCGGCCTCTCCCTCGTTTGCTGTTGACCAGAAAAATCTGACTGCGCCGGCGAACAGCTTCACCGGCAGCTCGAGCACCTCAGTACTCACTCCCGGTCAAGTGGTAGCCGTGCACCCCACGGCATTCATCGCAGCCAGCGGCACCACTCCTGCATCCGTGACAGTGGATTCCGTGCTCTTGCGCTACTCCCGTCTCTCGGGTACTGCAGGCACGCCTGGTCCAAACTTTCAATTTTCTGCGTTTCCTCCATATCTCGGGATTCCAGCCGGTTCGCAAACGCAGGAAACAACAGGCGTGACAAACTACGATTTGCTTTCCAGCGGCAGTGCCCTCGCTACCGGCCAGGCAGCCGGAATCCGTGCCCTATATCTTGGTCCACCTAGTACCTCTTTCTTCGTAGTTGCCAAAGCTCGTCAATAAAGGTCTGATTCCTGCCTCCGCAAAAGGCGACGGGCCAGAGCATCCTCGGATGCTCCGGCCCGTTTAATTCCACGCCTGCCAGTCGACTGCCGGCGGGCTTCAAGATTTCGCTATGCTGGCTGGATTCCTCCTACCGTTGTGTGTGGAGGCAAAGAAACGGACGGAATGGACCCGGGCATTGCCCCCTGAGAAGCCGTTGGTTGGAGCCGATTGTAGAGCGCCAGTGCGATAGATCCCATGCCCCATATCCAGATCCCTAAACCAACAAGCGGCCCGATCACATGGACGTGAGCGAGAGGGGTATAGACGATGCGCACGATCACGAAACCCGCAGCCATCCTGCCAATCAAACCCCAAGTATCGGCAGGCTTTCCTAGGATCCAATTGCCGATCACCGTGCCAACCACAATCTCAGCGGTAAAGACTCCAAGGAGCCAGATCCCCAGGGTGAGCACTCCTAGCGGTATTCCCACGACAGTCACACAAGCGATGACAGCGGCGATTGGAACTCCGAAAAACACCAGCACTCCCAGCCCCACAGGTGCTCCAAACCTTTCCCCGGCGCTTACTGTCTCCGCAGCGAATTTGGGGAGCAGCAGAAAAAGTACCAGTCCAAACAGCACAAATGCCGCGGTCCAAATGATGCGCCAAACATAGTAATGCCCTTCGGCATACTGCGACTCATGCCTCCGCTTGGTGAATACCACCGGCGAGGCCAGCTTTGCCCCGGACGAGACGCTTGCTGGGTTGTCGCCCTGGTAATGGATCGGTCCGGCAACTTGGGCTGAGGAGCCGATCGACATGGTGCGTCCCTTTACCTGAATCTCTCCGTCGACGGTCCCGGAAATGGTGGTTTCACCAGCCATAAGCAGGAGGTCGCGTCCCAGATGGCCGTCGATTCCCACTGACTGTGAGAACGCCGTCAGGCTGCCATCGATTTTCCCGGCGGAATCCAGGTTCACCACTTCGTTGAAGGTGAGGACGTTTTTAGATACGGTGCCCGTAATGGTCAAGTTATTCGCGAACGACCGGATGTTCCCGTCGATTTGCCCATTTATGCGCACCGACTGCGCAAAAATGATGGCGTCGCCCTTGATGTGTCCGCTGATGTCAATACTTTGGCCGAAGAAAAAGAGGTCTCCGTCGACCGTGCCGTCAATCCTCGCTCGCGCGCCCGAGACGAAAATGTCGCTCTTTACGGTCTCACTCTTGGCGAGTTCATAGGTCTCGCCCTTGTGAAATTCCGTGGCCGCCGCAGGCGCGGGCAAGGCAAGCGCGGCGCATAAACCAGCCAGCACAAGCGCCAAGGCCGAGCCGCGCCGCAATCGACGCCGGAAGACAGCCACGCCAAATCCTGCCACTGTTAGCATCGCTAGCACCTCAAGAAGTGTGATCACGGATTGCCATCCTTTCCAGAAGGCGCCTTGAAAAATAAGTAAGCTCAAAAGACTCGTGCCGCCGAACCCTGCTTGTTCCAAGCGCTGCTGCCAGGGTTCGACGAAACCTGTATAGAGCGCGTAAACGCCGGTTGCCGCCAGCCCGAGAATCACGCCCCAAATCCAGCCAAAAGATTGCCGAGCGCGCTCTTGAAATTCCGCCAGCCGCGACGGCAGCGGTTCGTCTTCCTCCAGCAGAGCGCGCGTCAGTAACCGGGATTCGCGATCGAGCGCTCGCAGCAAAGTACGGCACGAAGCGCAGTCCTGAGCATGCGCAGAGACGGCTTGCGCGCGGGCGCGATCCAGTTGGCGCTCCGCGTAGAGCAGGCAAGTAATCTCATCCAGATGGTCCATCGTCCCGCCCGGTCCTTCTGGCCACACCGGGCTCCCAGGTTCCCTCACAAAGTCCCTCCCGCGGCCAGCGCACTTTCGCCTTCCAGCGCTTGCCGAAGTTCATGCCGTGCGCGCAGCAGCACGACGCCCACAAAAGCGCGCCGCACGCCGAGTGCATCGGCGATTTCGTCATAACTCATGTCCGAGTAATAGCGCAACACGAGCGCCATGCGCGCTCGCGCCCCCAATTTGTGCAAGGCGTGGCGGACTTCCTCGCTCGTTTTCTGTTCAATCAGCCGGTCTAATTGGTTGGGATCCGGATGTTCCAGCGGCACATCATCCACGTCTTCGGTCTCTTTGTCTTGCCGGATTTTGCGACGGCGGAGAATATCCCAGCAATGGTTTGCAGCCACTCTGTAAAGCCACGCGGAAAAAGAGCGTGTCTCATCGTACTGGCTCAAATTCTTCTGCAGCTTGATGAAAATATCCATGGTCGCGTCTTCCGCATCTTCCCGGGTCGGCAGCGCTCTCCTGCAAAAGCGGAAGATGGCCGGCGCAAAATCCCGGTAAAGCTCGCCCCAGGCGTCGGCATCCCCTGCACGAGCCCGGGCAACTGCCTCCGTGGTATCCGTCATTCCCGGCACGCTCATCGGGCCTGGTCTCAGCGGTTCCATAGACTAGTACGCAGGGAAGCCTCTAAAACTTACACGATCTTAACAAATAGCAATATCGCCTCAGGAGGCTATCTCTTCTGTGTTCAACACTCTACCAGAAATGCCCCAACGGACCGCATCTCGCGGCAATATCGGGCGCTTGGCTTCATCGAAGCCTCAGCGCAACGGGTCTCGGCGCACAGGCGGTCCCTGATCGAGAGGTTAAGCGATTACTTCGATCAAGAAAGGGGTTATGCAGCCGTGCCTGGCTGGAGGGTGAAGGAACGCGTTAGGGCGGAGGGAGTAAATCCGGCTTCAACCACGCCCGGCCAACTTGTGACTTGGGCCTTTTGGTCGCTCGCCCAGTTAAATCGATGACTTTGGATTGAAAGACTCTTCTCCAAAGGAGTTGGTAAGCCGACAACCAAGGTAGCGGTCGACCACAAGAGCGCCGAGCCTTTTTAACTAAAACTTTATGCAGCGGTTAGAACGTGAACTTGGCCGCCAATTGAATTCCGCGCGGGCCGCCGCCACCCAGGAACGGGTTTCCTATTCCCACGTCGCCCGTAGCCACGATAGGATACCCACCCAGGCCCACCTCACGCTTCCCGCTGACTCCAAAACCATTGACCCCTGGATCGGCAATGAATGCCGGCAGAAACGGATTCGCAAAGTTCGGGTGATTCAGAACATTGAAGAACTCGACGCGGAGTTGCATCTTCAACCGCTCCGTTAACGCTGTGTTCTTGTAGATCGCCAGGTCCCATTGTTTGAAGGTAGGACCGTGGAGAGCATTGCGTCCAAGGTTGCCATAATGCCGTGAACCAATTGCACAATCGGCCGCTGTGCCCGTGGCCACGGCCACGTTGATCGTGCACGGAATCGCGAAGGCGCTCAAATCCACGTAGTTCGAAGGATCGTGCGGATGATACACGATCGGTCCAACGACGTCCGGCCGGTCGAACCCATTCCCGCTTCCGCTGAAATCGTCCTGGAAATTGTAGTTAAATTGGAACGGTTGGCCGCTCTGCAGGGTCAGCGAGCTGTTGATTCCCCAGCCATTCCTGAGCTTCTGCATGCTCCCGTCCATGCGTGGCAGGTCGTATCCGAAAATCCATGTGAACCGCTGGGGCACATTGAAGTTGGAAGGGCCATATTCCAGATTCGGTTGCGTGCTGTCGTTGGGCTGCGCTGCATTCGGCTCGAAATCTTCGCCGTCGCTCGAATTGTCCATGGATCTGGACCAGACATAGTTCACGATGGATGTGACACCATGCCAGCCCATGACTCGGAGGCTCGCCTGCAACGAGTTGTAGTTCGATTTTCCGCTGGAGTTCTCTTGCAGCACGTAAAACGCGCCGTACGGGTTTCCCGCCAGCGGTCGCGCCGCGCTGCTTGGAACGCCGAAGGCGTTGATGCAGTCGCAGGCCACATCCGCGGCATTGATCGCCGCAGCGCTGGGCTGGCCGAGATCGAAGAAGCGCCACAGGCGATGTCCTTGGGATCCAACATAGCTCACCTGGAACACAACCTTGCTAGTAAGTTGCTGCTGGATATTCAAATTGTAGTTTTCCATGTACGGAGTCTTGATGTTGCGGTCAAAGCCGAAAACATCGCACTCAAAATCGCAAGTCGTTGTCGGCGCAAACACCGGGCTACCGGAGACGATCGTTCCCCCGACTGCGCCGGTCGACAGAATCGGCGCGGGCCCGATGTTGTTGTAGGCCGGTCCTGGATCGAAGAAGGGAGCGTAAGGCAGGTGCCCTAGGACCATGTCCTGGGAGAAAGAGTCGAAGAATATTCCGTACCCGGCGCGCACCACGGTCTTCCCTTTTCCGGTGACGTCCCACGCGAGGCTGACGCGCGGCGCAAAATTCCTCTTGTCCGGGTTATATAAGCTGCTCAATCCGGACTGCCCCACCTGCGTTAAAGTGAACGTTCCCGTGCCCGCCGCCGGCGAGACGCTGGTAATGTTGCTGAGCAGGTTCTTTTTTTCGCCGATCACGCCGGAATAGTCCCAGCGCATCCCATAGTTCAGCGTCAATCGAGGCTTGATGCGATAACTGTCCTGGACGTAAAAACCGAAATTGTTATCAAAGGTGTGACGAGTGGAGTCCCCGAAATACTGGAAACCGCTGTCCACGTTGCCCGCAAGAAAATCCGGCAGGCTGGCAAACTTCAGCCTTCCACGGAAATACTTGTCGAAATACTGCTGAATGCTGGTGCGGTGGAAGTCCACTCCAAACTTAAGATCGTGCTTGTTGATCTTCCAGGAAAAATTGTCTATCACCTGGCTGTTGCTATCCACGCGGTGTCGCGGAACGCTGCTGGTCGCGCCGAGTTGCGCTACCCCGCTGACCAGAATGATGGGCATACCCGCGTCCGCGGGACCTGTGCCCGTATTCAGTCCGATGGAACTGGGGTGAAAACTCTGGTCTGCCGGGAAAAACCCTTCCGCGAAGCGATTCCAGCCAAAGCGCAATTCATTCACTTTGTCTGATCCGATTGTGTGCACGTAAGAAAGGGAAACCAACTGCACTCGCGTCGGCGTGAAGGTGTTGAAGCCAGGCAATTGCCCGCCTGTGGCTGTAAGCGCCAGGGGAAAGGATTGAGTGCTGTCCCCGAAAAAGTAGCGACCGGTCAGGAGGTTGCTGGCATTGAAGCTGTGGTCAATCTTAGCAATCAGGCTGCTCAGCCGATTGAAGGAAGGTGACACGACGGAAGCGATGCCCCCTCCCAAGTTCGGCGCTGGCCAGGGGTGGCGTGCCAGCAACTTCGCGATGACTGGATTGGTGGCATCGCTGGGGCTGAGGGAACCATCGGATGCACTGCCCGTGGGTACGCTGGCTAGCGTTACCACTCCCACGGGCTCTTGCTGGCCCTCATAGTCTAGGAAGAAGAACGTCTTGTCTTTAATGATGGGCCCGCCCAATGAGCCGCCGTACTGGTTGTTATGGAAAGGCGCTTTCGGATTTGCCGTCCCGTCCGCGTTCCTGACCGGATTGAAATAATTTCGCGCGTCCAGCGCGCTGTTGCGGAAATACTCGGCCGCTGTCCCATGGAAAGTATTAGTCCCGCTCTTGGTAACGATGTTGACGACCGCGCCCGCGTTCCGCCCGTACTCCGGTTCAAAATTGGAAATGACCCGCACTTCGGCGACCGCGTCGATCGGCAAAATGGTCGCCGGCGTGCCGAACACACCGGCCTCATTGATCGCCGGGTCGTTGCGATAGCCGTCGTTCATGTCTGTGCCATCGAGCAGGTAATTGTTCGAGCGCCCTCGCGCACCATTCATGCTGAACTCACCGAAGGAGCCAGGCGAATCGGTAATCTGGTCGGGAGAGCCGGACACGCCGGGATTCAGATAAATTAGCTTGGTGTAATCGCGGCCGTTCACCGGGATGTTCTCGACTGTCTGGCTTGTCAGCACTCCTCCCAATTCGTTTGTTGTGGTCTCAACCTGAGGCAGCTCTGCGCCGGAAACCTCGATTTGCTCCGAGACTTGTCCGGGTTTGAGCGCCACATCGACTCGGCGCTCCCCGGCCACGTTCACAGCAACGTCACTGGTCACTGAAGTTTGAAACCCGCTCTGCGAAATTGTCACTGAATAGCTTCCGATCGGCAGCTCCGTCACCGTGTAGCTACCGTCTTCGCTGGTCTGGGTAGTTCGCGCCAAGCCCGTCTCTTTGTTCCTCACCTCCACGGTCGCCCCCGTCAGGGGCAGCCCGGTGGAATCCGTAACTGTGCCAAGAATCGTGCCGCGGAAGGTCTGTGCCTTCGCCGAAATGCCGCATATGAGGAGCATCGCCGCCAACAAGAACCGCGCTGTGGACAAGGTACACACGAACTTCTTCATCACAGTCTCCCTAATCGGTCGCTTCTTTTTGCCTTCAAACGCGGTGTCGATTTTACACCCTTCCCGCAGTTCGCCAACACCTCGAAACATTATTCAGCCGGAGCGCCCCGCGGGGCCGTCTCTATTCTGCTCAACGCTTTGCAAAAATGGCGCAGCGGACCTCTCGTCACCGCAATCTTCAGACCACGGCCCGCACACTCCATTTTGTCTTGGAGTCCAGCTGACGAACGCGCGAAGCGCTGGAAGTCCTAAGGACGAGCTCACCTGCCAGGGAAACATGGTCTTTATGGCGACCAGATGGCTCGGGATCCACACCGCCGCTTTTCCAAACAGGGTGCATTCAATATTTTGCCCTTGCAAATCAAAAAGTTCGGTTGGACATCGGCGTGCGCAAAGGTGTTAGTTAAGGGCCAATCAGGAGAGTGGTCCGCAAATAGATGCCGAGGGACAAGACATTTACGAGGAGGGGTGTACTTATGCTATCGAAGAATCAAGGAGCATCCAAGGGTTTTTGGTACCCACTTTTACGAGTTGGAGCGGCTGCAGTTGCGGTCGCCCTAATGGTCTTACCGGGCCACGCACAGACTTATCGCGGCGCGATCAATGGATCGGTGATAGACCCCTCTGGCGCAGTCGTGCCAAATGCCCAGGTGAAGGCCAAGGAGAAATCGACGGGGATCGAGCATTCAACTAGCTCAACGAGTGACGGGCAGTTTGCTTTACAGGATCTTCCCGTCGGGATGTACTCGATAATTGTTACTGCAGCAGGCTTTCCCGTATTGACGGTTGATAACATACTCGTAGGACAAGGATCGGTTTACACGCTGCCGGTCAAGCTGGCTCTTTCACAACAGGCAACCACTGTTGAGGTTTCGGCAGCGGCGCTGACTCTGGATACAACGTCAGAAACGCAAACAACCCTTGTGACCGGAGCGGATTTGCAGGCCCTGCCGTTGAATGGCAGGGATTTCACGCAAATGATAGCAGTTGCGCCGGGATTCGGTGGTTACTCAGCGGGGGGTTTCGGCTCGGTGAATGGCACGCGTGCCAACCAGGTCAACTGGCAGATCGACGGCGTGGACAACAACGACTTGTGGCACAACGTGCCTGCGGTAAACCAAGGCGGAGTTTTGGGAATCGCGGGTATCGTCCTCCCGGTCGATTCTATCGACCAGTTTTCGGTGCAGACGCAAGCGGCGCCAGAATCGGGCCGCAATCCCGGTGGTACCGTAGATTTGGCGCTGAAATCGGGCGGCAATGACTTTCATGGAACTGCGTACTATTTCATCCGCAATGAAGCCTTTGCGGCGGCATCTCCGTTCTCCGACACGAAGAAAGAAAACCGGAATCAACAGTATGGTTTCTCCGTTGGCGGGCCATTTATAAAAGACCGCCTATTCTTCTTCGCTACCTTCGAGAAGCAGCGCTTCACGATCGGGTTGCCCGGACTGGGGACGGAGCCTTCGACTGCATATCAAGCAGCCGCGCTCGACGTGCTGAAGAATCCCGGAGGCAAGTACGGGGCATACGCCGCCGTGACCCCGAATCCGGTGACCACCGCGCTTATCGGCCATCTCTTGCCGAGCTATGCCGTGAACGGGCCAGCAACACCCAACAACTATTCCAGCCCGGATCCCGAATATGGTTATAGCTATAACGGCCTGGCCAAGATCGATTTCAAGATCAACGACAAGAACTCCTTTTCCTTTCACTATTTCATTGGTCAAGGAAACCAGGTCGCTCCGGTTGGATCGCAAATAAAGGACTATTACGAAGTCGCTCCGATACACGTTTCCAATTATGCTGCTTCGTGGAACTCCACTTTAAGCCCCAGACTATCGAACCAATTGTTGGCCGGCGTGAATTATTTTCGGCAGATCTTCAGTGACTTCAACACTAACTTCAATCTCGCTGGCGATGGGCTGAACCTTTACAACGGTTTCAATCTCGCGGGTGCGCCAAACATTGAGATTACCGGTTTTGATCCCATCGGTCTGACGCCGCCGGAAGGCCGTGAGGACATTACTGGACATTTAACCGATGTGGCCTCTTACACAGTAGGCAAGCACCAGTTCCGTTTTGGCGGAGAATTCCGCAGAGCGCAGCTCGAAGAGTTCTACCATCGACACGCTTTGGGCAACTTCATCTTTGACGGGTCGCAGGGTCCGTGGGCCTCGAATACCTCCATCGAGAGCAACGTGCTGGCTCTCGCCGACTTCCTCGCCGGAGATGTCTTCCGTTCGAGCATCGCAGTGGGAGACCCGACTCGCTTGGTCTTTGTCAAGACCTTCGCGCTGTTCGCACAAGATGCCTGGCAAGTGAGTCAGAAATTGTCGCTGAACTATGGCTTGCGCTGGGACTATGAGGGCCCGCTGGGGAATGATAAGAAAAACTTGTCCGTGTTCGTTCCCAGCAAAGGGGGGGTTGTTTTCCAAGGCGCTGGGCTCGCCAGCGTCTATCCCAAGGACTACCGCAACTTCTCGCCTCGCGTAGGATTTGCGTACAAATTAGGCAATCGAGGAGATCTAGTCGTGCGTGGCGGCTTCGGTGTGTACTTCGATACGCCGAACTTGAATCCTTTCCTGGATAATCGCCCGGGCAACGGCGCTCCCAACGGCCTCGAAGGAAATCCCGCGGGACCAACGCCCGTGCAAACAATTCCTGCGAATGGCATCACGATCCAGTCCGGAGTGCCTGTCTTTGGTCCCACGGGTACGTCCTGCATCACGGGCAATGGATGCGGGCAAGTTTTTAACCTCTTCTCCGTCAGTCAAAACTTCCGCACACCCTACAGCTACAACTACAACCTTAATATCGAAAAGACCTTGGGCAGTTCGCTGCTCTTGCAGGTGGGTTATGTGGGTAGCTCTTCGCATCGCCTGATGACTACGGCAGACATCAATCAGCCGGCTCCGGGTATATACGCGACCGACGCAGCTCAGCAAGCCGCTCGGCCGTATTTTGCAAAGTTCCCCGACTTCGGCGTGATCAACGAAATCGAGGCGAACGGCAATGCCAATTACAACTCTCTGCAAACTGTCCTGAAAGTTCACCAATGGCATCGCTTTACCGGCCAGTTCACGTACACCTGGGCTCATGGCCTGGACGACATGACACAGTACCGCGGCACCCTTCCGCAGAACAGCTTCAACCTGAAGGCGGACTACGGAAACATGGACTACGATACGCGCCACAAATTCACTGCAACGCTGGATTACGATCTGCCAAGCGCATCGCGATACAGGCTTCTCCTTAACGGATGGTCACTCAACAGCTTGCTGGCGTTCGGTACCGGCCAGCCCTTTACGGTGTTTTCCTCGGAGGACACCACCGGCACAGGAGAGGGCGAGCAGCGCGCGAACCAGATCGGCAATCCATTTGCCGGCCTCTCCCACGCCTTCAACAAGAACGGCGTGACATGGCTCAATCCCTCGGCGTTTGCCGACCCTGCTCCCGGAACATTCGGCACGAGCCCGCGCAACGGCTACTACGGGCCGGGCTATGGTTCGGTGGACTTCTCTGTCGTAAAAAGCACGAGAGTCACGGAACGCATCAGCACACAATTCCGCATCGAGATGTTTAACCTCTTTAACCGAACCAATTTGGCTCCGCCGAGCGGCACTAACGGCAGCGGACTCGGCATCACTGCCGACACAATTGGTGACTGGAATGGCGCGCCTGGACTCGGTCCAGGAGAAGCGTTTAACATGCAATTGGGTCTGAAGATCATTTTCTAACGGCTGCAAAACGTCTTGGCTGAAGCGCCCCGGGGCCGCACACCGGGGCGCTGTTTTTTTGCGCGGAAAGCCGCTGGAACGTGGCTAGCTCTTTGCTTGTTTAGAGTCCTTGGTGGCACTCGCTTGAGTGTCCTCGTGAGCGGAATCGGTTCGGATACTGTAAAGTGGATAGTTGCAGCGCTGTTGCGGTTCTTGACTGTCCGCCCACCGCTTGAACACATGACCCAAATACTTCCATCGCTAGTGATCCTGGGGCGCCCCAATGTGGGCAAGTCCACCCTTTTCAACCGTCTGACCGGCACGCGGCGCTCGATTGTCACCAACGAGCCGGGCATTACCCGCGATCGGATCTACGGAAAGGCCGAGTGGCGCGGCAAGGCGCTGGAAATCGTGGATACGGGAGGAATCGTTCCTGATGACAAGGCGTTGATCCCCCAAGAGATTCTGCGCCAAGCGCATGTCGCCATTAAAAAGGCCGCGCTCCTTGTTTTGGTGGTGGACAGTCAGGCTGGGATCACGCCGCTTGATCAGGAATTGGCGCGGCTTCTGCGGACTACCGGGAAGCCTTTTGTGGTGGCAGTGAATAAGGTCGATGCGGTTTCTCAGGAAGTGAATGCCGGTGTGTTTCATTCGCTGGGCGTGCCGGTGTTTCCGATTGCGGCGGAACATGGCACGGGCGTGGACGATCTACTGGACGCGGCGCTCGCGGAGGTGGACGCCGTTGAGTCAGAAGAAGAAGTGGCGAAAGAGGACGCGGTCGAAGTGGCGATCATCGGTCGGCCCAACGTCGGCAAGTCTACTTTGCTGAATCGGATGGCGGGCGAGGAGCGCTCGATCGTTTCGCCGATTCCCGGAACCACCATGGACAATGTGGATACGGAAGTGACTCATGAGGGCCGTACATACCGGTTTGTGGATACCGCGGGGATTCGCCGCAAAGCCAAGACGACTTTGGTGGCGGAAAAGTTGAGCGTGGTGATGGCGCGGCGAGGGCTGGAGCGATGTGACGTGGCGCTGCTGGTGGTCGATGGCGAGCAGGGAGTGACGCAGGGCGACGCACAAATTGCGAGTTACGCGGAAGAGTCCGGACGGTCGGTCATTATTATCATTAATAAATGGGATTTGGCCGTAGTGGCGGCGCGCAATGCTGCTTCACGCGACGCGGACAGCGCGAAGGGTAAATCCAGGCGGCCTCCGGGGGAACGGCACCGGCCAGAAGATTTCGACGCAGGAAAGCTGGCCTTCGATTACGAAAAAATGATTCGTGGAAAACTGAAATTTCTGAGCTACGCGCCGATTGTTTTTCTTTCCGCCAAGACCGGGGAACGCTCGGGGAAACTTTTTCCATTGATCGATCAAGTAGCTGAGGCACGAAGGCGGCATATTCCTACGCCGGAGCTGAATCGCTGGCTGAAGGAAGAAGTGGATCTGCAGCGCGGGACTACGCCTAAGGCGCGTCCGGTGCGCATCTACTACATTACGCAGGCGAAGACCGCACCACCGACATTTCTGCTGTTCAGCAACCAAAAAGAGCCGATGCATTTTAGCTATGAGCGGTTTCTGGAGAATCAGCTGCGCAGCAAGTATGAATTTCTTGGGGCTCCGGTACGATTTGTGCAGAGATTGCGGAAACGGGAGCCGCGGCCCCGCAAAAACAAAGACGAGGAATGAGGCTGGCAGGCCGGCGTTGGGAAGTAAATCAAGACGGGCGCTCCGACTGGATCGGAGTGCCCCTACAGGAAAGCGTTAGAAACTGCTAGGATAGCGGCGTCCCCCTCTGTCAGGAATTCGCTATGCCGAATACCGCCACCGCGACGCAGCCCACGATGGAAAAGGATTTCTATCGCATCGGCGAGGTCAGCAGGCTGACCAATCTGAAGCCGTTTGTTTTGCGCTATTGGGAGACGGAATTCCCGATGCTTGAGCCGGTGAAGAGTTCGAGCGGGCACCGGCTGTATCGCCAAGAAGATGTGGATATGGTGCTGCGGATTAAGCGGCTGCTCTATGACGAAGGCTTCACGATTGCAGGCGCGCGACGGCATTTGCGCGAGCCAAATGGCGCCGGCGAGAACGAGGGTGTTAGTGGCACCGGTGGCGGCGCTACGGCGGAAGGAGCGGCGCAACTCTTGAACAGGAAGATGTTGCTGGACCTGCGGGACACGCTGCGCGCTTTCTTGACGCTTCTCGAACGCAAGTGATAGCCTGATAATGCTGTAAAGCCCACTTCGCCGTTGTATCGGTCGGGACGTAGCGAAGCCTGGTATCGCGCACCCTTGGGGTGGGTGAGGTCGCTGGTTCAAATCCAGTCGTCCCGACCATTTTTTCCTTCCAAGCCGCCTCAGCTTGTTGTGAATCAAAAATTCCTAGCATTTTTGCAGCAAGATGAAATTGAGAATCGAAATTGACGACAACTTGATGCCACAAGCAACGCGCAGCGGCAAATATCGCACACATCAAGCCGCAATTGAACCTGGATTGCGCTTGCTCGTGCTTCAGGGGCAGGCGGGGATTCGACGGCTTCGTGGCAAAATCGCATGAGATGGAAATTTGGGAGAGTCCCGGCTCGGGAGGAATACGAATCAATAGCTATGCCGCATATTCTGTTGACAAATGATGATGGGATTCAGGCGGAAGGGTTGCGCGTGCTGGCGGCAGCGTTGGAAGGATTTGCCACCGTGAGCATTGTGGCGCCCAGCCGCGAGCAGAGCGGGACGGCACAATCGCTGACGCTGCGGCAGCCGATCGTCTGCCACCCTCTGGGGGAACGGGAATGGGCTGTGGATGGGACGCCTGCGGATTGTGTGATTGTTGCGTTGCACAAATTGCTGACGGAGAAGCCCGACTTGGTTATCTCCGGAATAAATCACGGCGGAAATTTGGGTGAGAACGCGTATTACTCTGGCACCGTGGGAGCGGCACGCGAAGCCGCGCTGCACCACATGCCGGCGCTGGCGATGTCGTTGTGTTCGAAGGCTCCGAAGGTGAGCTTCGAGCCGGCGGCGCGAGTGGCGCGCTCAGCGGCGGAATTAATTTTGAAAGAAGGATTGCCTGACCAGGTGCTGCTCAACATAAATGTCCCGGAGCCGTGGAATGGCGGCGTGAAGTTTACGCGGCAATCAAAGAAAATTACGCGTAACCAACTGAGCGAAGGAAAAGACCCTCGCGGGCGGACGTACTACTGGCTGTTCGAACAGCGGATTGACAAAGACGTCGAGCCGGATACCGATTATGCAGCGGTTTTTGCCGGGGCCGTGTCCGTGACGCCCTTGCATCTCGATCCAACGGATACTGCGTCGATGAATCATCTTTCGCATTGGGGAAAGACGATTGGAAAAGCGTTTGGGCGTTGAATAGTCTCTCAGTGAAAATTCTTCGGCGGTAATTCCAATTCAGAAAATAAAGTTGGCGAAAAGTTTTGATCGCGCCGAGTAGGGGCACAATGAATCGCGCCCCTGGAAGAAACTTCAACGGGTTGGCGCGGCGGCTGGCGCTACGAGCGGGACGTTTTTCTTGCGCATCGTGTCGTTGAGGGCGGGAAGGTCCTTTGCGAGGACATCGCGCCATTTTGTTAGTTGTGCTTCGAGGCGTTGATCGAGGTCGGCGAAGACGGCGGCTTCCGCAGCGGTGGGCGCGGTGTCGGCGCTGTCGACCACCGCTCCCAGATAGGCGAACTTACTGTTGAGCATCGTGGGATAGTTGGCCTGGTCCTCACTGGACTTCGAATTTACCTGGACGAGTTCTTCTTCAATAGCGCTGATTTTCTTGCGCAAATCTGCAGAAGCCGGGAGTAAAGGCTTGGTTTCGGCGCCGGAGCCAATGCGCTTCTCAAGCGCCTGTAGTTGCGTTTTTAAATCACGAATGGCGATCACGGCTTTGTTCATTTCGTCCTCGCGGTCGCGCAGCTTGAGCATCAGATCAAACTGCTTGCGCAGATCATTCGCTGAAGTTTGGACGCGGGAATCCATTTTCACTTCAAAGGCAGCGGTCTGGGATTTTCCCCCGACGGTAAGACGGACTTGATATTTTCCAGGGAAAGCGAGCGGACCGGTCGGTTCGCCGGAGTCATATATTACTCCGTGAACTTTTACGGGTTCCTCATAACGCAGATCCCACACGAAAAGATTCAGGCCGGGTTTGGCGGGAACGTGCTCGACCGGCAGATCGCGCTCGCCTTCGTCTGGCGCTGTATCAGTTTTCTTCTCTTCGCTGGTAAAGGAGCGGATGACTTTGCCATCGGCGTCGAGCACTTCGAGTTTGGCGGGATCTTTCGGCGCGTCTTTCAAATAGTAATAAAGGATTGCGCCTGATGGCGGATTCTCGCCGACAGGATAGCGGCGCGGATTGAAGTGGCCTTCACGAGTGCGCACGGCGGTGTTGGGCGTGAAGAGATGCGCGTCCTCCGCGGCAATGGAGGCGCTGGCTTGACGAAGCGGGCTCAGGTCATCCAGGACCCAGAACGATCGGCCATGCGTCGCAACGGCAAGATTTTCGTCGTGGATGAGCATGTCGTGGATCGGCGTCGGAGGAAGATTGAGCTGCAACGGCTGCCAGTTAGTACCGTCATTGAACGAAACCCAGATGCCGGTTTCCGTGCCTGCGTAGAGCAGGCCTTTGCGCTTGGGATCTTCACGCACGGCGTGAACGTAAACATTGTCCGGTAAGCCGCTGATGATTTTTGACCACGATTTTCCGAAGTCGCTGGTTTTGAAAATGTAAGGTTTGAAATTGTCTAGTTTGTGCGCATCGATGGCAACGTAAGCGGTTCCGGCGTCAAAGGGTGAAGCCTCGATGAGGCTGACCATGGCCCATTCGGGGACTTCTTTTGGCGTGACCTTCTCCCAATTCTTGCCCCCGTCACGCGTTAATTGAACTAAGCCGTCGTCGGTGCCGGCCCACAGCACGCCTTCCTGCTTCGGCGATTCCGCAAGGCTAAAAATGGTGTCGTAGTATTCGACGGTGTACTGATCTTTCGTGAGCGGGCCCCCGGAATCCTGCTGTTTGGATTTGTCGTTGCGCGTAAGGTCGGGACTGATAGTTGTCCAGGTGCGGCCGGCGTCGTTCGAACGAAATACGTATTGCGCGGTATGGTAGATCACGTCGGGATTGTGCGAAGAAATTACTATCGGCATGGTCCACGTGTAGCGATATTTTTGATTGACGGCGGCGTGGCCATTAGGATCTTCGGGCCATTCCTGAATGCTCTGCGCCTGGCCAGTGCGGCGATCGAAGCGTGTGAAGATGGGGCCTTCGTCGTCGGCATAGACGATGTTCGAATCGCGCGGATCGGGCACGATGTAGCCGCTTTCTCCCCCGCCCACCGCATCCCAATCTCCCTGAAGGATCGCTCCGTGGTCGCTGCGGGTGCGGATGCCCAGCGAAGAGTTGTCCTGCTGCGAGCCGTAGACGCGATACTCAAAATCATTGTCGGCGGCGATGTGATAGAACTGCGCCGTGGGCTGATTGTATTGGGTGGTCCAGTTTTTGCCGCCGTCCACGCTGATGGTTGCGCCGCCGTCGTTGCCGTTGATCATGCGGTTCGGATTGTTCGGATCAATCCACAATGCATGATGATCGCCGTGAGGAGCATTCAGGCGATCGAACGACTTTCCGCCGTCTGTCGATTCGTAGAGGCCGGTGTTGGCGATGTACACGCCCTGGGCGTTTTTGGGATCGGCCCAGACATGCGTGAAATACCAGGCGCGCTGCGTAAAGCGGTGGTCGTCAGTAATAAGCGTCCAGTTCACGCCGCCGTCTTCACTGCGATAGAGTCCGCCTTTCTTGGCTTCGATAAGCGCGTAGACGACGTTCGAATCCGCGCCAGAAACCGCGACGCTGATGCGGCCGAGCGTGCCCTCCGGCATCCCGTTGCCTTCGATCCGTTTCCAGTTCGTGCCGTCATCGTTCGAACGATAGAGGCCGTCTTTTGCGCCGCCGCTATTGAGAGTCCAGGGCGTGCGCCAGCCTTCCCACATCGCGGCGAAAAGCACGTGAGGATTGTTGGGATCGAAAACCACTTCGATGCCGCCGGTGCGATCATCGAGATACAGAACTTTTTCCCAGGTCTTGCCGCCATCGCGCGTGCGGAAGATTCCGCGCTCGGTGTTGGGACCATAAGCGTGCCCGAGCGCCGCGACGTAGACGACGTCGGGGTTCGTGGGATGAATAATGACCGCGCCGATGTGGCGCGTGTCCTTAAGTCCGACATTGGTCCAGGTCTTTCCGGCGTCCGTGGATTTATAGACGCCGTCCCCGAAAGAAATATTGCCGCGGATGCAGGCTTCGCCCGAGCCGGCATAAATCACGTTCGGATCAGAATCGGCAACGGCAATGGCGCCGATTGAGGAGATAGCCTGCTTGTCAGAGAGCGGATCCCAGGTGTTGCCGCCGTCAGTCGTTTTCCACACCCCGCCGCTGACCGCGCCAAAATAATAGGTGTACGGCTGGCTGGGCACGCCCGCGACTGTAATTGCGCGACCGCCCCTGAACGGGCCAATGAGTCGCCACTTCATGCCGCCGTAAGTCTTGGGATCGATTTGTTGTGCCTGAACAACGAGACAAGAGGTAAGAGCGAGGACAAAAGCGCAAGGAAAATACCTGACGGACTGCCGAAGCAAGTTCACACAACCCTCCCGACACGCGTAATCGGAACGCTGCATGGTATCACTTGTGGCCCCGGAAACTACAGAGACCAGTCGCGGAGCTACTTCGGCCAGGCAGCTTTGCGAGCGTCGGATTGCTACCGGGTGGCGAACAAATGCGATAGGATACGGCCGCAATGGCTGCGACGAAAACATTTGACGCGGCAATCATTGGAGCCGGTGTGTTTGGCGCGTGGACGGCGTGGCACCTCGCGCGGCGAGGGCAGCGAGTTGTACTCCTCGATGCCTATGGACCGTCGAACGCCCGGGCCAGTTCTGGCGGGGAAACACGCATCATTCGAATGGGGTATGGCGCGGACGAAATATACACGCGTTCGTCGCAGCGATCGCTGGCGCAATGGAAGAGTTTTTGTGTCGGGACTGGCCAGCGTCTTTTTCACGAAACGGGGGTGCTGTGGCTGGCAGGCAAAGATGACTCGCGCGTGCGCCAGACCATGGCCACGTTGAAGCGCTGCGAGGTGCCCTTTGAAGAGATGGATAAAGCGGTGTTGGAGCGGCGATATCCGCAGATTTCCTTCGAGCGTGTAACGCGGGGATTCTTGGAACCGAAAAGCGGAGTGCTGCTGGCGCGCCGGGCGGTTGTGGCAGTTGTCGAGGATGCGATCAAGCTGGGCGTGGAGTTTCGGATTGCTCTGATTGAGACGCCGCGCGGAGCTGGACGTCTGAAGAGCGTGAAATGCAGCAACGGCGAATCGGTGTCGGCAGGGCTATTTGTGTTCGCATGTGGATCCTGGCTCGGCAAGGTATTCCCCGAAATTCTTGGACAAAGAATTTTCCCCAGCAGGCAGGAAGTTTTTTTTTTCGGAGTCCCGGCCGGAGACGAGCGATTCGCACCGCCGGCTTTGCCGACCTGGCTCTTCCAGGAGGATGAGTATTACGGGATGCCGGACCTCGAAGGCCGCGGGTTGAAGATTGCCCTCGACCATCACGGAGAGCGCGTCGATCCGGACACGCAATCGCGCTTGCCTACGGTCGCGGAAGCGGAAATCGTGCAGAAATATGTGGGCAGCCGCTTTCCTGCCCTGCGCAACTTGCCCGTAGTGGAAACGCGCGTGTGCCAGTATGAGAACACTTCGAATGGCGATTTTCTAATCGACCGTCATCCCGAAATGGAAAACGTCTGGTTTGCCGGCGGCGGATCGGGGCATGGTTTCAAGCACGGGCCAGCGGTCGGCGAATATGTTGCGCGACAGATTTTGGATAAGGCAGCACCCGAGCCGCGATATTCGTTGGCAACAAAGGAAACCGTGCAGCGACGAGCCGTGTACTAAGCCGAGGTGAGCAGCGCTCCATACCGGCACCAGTCACGTTTTGGGAGTGCGGCGGCGAGCATGAAATGCGGCAATGCCGCGCTTTACGCGCCTGGCCTTTTCCGCGTACAAATCGAGGTCTGCCTCGGAGAGAATCTTTTCGATCCTCTCTCCATCTCCGCGGTAAATCGAAACGCCGATACTCGCAGAGAGCCGGGGGGTTTCGTCGTCCTCGGCTAGAACTTCACGGATACGGCTTGCGACGTGATGCGCCTCTGCTTCCTTCGACTCCGGCAATACGAGAGCGAACTCATCGCCACCGTAGCGCGCCGCTGTATCGATGGCCCGGCAATGAATGCGCAAGGTAGCTGCCAAGCGACAGAGGGCACGGCTGCCAACTAAATGGCCAAAGCGATCGTTGATTTTTTTCAAGCCGTCAAGATCGAGGAGTAACACGGCGAAAGACCTGCCAGTGCGGTTGGTGCGCTCGGTTTCGTTCTCGAGGACGTCGAGCAGCCGGCGATAGTTGGCGAGACCGGTGAGCGGATCGCTGACGGCGAGATGACGGACCTGTTCGAACAGCCGCGCGTTATCGAGGAGCGCGCCGCCGAGTGCGAGAGCGTAACTGCTGACGGTCAGTACCTGTGCGAGGACAAACGGAGCGTCGAGAAGCCGCTCAGACTGACAAGCGGCAAGCTGAGCGGCGAAGTTCATCCAGGCTGCGGCGTAAATGGTGCGGTCAAATGCAGAGTCCTCGGAGTCCAAACGGCGGCGATACCAAATTACAGCGGCTAGAAATATTAACCCGGGTAAGAGCTGCTGCGGACCGGGTATGAAAGCGCCCGGATGGCGGGAGACATCCGGCGGAAGGCGGCGAAGGGCGGCGGCGATAATGTACGTTAATGCGACCACCGCCAGAAGGGCGCCCGTAATTTCCGTCTTAGTATGTCGCGAACGGGGAATAAACCGTTCCGCGAGGAGCGCTACAAGTAGCAGGAGGGCCAGAATCATCCGGCTGAGCCACCAAGCGACCGGGGCCCAGGTGGCCCGCAGCGGAAGATCCGGCGAAAATTGAAAGAAGAGAACACTGGAGGCGGATAGAACGGCTCCCGAAAGAAGATAGCCACCGCCGAGAATCAGCGCTATGCGATCCTGCGTACCCTGGAAGCGAACAAAACTTAACGCAGCGAAAACGAATGCCAACAGAGCAGTGATGACTTGAAGATACCCATGGAGAACGGCGTCGGGTTCGAGGGCAAAAGAACGCAGCCAGAAGGCGGCAAAGAAAGTAACAAGGAACCCCAGAACATGCCACAAGACTACCTTGGTGGGACTGCGACCGTTCATTCTAATTTCTTCGCCCATGCTTTGGGCCCTCGAGCGGGACGAGGGGATACTTAATTAGACTACGAGTACAAGACGAGCGTTGCGCAGAAAGTAGAGGAACTTTAGCCAAGAGGCACTGACTGTGGACATTATTCCTACTGTACGAAGGGACAGGTGAAATCTACGGCTTAGAGACTCGCACGAAAGAGTTTGCGCAGAAGCATGAGTCCGTGAGACAAAGTTTGGCTTGCATGAAAAACCCAATTCTTGGAAACTGCCTGTATTGAAACGATTCAATTGTCCATGCAAAGAGTTGATGATGAACTCGATTTTCTCTTGAAGAAAGTTGTCTGCCTTCAGGCTAGGACCGAGCGAGCGAAAGGAACTTGGATCGCGAGTGAAAAAAAATACAAGCAGGGCGTCGAAACGAACTGCGTCCACTTCTCATGGCGGGCGAACTTCATCGCCGGTTGCAGGACGTCTGACGCTGCAAGAAATTCTCTCCCAGCCGGAAACCTGGGTGGAAACGGCGCGGAAATTCGAGCAGAACTCCGAGTTGCTGCGAGGAATGCATTCCTCTTCGCAGAATCGGCCGTGGCTGTTCGTTGCTTGCGGGTCAAGCTACTACCTTTCGCAAACCATTGCGGCCCAGTGGACAAAACTCCTACAGGTGGCATGCACGGCAGTGCCAGCATCGGAACTGCTTTTCGCCCCGCACGAGGTGATAAGGCGGACCGGAGCACAACAGGTGGCGCTGCTGTCACGCTCAGGAAAAACCACAGAGGTTCTGCGCGCGGCGCAGTTGTTAAAGACAGAGGCGGTGCGCACGCTGGGCGTGACTTGCAACGAGAGCAGCGTTCTCGAAGAGCTTTGCACGCATACTCTTAAGCTGCCGTGGGCGGACGAGAAAAGCATGGTGATGACTCGTTCGTTTACGTCGATCCTGCTGTTCTTTGAGAGGCTGGGCGCGAAGCTCGCCGGCGATGCCGAACTCGTCTCCGCGCTGGATGCTTTGCCAGAAAAGACGGCGACGTGGCTTGCGGCAAATGCTGATAAGATTCGGGCGCTTGGAACGAAGCGGCGATTCGCGGATTTTGTGTTTCTCGGACAAGGCGCGCATTACTGGCTTGCGCAGGAGGCGGCGCTGAAAATGACGGAGATGTCGTCGTCCTATGCGCAGGCGTATCACACGCTGGAGTTTCGGCACGGACCGAAGGCGATTGCGAGCGACGAGACGCTGATTACGTTTTTTTTGTCCGAGGCGGCGGCGGATGAAGAAATTTTGCTGGCCCGCGAACTGAGAAAGTTGGGAGCCGCGACGCTCGTCGTCGCCAATCGCGCGACACCGGAGTTGCGGCGCAACAGCGAGCTGCTGATTGAGTTGGGCTTAAACGAACCGGAGTACGCGCGCATGGCAATGACCGTGATTCCGGCGCAATTGCTGGGGTTGGCCGTGGGTTTGAGCAAGGGACTTAATCCAGACAAACCAAGAAACTTGACGCGGGCGGTAGTGCTCGATTCAAAGAAGGGCGGGCCCGCGAAAAGGAGAGGAGCTTGAGCAACGAAGCGGGCGCGAGCAACGGGGCGCATCTGCGGAGAACTCTCACGCTGTGGGATTTGATTCTCTACGGCGTCATTGTGTTGCAACCGGTCGCGCCGATGTCTGCTTTCGGAGCGCTAAGCGATCGCGGGCGCGGGCACGTCGTCACGGCTGTCCTGATTGCCATGGTCGCAATGATGGCCACGGCGGTCGGTTACGGCAAAATGGCGAGCGTGTATCCGAGCGCGGGTTCGGCGTTCACGTACGTGGCGCGAGAAATTCATCCCGCGGCGGGGTACATCACCGGATGGAGCATGGTGATGGACTACATCGTGAACCCGCTGATTTGCACGATCTGGTGCGCGGGGCAGGCGCACGAGTTCGCGCCGGGACTTCCGATCTGGGCCTGGAAGATCGTGTTTGCCGTCGTCTTCACTCTCCTGAACCTGCAAGGCATCAAGACTTCGGCGCGGGTGAACGCGGGGTTAGCTGCTGCGATGGGCGTCGTGGTGATTCTGGTTTTCGTGAAAACCATCGCTTATATTCTTGGACATCCTCACAGCGAGCCGGGATTTTTTACGCGGCCGTTCTACGATCCGCAGACCTTTACGTTTGACAATCTTTTCGGATGCACGTCGCTGGCGGTGCTGACTTATATTGGATTTGACGGAATCTCGACGCTTTCCGAAGAAGTGGAAAATCCGCGGCGAAATATTTTGCTGGCAACGGTTATGACCTGCCTGGCAGTGGGGATTCTTTCCGCTTCGGAAGTGTATGTGGCACAGCTCGTTTGGCCGGCGTCGCAGCCGTTCCCGAACCAGGATACGGCGTATGTCTATGCGGCGGCGCGGGCTTGGGCACCGCTATTCACGATTGTGGGAGCGACACTGCTCGTTGCGAACTTCGGGTCCGGCATGGGCGCACAGATCGGCGCGGCACGCTTGCTCTATGGGATGGGAAAGAGCAATGCGCTTCCGAAATCATTTTTCGGAAAGGTGGATGCCAGGCACGGTATTCCACAAAACAATGTTTTGTTTATTGGCGTGATCGTCCTGATAGGCGCGTACTTTCTGACCTTCGAGCAAGGAATCGGGCTGCTGAATTATGGCGCGCTCCTGGCATTCATGGGAGTCAATGCGTCGTCCTTCGTGCATTATTTCGTGCGGAAGCGCGTGCGAACTTTTTGGAATTTTATTGTGCCGTTTATCGGATTTTTCGTTTGCCTGGGGCTGTGGTGGAATCTCAGCCTAAGGGCGAAAGTATTGGGAACCGCCTGGATGGCGGCAGGCATTGCGTTTGGCGCATGGAAGACAAAAGGATTCCGTGAACCTCTTTCATTCGACGCTCCTGCTGAGTAGTCCTCTTCGCTTCATACAACGCCGTTCGCTTATCGAAAATCGGAGAACTCTGGCAGAATGGTGGCGGCTGAAGAGGCATCCACGTGAAGCGCGCAAGCGGCAAGAATCAGACAGTGACCATGCGGGACGTAGCGGAGGACAGTGGCTTTTCTCCCGCAACTGTTTCGATCGTCTTGAACAACGCACCGCTGGCCCGCTACATCGCTCCCGCGACCAAAAAACGAATCGAGGAAGCAGCAAAAAAGCTGGGGTATCGCCCGAACGCCATGGCGCGGTTTCTGCGGAGCAAGCGCAGCCATACTGTGGGCTTGGTATTCTTCGACATTACCGATCCGTTTTGCACGCCGGTCCTGCGCGGCATTGAAAATGCGCTCTATCAATCGTCGTACGTACCGATTTTTGCCGATGCGCACAACCAGCGGAATCGGTTCGAGCGCTATCTGGAAATGTTGCTGGAACACCACGTGGAAGCTCTGATCGTGGTGGCCAACTGGCTGGTAGTGGACATTCACGTTCTGGCGGACTTGAGCAAACGCAATATTCCGGCGGCCACGATCGGCTGGGAGTTGCCCGGCGACACGGTAAGCTCCGTGATGGTTGACAACGAGACGGGTGGCCGCATGGCGCTAGAACATTTGCACCAGTTAGGTCATCGCAAAATTGCATTCATCCGCGGGCCAAAAATGATTATTGACAGCGCCCCTCGCTGGCGCGGAGTGCAGAAGTTCGCTCACACGGCAGGCCTCGAGATCGATCCAGCTCTTGTCCTGCAACTGCCGGACTCTTTCGACCCCAATTCCGGATTCGAGGGCGGTCACCGGCTCACCGAGGAATTACTGCAAAAGAAGAAAAAGTTTACAGCGCTAATGGCGTTTGACGACTTGACCGCGCTGGGAGCGATTCGCGCGCTGACCAAAGCGGGAGTCAAGGTGCCGGAACACTGTTCCGTGACGGGTTTCGACGATGTTGCGCTATCCGCGCTGAGCGCGCCCTCCTTGACGACGGTGCGCCAGCCTCTCGAAGCCATGGGAACGAATGCCGTGAATATCGTGATGGAAGGAATCAAAGCAGGACTCGAAAAGCGAGAGTGGAATAGCGTGCGTCAAAAAATGAATCCCGAACTTGTCATTCGGGACTCCACGCGTGCCGTAGTTCTTGGGAGCTCTGATTGACCGACCTTGTCCCGGGCCGTGAACTTGTGCGGATTGGCGGATGGTTGACATTTTAGACCGGGCGGATGCCTGACAGTTTCTGGTCGTTCTGTTCGTGATGCGGGGCTGCCGGGGAGGGGGACGCGTCCCCCTCCCCGGCAGCGGTGGCGCGTCCGGTTTTCGTTAACGGCGTCACCCGCAGCTTTTGGCTATCAAAGCGCGCCAGAGGGAGCTGCGCAAAGTAGATAGTGAACCAGCGGTCGTCCTCGGGCAACAGGCCCACGTTTTCTCCCCACAGCACCTCGCTCAAAAATACGTCGTGTTGCTTCCAGCGAAAATGCCCATGCGGTCGCACGCTGCGCACCACCATGCTTGCCGGATATTCTGGTTCCCGCACGCGGGACGGAAATCTTCTCCCCGAGGGTTGATAGACGGCCGACGGCGTTTGCATCCCCAGCGCCTCGTGCGGTCGCACTTCGTTGTATTCCCGGCGAAAGCGTTCCTGCGCCTGTTGCTGCTGGCGCCGGTTGGCCGCCGGCGGCTGCGCCACTTCCTCTTCCATCGTGCGATGCATCCGTTCGTGTCTTCCGTTTTGTTCCGGATGCCCCGCTTCGATGCGCTCCGGCACGATGCCCAGCTTGATCCACCACACCGCCAGCCGCGATAGTCCGGCCACTGCGTGCGAGGCGAACGGCGCACCATTGTCCGTGCGTATCGCTTCCGGCATCCCATACTCGCGAAAGGCCGCTTCAAAAATCGCCTGCACTCTCTCCGTGTTCGTTTTCTCCACCGTCTGACAGCGCAACAGGTACCGGCTGTAGGCGTCGGTGATGGTCAGCGGATCGTTCCGCTCGCCATCCCCGGTGCGAAACCAGCCTTTGAAATCCGCGCACCACACGCGGTTCGCTTCCTCGGCGTGCGCCAACGGTTCCGTGTACGGTGCGGTACGCAAGCGCTTCTTGCGGGCCACCACCAGTCCTTCGCGCTTCAACAAAGCGCCGATGGTGCTGCTCGCCGGCCAGTTGCGCCCCGGCTCGTCCCGCTCCAGAATGCGTTTCAGCTTCCGCGGCCCCCAGCGCATGTGCGCCTGCCGCAGCTCCAGCACCTTCTCTTCCAGCTCCTCCGCCGTCTGGTTGCCATGCCGCTGCGCGGCATGACTCTGCGGCAGCAGTCCGCTTAGCCCTGACGCGCGGTACCGGTGCAGCGTCACATACCCGGTCTCGCGCGAAATGTCGTAGCGCTGGCAGAGTTCCGTCATCGACTCCTCACCGCCCTCGTACTCTAAGATAAACCGCAGCTTTTCCTCCATGACACTGCTCACTTTCCACGGCATCGGCGCTCCTTCCTCCCAGCGCCTGCCATTTATTCACAGTGTCAGGGATCCTCCCGGTCCAATCTGTCAGGCATCCCCCCGGTCCGTACCTAACAATTTGCACCCCTCCCCCCGGGTTTTTTTCGTAAGTGTTCATTCTAAAGGGTTTTAAGTGCTGTGTTTTGGAAGTGCGGATTCCAAAGGGGTTACGGGCGGGGTTTGCGGAAGTGCGGATTGTAAAGGACTTAGTGATCTGTGACTGGTGACTCGTGACTAGTGGAAGAGGGAGGCGTTCCCGTTGAGGGATGGGCCTTGTGTGGGTGGGGAGGGCGGCGGGAATAAGAGAAGAGCACGGACCTAAAGGTCCGCCACCACAAAAGCAGCAGAGGGCTCGGCGGGAGAGAGGCTGGTACGACCGAAACACGGGGAATGATAGCAGGGAAGTGGATTACTGTCAAGGTACAGTACCTTGGTACTTATCATTCGAATGAGACGCGGGGAAGCTGAGGAGATTGAAGGGGTTGGAGGGAATCTTGTAGTTTGGTGAGACGGAAAATGTGGAAAAGTAAAAAGCGCGCATGCAACCCGCCGGAGCGAGCGAAATGGCCCCACCCTTTAGCAAGACAAAACCGATAGGGTGAGCCACTCCGGAAAAGTGCAAAGTCAAAATCCAATCAGCGTGGTAAGGACGGTCCACCGGCCAGATGAGGCCGGTTATGGGTGTAAGATAGCCACATCAGCCCAAGCCGCAAGGAGGGAAGTATGCCGCACTCCACGCGCATCCCCGAAAACACAAATCAACCTAACAGCCCAGCAGCAATAGACTCAGCCGTCTCGCGGCGGGAGTTTTTGGAGATAGCTGTAGCGGCGACGTGTGCTGTTGGGACGGAGAAATTGTCATGGGCAGCGGGGGCTACGGGTACGGATGGTAGAGCTCTTGACGGGAGCTTGGGCGAAGTTCCTTACCGGAGCTTGGGGCGGACGGGCGCAAGAGTTTCCGCGATCGGGCTGGGTGGCTATCATCTCGGAAACCCCAAGGACGTGCAGGAAAGCATCCGCATCATTCGCGCCGCGCTCGACAGCGGGATCAATTTTCTGGACAACTGCTGGGACTACCACGACGGGGACAGCGAAGTGCGCATGGGCAAGGCGCTTCGCGACGGCTACCGACAGCGCGCTTTCCTGATGACCAAGATTGACGGCCACACCAGAAAGGCCGCGGCGCAGCAACTGGAAGAATCTCTTCGCCGGCTCCAGACGGACCACCTGGACCTGCTTCAGTTCCACGAAAACATCCGCATGGATGATTCCGACAGGATTTTTGCGTCGGGCGGCGGCATGGAGGCCGTCGTTGAAGCGCAAAAGGCGGGCAAGGTGCGGTACATCGGTTTCACCGGCCACAAGGATCCCGAGATTCATTTGAAAATGCTGCAAGTTGCGGCCGCGCATCAGTTTCATTTCGACGCGGTGCAAATGCCGCTCAATGTGATGGACGCGCACTTCCATAGCTTCGAGAAGAAGGTCGTGCCTGTGGCGGTGCGGGAGGGGATTGGGATTTTGGGGATGAAGCCCATGGGCGCTGGCGTGATTCTTGAGAGCAAAACGGTCGAGCCCATCGAATGCCTGCACTACGCCATGAATTTGCCCACGAGCGTGGTAATTACGGGTTGCGAATCCATGGAAAATCTCGCGCAAGCGCTGAAAGCGGCGAAGACATTTCGGCCGTTAGAAGCTGCTGAAGTCGCGGCTATGCTGGCGAAAACAGACGCCGCCGCCCGGAATGGCGAGTTCGAACTATATAAGACATCCACGCAGTTCGACGGGACGGCGCACAACCCGCAGTGGCTTGGATAATCGCGGCTTAAGAAAAGTAAAAAAGAAATTGGAAGGACTATTCCTACTCCTTGAATTTTTTGCTGGGGGTGGCTTGGCGCTGGTTTTGGAGTTCGAGGATGTCGGCACCGGTGTCGGAGGAGCCAAGCAGCCAGCGGGCGAAGAAATCGCCGCGGGCCATATCCACATAGCTGGCTATGGGCATGTAGGAATGACGCATGCCAGGATAGACCTGAATTTCGAAGCGCTTGTCGGCGCGGATGAGAGCGTTGGCGACGCGCATGGTGTTGACCATGCTTACGTTGTTGTCCATGTCGCCGGTGGTGAGCATGAGATGGCCTTTTAGATTTTTGGCAAGCTCGGAATTCTTGTCGATTTCGTAGACATATTTTTGAGTGCCGTCCTTTAGCGATTCTTCGCGGACGCCGTGGTATTTTTCGCTCCAGTCGCGGTTGTACACGTTGTTATCGTGGTTGCCGGACTCGGACCAGCCGGCTTTGTAGAAATCGGGATACTCCATGAGGGCAGCGGCGGTCATGAAGCCGCCGCCGGAGTGGCCCCACATACCCACGCGGGAGAGATCAATGTAAGGATGAAGGACGGCGAGGCGCTCTGCGGCGACTTTTTTGTCGGCTAGGCCGTAGTCGCGGAGATTGCCGTAGCCGTAGCTGTCATACCATTTGTCGCGCTGAGGGCTTCCGCCGCGAGCGCCGACCTCAATGACGATGAAACCGAGTTGCGAAAGAGGGACGTTGGGGTTCTTGGGAGAGAAAGTTTTGTTGACTTCCTCGGTTTGCGGGCCGGGATAGACGAATTCGATCAAGGGATATTTGCGGGCAGGATCGAAGTCAAAAGGCTTGTGCATGACGCCGTAGAGATCGGTGATGCCGTCTTCGGCTTTGACTTTGAAGGTTTCGGGGAATTTGTAGCCGGCTTCGAGGAGTTGAGAGACGTCGGTGGTTTCGAGGTCGAGAAGATGATTGCCTTGTGCATCGACGAGAATAGATTTAGGAGCGGTATCGACGCGGGAAAAAGTGTCTTCGAAATATTTGCCGGAGTCGGGAGCGCTGAAGGCATGAGAAAAATTGCCAGGGCTGAGGAGTTGAAGGGCGGAGCCGTCGAGGCCGATGCGATACAGATGGACATAGTAGGGATCTTCGGTACGCTCGCGGCCATTGGCGGTGAAAAAGAGGGTGCGGGATTTTTCATTGAGCGAGACGATCTGATCGGTGACGTATTCGCCGGAAGTGATTTGATTTTTCAGTTTGCCGGAGGAATCGAAGAGGTAGTAGTGGCCCCAGCCATCGCGCTCGGACCACCAGATGAGTTCCTGGCCGTCGCCGACGAGACGAAGCGGCTTCACGCTTAGCCAGACGTTGGAGCGCTCTTCGATGAGCGGCTTTGAGGCGCCGGTGGAGGTGTCTGCGACGCAGACATCGATTTTGCGAAAATCGCGATTGGCGCTGACGAAATAGAGCTTGTCAGAGGTGTCCGAGAGCCAGCGAGCGGTGACGCGGGAGAGCGGCATCGGAGCGCCTTCCTGATTGCCTTCCTGCTCTTCGCGGAGCTCTTCGCGATCGCGCTCGAGGAGCGGCGCGTCAGCCAGGCGGAGCTCTTGTTCGGGGAAGTTTTTTGCTTGAACGACGACAAGCTGCTTTGTGGAGACGTCTAGCACTTCAATTTGATAGACCGGCATGGCGTCTTCGCCGGGGAGCGGGTAAGGATAGGACTCGAGGATGGGGCGTGGATTGGCGAGAGAGTGGATGACCCAGAAATCCGGAATTTTGCGTTCATCCTGGCGGACAACCGCGAATTTTTTTGAGTCTTTGGACCAGTGGACCTGAATGGCGGGGGAACGAATGCCGGCTTTGTTTGTGTCGCCCTTGTCTTCCTTTTTGAGCTCGTCTTCCTGCTCGGGCAAAATGCGGCGGGCGTAACTGAATTTTTCGACGCCGTCGGTGGTGAGCTGAGTCTGGACGATGGTGGTGTCGCCGGCCTTTTTAAGAGCCTTGGCGTAGTCACCGGCGTCCATCATGAAGAGATTGTGGCCGCGGGCGAAGACGACGGTTTTTTCATCGGGGGACACCGAAGCCCACATCGGCTTTTTGCGCATGGGCTCGACGTTATCGAGGCGAATGACTTTGCCGGTGGCGAGATCGTATTCGAACGAAAGGATGCGCGTTTCCTCGCGAGGCTCGGGCGGCTGGCCGGAACGATCGGCGCGCTGGCCCTGCTGCTCATTCTGTTTTTCATCGTTCTGTTTTATTTCACTTTCGTTGCCCTGCTGGCTGCCGTCGTTTTGGATCTTTTTCTCGGGTTCGTTGGGAACGACGCCATCTTTGCGGATCTCCACTTCGAAACGCATTCGGGTGTCTTTTTCGACGAGCTTGAGGCGTTTGACGGGGAGATGCTGCGCGTCGTAAGGGAAATTGGTGAGAAGAGAAAGGGCGGCGGCAATTTTGGCATTGTCCCAGAGAGGGGACTTAGATTTTTTGACGGGGTCGACGATGAAATAGTTGGTGCCTTCGGTTGTGCGGTAGCTGTACCAGAATTTGTCGGAGAGAGTGAACCAGCGTGGAGTGACAGAAAGGTCGAAGACGAGCTTGTTCATGCTGGCGGGCAGGAAGCGCGCTTCGAGTGCGTAGTTGGGAGTGCGAAATGGCGTGGGAGACGAGGGCGTTGACGCGAGAGGTTCAACGATTGCAGAGTTGGCGGGTGTTTGCGCTGGGAGTCTCGCCACCAAGAGGGCTGAGGTGATTAGCAATGCTGACGAGCACCAGCGAATCCAACGGCGATCCCGCGACGACCAAGACCTCCACTGATTCGCCGAGTTCATGGCTACGCTACCTCCAGTTTGGATTGGTGATACGTACTGAGGTTTTGCACCCACAGGCGGCGCATTATAAACCAATCGGCCGCGCATTCCGTATGGGAACTTGCGGAAGTAGCCGGGCCAGGAATTGGAATTCTGAGGCTAGCTAAGCGTTAGACGCACGGGCGCGCAGGATTGGCTGCAGCCGGCGCGTTGTGCTATTTGAAGTGCTCGAATTGTGGGATGTGCTCGGTATCTAGGTCAGCGCGCGCTTGAGTCGCTTGGTGGTCTTCTCTAATTGGCGCTTGAGCGCTGCGACTTGCTTTGAGATCGCCACGAGTTCTTCCTTGGCAAGCGATCCGGCTTCCACAACTTTATGGGCTTTGCGGTCGGCCTTACCAATTGCGCCACCAATGCTGGCGGCGACTCGTGAGAGATTGCTCTTTTTAGCCATGTGCGTCCTCCCTTGGGATAGAGCTTCATCGTATACCCAAGTTGTCTTCCGGAGTTAATGAAGAGTGGGAGAAGAACGGGCGAAGCGTGGGGCGCTTGGTGATTTCCATTGCGGCAGACTCGAAGGTCTTCGAGTCGGTTGTTACTTGCCTGCGACGCTGCCGTAGGAGAGGGGGCCAAGTTCCGTGCGGGTTTGCATTACGCGGAGGATGGAATCGCGGCTAACCATGCCGATGATCTGTGCGGCGCCATTGTCGGAGCCGGAGACGATGGGCATTTGGTTGATGTCGGCGGTGAGCAGCCGCTCTAGCAGGCCGAGCAATGGTTCGTCGGGAGTAGCCCATAGGATGCGTTCACGGGGGATCATGACGGCCTGAACCGAGGTATTCGCCCATTCATGCCGCGGGACAGAATTGAGAGTGTGGACGTTCATCATGCCGACCAGGCGGTCGTCGGTGATGACGAGATGGCAGCGGCGGCCGGTGCGCAGGACTTCGGCGCCATACTCTTCGAGAGAAATGGCGCGTCCAACGGTGGGGACTTCGTGGCTCATGACGTCGGCGGCGCGGAGGCCAGAAAGAGTTTCGCGAATGGCGGCTTGCGCGACGCTTTCCTGCGCGGCGTTCAGGAGGAAGAAGCCGATGAAGACGCTCCAGAGGCCCTGCCCGATGAAGCCCTTGAATACCGCAAATCCACCAAGCAGGATCAACGCGTAAGCGATCAATCGGCCGCTGGCGCCGGCGATGCGCGTAGCCCTGGAAAAATTCTTGGTTGCGCCCCAGATGATGGCGCGGAAGATTCTGCCGCCATCGAGCGGGAAGCCGGGCAGAAGATTGAAGACTGCCAGCAAGAGATTTGTTGTCCAAAGCCAGGTGGAAACGGCATTGACCATCTGATTTGACGGAAACGCTTGAACAAGGCCGAAGAAAACTGCGGCCAGTAGGCCGCTGGCAAGCGGACCCGCAATGGCGATGTTGAATTCCTGGATGGCCTTCGAGGGGTCTCGCTCAATGCTGGCGACACCGCCGAAGATGAACAGAGTGATCGAGAGAACGCGAATTTTATAGTGCTGCGCGACCACGCTATGGGCAAGCTCGTGAAAAAGGAGCGAAGCAAAAAAGAGAAGGCTTGTGAAAATGCCGACGCTCCACTGCTGCGCAGGGTTCCACGAAGGATGCTCCTGTGTAAACTGCATGGCTAGCGAGTAAGTGATAGCGGCAAAAATGATGACCCAGGTCGAGTGGAGAAATATGGGTATCCCGAGGATTTTGCCGATGCGCATTCCGGGGCGTGGCGCCATATCTGGTAGTTGCTAGAAGCGAGTTCCCTGCTGGGGTAATCAGCGGGGCGAATTCGCGTCCTTATTCCTTTCGGGCTTACTGACTGACTGCTGCCAAATGGCTTTCCTTACACTACTACAATAGCTCCGATTGCCTGTGTCGCAAAACGCTCACGCACCTTGTGCGTCTGGCTGGCCACGGCGTGTTCAGCCCCACACACGATCGTTTTCCCCGCACAAAGTTAAGTTGTTTATTTTCAATGTATTTGACTTGGCTCAACAATTGCCACACCCATTGTCGCAGGGCCCAATATCACAGGGCCAAGACTCGGGAGGCACATTTGATCGCCATGCTTAGCTTCGCAACACTGGTAGTCACCACGATTATTGCCGCCGCTGCGGCCGTGGCGTTCGATTGGATGCTCTTGCGCGCGGTGTTTGTTCTGATGCGGCCAGCGACGGCTCGGCGCTTGCCTGCCCCGGCGCACATGGCACGCGGGACGACACAGCTGGCGCGGGCGTACGCGCCGCATCGCTGAATGCTGCGACTTGCGAGGCACAGCCTGAGATAAGGCAGGCGGGATTCCCGGCACAACGTGAGCGGCGGAGTTAAAGGTCTCCTCTTCGCAGCAACGCCCGGGAGTGAGAAGGAAGGGAGCAAGACCATGCTGGCATTGAAGTACTTATTGATGATTCTTGGCCTCGGGCTGTTCGGCAGTTCGGGCGCGTTGGTGGCTTATGACATTTATCTCGCGGAGCAACTTCGGCGGTTGTTGGCGCGCAGTAAGACAAGTGAACCGGGCAGAGAAACAGGAATAACGGCACATCGCCCTTTTGGACCGGTCCGCTGGCGGCTGGCCCAGCGGCTGGCGATCTCGGGAGTAGTTCCCATCTTGCTGTCGTTGAGCATCGTGGTGATTCCGGACGGCTCCGCGGGCGTACGCGTCAGCCAGATATGGGGCGCGCGGCGCGGCACCCTGTATCCGGGAGTGCACTTCGTCACGCCGCTCGTCGATAGCGTGGCGCTGTACGACACGCGGGAACAGGTGTACTCGACGTCGGCGAGCGCGTCCGCAAAATCAGAGAACGAAGTGCTGACGGTGCAGGCGCGGGAAGGATTGAATATCGGCTTGGCTGTTTCGGTGAGGTACCGCTTGGACCCGCGGCGGCTGGACGCAATTCACGCGAATCTGCCTCAGCCGGTTGGCGAAGAGGTCGTTGCGCCAGTGGTTTCGACGATCTACCGGCAGCTTGCGCCGAACTACATCACGCAGGAGATATTTGCGACAAAGCGCGAGGAACTGCGCTCGAAAGCCGCGGCGGCGATTACAACACGGTTGGAGAGTGATGGAATTCTGGTTCGCGAAGTGCTTCTGCGCGATTTGCAGCTTCCTGCTGAATACGCGAAGGGGCTAGAAGGGCTGCTCCTGAAAGAGCAGGAGAACGAGCGGCTTGGAACCGAGCAAGAGATCAAGGTGAAAGAGGTGCGCATCGCGGAACTGGAGGCAGAGGCGCAGAAGGCGCGCGACGTAAAGCAGGCGGAAGGGCAAGCAGCGGTGCGCGTGCTGCAGGCCAAGGCAGAAGCGGACGCGATGCAGTACACCCTGCCGCTCAAGCAGAAACAGATCGAGCAGACGAAACTTGAAGCGCAGGCGCGCAAGGAAGCCACGTTGCAGAATGCGGAGGCGGCGGCACAGGCCAAGATCATTGACAGCAAGGCGGAAGTCGAACGGCAGAAGAATTTGTCGGAAGCGGAGGCCAATCATATTCGTGTCACGGCAGCGGCGGATTCCGAGCGGATGAAATTCGAGGCGGCGGTGCTGAAGCAGAATCCGATGCTGATCCAGAAGATTATTGCCGAAAGGCTTTCAGACAAGCTGCAAATCATGATGGTACCGATCGACGGGAAGAACTTTTTTGCGAGTGACGTGATGCGCTCGGCGTTTTCCGGAGTGGCGGGTAGAAATAACAATGCGGCGTCCGACGATACGGCGGATCCGGAGGGTACGGCGCCGGCAGTTAGCGCGCAGAGGCGGCCAGCGAAAAGGCCGTAGCTGAGCTCACAAAAGAATTGCACAGACTGAAGTCTGTGCTGCCAGTTCCGCTAGCCAATACGCCTGTGGGTGGCTCGGGACACGTTACTGGAAAGGAGGAAAGATCATGAGCATGAAGGCAAGCACCGCCGAGCTTCGCCAAATTTGCCAGAGGTTATTCCTTCCCCGGCGAGGTGGACCGCGCCACCCGGCTGGCGGATAAAATATTCTTCATTCGAAAGCAAAAACGGCCGGCTGTTCGCCGGCCGTTCTCGCTTTCTAATTGCATGAATTGAATTGATGCGAGCCAGCCCCGTTATTTCGATCCCGGGAATTTCGGCCTGGAAGGAAGCCCCTTGTAATCCTTCAGGGCTTCTTTTGCCAGCTCGATGGCTTTTTCGAGTTGCGGGTCGTGTCCTTCGACAACGAGATCGGGGCGTTGGGGCACCACAAAGTCGGGATCGACGCCGTGATTTTCGACAACCCAGCCGTCCTTGTCTGCCCAGGAATAAAATCCGGCAGACGGAGCAGTGACAAAACCTCCGTCACGCAATGGCGCACCGCGATTGATGCCCACAAGGCCGCCCCAGGTTCGCGTGCCGACGATGGGCCCGATTTTCTCAAAGCGGAAGAGCCAGGGGAACAAATCGCCGCCGGAGCCAGAGAGTTCGTTGACGAGCATGACTTTTGGTCCGTAAATGGCGACGGGAGGATAGGGAACGTCCTTACCATCGCGGACAGAAATAACCGCCAGGAGCGAGCGCTTGAGTTTTTCCGTATAGAAATCGGGAATCTGGCCGCCGGCATTGTAGCGCTCGTCGACGATCATGCCGTCCCTGTCGAGCTGTCCGGTGAGCTCCTTGTCGAAGTCGATGACGCCTGGAATGGAGGTGTCTGGAACATGCATGTAACCAATGCGGCCGCCGGTGGCTTCCGCGACTTTGCGACGATTGGACTCAACCCAATCCAGATAACGGACGCCCGTTTCGCTGCCGGTGGGCTTTACAGTGATTTCCCACGCCCCGTCGACGCTGGGCTTGCTGTTGATTTTCAACGCAACAAGTTTTCCGGCGAGGTCCTGGAAGTAGGAATAAACGTCCTGTGTTGCGCGGGCTTCCTGGCCATTCACGGAGATCAGATAATCGCCGGCCTTTACTTTAAGGCCGGGATCGGTGAGCGGCGAGCGAGTGGCATCGTTCCAATTTTCGCCGGGATAGATTTTCGTGATGCGATAGAAGCCGCCGTCCGGCTGGTAGTCCGCGCCGAGCATGCCGACACTGACTTGGGACTTCTTGGGCTGATCGCCGCCGCCGACATAAGTGTGGGAGGTGCTGAGCTCGGCGATGAGCTCGCCAATCAAGTAATTCAGATCGCTGCGATGGGCCACCCAGGGCAGCAGCGCTTCGTAGCGCGCGCCGATCTTATTCCAGTCGTGGCCGGTCATGTTGGGATCCCAGTAGAAATCGCGCTCGAGGCGCCAGGCTTCGTGGTAAATCTGGCGCCACTCCTCACGCGGATCGATTTTCACCTGGAGTCCGCTGAGATCGAGTTTGCCAGCGCCGACTTTGGCTTTGCCGGGAACGGCATCGGTGATGCCGAGTACGGGTCCAGCCTTGTACAGAACCTTCTTACCTTCTTTGTCGAGGTCGTAGCCCTCGATGCCCTCAAGGAGAACTTTGTCCTCGCGCTTAGCGACGTCATAAACGTGAAGCACGTTCTTTGGACCTTGATTACCCGGCATAGCGAATTGGCGCGCTTCCACAGGCGTGGAGACATAGAAAAATTTGTCTTTGCGGGCGCTGAGATTGCTCAAGATGCCGGCCTCGATGGGGACGGGCGCAACGCGATTGGCGATGCCGTCGAGATCGATCTGGATGGGTTTTACGGCTTCCGTCTTCTTCTCTTCTTTTTCTTCCCCGGGTTTTTGCTCGCCCGATTTCGTGGCGTCTGCTTTTTTGTCGTCTTTCTTTTTGTCTTTGCTTTCGTCGGCGGCTTTTTCCTCGTCGCTCTCGGGTTTGAACGGGGAGGCCTCTTCAGACTTGAGCGTGACGGCGAACACGCCGTCGGTGGAGTAATAGTTGAAACGCTGATCGAGCTGGCCGATGCTCGGGTAGAAATAACGAGTGGAAATAAAATAGAGATACTTGCCGTTGTCGTCGAAAACGGGATTATTGTCGCTGTAGAAGCCGCTGGATACTTCCGTGATTTTCTTGGTGTTTAGCGAGTAGAGAAAAACATCGTTGGCGCCCCGGCGGTGAGGCCTTGAATAGGTAAGCCAGAGGCTGTCGGGGGACCAGGAAGCGTCCTGGATGAGGCCGTATTCGGAGGTATCCACGAGGACGGGCTTCTTATCGTCGAGGCTCACATACCAAAGTTGATTAGACTTGTCCCAGAAGACGAGTTTTTTGTTGTCGGGGGACCACGTCGGGCCGAAGCGGTAGATTTTACCGTCCGTGGTGATGCGGGTTTCTTCGCCGCCCATTTGCGGGCGGGTGTAGAGTTCGTACTCGCCGGTCTTGTCGGAAAGATAGGCGATCAATTTGCCGTCAGGCGACCAAGCGGGATTGAGTTCGTGGATGCTGGAGTGGTCCGTGGTAAGGGTGCGGACGCTGCCGTGTTCGGCTGGGATGGTAAATACATTGCCGCGGGCTTCGACGACAGCGCGCGCGCCGGAAGGAGATAGCGTGGCGTTACCGATGCTCTGGCCGACATTCTTGAATTCGGGGCGGGCTTCGATGTCCTCCGCTCGGACCAGGATGGGGAGGTCGCGCGTTTTGCCGCTGTTAAGATTGTATTCGAAGAGCTGGCCGCCGTTTTCGAAGACGATGGCGTCCGGGCCGAGGCTGGGCCACTTGATGTCGAACTCCTTGTAATCGGTAAGCTTTTTGGTTTGTTTGGAGGAGAGGTCGTAACTGTACAGGTTCATGATGCCGTCGCGGTCGCTGATGAAATAGATGGAGTTGCCGTGCCACATGGGGAACATGTCCATGCCCGCGGTTTTCGGCAGCTCTTCGTATGTGTTCTTTTTCAGGTCGTAGATCGCGATGGGGAGGCTCCAGCCGCCGCGGTAACGCTTCCAGGTGCGAAATTCCTGCGAGGTTTCCAGATAGGCGATTTTGGTGCCGTCCGGGGAGAAGGAAGTGAGATCGCCGCGAGGGACGGGAAGCGGCATTGGCGTGCCTCCCTGTGGTGATATGAGGTACAGACGCGTGGAGCGGCCGAGAGGCTCGTTGAAACGGTCGGAACGGAAGAGGATGTTTTTGCCGTCAGGCGTCCAGCCGAGGACGATATCGTTGGAAGGATGAAAAGTGAGGCGCTTGGGCTCGCCGCCATCCGCGGAGACGAGGTAAACGTCGGGGTTGCCGTCGTACTCGCCGGTGAAAGCGATCCACTTGCCATCGGGCGAAAATTTCGGGTAGAGCTCGTCGCCAACGTGGGATGTCAGGCGGCGGGCTGCGCCGCCTTCGCGGGAGGCAATCCACAAGTCACCCGCGTAGGCGAAGGCTACCCTGTCTTTCGAGATGTCCGCGAATCGAAGAAGGCGGGTTGGGCCTGAGGGCATTTGATCCGCAGCGGCGGCGGACTGCAGCCAAGCCGGTAGGGCCGACAGGCAGACCATCGTGGCGAAGGCTAGCCACAGCATTGCATTCAGACGAATAGCAATTCGGCTCATTCTGATCATCCTTGTAGACAGAGATTTACCCCAGATACGCGACTACCCTGATGGACGTTCGTCCTCGCAAAATGTTTCGCGGCGAGTAAGTATTTTCCGCCGAGCCTGGCCTGCTCCTTCAAAGACATTCGAATGGAAACGGCACAACCAAGCTGCCGCGCTCCGTAACACGGATTGCAAGCGTGCTATCATCATGCGGCAAGCCAGTGTCCGCCAAGCAAAATCTGTCCCCGCCGCGCCCGCGCGGCATTATCGTCCTCTGCCAATTGCTGGGACTTGCGCTATTTCTTGTGCCGCCGGTCTTGCGTGCAGACTCTCTAGCGGACACAGCGCACGAGCTGGCGATGAAAGTGTGCGCAGCGGCACGCAAGCAACCAGTGAGGGTCCGCTGGCAGGAAACTGCCGAGTTTCCGGGCTATTTGCCCGAAGCCAGCAAGAGATTATTCCTTGTACAGCTTTCCGCTTGTGGGATAGATGCATCAGATAATCCGGACGCCGCCGCCATGAATGTTGCGATACGGATTACTGCGTCTAAAGTGCTTCTGATTGTCGATACGCCGGATGCTGTTAGTGGCCGGCAGGTTTATCTGATGGAAATTCCGAGGGCTTCGCTTAAAGTCCCCCGAGAAACTTCGCCCGCGCCACAGCTTCAAAGGGAGTTGCTCTGGCAACAGGAAAAGCCCATTCAGAGTGCCGTGGAGTGGCTAGACCGGGACACTCAAGAACGCTCTCTCTTTTTCCTGAGCGAGAATCAGGTCCTACGCAGTCGGTTCGAGAACGGCAGCTGGAAAATTATAGATGCAACTGAATTGCCTGCGGTTGACCATCCTTCGCGAATCGAAGATGGCGGTTTCATCTACATTCCCAGTATAGGAAAGCTAGCGTTCGTTTTCCGCAACAAGCTTTGTGATTTTAACCCCGCAGGGAGCCTTTCGCTTTCCTGCAGCACAAGGAACTACGACGCAAAGCTTGTGGGCATTTCTTCCTCTTGCGAAGAGTCCATACTGCTTCTCAGGACCGGCAAAGGCGACTATACGGAGCCGGATCGCATCACGCTGGCTGACCCCATCCTGCCGCGTCGTGAGGCTACAGCTTTGCCGAACGGCGGTAATGCCAGTTCAGTGGAAATGCCAGGACCGGTGCTCGGCCTGAGCGTCGGGGAAAATCCAAAGGCAGCATTCGCGGTGGTGAAAAATCTTTCAACAGGGAACTATGAGGTATACCGAATCACGGCTGTCTGCGGCAATTAGTTTTTTGTCGATTGCCGTACATCTAGTCTTGACCTCGCCGACAGCAGCCGCCACGCGCCCGAGGTATGGAGGGACACTGCGCGTGGAGGTGCACGCTGTGATCGTGTCGCTCGATCCGCGCGAGTGGCAAGTGGGCTCGCTCGAAGCGGCTGGGAATGAAAAGCTGGCGGAGTTGGTTTTCGAACGGCTTGTAGCGCTTGATAGTTATGGACGGTTTCAGCCAGTACTCGCGACGGAGTGGTCGCACGACGCTTCGAGCAGACGCTGGCAGTTTACGATTCGCGGTGGCGTTAGATGTTCGAATGGTTCGATGCTAACTGCCACAGATGTTGTGGCTGCGCTTCAGCCGCTGCTTCCGGGAACGCAGCAAATTTCGGTGTCCGGCAACGCAATCGTGATTAAGTCGAGCGTGCCGGCGTCCGATTTGCTGGAGCAGCTTGCTTCGGGGCGGTACTTTGTTTATCGAGTGCTGGCAAGCGGGGCACTCGCTGGCACTGGACCATTTGTTCTAGGAGAAACTGCGGTCGGCGCTGGGCAGAACGGAGAGAAAGATTCTGGTTTGCCGCGGGCCGCCGATACATCGAACGGTGCTGCTTCGCGGAGTGGCGGCGGACATCTTTTCTTTCGTGCAAACGATGAGGCATGGTCCGGCCGGCCGTTTGTCGACGGGATTGATGTTACGCTGGGAGTATCGCCGCTGCGCGCGATGTATGATTTGCAACTCGGCAAGGCAGACTTGATAGAGCTGTCGCCCGAGCTCGTACCCCGCGCGAGGCAAGCTGGTCTTCGGATTTGGACGTCAGAGCCAATGACCCTTTACGGCTTGCGATTTGACGAAGCTCAGAGGCTGACATCGGATGTCCGTCTGCGCGAAGCTCTTAGCCTTTCGCTCGACCGTGGCACCATGGCCAATGTGTTGCTGCAGAAGCAAGCCGGCCCTGCAGCCACCCTTTTGCCGCAGTGGCTCTCAGGATATGCTTTCCTCTTCAACGTGGACACTAATCTTGAGCGCGCAAAACAGTTGCGACGCGGACTCCCTTCGAATGAGGCCGGCGGCTCGGAGGCGCTGCGCTTGCGTGTCGATCCGATGGGCGATCTGCCGAAACTTCTTGGGGAGCGTGTGGCCGTGAACGCCCGCCAAGCTGCAATCTTCGTGCAAGTCATCAACCGTCCAGCTGCGCGCGCGGCTACTGCTTCGCAGGTCTCACTTAACCCCCCTTCGGGCGTCCATCTGTTTGCGTGGCACTATTCGTCGCTATCTCCGCGGGTGGAACTCGATTCCATGTTTGCGGCATATAATCTGACAGAATCTTCGGAGGTGAATGCCACGAGCGCGGAGTACGAGCAGCTTTATGCGCGGGAGCGGCGGATCCTCGAGGAATGGCGTGTGCTTCCGCTCGTTACGGAAGCCGAAGCAGTCGGTCTCGGCCCGACGGTGCGCGATTGGCTGCCGGCGCGCTGGGGCGAATGGCATCTCGCCGACGTTTGGCTGGAAGCTCCGGAGCCTTCGCAAGCGGACTCTTCGAGTCCACCAAACGGGACGTCGTCGACTTCCCCGCAACCGCGAGCGGCTGCGCCCGGAGCAAAGCCATGAGCTTTCGCACAAAGCTATTCCTGGTTTTTCTGATCACCGTACTAGCTTCCGTGTCGCTTGTGGCTTACGGCGTGACACACTATACGCAAGCCGCATTCGAGGAATCGGACGCGCAACGGAGCGAGGCGCTCGTCTCGCAGTTCAACAAAGAATACGCGCAACGAGGCGAAGAGATTGCCCGGCAGGTGAAGAACATCACTGATGCCGAAATCACTTTCAGGGTGGCCATGGAGCTAGCGGGGCCCAGGCCGGACCTTTCGCTCTACGTGCACGACGCGTCCGGAGCAGCGCAGGATCATGGGCTGGACTTTGTAGAATTCGTGAACTGGGACGGTACGCTGATCTCCTCCGCGCAGTATCCCGCACGGGTCGGCTATAAGAACGATTGGGTCCTGACAAACAAGAACTGGAATGATTCGCCGCCATTCCTAAGGAAGGAAGAGTTGCCTGACGGGGTGGCGCTCTCGCTGACCGTGGTCCGCATGCTTTCCGGCGGAAACGACAAGAGCATGTACATTATTGGCGGTCGCCGGTTGGACCAGAATTTTCTAGCTTCCTTAGTGCCTCCAGCGGGAATGCGCGCGCTTTTGTATCGCAATCTGGAGCCTGGTTTTGTCGCGATGGCACTTACGGATGTGAACGGTTCATTTGACCAGGCGGACCGGCTGGAACCTTTGATTCAGCAGATCCAGAAGCAAGCAAAACCGCTCGAGCGGACCATCGATTGGTCCCAGAACGCCGCAGACGCCGAAACATTTCATGCCATTCCGCTGACAGGCAGGAACAACGAATTACTTGCCGTTCTGTTGCTTGGGAGCTCGCGAAGGGAGCTCGTGTTGTTGACGCGCCATATTCTGCAGATTGCAGGCGCGGCTGCCGGAGCGGCGATTTTAATAGGTTTGCTAATCAGTTTGTGGGTTTCAGCAAGAATCACGAAGCCGCTTGAGGAGCTGGCGGAAGGCGCGCGCGAAGTGGCTTCTGGAAGATGGGATACCGTCATCGATCTGCGCGGGCGGGACGAGATAGGGCAGCTTGCCTCGGCGTTCAATGGAATGACGCAGACCTTGGCGGCGCAGCGCGAGCAGCTTGTGCAGACGGAAAGAGTGGCGGCATGGCGAGAACTGGCGCGGCGACTGGCCCACGAACTTCGCAACCCCCTATTTCCGCTCCAAATCACCGTTGAAAACTTGCAGAAGGCGCGGCAACTGGACGCAAAACAGTTTCTCGAAGTGTTTAACGAGTCTACCGCGACGTTGAAGGCGGAACTCGCGAATCTAAACGCCATTGTCGGCCGATTCAGTGATTTCTCAAAAATGCCCGTGCCGCATTTTGCGCGCGTCAACGTGAATGAAGCCTTGCGCAATGCCGTGCGGCTGTTTGAACCGCAGTTCAACGCCGTGGGCAAGCCGCCCATAATTCCAGAATATTTTCTGACGGAGCCGCTGCCCGAAATCGATGCGGACGCCGACCTGCTGCATCGCGCGTTTCAAAATCTCGTGCTGAACGCGCTGGACGCCATGCCGGCCGGAGGCACGCTGAGCATTCGCAGTTCGGAACATGACGGCAGCGTTCGAATCGAAGTGGCGGATACGGGAAAGGGCCTTACCCCGGAAGAATGTTCGCGGCTTTTTACCCCGTATTACACGACAAAGGTGCAGGGAACCGGTCTCGGCCTCGCGATTATCCAGTCGGTGATCAGCGACCATCACGGAACCATTTCCGTTTCCAGCGACGAGGGGCACGGAACAACGTTTCACATCGAGCTGCCACAGCGCCAGTCCGGGCGTCCTGCAGCCCCGGCGGAAGAGGCCGCGACCGAGAATAAGCCTCCGCAGAGCTTTACCGCGGCTGCCTCCGACTGACGCACCAGCTCAAAGGACACCCCTTGCCACGCAAAGCTCACCTTCTGCTCGTCGATGACGACCCCAATACTCTTGCGTCGCTCTCGCGGGCTTTTCGGCTAGCTGGCCACGAAGCGACAGTCTGCGACAACGCCCCCCGCGCACTGGAACTTTTGCGCACCGAATCTTTCGACTTGATTCTCTCGGACGTGGTTATGCCTGGGAAAAGCGGCATCGAGCTGCTCGAAGACTTGAAACAAGCCGGCGTCAAGACGCCTATTGTTTTGATCTCGGGGCAGGCGAATGTCGAAATGGCCGTCAAGGCGACGAAGCTCGGTGCTCTGGATTTTCTAGAAAAGCCGCTCTCGACGGAGAAGCTGCTCGTCACGGTGGAAAATGCCATTCGTCTTTCGCGCCTCGAAAACGAAAATCGCGAACTGCGCTACAAGCTAGGTAAACACGAACTCGTTGGATCAGGACCTGCCATGAAGAAGTTGCTGGGGCAAATCGACCGCGTGGCCGCGAGCGAGACGCGCGTCTGCATTCTGGGCGAAACCGGGACCGGCAAGGAACTGGTTGCACGGGGGATTCATGAGAAGTCCCAACGCCATGAAAATGCTTTCATTACTCTGAATTGCGCCGCGGTGCCCGCGGAGCTGATCGAATCGGAACTCTTTGGTCATGAAAAAGGCGCTTTTACAGGCGCGGCGGGAAGGCATCTCGGGAAATTTGAACAGGCCGAAGGCGGCACGCTGTTTCTCGACGAGATTGGCGATATGCCGGTCTCCATGCAGGCCAAATTATTGCGCGTGCTGGAAGAGGGCGAAGTGGAGCGCGTCGGCGGCGACAAACCCATTCGCGTGGATGTGCGCGTCCTCGTAGCCACGCACCGGAACCTCCAGGAACTGGTGCAGCAGAATGCGTTCCGCCGGGATCTCTTTCACCGGATTTACGTTTTCCCCCTTGTGCTGCCGCCGCTGCGCGAGCGGCCGGAAGATTTTCCGGAGCTTGCCGCGCATTTTGCGAGACAGGTGGCTGCGCAAAACGGTTGGAAAGAGAAACTCTTCGCCGCCGAGGCGTTTGCGGAATTGCGCCGCTACGCTTGGCCGGGAAATGTACGCGAATTGCGCAACGTGGTGGAGCGGCTGGTGCTCCTTTCCTCGGAAGATTCCATTACCGCCGATGACGTCCGGCTCGTGCTTCCTGGGGAGGGCTCCGGCGCTGGTGCCGCAAGTTCCTCAACTGGTGGAACTGCTTCGACGGGAACGCTCGCGGAGCGCACGGAAGCCTTCGAAAAAGAAGTGCTACTCGGAGAAATCAAGCGGCACAATTTCCACATGACCAACGTGGCACGCGCGCTGGGATTGGAGCGCAGCCACTTGTATAAGAAGTGTCAGCAGCTTGGGATTGATCTGCAATCGCTACGCAAACCTGATTAAGCCCCTCCCCATTTTTTTACAGCGCTCTCACCGAAAACTACCGACGTACGCTTGGGCTGGTTGTAACTCGTTGAAAAGAGGACGAATATAGTTCTTGACACAAATAGCGAAAAGTAATACGTTATTCGCAAATTGCAATATAGAGGTTCTTCGATGACTCTTGGCAACAAACTCCGTTCTCTTCGCGCCGTGGAAGGGTCCCTGCGCGGCCTGGGCCGTCCGATGACCCAACAGGAACTGGCTGCGGCCATGAAGCGCGAAGTAGGGCGCGGGCTGAGCCAGGCGTACCTCTCACAGATTGAGAGTGGGACGCGGCCGCACCTGACGCACAGCACGCGGACGCTCCTGGCGCGCTTCTTCCGCGTCTATCCCGGTTTCCTGGTGGATGATCCGGAAGGCTACACGCCGGGGTTGCAGTCTGCTCTTCGCGCCGTGGACGCAAAGATCGATTCCTGGCTGTACGCCGGCGCGGAACAATTTGCCGCTGATCCGGATCTCAGTCAGGCCCTCTTGGCCATCGCTGAGCATGAGGATTCGCGGCAGGCGCTTTTGCTCCTGGTGGAGATTCTTCGAGCGCCGGGTTTGGCGGAACGACTCGGGGAAGTTTTGCATTCGGGGAAGCATCAGGGCAGTGGGCATCCACCGCCCGGTTCGCTGAACAACTGACCCGAAGGGTCTGCGTCTCGAACTCCAGTCTGCGCAGCGGGGTGCTGCGTTTCGGGGTGTTTTATGACCTGGTCTGATTTCTATCTGCTCTGTTTTATTGTGGGATTCTCGCTCAGCGTGCTTTCTTTTCTTGCGGGCGCAGTCCACATCCACTTGCCGTTTCGTCTGCACCTGCCGTTTCACGTCGCGCACCATGGTGGTGGTAGCGGTCTGAGAGCGGCAGCGCATATCCCCTGGCTCAATATGTCGACGCTGCTGGCGTTCCTCGCCTGGTTCGGAGGAACGGGTTACATCTTGTCGACGCGCTCCCATTTAGTGGCGATCGCATCGCTGGGATTCGCAACGCTTGCAGGGCTGCTCGCGGGCTGGATGGTTTTCAAGTTCATGCTGAAACTGATGCGGGGTGGTGACGCGGAGCTGAACGAGGCGGATTACCGGATTGAGGGGTCGGTGGGCTCGATCAGCGTGCCCATTCGCGAGCAAGGCACAGGCGAAGTGATTTTCTCGCTCGGCGGCGTACGGCGCGGTGCCGGCGCGCGCAGCGATGACGGCAAAGCCATCGAGAAGGGCGCCGAAGTGGTCATCGAGAGGTACGAGAAGGGAATTGCGTACGTGCGCCGTTGGGAAGAGTTCACGCGCTCCTAAGCAGGCGGGTTTAAAGCCCACGTTGAGAGCGATGTAGGGCTTGCATGCCGCCGCGCCGTAAAGGTTTCTCAGACTGTCGCACGACGCAAACAGTCTGGACGAGTGGAAAAGGGAGGTTTCTATGTTCGGGTTGCCATTTATCCCAGTTGTTGCCGGATTGGCCGTTCTGGCCGTCCTGCTCGGCATGGCTCTGTTAGCTAGAATGTTCAGAAAAGCAGGCCCACACGAGGCGTTGATCATTTACGGCCTGCGCGGCACACGAATCGTCAAGGGCGGCGGCACGATCATTTTTCCAATGATCGAGCAATGCCGCGAACTCTCGCTGGAGTTGATGTCGTTTGACGTCGCTCCGCAGCAGAGCCTCTATACCAAGCAAGGCGTGGCAGTCACGATTGAGGCCGTCGCCCAGATCAAAGTGAAGTCTGACCCGGAGTCTATCCGGACAGCGGCGGAACAATTCCTAACCAAGCGGCCGGAACAGCGCGAAGGCTTGATCCGGCTGGTCATGGAAGGCCACCTGCGCGGAATCATCGGGCAGCTTACGGTGGAGCAGATCGTTAAGGAACCGGAAATGGTCGCCGATCGTATGCGCTCAACCTGCGCTGATGACATGAACAAGATGGGGCTGGAAGTGGTGAGCTTCACGCTCAAGGAAGTACGCGACAAGAACGAGTACATCACCAACATGGGGCGGCCGGACATTGCGAGAATCAAACGCGACGCGGAAGTAGCCGCGGCCGAAGCAGACCGCGATATCGCCATCAAGCGAGCAGAAGCGACGCGTGCTTCGGCCGTTGCGAAAGCCCAGGCCGACCAGGAACGCGTCGCTGCCGAAACAGCCTCTTTGGCAAAACAAGCCGAAGCGGAACGCGATCTGGACATCAAGAAAGCCAGCTACCTCGAAATGACCAAGAAGGCCCAGGCCACCGCCGACAAAGCCTATGAAATCGAGACGAACGTCATGCAACAGCGCGTCGTCGAGGAGTCCGTCCGGGTCCAGCAAGTCGAACGCGAAGCGCAGGTCAAGGTGCAGGAAGCGGAAATTGCGCGCCGCGAACGAGAACTGATTGCCACTGTGCTGAAGCAGGCAGAAATCGAGCGCCAGCGCATTGAGACGCTCGCCAACGCCGAACGCCAGCGCTTGATGAGCGAAGCCGAAGGCCGCGCCTCTGCCATTCGCGCGCAGGGCGAAGCGGAAGCCGAAATCATCTTCAAGAAGGGCGAAGCGGAAGCCAAGGCCATGAACATCAAGGCGGAGGCTTTTCAGGAGTACAACCAGGCCGCGGTGGTGGACAAGCTCATCAGCGGGTTGCCAGAAGTCGTGCGCGCACTGGCCGAACCGCTCAGCAAAGTCGAAAAAGTCACCATCGTCTCGACGGGAAATGGCGACGCCGCCGGCGCCTACAAACTCACCGGCGACATTACGAAGATTGCCGCGCAAGTGCCGGCGCTCTTCGAAGCGCTCTCCGGTATGCAGGTGTCGGATTTGCTCAGCAAAGTGAGGTTGATCGGCGATAAGGCGCCGAAGTCCGAGAAACCGGAGAAAACAGCCGCGCCCAAGGCGTAACGTTCGCTTCCATCCCGGCAGGCCTTGAGCTTGCCGGGATGCTCGATGCCAGTGGGGGATCACCATGACGTTGAAAGAGGAATTCTTGAACTTCTGGATCATCTGCCTGGTGGTGATTACGTTTGTCGCCCGGCATTTTTTCGGTGGCATAGTTTATTTGGTAGAGCAAACGGCCGCGCTCAGCATCGTTTACCTGCCGAGCCTTTTGCATCTGCTGATTGGCCAAATGCGTTAGCCGGTTTTGGTTTGGGCAGAATGCAGGGCTGGCACCCGCGAGTTCTTAGCGAGAGGGCGGCGCCAGAGATTTTAGGTTGTTCGAAAGGAGAATTATCATGGGACTTTTGGAACGAGTAGGCACGTTGATCCGGGCCAATCTGAACGACATGATCGATCGCGCGGAGGACCCGGAGAAAATGATCAAGCAAGTGATGATGGACATGGAGAATCAATACCTCCAGGTCAAGACGCAGGTGGCGGTTTCGATCGCCGACCAGCACATGCTCGAAAAGAAGCTTCGTGAAAACGAAGATCTGGGGAAGGACTGGATGCGCAAAGCCGAGGTTGCAGTGGACAAAGGGCAGGATGATCTGGCTCGCGCTGCGCTGGACCGTTTCCACACATCGCAACGGTTGACGCTGAGCTACCGCGAGCAGGTGGACGACCAGCGAGCGCAGGTCGAGGCGCTAAAGAGCGCTTTGCTGAAGCTCGAGCAGAAACTCGATGAAGCGAAGTCCAAGCGCGATTTGCTGCTGGCGCGCCATCGCCGCAGTGTGGCCCTCGGCAAAGCGGCGCGCGCGCAGACGGCGCTCGGCGACAATTCGAAAAGCGCGACGTTTGACTGGCTGAAGGACCGCGTGCATCACACCGAATCCGTGGCCACCGCGGAGGTCGAGCTACTAACGGACGACGTGGGAGAGAAGCTCTCGCGCCTCGACCGCGATAATGAGGTTG
>DATLVZ010000067.1:0-118458 GCA_035576885.1 Candidatus Acidiferrum sp. | reverse complement strand
GAACCCGGCGACCGGAACGACGGTAACGGGAGCCAACATCACCGGCGGAAGCACGCAGTCGTTTACCACACCCTTCAGCGGCGATGCCGTGCTCTACCTGGTCGACGCCGCCGGACATAACTGAGCCAACCAAATTCTACGGAAGTCCCTAGGTCGAGAGGCGAAAGTTCGCCTCTCGACCTAACTTGTATTCCACAGTACAGCGCGTAAGGCCGCCCCTGAGGGGTAGCGGTCTACGGCGCCCACGCGCCTTGCAGCCGGAATCGCGATTTCGAGTGAAAACGAAAAGACCCCTGATCGCTCCATCGCGATAGCCAATGAACGGTTAATTCAAGCCAATTGCGCAATTCGAAAAGACAGGTGCTGTGCTATTGCCCTACCGGACAGGACGCAATCGGCCCGCACTACTGCCCTCTTTTGCGTCCTTTGTCCAGTTACAACGAAGGTTCAGGACCCGTTAGCCTAGCAGTGCGTAGGGGAACGCACTCGGATCCTTCTGCACTTGATGCGGGAGGAGACCGAAGCAACTGAGGGGAAAGACACAATGACTGCAGTTCGCTCTACGAAAAACGCCACCACACGACATCTGCTTTTATCTGTGCTCTCGCTAACCGCAATCATGAGCATGGGGCTAACGGGCTGCTCCGGACTTGTTAGCAGCAACAATGGAAATACCACGCAGACTTCGCCAGCCGATACGACGCCGCCTACGGTAGCGATCACCTCGCCAGCCGGGGGAGCCACGCTGTCGGGGAACGTGAACGTCACTGCGAACGCAACCGACAACGTTTCCGTCGCCAGCGTACAGTTTAAGGTAGACAGCGCGAGTACGGGCGCCGCTGTGACGAGCGCCCCCTATGCGTATTTGCTGAATACGAAAACTTTCTCGGATGGGAACCACGTTATTACAGCAGTCGCGACCGACGGGGCAGGCAATTCGACGACGAGCGCGCAAGTCGCAGTTAAGGTGAATAACACGACAGCTGACACCACGCCGCCGACAGTATCAGTGACGGCGCCGACCAATGGTGCGACGGTCTCTTCGACGGTTACAGTTTCCGCAACTGCCGCGGACAACGTCAGCGTGGCAAGCGTGCAATTTCAGCTTGATGGTGCAAACACTGGAAGCGTGGACACAGCGAGTCCCTATACATATGCATGGGATACGACGAAGTCGAGTAACGGCGCGCATACGCTTACCGCGATTGCCAAGGATGGCGCAGGGAACAGTGCTACCAGCAGCGCTGTGACGTTGACGGTCAGCAATTCCACGGCGGACACAACTGCACCCACTGTTTCGATTTCCGCGCCGGCGGCAGGGGCCACAGTGTCGGCAACGGTAAGCGTCACGGCAAACGCCTCGGACAATGTGGGCGTAGCCAGCGTGCAGTTCCAGCTTGACGGGGCAAACGCAGGTGCCTTGGATACCACGACACCGTACTCCTATTCCTGGAATACAACGACGGTGAGCAACGGTTCGCATACACTACGGGCAATCGCGAAGGATGCCGCGGGGAACGCAACGACCAGCGCCGCGGTGAGCGTAACGGTGAGCAACGCGACGGATACGACGCCGCCGAGCATTCCTTCCGGACTGACCGCCGCGGCGATTTCTTCCAGCCAGATCAGCTTGAATTGGACAGCATCGACGGATAACGTAGGGGTCACAGGATACCGCATTTACCGAGCGGGTTCTCAGGTGGGCACGTCGAGCACAACATCCATCCAGGATGGCGGCTTGAACGCTTCGACGCAATACACGTATACGGTGGCAGCATACGACGCGGCAGGCAATGTATCTGCCCAGTCCGGCGCAGCTTCCGCGACCACACAAGCAACGAGCGTGGGAGGCAATGGCCTTCCCACGTCGATTGGGTGGTTCCAAATACCCAACACGATGTATGGACCGCTTTGCCCGTCCGGGCAGTCCGGCAGCTGTTCTGCCGTTGTGGGCGCGTGGTCCAGCGGTGCCGCCGATACGAAGCGCAACCGGTTACTGTTCACGGGCGGGGGCCACAGTGACTATTCAGGAAACGAAATCTACGCTCTGGATCTAAACACCCTTCAAATGCTGCGGTTGACAAATCCGGACCCGCTGAACAATTGCACCGAAGCGGATACTTCCGGCAGGCCGAACTCACGACACACCTATGGCGGACTCGCCTATATCCCATCGACGGATCAGATGTATATGCACGCGGGAGACCTGTACGACTCGACGACGGGGACTTGCACAAGTGTGGCGACGTGGTTGCTAAACGCTGCATCGGTTGCGGCGAATTCCGGAAACACGCCGCAGTGGCAGCGCATGGATCCAGTGACAGGAACTGCGGTCTCGAAGGACTGCTGCAACTACATTTCTTTCGCCGCTTATGATCGAAATACCGATGCGGTCTACTACGTGGACGACGCGTTCCTCTGGAAATACCAGGCTCAAACCAACACAGAAACGAAACTGGCGTCGGCTTCGGGAATGGGTTATCACTTGAGCGCGGTGGTCGACTCAGGCCACAAGTTATACCTCGCCATGGGCGACGGGCAGTTGTGGCAGTCGGACCTTAGCGCGGCAACGCCTTCCCTCACAAACATTGCTGCGCAGACAAGCGGCTGCAGCTCCTTACTAGGCGCGGGTTATAGCGGATTGGCGTATGATCCGGTCCAGAATAAGGTGATTGGCTGGATTGGCGGCGCGTCGGTGATCATCTACGACCCGGCAACGAAGGCGTGCACAACGCAGTCGTATACCAGCGGGCCGGGAGCTGCCCAGACCAACGGCACGCTGGGGCGATGGCAGTACTTTCCGTCTCTCGGCGTCTTCGCGCTTGTCAACGACTGGCAGCAGAATGCCTGGGTTCTGCGCATGACAGCAGCAACTGGCGGCGGCAGTTCCGCTCCGGTCATTTCCGCGGTGGCAGCAAATTCCATCACTACCGTAGGCGCGACGATAACGTGGACAACTGACGTAGCTTCGACAAGCCAGGTGGAGTACGGCATTTCGACATCCTATGGGACATTGACGACGCTGAATGCGACGCTAACCGCAGCCCACGCCGTCGCACTCACGGGGCTGACTACTAATACTGTCTATCACTATAGGGTGCGATCCCAGAATTCGAGTGGAGTCGAATCGATTAGCGGTGACATGACGTTCGGGACGAACAGCGTGGGAGATACGACTCCACCAACCGTTTCCATTAGCGCACCGGCATCCGGTTCGACACTCACCGGAACAGTTACCGTGAGCGCGAACGCCTCGGACAATGTCGGAGTGGCGGGAGTTCAGTTCATGGTTGACAGCGTGAATGTTGGCAGCGAGGTTACGTCAAGCCCCTATGCCACTAGTTGGAACACTACGACCGCGGCGAATGGGAGCCATTCGCTGACAGCGCGAGCGCGCGATGCCGCCGGGAACATCACAGTCTCGGCAGCTGTGACCGTCAATGTGAGCAACACGTCGAGCGCAAGCAACACTTTCCAGCAGCGATGCGCGGCGGCAGGAGTGATCAAGTGCGTGGGCTTCGACGTTGCCACCGACATTACTCCCTTCATCAGTCCTGACGGCAACAACATCATCGAAGCGTCCCTGGATACCACCATAAGCGCTTCAGGCGGTGGTTCGTTGAAGTTCGTGATCCCCGCGAACAGCGGCGCGAACTCTTCCGGTGCGTGGGCAAATTCGCTCGGCGGTTCGTTCGGACCAGGGACAACCTTTTTCGTGCAATTTCGGCAGCGCTTCTCGCCGGAATTCATCAGCACGAATTACAACGGGAATGGTTGGAAGCAGTCCATCTTCCACATGGCCGGGAGCACTTGCGCCAGCATCGAGATAACCACACAGAATACGTGGCAGCATGGATTTCCAGAGATGTACACTGATTGCGGGTCCCGGACTCTGACCGTTGATCTGGGAAATGGTGACACGCTCCTGGAGCAGGGCGATACTTCGACGACCGGCTGGAACTGTCACTACCAGAACCAGAACCCTGCCGGGTGCGCCTACTACCAGCCCAGCCAATGGATGACGTTCTACTATGAGGTCAAAGTTGGAAACTGGGGGCAGGCGAACAGCACAATCAAGGCCTGGGTGGCCTACGAAGGTGCACCGATGGGGGAATTCATCAACATTCCGAACTACACGTTGAATTTTAACAATGGTCCTTCGGATGTATTCAACTACATCACATTAACGCCATACAACACGAACAAGGTCAGCGGCCAGACAAATCCTGTGGCTTACACCTGGTATGATGAATTAATCGTATCCACGCAGCCCATCTTGGCGCCAAACGGACCGACGCCAGCGCCGTAAAAGCAAAACCAAACGCGGACAATTAGAAACTCTTGGCGGCTATCGGGAGGTTTCCGACAGCCGCCGCGTTTGGCATCCTCTAGTTTGACGCACGCCCATATTTGCGCCATGCTCGCAGTCGTTGCACCCAGACAGTCAATCGCGTTTCCAGTTTCCAATCATGGAACACCGCAAGAAAACCGCGAACCTTGTCCGATCCTGTGCACTGGGTATAGTTTGTTTCCTCGCAGGCGGCATCTGGAGTGTCTCCTCTGCCATCCAAAATTCTCTGATGTCACATTTCGAAGTTTCTGGCGGCCGCGAACGCTTGGGAGTAGGCGCGAGGGCCATTCCTGACTCACTTGGGTGGTACGCCGTCCCAAACACGAAATTATCGAGCGTATGCGTTGACGAGCCATCCATCCGGGCGGTCGAGGGTTGTGCTGCAATTATCGCTGATTGGAACGGCGCGATTGCCGACACGAAACGCAACCGCTTGATATTTTGGGGAGGAGGCCACGCCGGGTATGCGGGGAACGAGGTATATGCGCTGGATTTGGAACAGTTAAGAATGCTTCGGCTGACCAGCCCGAGCTTGCCGCCGGTGAGGTGCGTGGCGGCGCTTGCCAATCCTATCGGACCGAATTCTCGGCATACGTACAACGGTCTCGCCTACATAATGGATACTGACCAGATGTTCGTTTTCGGTGGCGCGGTATATCGCGGAAACGACCTGTGTCATCCGAGTTCCGACCCCGAATATGTGGGTTATGGTGGCCGCATGAGCGATACCTGGACGATGGATTTGGCAAAGCTGAGATGGGCGCGACGTGATCCGACTAAGGGGAAGAGCCGTCCGGCGGAGGAGTATCCCAATTTGGGAGAAGGCGTTGTGTCCGACTATGATCCCGTTACGCGGAAGACCTACGTTGGAGATTCTGAGACGTGGTACAGCTACGATTCGAGGACGAACGAGTATAAGCAGCTGAACGGTCGCGCATCATTCAGCTACTTGATGACAGGCGCGATCGATCCGAAGAGACGCCTTTTCATTCTTTTCGGGGGCGGCCAAGCGCGAGCCTTCGACCTGCAGAACAACTCAATGTTGAATTGGGATAGGGAAACGAAAGGGTGTGAGGCTGTCCAGAATACGAACTATCCCGGTATAGCCTACGACCCGGTGCAGAAAAGGAGCGTTGCGTGGGCAGGCGGCGACACCGTCTACGTATTTGAAGCGACTTCGAAGGAATGCACACCCGCAAGCTATCCAGGAGGACCCGGAAAAGCGCAGAAGAACGGCACGCTCGGAAGGTTTCGTTATTTTCCCGCTCTGGGAGTATTTGCACTGGTCAACGATTGGCAGCAAGACGCATATCTATTGCGGATGACGCCGAAGGCTGATCAAGGGCGGGCACTCCTTGCAAGCCCTAAAGGGTTGCCTTGAGTGAAGTCTTCAGCGCGGGGTGGCTTGAGCAACTTCGGTTTCTGGAGCCGAGCGCCACTCGTTGCCATCAAGGAAAATCCGGCACCATTGCTCCAAACTGATCAGAGCGAGCAAGTGATCCGTGTGGTCATTTTGTTGCGCGTTGTGGTTCGAAATAATCTCCTGAACCACTGGCCAATGGAAAAGCCCACGCTTCTTGATTTGGCTCTCAGACAGCATATCGTCAACCAGGGGTTGCAATTCGTTGCGGACCCAGGATCCGACAGGCGCTCCAAATCCGCGTTTCTTACGGTGAATAATCTCCGCCGGTAGCCAGGGTTCGACGACTTTCTTGAGCAGGTGTTTCAATTGCAAACCGCGGATCTTCATGCTCGAAGGAATACGCCCAGCGAGTTCGATGAGCTCCTGGTCTACGAAGGGCGCGCGGCACTCGATGGACGCCGCCATGCTCATTTTGTCGGTCAGGGCCAAAAGGTCATCGGTAAGCGAAGTCTTGATATCCGCATACATGATGCGGTTCAGGCTGTCCGTGCTATGACATTTCTCAAAATAGCTGCTTAAGACTTCTGAGGCAGGTTCGTCCGCGGCGGAGGGTCCCGCCACTGATTGGTGTTTCAGAATGCGGGACCGCATCGCCGCCGGAAAGACAGTTACATAGCTCATGTAACGCGCAACGGGATCCAGTTCGGCAGTTTTGACAAACGCGCTAGCGTAGCGGATGTTGTTTTTCCAGCCAGAGTGGCGGTCCTGCGGCAAAGAATTGAGAAGGGACGGGAGCAGCTTCTTTCGCACGATGGCGGGAAGCAGCGTGTAGTAGCGCCACAGGGCGTCGCCGAGGTAGCGGCGATAACCGCCGAACAGTTCATCGCCGCCGACGCCGGACAGAATCACGGTGACGCTATCCCGCGCTAGACGTGAAACCAAATAGGTAGTAAAGAACGCAGAGTCGGCTATCGGTTCATCGAGATGCCAGATCAACTTGGGCAGCAGCTCGGCAACTTCAGGGCGAACGATGATTTCATGGTGATCGGTGTTGAAGGCTTTCGCGACGACTTGCGCGAACGGCAACTCGTTGTAAAACCTGTCAGCACCCTCAAAGCCGATCGAATAGGTTTTGATCGGCCGATCGCTGAACTGGGCCATGGCGGCCACGACGGCGCTGGAATCGATACCCCCGCTGAGGAACGCGCCGAGAGGGACATCGCTGATTAGGCGGCTGTGGACGGACTCCAGAAGCTTTTCGCGGACGCGCTCGACCCACTCGTCCTCCGTGCGTTTCTCTTGGAGATCGAAAGGAGCATCCCAGTATTCGTGGTCTCGAACGGTTCCATTCTCGAAGACCAAAAGATGCCCTGGAAATACTTTCTCAATGCCTTCGAAGAGAGTGCGGGGAGCCGGGACATAACCTAGCGCAAGATATTCGCGAAGAGCCTGGTGGTCAATGCGTCGCGAGACGTCATCGGCGGCAAGGATGGATTTGATCTCCGAAGCGAAAAGGAGGCGGTGTGGTTCGCGGAGGAGATACAAAGGTTTCTTGCCGACGCGGTCCCGAGCGAGCACAAGCCTGCGGCGAGGTGCGTCCCACAAAGCAAGGGCGAACATGCCACGAAGGCGCTTGACGAAGTCGAGGCCTTCCTGTTCGTAAAGATGAACTAGAACTTCAGTGTCAGACTTGGTGCGAAATACGTGACCCTTATTCTGAAGCTCGTGCATCAATTCCTGGAAGTTATAAATCTCGCCGTTGTTGATGACCCAAAGGGTCTCGTCTTCGTTGGTAATGGGCTGATGGCCGCCGGAGAGGTCGATGATGCTGAGGCGCCTCATTCCGAGAGCTACGCCAGGAGCAACGTAACGACCTTCGTCGTCGGGTCCGCGGTGAAGGATAATATGGCACATCCGCCCGAGCATCGCTCCGAGTGTCGCGCCTGTTTGTTTGAGATCGAGGACACCGCAGATGCCGCACATAGCTAACCTTCCCCCGACAGCACTTGAGAGATAGCCTTGAAGCTGCTCATCCGCCGGGCTGCCCAGGCACGCGCGGTGCGATTGTAGAGCAGGTAGGTGGTACGAGAATACGTCCTATCCGTCCACTTCATCTTATAGTCTTCGCACAAACCCATAAAATCGTAGAGACGGGTTTTCGCAGCATACAAGGACTCAAAAACAAACGCCTTGAGAACATGGCCTGGTGACATTTCGCGGAAGCGAGTCTTGTAGCTCTCCTTGAGGTCGGAAAAGATTCCGTTATGAAGCAATCCATGGACATAAGCTATGGGCTCGTTGTTGAGGAGAAGGAGGTGGCCGGATAGCCAGCCGGTGTGCAATGCGCTCTTGAGAAACTCCGTGTGAAAGGTTTCCTGAACTCGATTTGAAGTGAGCGAAGTTCCGGCAGCTTCCTTCCAGGAATCTCTTTCGATTTCCATCATTGCGGCAGCGAAGCAGCCGAAATCAGCGTTGCCCCGAAATTCCCTGTATTCCAGGTGACCACACGCGCGCATACGCTTTTCGCCATTGCGGATGGTGGAACGGAATTTTTTGGGAAGCGAGGTGAAATGCTGCGACCAGTTCTCCTGCAAAACGATGTATGGCGAGGCCTGGCGGCAGACCTCCTCGCAGACCAGATCGGAATCGCGCTGCCATGCAAAGAATTGCTCGTGCTGCGCCGAGCCGTCTACCAGTGTGAATTGGAAAACGTCCCAGTCTTTCTCCAAATGGCAGAGCGCCCCGAGAACCGCTTCAAATTGGCCGCCATTGGGGTCGCGAATCAAAAAGCCGGAGCGGCCCGAGTACAACTCGGTTAGCGGAGCAAGCGCGCGGCAAGGGAGACCGTGTACTTGTTTCCGAAACTTGTGAAAGGGCAGGATCGCGACGATTTCCGGGTCTTCGCCCAGAACGAGGACATGTTCCTCTTTGCCTTCCAAATGATTGCGCCACAGTGTCATGACCCACTCGAACGTGCAGGTCACGTCGAGCTGTAGAATGTCGCCGCTCTGCGAGCGAACGATTTCGTTCCAAGCGGTTTGCAGAGACGCGCACTCGTGGTACTGAGTGAGCAAACGCACAGCGGGGGGTGAAGCGAGACGTTTCATCGCGGCACCCGCAGGTTGGCCGATTGGGCCGCCGCAGCTATGGAATCTGCCAGAGGTGAGGCTTGTTGGATGCCCTCAAAGAATCGATTCAGTTCCTCGCAATAGCGCACGACTTCTTCGCCCGATAGATTTTGATGAACAGGAAGCATCATGAGCTGACGCGAAAGCTGTTCCGCATCCCGTCTCGCAACCGGGTCACAATGGTTGAGAAGGGGATGCAAGACCTCGCCAAAGGTAAAGAGGGGCACGCCTCTTCGGCGTAATTCGTGCTCAAACCTTGAGCGATCCTGCAAGAGCACGGGATAAGCCCAGGGGCACACATTTTCCGGAAGATTAGCAAAAACCTTTCGCAATTCCGAGCTCTCCTTAAGGACTCCGCTGATTAGCGCGTAGTTTCGCCGCCGGGCAGAAGCTATGTCGCCCCAGTTGGAGAACTTCAGAATGCTCTTACAAAGCGCTGGCATACGCGCCACGGCCAAGTCCTTGCGGAACAAATAGGGATCATCGACAAAACCTAGTGCTGCGGGTTTATCTTCGGCCTTCGCGATTTTGCGCGCAACGCGCCGAGTCTCCAGGTAGTGGAATACGCGTTTCATAAGGCCGTCACCGGAGTTTTCGATCACTTGTTCCGTGAGACGCTTAGTTATGACGAAGGATTCCCGGAGGGGGATCTTGCTTCGCGAAGGAGAGAATTTAAGCCGCCGACCATTGATGCGCAGACCGCCGCCGAAGAGACTGCCGACAGTCTTGTAGTAGCTGAAGACAGAAAAGTCGCCGCGATGGCCGATAAATAGACCGGAATCAATGGAGAGAAAGGAATGCGCAGAGTCCTCCAGGACATAACAATCTGCCTGATCGCGCAGTTCAAGAATCGGCCCGAGCTCAGTGGGAAATCCGAAAAAGTGAATTACCACGATAAGCGCGACTTGGGAGCTGAGCTTCGAGCGAAGATCATCCATGTCCGGGGAAAAGTCCGGCCTAACGCGGTAGAAAACAGGGCGGAAACGCGAATGGGCTACCGGCTCAACCAAAGCCGTGCAGTGGAATGCCGGCAGCAATACAACGTGCCCTTTTTCTTCAGGGAGGGCGTGGAGAAGCTGATAAAGCGCCCCGCGCGCGTTGTAGGTCAGGTGCAAGACATCGTTTTCGCCACATAGGGCACGAAAGATGTTGGCGCGCTGAGGAAAGACATCGGAACGGCGAAGAGTGGGATGGGGAGTCAACATGGACTATGCGCGCGCATTCTCGTGGTTGGTTCGCGCCACGGCGGGCGAAGCCGCTGTAACGGAATCCAAAACGGCAGCCAACTCCGCAGACTTTATTTCCCGGGAGTGGAGCCGAATTTCAGCCTCGCTGGCGACTGGCTCAAGCCGTGCGCGAAGACCCTCGAGGAAGGGAATAAACTCCGCGGAGATTCTTTCACTCGAGTCGAGGGGAACAATCCTACCGACAGCCGCTCTGCGAAGTATGGCTGCGGTATCGCCCGCTGCATCAGTCATGGCGAAGATCGGCCGCTTAGCTCTGAGGAATTCATATAATTTAGCAGGGACGGCGGGATTAGAGGTGTAACCCTGAAAGAGTAAGAATCCGTCAGCAGACATCATTTCCGCCAACGCTTCGCGGTATGCGATGTGCGGTTCGAGCGACACAATGTCCTCAATGCCATGATCTCGAATTTGTTTCCGATAGCGCTCGTCATGGCCGCTCGCCCTAAGCACGATCTTGACAACCTTGGGGGACAAGCATCCTCGAGCGCGAAGCATTCCAAGGGCCACGAAAAAAGCTGTTGGGTCGCGGTCCGGAGTGGGGTACAGCAGGCCGCTGTGAAGCAACACGAGCGGACGATTTGTGTCTTCGCTTGGGCGAATCTCTTGGGAGCCAACAAAAGACCTTTCGTCAAATCCGTTGCTGACTACGGACCACCGGGATTGCGGCAGGTCCGAGTAGCGCTCGGCATGAATACGCAAGGAGCCGGGTGTGACAAGAACCGCGCGCGCACATGCATTTACTGTCCTGCTTTCAATCCAACGCCTCACGCGCCAGAGAGTAGGATTTCGTGGATGGTTCTGCCCCGTGACCGTATCGACCTCGGTCATGGGATCCCGGAAATCTGCAACCCATGGAATGCCCGTAAGGTGATGTAGAGTTAAGCCGACGAGATGCGCGGTCGCGAGTGGATACGTCGACCAGAGGACCTTTGGGCGATAGCGGCGTATCAATCGAAGGCCCGCGGGCACTGCACCCAGATACCAGCTTGCCCAGCGGTCCGGGAGTGCCATCCAGCTTAGGTAGCGGCCGCCAATTGAAAGATGTTTGGCAGTATCTAGTGCGAACGCGCGCTTCACGGGGAGCGAAGTGGGAATATCGCCAAGTTGATCATCTCCTCGGTCGGCATAGCAACGAGGATTTGCCGAGAGCACAATGGGCGACCAACCGTGCTCCGGAAGATACCGGCAGAAACTGAGAGTACGTTGCAGTCCGCTGCTCCCCTGGCATGGAGGAATATGGAACGCGATCATCAGGACCGAGCGAGGCCCTGCATTAGTTAGGCGAGGCGTATCGACCGCGGGCGCTTGGGTTTCCGCCGAACTGCGATCCAATGGTTCATCGAGTTCAGAGAGGGTTTCCGCCGAATTAGGCTTTGCATTCATCTTGTGAGGAAGACGGCCCTTATTCCCGTTCAACGGAGCAGAGATCCCGCATAAAGTCGGCGTACACTCCGCGGTGCCGGATAAGCCGGTGACGGCTGGCGTCCACCCAGACTTCCGGAGGAGAGGGATGGCTCAGAAAGTTCAACGGACTTGCAGCGCGAGCGTATGCTCCCGATTGAAAAACTCCGATGAGATCGCCGACTGACGCATTCGGAAGCACTATATTTCGAGCCAACACATCCAAAGGCGTGCACAGCGGACCAACCACGTCGACGGCTTGCCCATCTGGATCTTTAAGTCTATTGAGAACTGCCACGGGATAATTTCGCTTAATGGTCTGTCCTAAATTTCCTGAAGCCGCCAGATGGTGGTGCATTCCGCCATCAGTTATGAGGAACTTTTTCCCCCGCGAGACCTTGATGTCGATGATTTTCACGATATACACGCCAGCTTCGGCGACGAGGAAGCGGCCGGGTTCCACGAGGAACTCGGTGCCCACAAATGCCGGGTCGCGGCGGACTTTACACATCAACTCTTCGAGTGCGGCTTTTAGCTTGACGGTATCCAGCGCTTGTTCATGCGAAAAGTAGGGAACTCCCAGCCCTCCGCCAAAATCGACGCGGCGGAGAGGGCGTTGTAGTCTTGCAGCTGCCCTGCGGGCGATATCGATCCCCTTTCGGTACTGGCTGACAAGTATTTCTGAATCGAGAATCTGAGTGCCAGAAAAGACATGGATCCCGCCGAAATCAATCTCCGGGGCGGAGCACAGGAAATCGAGGAATCCCTCAAGACTTTCTTCATCGACTCCAAAGGGGGCAGGTCTGCCTCCCATGCGCATTGCGCCGCCTTCGGCCTCGGCCCCGGGGTTGACACGCAGGGCGACGCGAGCGCGGACACCTAAACGGCGGCTGATGGCGATAACTCTTTCCGCTTCAAGCTGCGACTCCAGATGAATTTCTCCAACGCCTTTGCCGAGAACCAACTCCAATTCGCGCTCAGACTTGCCGGGTCCGGCGAACAGGATGTTTGCTGGTGGACAGCCTGCGGCCAATGCCTGGCAAAATTCACCGCCCGACGCAATCTCCAAACCCGCTCCAAGGCTGAGGAATTGGCGAAGAATCGTCTGATTCGGATTTGCTTTGACGGAATAGAAAATCGAAAACTCTCGAGGCAAGCTTTGGCGCAGCAGCGTCCATTTCTTATCGAGGATCCCCCGATCGTAAACGAAGAGAGGGGTATCGTATTCATTGGCCAGCGTGCTCGGCGTCACTCCCCCGATGCACAATTCTCCTGCCGACGATGGGAAATAAAGCTTGACGAGCGTGCTCAAACCGTCGGGCATCACTACAACCCCTCGCGGCGGCGGAGCGCGGGATAATCGACCTTGCCGCTACTCGTCTTCGGCATTTCATCCAGGAATTCGATGGCTTTGGGCACCATGTAGCGCGGAAGTTTCTCGGCGCAAAAGGCAATCAAGGATTCCGCGTTGCGAGGGGCGCCGTTGCGCGGCACCACGAACGCCTTGATTGACTGGCCCAGAACTTCATCAGGAATACCAATGACGCCCGCCAGTTCCAAAATTCCGCTTTGAAAGAGGGCTTCCTCGACCTCCGTGGGGCTGATGCGGAATCCCGACGACTTGATCATGGCGTCTCGACGCCCCATAAAATAGAGGAAACCCTCTTCGTCCATCTTTACGAGATCGCCGGAATAGCACACTCTTTCGTGATCGCTGAACTCCGGTGGCCGCAGCGGGTTTGGCCGCAAGGCCTTGTTCGTGTCTTCCGGCCGGCCCCAGTAACCCATCGAAACGGTGGGTCCCCTATGGACGAGCTCTCCAACTTCTCCGGGTTTGCAAACTTGTCCATGTTCGTTGAGCACCAGTATTTCTGTATTCGGAATGGCTCGTCCCATCGAAGTGGGCCGCCGATCAAGCTCTTCCGGCGGCAGGTAGGTGGAACGGAAGGCCTCCGTGAGACCGTACATCAAAAAAATTCTCGTAGTGGGCAAAGCCTTGCGCAAGACCGCCAGCACGGGCTGTGGCATGGCACCGCCGGTGTTGGTGATGTAGCGCAGGTCTGGCAACAGTTGATTCTGGAGCGTGGAATTGGCCTGCGTCAGCAGGCTCCAGGCCGTAGGGACTCCGGCGAGGCCGGTGATTCGCTCCTTCAGCAGCATTTGCACGATTTCCCGCGCGAACACAAAGTGGATTAAGACGAGCGTTCCGCATTGCTGGAACGCGGTCATCAACTGGTTGAGGCCAGCGTCAAAACTGAAAGGAAGAATCGCAAGGATCCGGTCCCGCTCATCGATCTCCAGGTACGCAGAAACAATGGTACTGCCGGCTACAACATTGGCGTGGCTGAGCATGACGCCTTTCGGCCTGCCCGTGGAACCCGAGGTGTACAAAATTGCTGCGAGATCCTTGTCGATGGATGGTCCAAGAATATCCGATTGAGCATCAAGTTGACACAACTCCTCGAAGCGCAGACAGGGCAGAACTACCTCAGGAACTTGGCCTTCTCCGGCCACGATGATAAAGCGAAGGGAAGGTATCTGCCGCAACAAACCGGCGAGTTGCCTCAGTTTCGCAGGCGTCGTGATCAACCCACAAATGCCGCAATCCTTGCCGATGTAGGAGACCTGCTCCGGCTGCAGCAGGACATTGATAGGCACAAAGACACCGCCAGCTTCGGAAACTCCGAAGATCGAGATCACCTGAGGAACAGACGCATCGAGGTAAATCCCCACGCGTCCGCCGCGTTCGAGGCCGGCGCGGCGAAGTCCATGGGCAAGTCCTGCCGTTTGTGCGGCCACCTCTCCATAGTTGAGCCGCTGGCTGCCGTGAACGAGTGCCTCCTTTTCGGGGGCACGCTTCGCACTTGCGCGCAACATATGATGGATCAGAAAATCCACACTGAGTTCCTCCTGGCAAGCTCTGCTATTTCGATGACGTCGCCTCCGTCATATTTGGGGTTCTTTTCACTATTTTTCGAGCTGATCTTTTCAGCCAGCGTCCCCCGACGTGACGAACGATGGCTAGCGTCCCCGGCATAGTCCTGGGATTCATGGCCAGAATGCCCCACTGCTCGCGGCGGTTGGACATCCAGTCGCTCTTATAGCGGTCATCCCCGGACAGATAGTCGATCTCGCGAACTTTATCCAAATCGATGGCACGCTCCATCATGTGCATCGTGAGATAAGATCCAACTGAGAGATCCTTGAACTTCTGGTCGTATGCGATCTTGTAAATGGAAGCCGTGCCGTTATTCAAGATCCACAACTGCACAGCCGCCGGCTCATCGTCGATGTAGGCAATCCCGAGTCGCAGCCAGCCCATTTCCGCGCAAGTTCGAATTAATCCCGCGACAAAGAGCGGAAATGGCTCCTGAACCTTCCAGCTCGCTGCGTACACTTTTTGGTACGCTAGGATGGCTGCATCAAGACCGCCGTGCCCAGTAGTCACTTCGATTCGTGCTCGTCCGGAGCGTTCCAGCTTCTTGTTCTTACTTCGTGCGATATTCCGAACAGAAGACCGAAGGCTCTCCAAGTATTCTTTATATGACTTGCCATTGATAGGGCAGTACCAGTTGCCATGGCAAAAGTATGTCTGCACAACCATTCCCGCGCGGTCCAGTGATTGCGCAAGAGTTTCAAAAATAGGCGAATCGTGATCCAGAGGCTTGAGACTTACGATATCCCAAGCGGGCCGATGGGCATAGATGGCCCGCGTTAGTTCATCCAGACTGTCTGCCACGGAATAGCGCGGATCGAGCACCGGCGCGTACAGAGTCGTGTAGTAGTTCGAAAGGCTTGAGAGGGTTCGCAACTTCCATCCACGACGCGGATTCCGAGGATGCCGCAGCGGCAGCGCTGCCACGGGGGTGCCATCCTCTAATTCTACGCCGAGAACGTGGACTTGTTCATCCTCTTCGAGGGCCGTTGCGACGAGGTTGCGGTACCACGCGAGGCTTTGGAAAAAAGATTTGGCACCAGCCGACTCGAACATGCTGCAGTATGCCGGAGAGAGTTCTCCAAGCGTTGAATACATCCGCGTGACTCGCTTGTGGCGGCCTTCGAAAACCGCCGTATCCGGCGACGCGCTTTGGGCCGAGCTGACCTGAACTGTCATTGCGGTAGTTTTACCTGTCCTTGGCTCTTTCTCTCGACGAAAGCCACCAGCCGTTGGATCGTCCGAAAATTTTCGGGGACAAGTTCATCGTCGCTGAGCACGATCGCAAAAGTCTGCTCGACAAACGCTACGAGGTCTAGGATTCCCAGAGAATCCAGAATTCCACTTTCCAGCAAATCGTCCTCAAAACCGATTCCCCGCTTTCGCGAAAGGGGGAATTTCTCAAGAATGAAGCTCTGGATGCTTTCGCTGAACTGATTCGTTGTCATGTCTTTTTCTAGGAAACTTAGCTCTCGCGATCCCCTTGCATCAGGAACCACGGAGCGACTCGGGTCTCGCCCTCCGGTTTTGATACATCGTGCAAGATGACCGGGCAAGAGTCGCGTTCGCGAAAGCCCAGTTTTTCCAAAAATGTCACAAAAGGGTGCGAGGCCAATATTGACAGGCTTACCGTAAACACGCCTTGCTTACGCAATAACGCCACCGCTGCATTGATCAAGTCGGCAAAAACTGCTATGTCGTGAACGCCGAACAGGTCGACTATCTCGGCATTCTCTGCATCAGGCCTGTACACAAGGTAGGCTAACAGCTTGGCTTCCCGGCGAGCTACCAAGAATTCGTAGCGCTGCGCGAAATGGTTCCTGTAGCGCCAATTCAGATACTCAGCACATCGTTGTGCGGCGATGCCATAGCGGCCGCAGACCGAAGAAACCAAGGCGGTAAATTCTTGACCGCACGGACCCTCGAGCAGCGAGATATCACAGCCGCTTCCGTTTTCGTGTCGCCGGTCCCGCGCAGCCAGTACGCGATTTGCGGCCGCGCTCAACCCTCGCGTGACAGACGCAGCCTTTACCCATTGACTGATCTTTTGGTCCGCGCGCAGAAGCTTCGCCAGTCGTGCAAGTCTGTCCGTGGGCGCAATCGATAAACGCTTGTAAACTGGAAGCATCGCGGACCCTGGGAAATCGAACCAGAAGGCAATTGACCGAGCCTGAATGAATTTGAGGCAAGCACGCTGCAATTGAACTGCCGGTCCCAGGCTGCGATGCTCGGGAAGAATGAAGAAATCTCCCAGAACACATCCCATCTTTGTTTCATTACCCACGCACATGCGCCGAGGAAAGACCGCGGCGGCTCCGATCAGCGGGCCGTCTGTTCCCTGCGTTGCGATCAAGGCTTGGGCTTGGCCATGCGGACCATTCTTGTAGAGCCAGTCAAACCTCCGTTCGTCGGCCTCTGGCGCAAGCCAACGCCTAATGGAGTCAATGAGAAGTCCTCTGTCCTCTTCCAGATTAGCGGTTCGAACTAGCGTAGCCATCGTTGAAGGAAGCTACCTATGAGGTAAGCGCGTAACATCCCAAACGGTCCGTCCCATTCTCCCCGGATAATGACAATTCCACATATCGATAGGTTCGTCCCTTCCGCTGTACGTATGCAGACGCCTAGGTGGGCCGAGCATAGAGCACTATGGGCTTGCACACAGGCTGCCAGATCCCCAAGGGGTGAAGAGGACAAGGGTATGTAGTGAAGCAAGGAAGCCAGAATTGATCTGTTTGAAAACAAAGTAGATAGCGTCGATGTTACCAAAACATATGCTCCTACGCGGCCTTGGCGCGCTTGTCTGCTAAGCCCTTTTGAATCAACGAAAACTTGATAAATATGCGACTGATTTGAGGGTCTCGGAAAAGGCTTACCAAACTATGCAATTGATTTCCACAAAGTCCTACATCTTCACTCGGCAGCATTCCAGAGCTGCGGCTCCTGAATTTGTAAGTTCAATTGTTTGTTTAGTTTAGCATCGAGTGGGATGTTAACGGTAGTTCGTACCATTTGGATAGAGGTTTGCCACACATAGTGAGCGGGCAGTGAAAGTCCGACCTCCCGGTGATCGCTAGGCATACGGGAGCCTCACAGGATACTAGCCGCTGCACGTTGTGGGGTGCGACTGGGAAATGTTCGGCCTCCCCGACAGGATACAAAACCGCAAATGATAAAGATAGGCGGACAGCGAGTACCTATGTGGACGTTGCTTCTGCTTGCGTCCGATTCGCTCTCGATCATTCTCGGACTATTGATCGGAACGTCGCTTCGCTTCCTGAACATTCATCTAATGCTGGCCTACTTGAAAGGCCCGAATACGGGGCTACGTTTCGGTTTGGTGGTGGTGGCAGCGGAACTCTCTCTCTACTACAACGACCTCTATAGTCCGCACGTTGTCAGTCGGAGAAATGAACTTGCGGTTCGTCTTTTCCACGCGCTTGGAGTGGCATGCGTGGCACTCGGAATCGTCTACTATTTTGCGCCGGACAGTGGTTTAGGCCGGGGAATCGCCGTATTGGCGGCCCCTGCAATTCTAATTCTAATGCTCAGCGGGCGGCTCCTCTCGACAGACTTGATGCTTCGAGGCCCTGAACGGGTAATCGTGGTCGGCACCGCGCCAGCCGGCATCTCGCTTGTGCGAGAGATCATTTCACGGCCAGAGCTGAATCTAAAGGTGATCGGGTTCTTAGATGAGAAGGGTGAGAACATCGGCAAGCCCCTGGTGAACCCCGGTATCATCGGCGCAGCGAAGGACCTCCAGGAAATAGTAACAAAGGAGAGAATCGACCGGATCGTACTTGCTTTGAAGGAACGGCGCGGGCTAACGCCACTGAAAGACCTCTTGCGGCTTAAGTTTGAGGGCGTTGGTGTTGAAGACGCCCACACGATTAACGAAAAAATAATGGGGCGAATCTTTCTCGAGCACTTGTCTCCCAGCTGGCTGATTCTTTCCGATGGCTTCCGAAAGCCCAAGTTGTTGCTCTTCGCCAAGCGCACGATTGATTTTATCGCGGCCTCGATTGCCCTAATTTTGACCTCGCCCGTTATGGTGCTTGTTGCCGTGGCTATCGGGCTGGAGACCGGAAGTCCAATCCTGTTCCGCCAGGAGAGAACCGGGCTTGGTGGGAGATCCTTCTCGATCCTAAAGTTCCGTTCCATGCGCCAGAATGCGGAAGCAGGGGGCCCAGCGTGGGCTGCCGACGGGGATGAGCGAGTCACTCGCGTCGGGCGGTTTATTCGCAAGTTCCGATTGGATGAATTACCGCAATTCATCAACGTTTTCCGGGGCGAAATGAGTTTGGTGGGGCCGCGCCCTGAACGGCCCTATTTCTGTCAGATGATCGAAGAAGTTACGCCCTACTATATTCTGCGGCATTCCGTGCGGCCAGGGATCACCGGCTGGGCGCAGATCAGCTATCAATATGGGGGGACCATTGAGCAATCAAAAACCAAACTTGAGTACGATCTTTTTTACATTAAGCACCTATCGCTCTTGCTCGACCTTGCCATCCTTTTTGGAACTGCCAAGGTCATTCTGAATGGTCACGGAGCCAAGTAGATGTCGGAGATTGTCCAAAGTGGGCCTAAGTCTGAAATGGAGAACAGGCTTCCGCCTGCCGAAGTTACGAGCTTGGATGGAATTGGGGACTTAATTCTCCGGGGGTTGTGGATTGCTGTCTACGATCTGCTCATCCGCGTATTCATTGTTGTTCGAACGGTGGAGCATCGTCTTGGTCGCTCGGCGTCCAATAAAACTGGAACGATGTAGTGACGGCAATCCTCCGGACGCAAGTCGAGACTGTGGGGGACCAAAGGGGCGTGTTTCGAGCAAACATTCCTCCGCACCGAGGGGAAATTAGTTGGCCTGCGAATTGATGTCTCAGCGATTACAGCGAATGGTTTGGATATTCAGTCTGCTGTTCGCTTGCCTGATTCTTTGCGTCGGCGGCCGTCGGCTCGCACATTTCGAGCGCTCCGTTCGGGCGCAGAACGGCGAGAATGGACGTGACTCCTCTATTCAGGCAACGACCAATGTTTCAACCGCGCCTGCCGACTTTCAGAGTCGTTGCCACGCGCCTGACGTGGTGAAGTGCGTAGGCTTTGACTCGGAGAACGAAATCCTTCCGTTCCTTGCGGCTGATGGCAACGGCGTCTATCGAGGCGCCCTCGACAGAATGGTTCACTCGTCAGGGGCGGGTTCTCTGCGATTTGAAATTCCTTCGATTTCCGGCCAGAACTCTTCAGGCGCGTGGACTTCGGGACTAGGCGCCAATTTTGGTCCGGGCCGCACTTTGTATGTCCAGTTTCGCGAACGGTTCTCCCCGGAGTTCCTTAAGTCGGATTTTCAAGGAAACGGTTGGAAACAAGTGATCTTCCACATGGGTCATAAGACCTGCGGAAGCATCGAGCTCACGACACAAAATAGCTACGGCCGCGGTTTTCCTGAAATGTACACGGACTGTGGAAGCCGGTCGTTCGTGGCAGATCTGCACAATGGCGACTTCTTGTTTGAACGCGGGGACTACAATTGCCATCGTTCAAAACCCACTGCCTCGAGCTGCGCCTACTATCATGCGAATGAGTGGATGACGTTCTATTACGAGGTGAAGCTAGGCAGTTGGGGACGCCCAGAGAGCAGCATAAAAGCATGGGTAGCATACGAAGGTGCGCCGTATAGGCAATTCATCGACGAAAGAAAATACCGGCTGGATTTTGATTCAAGTCCGCTGGATACCTACAACGCCGTCACATTTACCCCCTACAACACCGGGAAACCAACGACCCCGCATCCTCTTGCCTTTGTTTGGTACGATGAACTCATCGTGTCAAATCGGCCGATAGCAGCACCGGCGGCAGGTCAATAGAAGAAGACACGGCCACACGCTAGCCTTTCACCCAGTTTGAGAGACACAGAGTTGGTATGAAGAAGTTTTCCCAATCGTGGAATCACAGTTCCAAGCAGGCGGGGCGGGTCACCCCAAAGGCGTTGATCTTCTTTATTTGCAATCACATAGAGGCTACTCTCTTGGTACGCCCATTGCTCTAACCGTTAAGCTAGTACTAGAGCCCGTCTTTATCGTGTTTCCGATGGAGGTTTGCACTTTGATAGCTAGGAATTTAGTCGGCCGCCGGATCACCCTGATAGCAGTATTGGGTTGTATGTGGGCCGGAAGCGGGAGTCCCGTTAATTCGCAGACCGTCCAGAGCGACAACAAGAAAAACGAGAAACCTTCCGAAGATGCCACCGCTCCTGCGCTTCCTGTCGTTGATCTCAAGACTTATCGAATCGGTGTTGAAGATGAGTTGATGATTTCAGTTTGGAGAGAGCCGGAACTCTCCATGCAGGTGGTTGTGCGGCCTGACGGCAAAATCACGCTGCCTTTGATCAACGACTTGGAAGTGGTAGGAATGCGGACGGAAGAATTGCAAATGCTCCTCACGGAGAAGTTCAAACCATTCGTGAATACTCCTCAGGTCACAGTTATTGTGCGCGGCATCCGGAGTCGGAAAGTGAATCTGATTGGAAACGTGGCCAGGCAAGGCAGCTTCGAATTGAACGATAAGAAGACTGTGCTCGACCTGATCGCGCAGGCCGGCGGATTAGGTCCCTTCGCCAAAGGTGGCTCCATCTACATTTTGCGTACCATCGGCGGCAAACAAGTGCGGATAGATTTCAATTATAAGAAAGCCATTGCTGGCAAAGGCCCAAATCCCGAGCTTCAACCGGGAGATTTAGTCGTAGTCCCATAGGGCATTTGTGACTGAAAAGCTGGCCGTTCGGTAAGATTTCGGGCGGCAAGAGAGGTTCCAGCGTGCTACAACCGACAATCAGATTTTCGTGCGCCAAATTCGTTTGTCTCATCGCGCTGCTTCTGCCATTTTCTGGGCTCACGCGGGCTCAGGATGCAACGTCTACGGCGTCGCAACAGTCATCCGGAGATGCCAAGCCGGCGGGCAGGAGTGGGGCGGTTGGAGTCGTGCAGCCTTCGGGTGACGACCAATCCTCGACCAATTCAGGTGCGCCCCCAATTCAAGAATTAGGCCGCGGGGGATGGCTGGGTGAAGCGAGCCCCTTGCATTGGGGGTCGCTCTATATCGGGTCATTCGATTTTACAGAGGGTTACGACGACTTTCGAAGCGCGGCTGCGAATTCGCTGACAGGAGTTTTCCACACTAGCGTGCTTTCCACGACAGTCGTTTTCAATCCCCGATTATCGCGAACAAACCTGGCCTTTCAGTGGCATCCTCAAGTAGGTTTCGTAAATGGAAAATTCGCGAGTAACCTGACGAACCAGGATGTAAGTTTTGACTTGGCCACTTTGCTGACCCCAAGATTCAGCGTCCGTCTGCAGAATCATTTTTCCTATGTGCCGGCACAAAACGTCTTTGCCGAGGGCTTCCTATATGCCGCAGTGACACCACAAAACAATTCCGTGCAGGCCTCTTTCTTGGATGGACCGGGAATCTGGCTGACGGACTCGGCGTTAGTGTCATTCGGGTATGCGCTGAACCCGACGACTGACTTAATCGTTTCTCCAAGCTTCAATTACGCCCACTTGCTGCAAAGTTCTTCAGCTCTCGGCGGGACAATCAACGCTACTCCAGCGCCGTTACTAATTGGAAGTCAAGCCTACGCTGCTACCGCCAACCTAAGCCATCGATTGAGTCCGCTGAAAACTATAGGGCTCTTTTACTCCCTGAATGCCGTCAAATTTGAAGAGACTACCTCCTACACCACCTACAACACCATTGGTGGTTCGTATTCCCAACAACTTAGCCCTACGTGGTTTGTCACCGGCTCAGCTGGAGCCTCCAATGCGGCGTTCAGCGGAGGCGGTACGAAGACTTGGACATTCTCGGGCACTGGGCAAGTACAGAAGACGTTTCAAAGGTCCTCCTTAGCCTTGGCCTACACTCGTGGGCTATCTTTAAATCAGTACGCTTCGAGAAATTACACAGATCGTGTCGATCTAACGTTCGGTTCTCAGTTGACGCAACGTCTCTCGGCACAGCTGGGTTTTGGTTATCAGCGGGTGAATGGCCCGCCATTACTATCCGGCAAGTACGTGAACCCCCAGCTTGGCTTTCAATTGCTGCCGAGTCTTAAGTTCCTGGCAACCTACATATATCGGGATCAAGTTGGCGATACCACCCAAGTATTTTCGGAAACCCGCCAGACGGCCTATCTTACGTTGAGCTGGGATCCCTTACATCACATAAGATGACGCCGTTGGACGTTTAGGGGCGTGTCTCGGGATAAGAAAGTCTCAGCGAAAGCCGCAGTTGGGGCTAGCGGACACATAATACATTGGCTTAAGTGTTTGGAATGGGGGCTTGGTGCAGTGAGAGGACGTGCTACACTGAGAAAGAATTTTCCTGGGATGGCCTCAGTATGACGGTCATTTACATGGGCGGAGGCTTCAACTTATTCATTATAAGACACTTAGGGCACGAGGCTTGGCATTATCCGGTTCGTACTATGGTAAGTAACTTGCTCTCAGTATAGTTTCAACACCGTTGTCGACCTGTGTCGGCCGGAGGGGAAGTTTGAGCGAACTGCAAACGACAGGCATATCCATAGCTGAGTCTCTAGGGGGTTTTCAACTCCGCAACTATCTAGACATCGCGCGCCGCCGGAAATGGTGGATATTCATTGCAGCGACAGCGATTTTCGTTTCCATAACTGTTGCGGTCATTCGCAGTCCGGACGTCTACCGTTCCGAGACCGTGATTATTGTCGATCCTCAAAAGATAAACGAAAGTTTTGTTCAACCGTCCGTGAATTCGAACGTCTCAGACCGGCTCACAACAATAAGGCAACTGGCCAATTCACCCACGCGCGACCGGGCAATCATTGAAAAGCTTGGGTTATATCCCGAGCTGACTTCCAACGGCGTAACAGATGCCGCCATTGCCAGAATGCAAAAGAATATCAGCGTTGACGTTCTTGACTCTGGGGCACAAAGAACGAGTTCCTTCAAGATTGGCTTCTCTTCGAGGGACCCCCATCAGGCTGCTGCAGTAGCCAACGAACTAGGAGCAATGATCATTCAGGATAGTTTGCGGTCGCGTACGCTGGCCTTCTCTGGAGCGGAAGAATTCCTGGATAGCCAGCTTCAGGAAACCAAGAAGCAGCTCGAGGACAAAGAGAGCGAAGTCCAGAGAATCAAATCGCAGTATGTATTGGATCTTCCGGAATCGAAGCAATTCCATCTGGAAGCACTGAACAGCCTGCGGAATCAATTGCGGGTGAGCCAGGATCGCGTGAATCAGGACAAGCAAGAGAAAGTATATCTGCAGTCCACTTTGAACAATGGCGCTCCGCCGACCGTGGATTTAGACGCCACCAACAGCCGCAACTCCTCGCCGTATGAATCTGCTATCCAGAAGGAAGAAGCCCACTTGGCGGAGCTTCAGGCAAGGTACGGGCCTCAATACCCAGACGTGCGCAAGGTACAGAATCACATTGCGGAGCTGAAGGAGAAGGCCGCGCAGGAAGCTAAGGAACAGCCGGTGCCTGAGCCGGAGGATCCTGCAAAGCTCGCCCAACGCGCTCGGCACACTAACCCGGTAGTGCAAGCCCAAATCACAAAGCTTGACCAAGAAATCGAAGAGGAAACCAAGCGCCAAAGCGAGATAGAACCACAAATCGCCTTTCACATGTCCAAGCTCGAGCACGAGCCGGTATTCGAGCAGCAGATTTCGGGCTTAATGCGCGACTATGACACGCTCCGCGCACTCTATAACAGGCTGCTCGACAGAAAACTCTCTGCGCAAATGGCGCTTGAGCTGGAGAACAGTGAGCAAGGGGAAAAGTTTGTGACTTTGGATCGAGCTCCTGTTCCTCAGGGGCCGGCTGGACCAAACCGGCTATTGTTCAGCGTTGGTGCACTGATCGGTGGACTGATCGGCGGCATAGCACTTGCCATGATGGCAGAGATGATGGACGAATCAGTGCGTACGGAACGAGAAGCGGCGGAAATACTCGGCAGACCTGTCTTGGCTGGTGTTCCGTTCATCTTGACTCCAGACGAGCGATTCCGCACTTTGCTGCGGGGCGCCGCAGCACTTGCGGGAACCGTCGTGGTAAGCGGGTTGATCGGGTTGTTGCTGCCAATCGTATTCCAGGTGGGCGCGTAAGATGTACACAGCATTCTATGGGCTTAGGGAAGAACCCTTCCGCTTGACGCCGGATCCGCGATTCTTGCATCTGGCCGATCCACACCGGACTGCGCTCAAGCTGCTCTTGCAAGGCGTGATGCAGCGCAAGGGCTTCATGCTGGTTACCGGGCCCGTAGGAACCGGCAAGACCACCTTGCTGCATACCGCGCTGCAGATACTTACTGAGAAATCTGGAGGGGCCAACCGGCTGGTGTCGGCGTTCCTCGTGAATCCGACCTTGTCTCCTTCGGAACTCTTGGAAGCCATGCTCGACGAATTCGAAATCACATGCTCATCGACGAGCAAACCGCGGCGCCTCGCAGCCTTCCATCAAATGCTTTATGAGACCCAGCAACAGGGTGGCACGTCCGTGCTGTTGATTGATGAAGCGCATCTGATGAGTGTGGAGTTGCTCGAGGAAGTTCGTCTTCTGGGGAATACCGACACATATCAAGAGAAGCTAGTCCAGATCGTTCTTTGCGGCCAGCCCGAACTTTTCACCGTGCTCCAGCGTCCTGAGCTCCGTGCCTTGCAGCAGAGGATCGCCGCGACGTGCCAGCTCCGGGCTCTTAGCCTGCCCGAGACCCGCGCGTACATCGCTGAGCGGCTTCACGCCGCAGGTCTAAGAGGACCGGTTCCCTTTTCGTCCATTGCCATCGAGAGCATTCATAAACTGAGCGGCGGTGTTCCGCGCCTAATCAATCTTTTGTGCGACGCTTGCTTGGCTCTTGGTTTTGAAACACAGAAGAAGCAGATCGACCAATCTGTTGTGGATCAGGCCGGCGAGGAACTGCCGGGTTTGTCCAGGCCTGCTGTCGTTTTCAGCGTTTCCCAACTTTCCAAGGACGAGTCGCATTCCTCAACGAACGCGGTGGCGGAAGGCGTAACGACAACAGTGGCTTCGCAACCGCGGAGTAATTTTGTTCACGCGGAAAAAGCCGTGGCCACCGTACAAGAGTCCCCGGAACCACCGGTGGTGATTATTCCCCCTCTCGATGGAAATTGGACCAAATCGACATTCGACGTACTTATAGCGGCACTCAAACAGGGTCGCGCTTCTGCGCGGGAGTAATTCATGAGCCGTCTCTTCAACCAGACCAAGAAGGCGCAAGACTGGGCGGTGCGGGGAGTTTTGTCCGAGGATCCTGCGGTCGAGCAGGTCTTAGGGAAGATAGAGGAGGTCGATGCCCAGGTTGTCGATGTCCCGAAAAGCAGGTTTCAAAACAACCGGAAAATTCGATTGGTCTCGCCTCAGAACAAACCTCTGGTGTCGAACGAATACGTCTCAAAAGCGCTGCCTGGGGAAGCGTACCGCGGCTTGCGCACGCGTTTAATGCGCCTTCAGGCGAAACGGGGAATAAAGTCCATCGTAATGAGCAGTACCCTCCCCGGCGAGGGCAAGACACTTACCACCATGAATCTTGCTCTTTCGTTTGCAAGTCTTTCTGATGTCTCTGTGCTTATGGTGGACGCTGACATGCGCACCTGCGGATTATCCCACTTGATGGGCGACCCCTCCGGGCCTGGACTAGCGGAAATTCTGACTGGCGAAGCGAAATTCGAAGAAGCGGTCGTTGCCACAAGTATCCCAAATCTATATGCCGTTTCCGCCGGCAAGTTGGCAGGTTCGGCGCCGGAACTCATTGCAGGCGCACATTGGAAGGAGTTCGTCGGTTGGTGCAGTGAGGCATTCAAGGTAATTCTAATAGACGCACCGTCGGTCCTTCCACTGGCCGACTTCGACCTACTCGCATCGGCCTGCGATGGTGCTCTTGTAGTGGTTCGCGCTCAGTATGCTTCCCGCGATGCGCTCCGCAAAACCGCGGCTCAAGTCGACCCCAACAAACTGCTTGGTGTTGTTTACAACGGAGCTGACAATCGCCAAGCCAGAGCTCATGACAAGTATTTCCCTGAAGAACCAAGAGAACAATGAAAGTGATAGCAATCTCTCGCGCGCGACAAGCGGTATTTTCTTCCGCTGCCGGGGCCAGTGCCCAGGCTAACTACGGAAACTGACCTGGCGAGATTTGGTGGTTCCTCAATCTAGATTTATGCCATATACGACCATGACTCAGACTCGTATTCAAGACGGAGTTCTCGCTGCTGGCGCGGCTGCAACACGAGACGCACGGCATGAGCCTATTGGTCGGCTGCGCATTCTCCACGTGATCAATCATTTGATCCCCGGGGGGACCGAATACACCCTACTCAAACTAATACAGAATTTGGGCGAGACGGATTTCGAACACCGCATCTGTGCCGTACGCTGGATTGATTCCGCGTTTGCCGTCCAACACAACGTCCAACAAAAAGTCTACGTCGCGGGGACCCGCGATATGAAGTATCAGTTTCCGCTCTTCCGCCTTGCGCGAATCATGAGACATTTCCGCCCGCATGTGGTTCATACACGGAATTGGGGAGCCTTGGAAGGAGTCATCGCGGCGCACTTGACTTGCGTTCCCGTAGTGGTTCACAGCGAGCACGGGTATGAAATGGATTCGCTGGCAACACTGCCCCTCCGGCGCCGCTTGTTCCGTCGCGCCGCCTATGCGATGGCCGATGCCGTTTTCACAAACAGCCACGATCTACGAAACTACCATGCCAGACAAGCATGGATTTCGCCCGAACGCATAGGGCTCATGTACAACGGTGTTGATACGACTCGCTTCGCCCCTCGCCCAGAGACGCGTCCAGGCGTCCGCAAACTACTTGGATTGCCTGAGGACTGTTTCGTCGTAGGCACAGTCGGCCGGCTCGTGCCCATCAAGGATCACGCCGCTTTGCTCAAATCAGCGGCGATTCTGGCCGAGCGTGGCGTTAACGTGCGTGTCCTTCTAGTCGGCGCAGGTTCCGAACGCGCTTCGCTGCAGCGGCTTATCAGCGACGCCCCATCTCTAGTGGATCGCGTCCACTTCTCCGGCGCTTCCGACCAGGTCCCGGAGTTGCTTAATGCCATGGACGTGTTTGCGCTGACATCACTCGGAGAGGGGATGTCCAACACGTTGCTTGAGGCCATGGCGTCAGGTCTGCCCGTCGTGGCGACTCGCGTCGGCGGAAACCCAGAGGTTGTTCGTGAAGGCGAAAGCGCCCTGTTGTTCACCGCAGGCGATAGCACTGCCTTGGCCGATCATCTGGAGCGGTTCTCGCGTGATAAGGATCTCCGACTGCGCTTTGGCACGGCAGCGCGCCAGAGAGTTCTCAACCAGTTTCAACTCGACCAGATGATCGCTAACTACAGACGACTGTACGTCGAACTGGCACAACGTCACCGCGAGTTCAATGATGGGAAACACCACCTGCCGGCATAAGCGCGTGCGGACGTCGCATGCCGTAAGCTAATGGAATGAGAGAGACCAAACTCAAACTGGCGATCCTTGCGGGGCCGGATTCGGCTGCGACGCGCATGTGTGTCTCCGCGATTGCGGCGAATCCCAGCATCCAGGTTGTGGCTATTCTAAGCGAATCTCGTTTTGTTTCCTTGAAGCAGCGCATTCGCAATCTACGCCGAAACGTGAAGCGTGAAGGCTGGAGATATTTATACGACTGGATGCTGAGAACAATCCAGCAAACTTTGGATCGCATGGCCTGCAGCCCAAGCCCTTCCACTGAAGTGAAGGCTTTGCTTCGCCAAGCGTTCCCTGGGCGAGCGTTCTCCCTGATTGACTTTGAGCGGCTTTACGGAATTCCCACGCAGCAGTTCAAGAACCTCAATAGCCCTGAGGCCGCGGAGGCTCTCCGTAGTCTCGACGCTGACCTGGGGATTGTGCTGGGAACCAGAGTTCTCAGGCCTTCGACTTTCTCGGTTCCTCGAATGGGTTGCCTGAATTTGCACAAAGGCAAAGTGCCGGATTATCGAGGCCTGCCTCCGGGTTTCTGGGAACTTTACGATGGAAAAGACAGCGCCGGGGTGACGGTGCACTTCGTCGACGCGGGGTTGGACACGGGCGACGTGGTTGGAGAGGGCGCCGTTTCCATCCATCCGAGAGATACGCCCACTACCCTCCGCAGGAAGCTGGACGTGCTAGGAAGCGAACTGCTGGTACGGTGTGTCGCCGACCTGGCGGAAGGCGGGGCCGTACGTCGACCGCAGCCTCCATCCGCCCTCAAGGCACGAACCAAACCGACTCGCCGCGAGCGGCAAGCATTGAATGGGCGGCTTGGCGCGATGGCTGTTCCGGAGCCTTCTCTGAGTTTGATCTTCAAGACGGCCTACTACCTCGCCATCTTCTATTCTGGCTTCTATGACATCACCCGCGCGTGGCGAAAACTTACCGGCGCCAACCGCACATGCATCTTGCTTTATCACCGCGTGAATGACCTCGCCGACGATGTGCTCACCACTAGCGTGGAACGTTTTGCAGAGCACCTAGTTGCACTCCGGAAATACTATCCCGTGGTTTCCACTTCCAGCTTAATTGAGACCTTGAGATCAGACAGAAAGGTATTAAGCAGCTCCGTGGTGATTCATTTTGATGATTGCTACCGAGACGTGTACACGCAGGCTTCGCCGCTTCTGGTCGAGGCTGGATTCCCGGCCTGCTCATTCATTTCGTCCGGGTTCGTGGATAGTGATCGTGTCTTCCAGCACGACGCTGAGAATTGTCCCTTTAGTCTGCAAAATCTCAGATCGCCCGAGCTCCGAGGGCTCATTTCGCGTGGCATCGAAATAGGAGCCCATACCGTCAATCACGTCGATCTAGGTCGGTGCAGTGTCGCAGATGCCACGAACGAGCTGCACCAGAGCAAATCAGACTTGGAAAAAATTCTAGGATGCCCGGTGCCCCTGTTTTCCTATCCTTACGGCAGGGAACAGAACATTCGACCGGAGATTGTGCCCCTTGTTCGAGAAATCGGATACGAAGCAATGTTTTCGGCGCACGGTGGATTCGTATCGCATAAGTCCAACTTGTTTGACATTCCTCGCGTCGGGATGAGCGGCCAGTTCCGCCCTCTGGATCTCTTAATGGAGATAGAGGGATTTTCGTTCGGCGCGATGCGTTTGCGTTGGGCTAGTAAGAAGCGGAACGGAATGAAAACTACGCAGAAGGAGTTTGTCCGCTCGGTTTGACCGACGGGACTCGGATATGTGCGGGATTTGCGGCATCTTTGAGTTTCAGCGCCGGGAGGCGATCCCGGAGGCCGTCGTGCGCCGGATGAGCGATACGATAACCCATCGCGGACCCGACGATGAAGGAGTCTACATTGGCGAAGGCGTCGGATTGGGGTTCCGCCGCCTGAGCATTATTGATCTTTCGGGGGGACATCAGCCCATTTCGAACGAGGATGGCCGGATTTGGGTGATGCTCAACGGTGAGATCTATAACTACCCCGAACTTCGCAGGGAACTAATCGCCCGCGGTCATCAGTTCCGCACTCGTTCGGACACCGAATCCATCGTTCATCTTTACGAAGAGTACGGTGAAGACTGTTTCCGTCGTCTCCGCGGGATGTTCGCTATCGCCTTGTGGGACTCGCGCGAAAGAAAGCTGATACTTGCCAGAGACCGAGTTGGCAAGAAGCCGTTATTTTACGCCGCAGATCAGAAACGCCTGCTGTTCGGTTCGGAATTGAAGGCCTTGCTGGCTGGGGACGGCCTTTCCCGGGCCATTGATCACGAAGCACTGGCCGATTATTTCTCCTTTGGATACACACCGGCACCGAAGACCATTTACCGGGCGGTCAGAAAAGTGCTGCCCGGCCACTATCTTGTTGTTTCAGAGAAGGAGCTGCGCGAGGTTTGTTACTGGGATCTTTCATTTGACAACGTGGAGAACCGCAGCGAGGAAGAGTGGGCGGAGTTGTTGCGTCATGAGATTTGCGAGGCGACACGTGTGCGATTGATGAGCGACGTTCCGCTCGGGGCGTTCCTCAGCGGTGGGGTCGATTCCTCTTCCGTTGTGGCCATGATGACGCACCTGATGAAGAGGCCCGTAACAACTTGCTCGATCGGATTCGACGATAAGGACTACAACGAGGCAAGTTATGCCAGGGAGGTCGCCGAGAAGTTCAAGACCGAACACCACGAAGAAGTTGTTAGGTCCAGTGCGGTTGAGGTATTGGACAAGTTGATCTGGCACTTCGACGAGCCATTTGCCGACTCTTCGGCAATCCCGACCTACAACGTTTCCAAAGTGGCGCGGCGTCACGTCACAGTGGCCCTCGGCGGCGATGGAGGCGACGAGAGCTTTGCAGGTTACAGGCGTTACATGCTCGACCATTTTGAAAATCGCTTCCGTAGCCTTGTGCCGGCTACTTTGCGCTCCCACGTTTTCGGTCCTCTCGGGAATTGGTATCCTGCGCTGGCTTGGGCACCGCGAGTTTTTCGCGGCAAGGCGACATTTCAGAGCATTTCGCGAACGCCGCTGGAAGGCTACTATAATTCCATTTCGTACTTCCGGCCGTCCGAAAAGCGGCAGCTGTTCACTTCCGATTTCAGGAAAACACTGAACGATTACGATTCGATAGGAGTGCTTCAGCATCATTACGACCGCGCAGGTACCGATGATTTGCTTTCCAAAATACAATATGTCGATATAAAGACCTATCTGACGGATGACATTCTCGCGAAAGTGGACCGCGCCAGCATGGCTGTGTCCCTGGAAGTTCGCGCGCCTCTTCTTGATCATCACGTTTTGGAGCTGGCCGCGCGGATGCCTTCGTCTCTCAAACTGCGTGGCCGGACTGGCAAATATATTTTCAAGAAGGCCATGGCGTCGGAATTGCCAGACGGCATTCTGAATCGCAAAAAAATGGGATTTGCCATCCCTCTAGCCCGATGGTTCCGCAACGAACTTCGGGAGGTCACGTATAGTGCACTCTTTGACAACGCAGATGGGATTCTCGATTCAGGTTTTCTAAAAACCATTTGGGACCAGCACCAGCGCGGCCATTACGACCGCGCTCAGCATCTTTGGGCGGTCCTGATGTTTCGTAAGTGGAAATCAGCCTTCGGAGCGTAGGAAAAGCGATGAGCGGTATTTGCGGAATCTGCCAGCCGAGCGGAACAGAAAAGTCGGTAAGCTTGGACAGCATGCTAGCGGCTCTGGCATTGCCAGGCGAGTCCGGCTTCGACCGGATCAGTTGCGGCTCGGCTGCGCTTGCCGTCGCGCGCCGCTGGAAGTTTCAGCAAGTCGCGGCGATCCCAGGTGTGCATATCGCCGCCGATGCGGAACTGTTCAATCAGGAAGAGCTAACGCAACTCGTGACGCACGGCGCGGGCGATCCTTCTCGCCTTTCTCTTGCTGAGTTGCTCGCAGCCCTCTATCTGGAGAAGGGGCTAGATTTCGTCAAGTACCTCGACGGCGTTTTCAGCATCGCTATCTGGGACGAAAAAGCGCAGCGCCTTGTGCTCGCCATCGACCGCCTCGGCGTCAGCAGTCTGTACTGGCGACACGAGCCAGGTCGCCTGCTGTTTGCTTCCCGTGCAGGCGGAATCCGCGCCGTGCTCGACGGCTCAGCGCAAGTGAACCCTGCGGCCATCATGCAATTTCTGATTTTCAGCGTGGTGCCAGCGCCGATGTCCATTTACCAGGGCGTGGAAAAGCTTCGTCCCGGCCACTTGCTTATTTTCGAGAATGACCAAGTTCGTCATCTACAATATTGGGATATCCACTACACTGAGGAACGAGACCACGGCGAGCGTTACTGGGCCACCGAGGTGCGCGAAGGTATGCGCGCTGCCACTCGCCGCCATGTAAAGGATTGCGAATCCGAAGAGACCGGCGCTTATCTCAGCGGCGGAACCGACAGCAGCAGCGTTGTGGCATTCATGAATGAGTGGCACTCGCCGGTGAATTCTTTCTCAATTTTCTTCTCGGAAGATCGCTACAGCGAGATCAACTACGCTCGGATCGCCGCACAGCGCTTCGGCACGAATCATCATGAGATGTGTCTAAGTCCCAAGGACGCTCTTGAAGCGATGCCGCTCCTGACTCAGTACTTCGACGAGCCCTTCGCCAATTCGTCCGCGATCGGAGGCTACTTCTGCTCTCGCCTGGCGCGCCAAAATGGAGTGAATACGCTTCTGGCGGGTGATGGAGGAGACGAGCTTTTCGCAGGAAACGAGCGCTATGCTAGCGACCGACTTTTTTCACTGTATCACTCCCTCCCGCGGTCGGTGCGCCGATGGATGATCGAGCCCGCAGCGAGTATCCTGCCAGAAAACGGCGGTATACTCAGCTTGCCACGTCGATACATCCGGCGCACGCAGGTTCCCAATCCGCGCCGTATATATTCCTATGGATTGTTTCTGAGCACGCCGCCTGAGGACGTTTTCGAACAAGGATTCCTGGAGGCTGCCCCTGCAAGCCACTGGATGGACATTGCCGATGGCCATTTTCAGACCGCCCGGGACCGGAGCGAACTCAATCGCTTGCTGTACCTAGACGTCAAAATAACGCTTGCCGACAACGATCTGCGCAAAGTCCTAGGCACCGCCGAGCTAGCGGGCATCCGCGCCCGCTTCCCACTTCTGGATTACCGTCTCGCGGAACTTTCGGGCCGCATTCCGTCAAACTTGAAGCTCAAGGGCTTCCGCAAGCGATACATCTTTAAACAAGCGATGAAAGACATTCTTCCGATTGAAATTCGCAAGAAAAAAAAACACGGGTTCGGGGTGCCGGTATCCCTGTGGTTTTTGCAAGACCCACGCCTTGAAGCGCTCGTGAAGGATGTCCTGAACGACTCGCGTACCCGACAGCGCGGCTACTTCCGACCCACATTTATCGACCAAGTAATGCGCCGGCACCGCGAAGAGGACGCCAAGAATTATGGCGAACTCATCTGGTACCTGGTCATGCTCGAATTGTGGCACCGCCAACACCTGGAGGCCAAAACAGCTTGTGTCATCTGAGAGGTCAAATTTGAATGATCAACAAGGCGTCGGGTGGCGCGGCCTCGTTGTTGAAGGGTTGCATCATTCCGGCATACTGCGAGTCTTGGAAAGGATGACTCGATCGTGGGAGTTGGACAAGCGAGGTGGCGTCTGGCCGCGCCTGGTCCGCGCTTCCATCCCACGCATTGCAATATTCTGCTACCACCGCATAGGCGTCGGCGGGATTCCGCTGTACTCGGAGCTTCCCCCCGCGGAGTTCGAGGCGCAGATGAGCCACCTCCGTAAACACTACCGGATTATTTCGTTGGACCAGGTGGTGAGCGAAATCGCGGATCCTGTAACTTCAGAACCGAGCGTCGCCGTGACCTTCGATGATGGCTATCGCGGCCTTTTCACCGAGGCGTTTCCGATCCTGCAGGCCTATCAAATCCCTGCAACGATTTATCTGACGATAGCTCCTATCGAAACCGGTCAAGTCGCCTGGTACGACCGCATTTTTTTTGCCATGAGCATTGCGTCCGGTGACTCTTTGGAGCTCGCTCTCGATGGTCCAAGGCGGTTCTCTCTCTCTTCGACGCCAGCCCGCATGCGAGCGGCCGTCGAGATCATTTCTTGGCTGCGAGGCTGCACGCCAGCGCGCCGTAAAGAATTCTGCGCAATATTGGAAAACAAAGTCCCACTTCCTCACGTCGAGCTTCAAGACCGAATGTTAACATGGGATCAGGTACATACCATGCATCTTGCAGGTATTAGCTTCGGCGCCCACACGATGACCCATCCCGTGGTCAGCCGCTTGTCGCCGTCAGAATTGGAATGGGAGATTCTCGAATCGAAGCGCATTTTAGAGAAAAAGCTAGATAGCCCTGTGCACCACTTCGCTTTTCCGTTCGGCAAACGTGACGAATGCGGCGATGCCGCAAGTTATGTCTTGATGCGCGGGGGATACAAATCGGCAGTCACAACGGAGTCTGGTCTCAATTCCGTGAGCACCGATCCTCTTCGGATGCGGCGCTTCTCGATTGATGAATCTGCCTCTTTAGCCATGTTCGCGGCCCAACTCAATCGATGCTTTCTGAATCATGATTTGGCTGAAATCTCTTCCTCTCTTCCAGCCTCCGACTCCAAGAGACCAACGAAACAAGCCGAAGTTCAGCCGGTGAACCGGTGAGGAGCCAGAATGCGTGATCTCTTCCTGCTGGTCATCATCCTGGCTTCGGTACCGATTAGTTTTATGGAGCCTTTCTACGGAGTACTGGTCTGGACTTGGATTGCGTACTTCAGTCCACACCGCTACGCCTTCACCTACATGTACAACTTTCCGGTGGCTTTGGTGATAGCGATTCCCACGGTTGCGGGGCTCTTTCTCACCAAGAAACTGAATCAAAACATTTTTGTTCGAGAGACGGCCCTTCTCTCCCTGCTCTGGGCGTGGTTCCTCATCACTTACCTGAATGCCACGCAGGTGCCTCTCTTTAGAGGTCATATCCTGGACGCCCAATCGGAATTAATTCGCGTTAGCAAAATATTGTTGATGACCTACGTGATGATTCTTCTGGTCAGTTCACACAAACGGCTGAAGTACGTTTTTCTGGTAACTGCCTTTAGCTTTATTCCGCTAGTGTTAAAAGCAGTAGCCTTCGGATGGCGTACGGGTGGGCAGGACCGCGTTTGGGGCCCTCCCGACAGCTTCCTTGCCGACAATAACGGCTTTGCTCTTGCAGTGAACATGTCTCTGCCGATTCTGTTCTATCTTGCTCGGGAGGAGAAAAGTGTCATTCTGCGGCGTGTGCTGAATATCGCCTTCGCCTGCGGCATTATCACCGTCATTCTGACCTACTCCCGAGGCGGCCTGTTGGGATTGGCAGCTGTTCTCCTCCTCATCGCGTTCAAGTCGCGCTATCGTGTCGCGAGCAGTGTTCTCCTTGTTGCCTCTGTCTTTCTCGTGCTGACTTTCGCTCCTCAGAAATGGATGAAACGCATGGACACCATTACTGGCTCAGAGGAACATATGGATGATTCCGCGAAACAGCGCATGGTGGCCTGGGGAACCACCTGGAATTTCGTCAAGGATTACCCAGTTGCAGGCGGCAGTTTTCGTTCTCTGCCAAATGTCGATCTCTTTCAACGCTATGAGCCTGAGCCTCTCCCCGAGGGCTATTTGTCCACGGCTCCTCACAGTATTTACTTCCAGACTCTGGGCGAGCAGGGCTTTGTGGGTTTGTTTTTGTACCTGCTCTTGATTGGCTGTTCTCTGATTAGTTTGCGAAGTTTGCGTAGGCGCGCGCCGTTATTGTCTTCCACCATTTGGATGGTTACTTATACAAACATCCTCGAAGTCTCGTTGGTAGGATTCCTCGTTAGTGGCGCGTTCCTGGGACTCGCCGACTTTGACCTCTTTTTCCAAATGATCGCCTGCACCATTGTCCTCAAGATTTTGTGGAGACGCGAACTCGCGCTACAAGCAGCCATGGTGCCCGTCGCAGTACCCACACTCGCGGAGAGTGGAGCGCTATAAAGTGGAGGACCACATGACAACGCCTGGTCTGCACAAAGTGAGGGCCAAGTCTTTGCGCAAGCATGTACTCTTGATGCTATCATCTGCTCTGCTGCTGGCGCCCTCGCGCGCGGCGGCGCAAAGCTGGACCTGGACCCAGGAATCCGTTGACGTCTACGCAAAGTTCACCTCCTTGGCCGTCGATCAGGAAGGCAACATCCATATCGCTTACGCGGCGGACGGGGGCTCTGCTCTCAAGTATGCGTTTCGCGCGGCGGCCTCCAGTCAGTGGTTTACGATGGTCCTAGACAAGCAGCTCCAGGATTTCTCCACCTATATCACCCTTGATCCTCGGGGCGACCCTCAAATTTGCTACACCCCGCGCGAGCTGAAATACGCGCGATGGGACGGGAAGAAGTGGATCATTCAGCAAATCGCAGCCGGGACTGGAAGCATCGAATACAACTGCACGCTTGCGGTCGGAGCGGACAATACTCCCCACGTCATTTGGTATCACACGCGTTCCGCGGATGGCTCCAACTACCTCCATCTTAAACACGCTACCCTAGTTGACGGCGTGTGGATGGCTAAGACTGTAGATTTTAACGGAGAAGACGGAAAGTGGAATTCAATTGTGCTGGACGCGAGCGGGAATCCCCATCTCACATATAGCGTTTTCCCCCTCGGTGAACTGAAGTACGCTTCTCTCCATGGCGGCGAGTGGAAAGTTCAATTGGCGGCTGTACCAACTGGTAGAGCTTCTGCTGGCATGGGAAACTGCCTAGTGCTTAACTCGCAGAATCAGCCCGAAATGAGTTTTTATGAGAGCTCCATTGGCTTTGATTCGGGATCCTCCGGTTCTCTGAAATTTGCCCGCCCAAAGGGCGAAGGCTGGGCTGTCGAAACCGTGGACGTAGTTTTTCAAAGAGGCTCGTGGGTCGGCTTTCGCAGTTCACTAGTATTGGACAAGCATGGATTCCCCCACATAAGCTACGAGGATGCGGGTTCGTTGAAGCACGCTTATTGGGACGGCACCAAATGGCACAAGCAAGTTGTCGCTCCGCGGGCGGAAGAACCTTATCTTTACAGCTCTATGGCCATCGACAAGAACGATGTCCTGTACATTAGCTATCGAGATCCGACCGATGGCTCACTTAAGGTTGCCATCGGTCGGAACACGGCCGAAGACAAGGGCACTGTTGACACCACAGCTGTGCAACAGGATCGACAACCCAACTAGGGAGGTTCCTGCGGATTAGCTGTGCAGGAGCTCGAGACCTTTATGTTTGACTTGCCTGGTTTTCAGTTCCGGCGTGAGTCCGATGAAACGATTAGGCGTCTGCCATCTATACCATTTTGACTTGGCTGGAATCTTATTGAAACACGACGCCAACTCTTTCACCTGCCTGCCACGGTTGCCAAGTTCGCGCTGGCCCTAAGCATCGGGCTCTGAAATTATGAGTTATTCGCCTTAATATAGAATCGCATGACCGCGAACTCTGGATTAATCATAGAAGCGACGTTTTGGACGAGCGCTGCATTCCTCCTCTACGACTACGGGGGCTATCCGATTCTCCTTGCCCTTCTCACGCGTTTCAGCTCGCGCAGGGAAAGCCTGGCAACCTCTCTTGAGCTGCCAGCGGTGACTTTGCTCATTTCCGCCTACAACGAAAGTTTGGTCATGGAAGAGAAATTGAAAAACTCTCTAGCCATTGATTATCCCAGAGATCGTTTGGAGGTCATGGTTGTTTCCGACTGCTCGGACGATGGCACAGACGATTTGGTCCGCAGCCACGCCCAATCGGGCGTCCGACTAGTTCGCCAGCGGGAGCGTCTCGGTAAGACTGCAGGTCTCAACTTGGCCGTGCCGATGGCGGGGGGTGAAATCCTCGTCTTCTCAGATGCGAATGCTATTTACCGGAACGACGCTATTCGTCAGCTTGTCAGGCATTTTAGCGATTCTCGCGTAGGTTACGTGGTGGGCAACGCCCGCTACGTCGAAAATGCCTCGGACACCGAGGCCGCTGAAGCCGAGGGTCTCTACTGGAAACTTGAGACCTGGCTCAAGCAAAAGGAGTCCGCTTTTGAATCCGTAGTTGGCGGAGATGGGGCCATCTATGCCATCCGGCGCGAGCTCTATACACCTCTCCTTCCGACCGACATAAACGACTTTCTCAATCCGCTGCAGATCATTGATCGTGGTTATCGCGGTATCTTCGATCCCGCTGCGGTCAGCTACGAGGAAACCGCTAAAAGTTTTGACAAGGAATTCCGCCGCAAAGTGCGCATCGTCAGCCGTAGTTTCAACGCGCTGGGACGCATACCCGGAGTCCTTAATCCTTTGCGCAATCCACGCCACTGGTTCCTTCTCATTTCTCACAAACTCCTCCGCTGGCTGGCTCCGTTTTTCATGATCATCGCCCTTGCCACCTCCCTGCTACTTTGGTTTTCACCCTTCTATCGAGTTGCCGTGCTCTTGCAAGGCGCCTTCTACGCGTCAGCGACGGCTGGGTGGCTCCTGCCTCGCGTCCGTGCAGCCTGGAAACCTTTCTCGCTCGCTTATTATTTTTGTCTGGTCAACCTGGCATCGCTCATCGGTTGCGTGAAGTGCTGGCGTGGAGATCTCTCTGCGACTTGGACGCCGCCGCGACAGAGCGTGCGGAGCAAAGCGTGACTTCGCTATGAATATCTCGATTTGCTCGGATCCAGAGCAGGCCCAATCCTGGGAGCGATACATTTCCACTCATCCCGAGGCAACTTATTGCCATCGTTGGAATTGGAAGAGGGTTATCGAAAACAGCTTCGGTTGGGCAACTTCTTATCTCTTAGCGGAGGAAAAGGGCGCCGTCTGTGGTGCGCTCCCACTGGTCATTCAGAAAAGCTGGCTGTTTGGCAACTTTGTTTCCTCGATGCCATTTCTCAATGCTGGCGGAGTCCTGGCAAATTCACCGGAAGCACAGCACCTCCTCCTGGAAGAGGCAGCTCGCGTCACCCGCGATGCCGCAGCCGGGCACCTCGAATTGCGGCATCGCTCCGACCTTGGTCTCGCGCTTCCGGCGCGCACCAACAAGGTCACTTTGGTTCTCCCCCTCGACCCTGATACCGACAAAATGTGGAAGTCCCTAAACACGAAAATGCGCACAAAGGTCCGTAAGTCGATGAGTTTCGGCATGACCACCGAGTTTGGTGGCGAAAATCTGCTCGCCGAGTTCTACTCTGTCTGGTCCGAAAACATGCGCGACCTGGGGACGCCCGCCTACAGCCCGGTTTTCTTCCGTGAAATTGTACAAGCCTTTCCGGACAACACGCACGTTTGTGTGATCCGACATGAAGGCCGTTCGGTAGCAGCTTCGTTCTTGATTGGTTTTCGCGATCGCGTCGAAGCCGTCTGGAGCTCCTCGGTTCAGCGTGCACTCTCACTGAAGCCCAACATGTTCTTGTACTGGAATCTTTTTTGTTTTGCCGCCCGCCAGGGCTATCGGCTCTTCGATTTCGGGCGTTCCACGGTCGGCTCTGGCACGCATTCCTTCAAACTTCAATGGGGCGCAGAGACCATCCCTCTCCACTGGAATTATTGGCTGCCCAATGGCGGAATATTGCCGGAAATTAATCCGCAGAATCCCAAGTATGAATTGGCCATCCGTGCATGGCGAAAAATGCCACTTTCTCTGGCTCGGCTCTTGGGTCCTCACATCGCGAGATGCCTTCCATAACCGCATGCACTACAATCTCAGCGGCGCGCAATCCGTTTTGTTGCTGCCAACCAAGGGTGCTTCGAAATCGACCACCGTGCCTCGTGCGGCTGCCCGATGAGGAAATATCTTCATAGGTTTTACAATGCGCTGCAGCGTGCCCTTGCTCCGGGACTTCGAAATTCCCAGTTTGCCTATAAGGAAGCTCTTGTCGCGCATTCCAGGCCCGGCATCGTTTGGCTTGATCTAGGTTGCGGTCACCAAATTCTGCCGGAGTGGATGCCCTCGAGTCAGCAGGACGAGGCCGATCTTCTTCGTCGTCCGCGCCTCTTCATAGGAATAGACGCAGATGCCCCCAGCCTTCGAAAGAATAATCTTGTTCGACGCCTCGTGGCTGGAAATATTGAAGCTCTTCCCTTCCGTGATCAAACTTTCGACCTGATAACCGCCAACATGGTAATCGAACATATCGAGAGCCCTGCAGAGTTGCTACGCGAGGTCCATCGCGTCCTTCGAGCCGGCGGAGAATTTCTATTTCACACGCCGAACTCTCAGGGTTACACCACGCTCACCGCTCGCGCACTTCCCCAGCGCGCCAAGATCTGGTTCGTCCATTTTCTTCAGGGAAGGGAAGAGGGCGACGTCTTTCCCACGTTTTACCGATTGAATTCTCCTGCCGCGATCGAGTCGCTCGCCCTGCAAAGTGGATTCGAAGTCGACCGCCTTTCGCTGGAAGAGTCTTCCGCCCAGACTGTCATGCTCGGACCCCTTGTCATCCTCGAGCTTCTCTTGATCCGCGCTCTCCGCTGGGATTTCCTCCGTAGGTTTCGGACAAATCTCATCATTGTTCTGAGAAAACCGGTCCTTCCCGCTTAATAGCTAGGCGTACAGGCTCCAAGTCTCCTGAACTCATCTGTTAAATTCTCCCGGCAGAAGCCTTGGTCCGGCTCCTGTATTTGGCGATGGGGTTGTTCCTCCAATTCCGCACATCCCTCCCCGGAGCACTTATTTCAATCCATCTGAATATATATAATGATATTATATAGAAGATATATAATATAATTCATAATTACCGAACCCTGTAAGCATTTCGCTTTTTCGGCTCCAACCGAGGTCCCTGGACTGAGCACCGAGAGTAAGTATTCCCCAAGGCAGCGCGGCTCGCCCATCATTCGCCGCGCTCGCTGGCGCAGAATGCGCCCTCGCCCGCCCTCTCGGAGCTATTCCTTTTGATGCGGGTTCAGGATATCTGAGAAGTTCTGGATGAATAATTCCAAGAAGCGGGGCAAATCCTCGATCGCTTTTTGAGCCGACGCTCTCCCAGCGTTGTAGAGTCTTCGTACTTCAAGCGCTGGCCAGTCATGCCGATTCGAGAATGATCAGCTTGTTTCAGGAAGAGGGAACGGTCGCAGTCGGCAGTGTGGGCACCATCGGCGTATTGTCGGTCACCTGCTCGAACACCGCATCGAAAACTCCGACAGCCGAACGCCAGCTATAGTTCTTCTCCACCAGCGTCCGTGCTGCTCGTCCAATTCGCATCCGTTCGGCGGGATCGCCCAGCAATCTCGCGATTTCGCGCGCAAAAACTTCCGGCGAATCCGCCAGCACGATATTTTCGTTGTGACGTACAGGCAGACCCTCTGCTCCCACCGAGGTAGACACAATCGCCTTTCCCATAGCCATTGCTTCAAAGATTTTGATGCGCGTACCGCCGCCGATGCGCAACGGCACCACATACACTGAAGATTCATGTACGTGTGGCCGCACGTCCTGGACTTCCCCTGTTACCTCAATGTATTTGTTCTCGGCGGCAAGCGCTCTCAGGCGTTGCGATGGTCTTCTCCCAACAACGCGCAGCACGGCATCGGGCGTCTTCCGCTGCAGCTGAGGAAGTATGCTTTCGGCAAAAAAAGTAATTGCATCTTCATTCGGCAGCCAATCCATCGAACCTGTAAACACCAGAGTGCCGGGTTTTTCTATACTATTGCCCGGTTGATAATACTCAACATCCACACCGGTCGGAACCACTGTGATCCTCTTGGCGTCTGTGTAGGTAGCAAAGTAATTGCGGTCACTTTCCGATACCGTAAGTACATGATCGGCGAGGTTAACGTAATGCCTCTCCGCGAGACGCAGCGTCCGATACTCGCGCCAGGAGACAGCTTTCCACACTGGATTGCGCGATACCTGGAAATGACGCCGCCAAATCTGTTCCTCCACATTGTGTGTGAAGAGCACCTTTGGGCACGGCCAATCCCACGGAATTACACCGGCACAAAAGAGAAAATCGCACACTATAACGTCAAACGAATGTTTCTGAACCAACTCGCGTAGCGCATTTGCAATCTCTGGGCGGCAGAATTTTGCCATCGTGTACGGGCGCAGCGAAAAAAAGTTCCGCGCGTAGTCCAGCGCTTCGTCAATGCCCCGCGCGTGTGGCAGATCCATCGGGATGCAGATCGCACGTGAGAAATATCTCTCAAGTTGCGCGTGTGTGTCATCCGCGTGACGCCCGTAGAAAGTGAACAAAGTTACCTCGTGAATGCGCGCCAATTCCTTGAGAAGATTGAAGCTCCGAGTCTTTCCCCCAGTGTCCAGAGGCACCATTCCGCCCGATTTTGCCCAGAGTACTCTCATGATGAGTTCCCTACTTCCAGCAGATTCCTTCGTAGGCGATGTGTCCAGATAGCCGCCGGCTTTTCTCCAAATGGACCAGGTCAATGACTGTAGTTCCGGGACGCAAATAGACGGCCAGTTCATTGGCAGGAACCGCCTTCGTCCCGACGACCAGCACTTCGGCTCCTTCAACAACCTCTTTCAGTTCGCTACTAAGCAGCGAGCCGATGTGTGGAATCGTTTCCTCGATAAACAGTCGGTTTGATCCGAGGATTCTACCAAGCACAACATCTTCATCAAAGATTCTGCACTGGCAGCCTTCTCCGAGCAGCCGCTTCACCAAGTTGACTAAAGAACTCTCTCGTAAATCGTCGGTGCCCGGCTTGAAGCTCAGTCCCAGAAAACCAATTTTCTTCTTGTTTGTCCGCAAAATCGTTTCCGCCGCCCGTTCGAGGTGCTCGTTGTTGCTCGGCATGATAGATTCCAGCAACGGTAGGCGCAAATCGAGCTCTTTGCTTCGGTAATTGATGGCCCGCAAGTCCTTTGGCAAACACGAACCTCCAAATGCAAATCCCGGCTTAAGGTAAGCGGGCGAAATATTCAACTGGGTGTCGGAGGTAAAAATCCGGGTGACGACTTCCGTGTCGACTCCCATGGTTTTACATAGCGTCCCGATTTCGTTAGCGAAGCATACCTTCAATCCGTGAAACACATTACAAACGTACTTCACCATCTCCGCAGTCGAGGGCGAAGTCTCATAAATATCAGTCGCGGCCCAATGATAGAGTTCGCGCAGAGGAGTGAGATGCTCCGAGTTGGCGGTTCCGAAAACAGTGAACGGAGGTGCAAAGAAGTCGGCCACGGCTGTGCCTTCGCGCAAAAATTCAGGATGGAAACACACTGCGAAATCAACGCCGGCACGCTTGCCGCTTGCCGCTTCAATCACGGGAATTACAACATTTTCTGTAGTGCCAGGTAGAACGGTGCTGCGAAGAGCAATCAAATGGAATGCATTCTTTCGCTTGAGCGCGGCGCCAATGTCGGCACATACGCGTTCGACCCCGCGCAGGTCCAATTTTCCATTGCGTAAACTCGGTGTGCCCACGCAAATGAAGGAAATCTCGGTGTCCGCGATGGCCTTCATGGCGTCTGTTGTGGCATGAAGTCGGCTGGCCTTGTTCGCTTCCTCGGCCATCTCCGCCACGCGGACTTCCACAATCGGAGCGCGACCACTATCGAGCTGCTCCACCTTGAGTGGATTCAGGTCCACTCCAATGACGTTATTCCCCTTGTGCGCTAGACAAACGGACGACACTGCACCCACGTAGCCCAGCCCGAAAATACTGATCGATTTCATCTTCAGTTTTTGCTCTCCATCCCTAGACGATTCTAGCAGTTCGCTCCAGTACAACCAGCAATCCCTATACCAAGCTGCCGCTTATCCGATAGCGCCATCTCTTTCAACTCCTGTAAAATCAGTAGATTACAGAAGCTACTCTGATTGCCGCCTGGACCAGCGACCTTAGGTTGAATGGATTTCCCTTGAGGTTACCTTTCGTTCCGAGTATGCCCGCGCGCACTGGCATCCAGATGTTCTTGAACCTCGTGCGCGACCGTCTCCCAAGTGCGTTGCTGCGCATGCTCAACCATCACGTCCCGATTCCAATGCGTGCGCAGTGCGTCGGCCAAGCCTCTTGCTATCGCCGAGAGTTCGGGTTCGACCACAATGCCGAGTTCCGGGGAAGAAATGATTTCTTGAACCCCGCCGACGTTCGTGGCCACGACAGCAGTGCCGCACGCAATCGATTCAGATACAACATTGGGCCAGCCTTCTCGCGAACTGGCCAGGCAGCTCACATCCGCAGCGTTGAACCACGCCTGCAGTTCATCATTTGGTTTTGAGCCCACCAAAAATACTCGCTCTGCGATCCCCGCCTCTCGAATTTGCGACTCGAGTCTCGCGCGTTCTGATCCCTCGCCGACTATGTAGGCCCGCAGCCTTGGAAATTGGTCCTTCATCGCGGCGATCGCAGCAATCAGGCGGTCGTGACCCTTGACGGGAAGAAGCGCGCCGACGGAAACGACAATCTGGGCGTCCACGGAAAGTCCTAACTGCCGCCGCGCAAAGCCCCGATCCGTCGCTTGAAAACGATTGATATCGACCCCGTTTGCAATGACGCGGATTTTCTTGCGATTCGCTCCCAGCGCAAGCATTTCGTTCTTAAGGGACGCGGAAACCGCTATCAGTCCTGCCGCGTGGTCTAGCGTCCATTCGATGAGTGGCCGGATTGTGCGAAAAGAAGGATACAGCGTCAGGTCGGTTCCACGCGCGGAAACGATTACAGGAACGCCAAGCATTTTGCCAAGGAGGCAGGCTGCGAATCCGTCCGGATAAACGAAATGGGCATCGATACAGTCGAAGCGCTCCCGCGCGTGCAGTTGCCTGACCAACGACTCGCATCCCCCGTACATCAATCGTCCGTGAAAGCGCATGGAAACCTTCGGAACCAAGAGATAGCGTGGGTGACGCACCGTAAGTTCGCCCAATTGCTCTTTTCCGGGGATGCGGGCGATTCTCTGCCAATGTCCGAGTGGAATCCATAAGGGAAAATATGGGACTGGAGCAACCACCTGCACCGAGTTGCCGGAGAGACGCGATAAGTGTTCTGTGCGCTGATGGACAAAAACCGCGAAAGATGGCTGAAGAGAGTTGGGATAAAGGCTGGTGAAGGTCAAGATCCGCAATTCGCCGTCCCCCGGATAACATCGAAATCGGTATGATGTTGCAATTTGCCCTGCCGAGAATAGCAGGTCGCATAAAGCAGGCCAAGCGGCAGGATTAGCCCATAAACCGTCCAGAATGCAATACTGAGGTGAGAGAACGCTTCGGTTGGAGAAGTTTGGAAGCACAATTGCACTTCGAGCACCGAGCTATGAAGAATGCCCTGTCAGTCGACTTGGAAGACTACTATCACGCGACAGCGTTTGCGGCCTCATCGACAAAGGAGAATTCATACGCCAGCCGTGTAGAGGCGAATACTGAGAAAGTTCTCGGACTCCTTTCGGCGGCTGGCTGCCGCGCAACTTTCTTCACCGTCGGGTGGGTCGCCGAACATTTTCCGCAGCTAATACGGGCAATCGCGAACCTTGGGCATGAGATCGCCTGCCACAGCTATGGACATCGTCTGGTTTATTCGTTAACACCAACTGAGTTCCGAGAGGATACGCGCCGTGCGAAGCAGTTTTTGGAAGATGCGTGCGGAGCACGCGTCCGCGGGTATCGGGCTCCGACCTTCTCCATTACACCGAATTGCCTTTGGGCATTCGAGATTCTCGCAGAACTTGGATTCACTTACGATTCGAGCATTTTCCCCATAAAACATTTGGATCATGGCATGCCTGACGGGCCGCGCTTTCCTTTTCGCATCGAAACGCGGCACGGACATATAGTCGAGTTTCCTTTGCCCACTCTGACTTTCGCCGGTGCCCGCTCGCCGTTTGGCGGCGGCGCTTACTTGCGCTTGCTTCCTTACCGTTACACCCGCTGGGGTATCCACTACATCAACGGGCACGAAAATCATGCGGTGTGCGTCTACTTGCACCCTTGGGAATTGGACACGGAACAACCTCGGATGAACGGCAGTTTGACTGCTCGCCTGCGGCAGTATGTTGGTTTGAAGGGAATGGAGAGCAAGTTAAAGCATCTCCTGAGAGACTTTGAGTTTTGCCCTTTGGGCACGATGATAGAGCAACTAAACGCTCCTGATTTCGATCTCCTCGGTCTATCAAAGCGATCGTGAAACAAACCGATGAGTACGCAGCCTGGCGGCCGCGAAGTGGCGGATTGCCATTTGAGGTGTGTATCCTGCTCATTATAAGCGGTTTGCCCCGTTAACATAGAACAAATGGCTTAAAAAAGTGTTGTGGAATTCGATGCCGCAAACGGGAAAGAAAATAGACCAGCTCTCGCTATCTTTTGGACGGCAAGTCTGTAAACCATTTTGTTTCAATCAGATACGCAAGAATAAGGAAGGGCTACTTGGCACTTGATATGCTTCATGTTATGTGCAATTTCACGCAAAGCTTTGTATCTTGGCGCGGGGACCATTCGGTCCCGCCAGAGGATTTATAAAAAGAATGCGCATACTTATAACGGGTCACAAAGGCTACATCGGCACGGTCATGGCGCCCCTGCTCGCTGATGCCGGCCACGAAGTGGTAGGGTTAGACAGCGATCTGTTCGAACAATGCACATTTGGCGAGCCGCCAAAGGAATTCCCGTCCATTCGAAAGGACCTGCGCGACGTGGAGTCCACGGACCTTGCGGGGTTCGAGGCAGTCATCCACTTGGCCGGGCTTTCCAACGATCCGCTCGGAAATCTTAATCCAGATTTGACCTACGATATTAACTATCGTGCTTCGGTTCGTCTTGCAATTCTGGCGAAGAAAGTTGGTGTAACCCGCTTTTTGTTTTCCTCTTCCTGTAGCACGTATGGAGCGGCGGGAGACAAGATTTTAGACGAGACCGCGGAGTTCAATCCAGTCACGCCATACGGGCGGTCGAAAGTTCTGGTGGAGCAGGATGTAGCGAGACTGGCGGGACCTGATTTCAGTCCGACATTCCTTCGTAACGCGACAGCTTATGGAGTGTCTCCTCGCTGTCGATTTGACCTGGTGCTTAACAATTTAACGGCTTGGGCGTTGACGACGGGCCGTGTATTCATCAAGAGCGACGGCAGTCCCTGGCGCCCGATCGTGCACATCGAGGACATCTCGCGCGCATTCCTCGCGGTGCTGGAAGCTCCCCGCGAGATCATTCACAACCAGGCATTCAACGTCGGACGAAGCGAAGAGAATTATCAAATTCGCGACCTTGCCGAGATCGTGAAGGAAACCGTCCCGGGATGCTCCATTGAGTACGCATCGGATGCGGGCCCCGACAAGCGTTGCTACCGAGCCGACTTTAGCCGCATAACGAAGATGCTACCCGCATTTCAACCCAAATGGGACGCGCGCCGAGGTGCGCGCGAACTCTCTGAGGCTTACAAAAACGCTGGCCTGCGCGCCGAGGACTTTGAGGGGATACGTTACAAGCGCATCGACCACATCCAACGGCTGCTTTCCACGGGCCGCCTGGATGTGAGTTTGCGCTGGAAAGCCCCGGAAGCTGAGCACGTGCTACAGGCAAAGGGCTTCTGACGAGAGCCTGGTGAACTTTGATTTTCAAGGAAACCAAGCTGCGTGGCGCGTTTGTGATTGCAGTGGAGAGACTCGAAGACAAGCGCGGGTTTTTCGCTCGTGCCTTTTGCCAGCGGGAATTCGAAGAGCGCGGGCTGAATACCGCGGTGGCACAGTGCAACATCTCGTTCAACAGACGGAAAGGAATTCTACGCGGGATGCACTTTCAGGCCGCGCCGAGGTCCGAAGCAAAGCTCGTTCGGTGCACGGCGGGATCCATCTATGACGTCATTATCGATTTGCGCCGCTCCTCGCCAACGTTCAAACAATACTTTGGCATCGAGCTCTCCGCTGGCGACGGCAAATTGCTTTACATCCCGGAGGAATTTGCACACGGCTTCCAAACGCTCGAGGATAATACGGAGGTCTTCTATCAAATGTCTCAGTTCTATTCCTCCGAACACGTACTCGGCGTCCGTTGGAACGATCCGGCCTTCGGCATCGAATGGCCTGCAGGTGAACGAACAATTATTGAGAGAGACCGAACCTATCCGGACTTTGTGTCTTGAGGAAGACTCTACAGACTTGAGTTCGAGCCAACTCCAAAACGACATTGTCCCTGCACTAGCGGGAGAGTCGATGTTTCGGCGCATCGAGCAGCTCTATCCCATTTGCCGCAGCATCACCGGCGACGGAGTGCGTGAGACTCTGCGCGCTCTTCAGCAAGAGATTTCGCTGGAAATCTGCGAAGTGCCGAGCGGCACGCGAGTGTTCGACTGGACGGTGCCGCGGGAATGGAACATTCGCGATGCCTACGTCAAGGACTCGGCCGGAAACCGGGTTATTGATTTTCAGCGCTCTAATTTGCACGTCGTAAATTACAGCGTGCCCGTGCGTGCGCGCATGCCGTTAGAGGCGTTGAAAGACCATTTGTTTACCGTCCCCTCTCACCCTGACTGGATTCCCTATCGGACTTCCTACTACAAGGAAAGCTGGGGTTTTTGTCTCTCGCAGAGGCAATTCAATGCTCTGCAGGATGGTGAGTATGACGTGTGCATCGAGTCGACCCTGACGGACGGCCACTTGACCTACGGCGAGTTCTTCCTACCGGGAAAGTCGGAAGATGAAGTTTTGATTTCCACACACGTATGTCACCCGTCGCTTGCAAACGACAATCTCTCCGGCGTGTCGCTGGCAGTTTCACTGGCAAAGCACTTACGCGACTCACAGCACCGGTATTCGTATCGATTTCTCTTTATTCCCGGCACAATCGGCGCGATCACCTGGCTAGCCCTCAATGAAGGGAAGGTCCCACGCGTTAAGCACGGCGTGGTACTCACGGGCGTCGGCGATGAGGGGAAACTGCACTACAAAAAGAGCCGCCGCGGAATGACTGAAATCGACCGCATTTTTGCACATGTTTTGCAGCACTTCGGCGCACCCTTCGAAGTTTTGGAGTTTTCGCCGTACGGCTACGATGAGCGACAGTATTGCTCGCCGGGGATCGACCTTGCAGTTGGCCGGCTTTCGCGCACGCCGCACGGTACTTTTCCGGAATATCACACTTCGGCGGACAACCTGGACTTTGTGCACGCGGAAAAGCTACGAGAATCACTGGCGCTCTGCCTGGAGGTTGTAGCGCTAATCGAGGCGAACGACGTGTTCGTGAACGTGATCCCGAAGTGTGAGCCACAATTGGGAAAGCGCGGCCTCTACCGCATGATCGGCGGGCAATCCGACGCGGCAACGGCGGAGATGGCGATGCTGTGGGTTCTAAATCAGTCCGACGGGACCAATAGCCTATTGGACATTGCGGACAGGTCGGGCATGAAATTCAGTGCTTTGAGGGAAGCGGCAGAGGAACTGGAGAAATGCCAGATTTTGCGCAAGCACAAAGATTCTTTGTCTTCCGCCGCGCGCTGAGCAGGTAGAAAGGATTATCCAATGAATGCCATTTATATCGATGCCCCGCTTAGGGACGAGCAGCGGCGGGAGAAGTTGTATCACGGACAGTTGTTGGTGTACTCGCCGACGCGCAGTTCGTTAGCGCTTGTGGATCTTGCCCGAAAGATGGCCGAAGAGGCATTTCATCCGCACGATCCGGAAACGGCCCAGTATCACTTTCCGGTTGAACGCTACGCGGCGATACTATCGGAGCTAAAACCTAAGTTCATTCACTCGCCGGACTCAAAGAAGCATATTCAAGGAATGCTCAGCGAGTTGGGCTTAGACCTTGAGAGAACATATTTCGACGTCCCGCGGATGCGGACTTCGACGAGCGATGAGTATCTGAAAGTCGGCATTGCCTACGCTTTTCACCCTCACCGGGACACTTGGTACTCCGCGCCGATGTGCCAGATTAATTGGTGGATGCCGATCTATCCAATAGTTCCGGAGAACGCCATGGCATTCCATCCACGCTACTGGAGCCAGGGCGTGCGAAATGGATCGGCCAGGTACAACTATGCGGAATGGAATCGCACCAGCCGCAAGAACGCGGCGCAGTTTATCAAGGAGGATACTCGTGAGCAGCCGAAACCGGAAGAACCGATGGAGCTTGACCCTCAGATTCGAGTGATTGCCCCTCCCGGAGGCGTTTTGCTGTTTTCGGCGGCGCAGATGCACTCAAGCGTGCCAAACACGTCCGGGAAAACTCGATTTAGTATTGATTTTCGGACCGTCAATCTGGATGACGTTGCGGCCCGCCACGGCGCTCCGAACGTGGACTCCGCTTGTACAGGAACCACTATGGGCGATTATCTGCGCGGGACGGATCTAACGCACATACCGGAACGATTCTTTGATCTTTATGAAACGCAACCACCCCTGGTGCAGCCAGAACGCTGCGAAGCGGCGACTTCTGTTTAGCCGCCAGAAGGCCGAGGGAAAGCCGTGACGACGGAAACGATGGGCATTGAAATAAAGAAAGCGGACGTGACGCCGAGAATTTCGATGCAAAATCTACAAGGCAAATTTGCTGTGGTCACCGGAGCGAGTTCCGGAATTGGCCGGTCGATCGCGTTGGCCATGGCCGAGGAAAGCGCTCACGTTTGCCTTGTCGGGCGGCGCCTGGAGCCTCTCGAGGCAGTCGCCCGGCTAGCCCGGGAATATTCGCCGTCCACGCGAGTTTGCCGGGCCGACCTCACACGTGACGAGGACATCGATGCGTTAGCGGCGGACTTGCTTAGAAACGGCGGCCACGTTGACGTGCTTGTCCACTGCGCGGGCGAAATTTCCCATGGGGAACATGCGAGCGCCCCAATTGCGGATCTCGACGCGCAGTATCGCGCCAATGTTCGCGGTCCTTACCGGCTAACACAGCTGCTGCTGCCTCTGCTGCGAGAGCAGTCCGGGCAAGTGGTGTTTGTCAATTCGAGCAGCGGGCTTCGCGCTCGGGCCCGGTCAGGACAATTTGCAGCCACGCAGCACGCCATGAAGGCCGTGGCTGATAGCCTTCGTGAAGAAGTGAATCCCGATGGGATTCGCGTGCTCTGTGTGTTTCCCGGGCGCACAGCCACGCCTCGGACCGAGAAGCTCTTTCACGAAGAGCACAAAGCCTACCGGCCTGAGCTACTGATGCAACCGGAGGATGTAGCAGTGATGGTGGTTCACGCGTTGAAACTGCCGCGCACAGCCGAGGTAACGGAAATGAGCATCAGACCGATGTTCAAATCGTATTGAGAGAGGCGATGAGCGCCGCGAAACAATCCGGTTGCCGATTCTGCGGAAGCGAGCTCGAATACACATTCGTTGACTTGGGGATGTCCCCATTGTGCGAGAGCTACTTGACCGCCGATCACCTGAATCAGATGGAGCCTTTTTATCCGTTGCACGTCTATGTGTGCGCGAAGTGTTTTCTCGTGCAACTTCAGGAATACGTTTCTCCCGAGCATATCTTCAGCGACTACGCCTATTTTTCCTCGTACTCGGACTCCTGGCTGGCGCATGCCAGGAAATATACGGATGAGGTGGTCGAGCGTTTTGGATTAAATGCGGCGAATCTGGTGGTGGAGGTGGCCAGCAACGACGGTTACCTGTTGCAGTATCTTGTCGAGAAGAAGATACCCGTTTTGGGGATCGAGCCCGCGGCCAATGTTGCCGCTGTGGCGATCCAAAAAGGCGTGAACACGGAAGTGAAGTTTTTCGGGCGAAATACGGCGCGCGAACTCGCCGCCGCAGGAAAGAAAGCCGATTTACTTCTGGGAAACAATGTTCTCGCGCAGGTTCCGGACCTGAATGATTTTGTAGCCGGGATGAAAATTCTGCTGAAGCAAACGGGCGTCATAACGATGGAGTTTCCGCATTTGCAGCGCCTGATAGAGCAGAATCAGTTCGACACGATCTATCACGAACACTTTTCGTATTTTTCGCTGCTCAGCACGGAAAGGATCTTCGGGGCCCATGGACTGACCATCTTTGACGTGGAAGAACTGGCGAGCCACGGAGGATCGTTGCGCGTTTACGCACGGCACAGCGAGGATGGCTCGAAACCGGTCGAAGCCCGCGTGGACGAACTGAAAGCGCGGGAGGAACGGTTAGGCTTCACGCGGATGGAGACCTACGCCCAATTCGCCGAACATGTGAAAGAGACGAAGCGTAAGTTGCTCGAGTTTTTGATCCAGGCAAAGCGCGACGGAAAAAAGATCGCAGGATACGGTGCGCCCGGCAAGGGCAATACCCTGCTGAACTATTGTGCGATTCGATCCGATTTCCTCGATTATACGGTCGACCGCAATCCTTATAAGCACGGCAGATTTCTCCCCGGCACGCACGTTCCTATCTTTCCTCCGGAACGGATCCGGGAGACACGGCCAGACTTTCTTCTCATTCTTCCGTGGAACTTAAAGGACGAGATTATCAAGCAGAATTCTTTCATTCGCGAATGGGGTGGCAAGTTTGTGGTGCCGATTCCGGAAGTGCAGATACATGATTAGCACAATATCATCGCCGGAAGACCCAATGAAGGAAGGAGGAGCGGACCAGAGCAGTTCGAACGTATCTTACAAATGGCTGCTTGCAATCCTAGCGGTGGCATTCTTTCTGCGCGTGGGATTCATGTTGAAGTTCACACCCGTAATCAGCGGCGATGGCTGTGAGTACATCCGCATGGGCATCGATTTGCGCGATGGGAAGCCGTTGACGGGGAGTTTCGATTGGCCGGAAACAATGTACGGAACTCTATACCCCGTCTTAATTGCCGGCGTTTCGCGATTGGGCCTGAGCGCAGAGCACGCCGCTTATTTGCTTTCTCTTCTGTTCGGAACGGCGCTGGTGCTTCTCGCTTTTGTTCTGGCACGCTACCTCTACGGAACTCGAATCGCATATACCGCCGCAGCTCTGTTCGCGATCTTTCCCGTTTTCGTGGGATTGTCGGGGTCTGTATTTAATGAGTCGATTTATCTCACGTTGTGGCTGGCGGGCATTTATTGGGCAATCCGAGCACTGGATTCCTTCCGCCCCCGTGATTTCTTATTTGCGGGCGTGTTCTTTGGGCTGTCAACGTTGTCCCGGCCGGAGGCGTTTGCTTACCCGGCTTTCGTGATTTTGGCGGCAGGCATGGTAGCCGTTTTGCGAAGAGTCGCCTGGTGGAAGGCGTTGCGCGGAGCGGCTCTTGTGTTTGGCTCGTGGCTGGCCCTGATGGTGCCGTATGCTATTTTCCAGCACGCGCACACCGGGCAATATCGTTTCGAAGGCAAATGGAACATCAACTACACCATTGCCAATCGTATGGACTCTGGAATGAGTTTTTGGCAGGCAGGCTACACAATCGACGAGAAGCACCACTTTATTGGCCCATTGCTGGATTCGAGCCTCTACGCCGCGTACACGCCCTACCCGCATTCGCTTCACGACAAACTGGCGCACTTCGGGCGGGCAATTCGTAAGAATTGGCCAAGAGCGTACGAAGAAGTTACAGCCATTGATTTCGGTGGTCCGGTAATGCTATTGCTTGTGGTTCTTGGACTATTTGGCTCGGAGTGGAACGTTCGGAGATTGCGGCACGAATTCATTCTGTTGGTGATGGCTCTTTCGGTTGTAGTGCTGCTCTTGACCGCCGCGCACATCGAACATCGCTATGCCTATCCGCTGCCCGTGATCTTGCTTTTGTGGGTCGCGGCAGGACTGGAGATATTTCGCGGTTGGACGGTTCGCACGCTGGCATCTTGGGGAGAACACGTAAGGCCGTTTGCACCACGGGCCGGCGATGCCGCAGTAGCCGCACTTTGTTTTCTGCTGGTCGTCTGTTCCATCGTAGGCGTTCGGACAGACTGGTATTTCATGATTCAGAGTGAGGAATTTTCCGGTATCAAGCAGGCCGGGTTATGGCTTCGTGATCGCGCACCAAGAGCTAGCCGCATTTTCGGTTTTGAAGGGCGCGTGGCCTATTATGCGGATGCCACGATCATCATTTTTCCCTACGCGGACTCGGCGGCAACACTGCATTACTTGGAATCGAAGAATATCGACTACATCGTCCTAGACAGCTTGAGCGTACGCAATATCCCCACCTTGGGTCAATGGTATGAAAACGGAGTGCCCGATTCGCGTGCGCACATGGTGTTTCAATCGACCACGGGAACCAAAGACGTCATTCGTATCTACAAGTGGGACGGCTTGAGCACGACTAATGTCGCCGATTCGATGGGAGTGAAGGAGTAATCCATGAAAGTCGTCATATTTTGCGGTGGACTTGGAATGCGTTTGCGGGAATATGCGGACAACGTTCCCAAGCCGATGGTGCCTATCGGCTACAGGCCGGTCCTGTGGCACGTGATGAAGTATTATGCGCATTTTGGCCACAAGGATTTTATTTTGTGTCTGGGCTACCGCGCCGACGCTATAAAGCATTATTTCCTGCATTACGACGAGTGCGTCTCGAATGATTTCTCGCTGTCAAAAGGCGGCAAGGACGTGCAACTCTTTAACAGTGATATTCACGATTGGAATATCACCTTTGCTGAGACCGGCATGCACTCCAATATTGGCCAACGACTAAAGGGGGTCGAAAAGTACCTGGCGGGCGAAGAAGTCTTTCTAGCCAATTATGCGGACGGCCTGACCGATTTGGCGCTTCCGAGGCTTCTGGATTTCTCTCGGGGCCACGGGAAGATCGCGACGTTTGTGTCCGCAAAACCCAATTTGACGTACCACGTCGTTTCCGCGAGTGAAGGCGGAATGGTCGGCGGAATCAAGGCTATTCAGGATACAGATCTGCGCATTAATAGCGGTTACTTTGTTCTGAGGCAGGAAATTTTCAGATACATTCAGAACGGGGAGGAACTGGTCCTCGAACCCTTTCAGCGGTTGATACGTGAAAAGCAATTGATGGCCTACGAACACAACGGTTTTTACGCTTCCATGGACACCTTCAAAGACAAGCAGCAGTTGGACGACTTGTATGCCAGGGGCGACGCGCCTTGGGTCGTCTGGAAATCTTCATCCCCCCAGAATCCCGACCCGGCCCCGGGGGACGAAAAGCACTCCGCGGTTTCGCCAGCAGACTTTGTCGCGAGCCGTCTCGATGGTTGAGCTTTGCCTGGGCTCTGCTCAGCGTCCCCTCCGGCGAATCCTGTGCCTGGGCTCGCATAGCGATGACATCGAAATAGGATGCGGGGGCACGATTCTTCGGTTGCTGAAAGAGGATCCAAACCGCGAGATCTATTGGACAGTGTTCAGCTCCACAGCGATTCGAAAACGGGAGGCTCTCAAGGCGGCGCGGCTGTTTCTTCAGCGGGCGAAATCGAAGACTGTGGTGGTCCGAAATTATCGGGACAGCTTTTTTCCCTCCGCTTACGCTCGAATCAAAGCCGAGTTTGAACAACTGAAGCGAAAGTTTGTTCCCGACTTGATCATGACTCACTACCGCCATGATCTTCATCAAGATCATAGGGTGATCTGCGAACTGACGTGGAACACATTCCGCAGCCACCTGGTTCTTGAGTACGAGATTCCAAAGTACGACGGCGATCTTGGACATCCGAATCTTTTTGTTGCGCTTGATCGTTTGATTTGCGAGCGGAAGGCGGAATACATCTGTGACTCGTTTGCATCGCAGCGAACCAAACGATGGTTCACTGCAGACACATTTATGTCGCTTCAGAGACTTCGCGGCGTCGAATCCAATGCTCCCGACGGCTTTGCGGAGGGTTTCCATTGCCGAAAGCTAGTGTGGTGATGCCGGATAGAGAAGCGTTTCCTCTCAGCGCTTCTTCGTCAGGAGAGGCCCGCCCGGAAGGCGGCTCCTGGTTGTCGGAACTGTGGCGCTTCCGGGAGTTACTGTATTTCCTCGCGTGGCGGGACGTCAAAGTACGTTACAAGCAGGCCGCGTTCGGAGCAGCTTGGGCTATCATCCAACCGCTTATCACAATGATAATTTTCACATTCTTTTTTAGTCGCATGGGGAAGATACCAAGCGGCAGCGTCCCCTACCCGCTTTTCTGCTACAGCGCTTTGGTCCCGTGGACCTATTTTACGGGGACGCTCAGCCAAGCGGGGAACAGCTTGGTCGGCAATGCAAGCCTGATCACCAAGATTTATTTTCCTCGTATCTTGCTGCCCGCGGCCTCCGCCCTGGGAGGACTGCTCGATTTTTGTGTGAGCTCAGCCTTTCTCGTGTTGATGATGGTCTATTACCGTGTAGCGCCAAGTTGGACTTTGATTTTCTGGCCTGTGGCCGTCATGGGAATGGTAATCATCTCGTTGGGAATCAGCATGCTCTTGGCCGCGATGAACGTTCGCTACCGGGACGTGAAGCATGTTATTCCGTTCATGATCCAGCTTGGGCTTTTCGTCACGCCGGTGCTTTACCCCGCTGACGCGGGCTTTTTGCCCTCTGGCTTGAAGAGAGTGCTGGCTTTGAATCCTTTATCCGGGGTCATGGAAGGATTTCGGGCCAGCCTATTCCCTCACCAGGGCGTAAACGGGCGCCTACTCGGAATCTCAATTACGATCGGGTTGTTGCTCTTCTCTCTCGGAGCGCTATATTTTCGGAAGGCGGAGCGCACTTTTGCCGACATCATCTAGGAATTGGCCACAAATGGATCTTGACCGGATGCCGGTCCGAACGGGAAAGTTATTGGCATGAGTGATTCGATCACAGTGGAAAGGCTATCAAAGCTATATCGGCTCGGCCAGGCCAGCCAAGATACGATGCTACGCGAGCGCCTGGTCAGTCTCTTGAAAAACCCCTTCGGTACGAAAGCCAGCCCCGCGGAGACCATCTGGGCTCTCCGCGACGTTTCTTTTTCCATCCAACAAGGAGAAGTCGTCGGGATCATTGGACGCAACGGAGCCGGGAAGAGCACTCTGCTCAAAGTGCTCTCCAATATCACTTATCCCACATCGGGCCGCGTCAATGTCCATGGACGAGTCGCTTCCCTTCTAGAAGTTGGCACAGGGTTCCACGAAGAGTTGACGGGACGAGAAAACATCTATTTGAATGGCTCGATCCTCGGGATGAAAAAGCGCGAGGTCGATCTCAAGCTTGATGCAATTATTGAGTTCGCCGGTGTGGAGCGCTTCATTGACACGCCCATCAAACGCTATTCCTCGGGTATGCGTTTGCGGCTCGGGTTTGCGGTGGCCGCCCATTTGGATCCGGACGTCTTAATCGTCGACGAGGTCTTGGCCGTCGGCGACGCTGGCTTCCAGAAGAAGTGCCTGAGCGTAATGCAAGACTTGCGAAAAGGCGGTCGGACAGTTCTTTTTGTGTCGCACAATATGGCAGCGGTCGAGAATCTTTGTTCGCGAGGCATTTGGATTGATTCTGGTAAGGTCCGGAAAGACGGTGCAACTCACGACGTGATTGAATCGTACTTGTCGACATTTGGTGGCAGCGACCAGACTTCCGCCGACTTGAGCGGTGTCGAATCACGCCAAGGTTCAGGCGAAATTCGCTACACAGGTATAGCTTTTCTGAATTCGGAAGGCCAGCCCCAGCCCCTCACGCGAAGTGGCGATAGCTTGCGGATTCGGTTCTTCTACCACGCGAACCAACCCATTCCTTATCCCAGCTTTGGATTCCGGCTTACCACGGAGCTCGGGACACTTGTCACGGACACCAGCACTTGGCATCACGGCATGGACATTCCGGAGATCGCGCCAGGAGACGGCTATCTTGACCTCGAAATCGATTTTCTGAATCTGCTGCCGGGCCGTTTTTTCTTCTCTCTCTGGATTACCGGTCTCAGCCACAACGTTTACGACGGTATCGAGCACTGTGCAAGCATCGAGATTGAACTGGCAAACATTTATCGCTCGGGGAAAAATATTGATTCGCGGTCCGGCATCGTATTCTTTCCCCAAAAATGGGTTCTACCCGGGGCGCACACCGAACAAGTTTCCGTCCCGGAGGCTTTGCCAGCCGGTGAAGGGCGAAAATGGAGCGGACATCGGACAGATTTCTGACGAAAAGATCATTGTTTGAGTCCAACACGATGTCTTCCTACCCAGCTTCCGAGTTTTATGCAAGACCGCTGACCCTGCAGGAGCAACCGCTTGTCAGCGTGATTACACCGGTCTACAACGGCCAGGAATTCCTGGCCGAATGCATCGAAAGCGTCGTGGCACAGACCTATCAGAACTGGGACTACACGATTGTCAACAACCGCAGTACCGATCGCACCCTTGAGATTGCCCAAAGCTACGCGGCACGGGATTCCCGTATTCGCATTCATGACAACTGCGAGTTCCTGCCAATCATCCGGAATCACAATCATGCCATCCGCCAGATCTCACCCCAGAGCAAATATTGCAAGGTGGTGCTCGCTGACGACTGGCTGTTCCCGGAATGCATCATGAAGATGGTCGCGCTTGCCGAGGCCAGTCCTTCCGTGGGCCTGGTTGGAGCCTACGGCCTCGATGGTGACGGCGTTCATGTCATTTGGCGTGGCCTACCATTTCCTAAGACGGTTGTTCCCGGCCGGGAAGTCTGTCGCTTGCGCCTGCTTCAGGGACGTTACGTCTTCGGCGCGCCCACTGCTACACTCATCCGGTCCGATCTGATTCGCAAGGTAAGTAGTTTTTACGACGAATCGAACCTGCACGCCGACTCCACAGCTTGTTTCCGGATCTTGCAAGAATCTGATTTTGGTTTTGTCCACCAGCTGCTGACTTTTACAAGATCACGCGGCGAGTCCAACACCTCCTTTGCTGAGAGTATGAACAGTATCCCGCTTTCATTTCTTACCGAACTCCTTGAGTATGGCCAAAAGTGTCTCGACGAGAAAGAATACCGGGATCGTTTGAAAGTGCGTTCGAGGGAATACTACCAAGTTCTTGCCGAGGGCCTCTTGCAGTTGCGCGGCAAGAACTACTTGCAGTTTCACGAGCGCGTTTTGCAAAATTTTGGTATGCGGTTGAGCTGGCTCCGGCTCTTTCAAGGGTTCTTGTTCGCCGCGGGCAATGGCCTTTCCCATCCAATTCTGGCCGCGGATAGTTTGGCGCGCTGGTGGTCGCGGGCACGCGAACGAAAGCGGAAAGAGCATGTGGACGTATAGCGCCGCAACTTCGTGTGGTGGAATATGGATGTAACCGTAATCATTTGCACTTGGAATCGCTCGAAGACATTGAAGAACGTGCTCACTAGCCTCGAGGCCTGCGTGGTTCCCGGCGGTATCGAGTGGGAGGTCCTCGTCGTGGACAATAATTCCACGGACGACACCAGCGCCGTTTGCGAATCCTTTATCAAAGGACATCCTGAAAGGTTCCGCTACCTTTTCGAGGGAAGGCAGGGTAAGACCAACGCTCTGAATGCAGGAATATTGCAGGCCCGCGGTTCTATCCTGGCGCTAACCGATGATGATCTCACCGTGGATCCCCAATGGGTCGCGGCAATCTACGACGCCTTTCAGAAATACGATTGCGCGGCAGTCGGCGGCAAAATCATCCCCGTGTGGAATTGCACAAAGCCGTCGTGGATCGCCTTTGACGGTCCCTATCGCCATCCTGCCTACGGCGGAATCGTGAATTTTGACAAAGGCGAGTTACCCGTCCGACTGACCGCTACGGCCATTGGCGCAAACATGGCCCTTCGGAAGTCCACATTCGAAAAGCTAGGTCCCTACCGCACGGATCTCAACCGTATTAACGATCTGCTGGGCGGTGAGGACACGGAGTACTGCCGCAGAATTATGCGTGCCGGTGAACTCTTGATGTACGCACCCAAGGTAGTCGTTTACCATCCCGTCGAGGAGTACCGCACGAAAAGAAAGTACATGCGCTCCATGGCGTTTCACTATGGCAGATGGTCCATCCTGGTTGATCGAGTCCCGGACGGAGCCAAGTGTTTTTGGGGAGTTCCTCGTTATCTTTTCCCCATTGCCCTCCAGTTTTTTGCGAAATGGGTCTTTTCCCGGGGCGGGCAACGTCGTTCCTTCTACAAGTTAGAGTTTATTCAGACCTTGGGGAAAATGGCCGAAAGCAAAAAATGGCTAAGGAATCGCCAGCCGCAACAACCGGCGCACGGACTCCACTCCATGAAATAGTCTTTTTTGGCTGTCAGAGCAGGACAGGACAGCAATCTCGATCCGTCAATCGCAGGTTTCGAAATGAAGCTCAGCCTCATCATTGCTAGTTACAATCGAGCGGAAAGCCTGCTCAAGTTTCTGCAGGAACTCGCCCGTCAAGTTGTCCCTGATTGTGTGGAGTGGGAAGTGCTGATCGTCGACAACAACTCTACCGATGGAACCAAAACCGCTGTCGCACCTTTTATTCAAAGCATGCCAAACAGGTACAAGTATCTGTTTGAAAGTCGGCAAGGAAAATCCATTGCGCTCAATACTGGAGTCCGTTCCGCTGCCGGCGAAATTCTGGTGTTTACCGATGACGATTGTTTGCCGGACCCAAATTGGTTGGCTACTATCGCGCGTGAATTCGCTTCAGACCTCTCTCTGAGTGTACTCGGCGGGCGCGTTGAACTATTCGATCGGCAAGATCGGCCAATCACCATTCGCAGTTTCCCAGAGCGGACACTCATCGACTCGCGCGATCAACTCTTCTTATTTCTGATTGGCGCCAACATGTCCATCCGACGTCGAGCGCTCGAAGCGGTGGGCCAGTTCGATCCCTTCCTCGGGCCCGGTTCTCCGCCTGGCGCGGTGATGGAAGATCTTGATCTCCTGTACCGCATCTTCCGGGAAAAATTCAAGATAGTTTATTCGCCTGATGTGCTCGTGTATCACAATCACGGCCGGACTACTGATGCGGAAATTCAGGCCTTGAACCGTCGCTATGTCGTGGGCCGCGGCGCGTTTTATTGTAAGCACATCTTTTGGGGTGACAAGAATGTCTCGAAGATGGCCTACTGGGAAATTTCCTCGCTGCTCAAAAAAATGCTGAAAAATTTCCTTTCCGGAAAGAAGATCCAAGAGCAAGGCAGTATTCTATGGGCTCTCTTGGCGGGAGCTGGAGGCAGGCTTTTGTGGAATCCGTGGATCCGTAAGATCTAATAGCCAAAGAGTCTTGCTTACCCGTTAGATCCGCTGCTTCCAGTAATTCACAACGCGTTTTACGCCTTCGCGGAACGTGACCCGAGGTTTCCAACCCAACGTCTGCCGAACCTGGCGGGTATCTAGGCAAATGTGGTCCACCTCTCCAGGCCGTTTCTCCTCGAAAATGGGCTCTGTCTTGCTCCCCACGGCGGTACGGACGGCTCGGAACACCTCGCGATCGGATATTTCTTTGCCGCACCCCAGATTGAACACTCCGGTACCTTGGAACTTCAATGCCCGAAGATTGGCATCCACGACGTCATCGACATACGTGTAATCGCGAGTCTTGGAGCCGTCCCCAAAAATATGAGGTTGAATTCCCCGCAGCAGTTGGTTGGTGAAGACTGCGACGACTCCGGCTTCGCCTGCCGGATCTTGCCCCGGACCGAACACATTGGGATAGCGAAAGATGACCGAACGCAACAGCCCGTTGCCCTGAAAGGCTGACAGATAGAGCTCTGCGGCGTATTTGCTCACGCCATAATTAGAGGTTGGGTGAACGGGGTGCGATTCCTTGACTGGCAGTCGTCTAGGCTCTCCATAGATAGCGCCCCCCGAAGAGCTATAAATGATTCGCGGCCTGCTTACGGTTTCCGAAACAATGCGAAATAGCGTCACCGAAGCCAGTATGTTACTCCTCAAGTCCGCAATCGGATTCTCCCAGGAGCGCCGCACATTCACCTGTGCGGCGTGATGGCTGATTACCTCGGGCCGAAAGTCGCGCAGTAATGCCTGCAATTGTTGATCGTCACTCAAGTCGAACATCGATAGAGGAAAGTCAGCGGGGAGATTTTCACGTTTGCCTGTGCTCAGGTTATCGACGCCAGCGACTTGATGTCCCTGGCTGCTGTACGCGCGGGCGATATGTGATCCAATGAATCCTGCTGCTCCCGTTACCAAGATACGCATTCGGCGTTCTCTCCTGAGCTGGTTTGCCAATTTCATGAGCGGGTAGTTTACGACACCCCCACACAATTCCATCAACATTGTGGATTGAGTGTCTCCACGCAAGCAACTTTCTCCAGTTCCGCGGGCCGCAAGGCGCGCCACCAATCCGACACGCCGCGGGGCATTGTTTCTTGCGGCAAGCTGACTACCGCCGTTACGATGGTTGTACGGAGTCCTAAGTGTCCTCATGACTACGCTGGCTCAGAAGCCCTGGCTCGAAGACGTCGGTATTCTTGCCTTGGTGCCCGATCGTTGGAGTTCGCGATGGATGGTTCGTCACCATATCATGGCTCGCTTGGGGCGCTATTTTCACATGGTATGGGTGAACCCCGCGCACCAGTGGCAAGAGATTCTTTCCGCGAGACGCCAGTCCGCGAACGCCGAAGGCAATGTCTCGTATCCCGGGTTCGCGGAATACACGCCAGAATTTTGGCTTCCCGAGCTCTATCATCCCGCCTGGCTCGTGGAACTCTCTCTCCGCGAGCGGCTTAGACACGCGAAGCGCGTGTTAACTGAGAAGGGCTGCAAAAAAACTGTCCTGTACTTGTGGCGACCGGAATTTGAACCAGCCTTACACTTGTTGCCGCACGATTTGAGTTGTTACCACCTCGAGGATGAGTATTCCTTTTCGCGGGTGGAATTACCTGTCGATCCCGTTGAAGCTCGCGTACTTACGGCAGTCAACGAGGTTTTTATTTTATCGCCGGCGCTTTATGAGAAGAAGGGAAAATTCAACCCTCACACGGCGTATCTTCCCGGTGGAGTGGACTTCGAAGCCTATTCAAGGCCATTACCCCAGCCCAAAGATCTCATCCCCATTCCTAGGCCCCTGATTGGGTACGTTGGTTCGTTGAAGTGGCAGATTGATTGGAACCTGCTTCTCTTTCTCACAGGTCGCCACCCCGAATGGTCTTTTGTTCTGGTTGGGCCGCCGAGCCCGCATCCGGAGATTGCGGATGCTCTCCAGACGCTGTCCCGTCGTCGTAATGTTTTTTTTCTCGGCGGAAAGCCATCGGCAGAGATGATTGCTTACCCGCAACACTTTGACGTTTGCATTATGCCTTATGGTCTGAATGACTACACGAGGTACATCTATCCTCTCAAGTTGCACGAATACCTCGCAGGCGGAAAGCCGCTCGTTGGAACTCCAATCGCCTCGCTCACGCCGTACCCTGAAGTCATCAGCCTTCCGCAGAATGCTGAACAATGGTCCGCCGCGATAGCTGCTGCTCTCGGCACGGCGGAAAACACGGATGAGCGGCGCGCGGCTCGGCAGAGCTTAGCGAAGCAACACGATTGGGAAGTACTCGTGCATAAGATTGCCGAAACCATTGCGCAGTCTTTGGGTCCGGCTTATGCGGATCGCCTCTCCCAACATGTTCAGCCGACACGGAGGGAAGCCTCCCCGCTTACTTCAGATATTCCGTGACTTAGTGTCCCTCCGCGCAAATCCTTCTTTTCGGATGGAAACTGCTGAGCTAAGCGGTATCTCTGCGGTAGTCAAGTAACGATAAAATGTGAGATACCATCGGAACTATGAGTGTATGAAAAGGCCAGCCTCGATTCGTGGGCTGGGTCAATGCTCACGGCATTGAGGCCGGATCGAATCCAAGTCTCTTCATAGATTCCTTCAATTCAAGGAAGGCGCAAATGGCTTTTGCAAAAACGCTGAATCCCCGCGAAGAGCTCAACCTTATGGCCGGGGAAGTCGTCGAGGTTCGTAGCCAGGAGGAGATACTCGCAACACTCGACCAATCTGGAAGACTTGCTGCGATGCCCTTTATGCCAGAGATGCTTCAGTTCTGCGGGAAACGCTTCCGCGTGTTCAAGCGGGCCGACAAGACTTGCGACAATATTAAACCCTGGAACATGCGCCGTGTGAAGAATGCTGTACATCTCACCGGAGTCCGTTGTGATGGCCATGCACACGCGGATTGCGACGCAGGCTGCCTCATTTTCTGGCACGAAGCCTGGCTGAAAAGAGCCGAATCCGAATTGCTGAAGGAATCTCAGATTGACCGGAGTGGTTCGGCAACACACTCCTCCGGTGTCGAGGGACGAGTGCCACACGCTCCATGCACTCTGGAAGCACTGCAAGGAGCGGCTAGGAAAGCAACGGATCCGCTGTCGGGCGAGTCCGTCTACTCCTGCCAGGCTACAGACCTTAGGGAGTTTACTTCCCACCTGCCTTGGTGGAACCTTTGGCAATACGTCAGGGATATCCGGTCGGGAAACCTCCGGCGCGGGGTGGCTGGACATTCTAAATCGGAAAGGCTACTCGAGAATTTGCTGGGCTGCCTCGAGGTATTCCGAGCGCTCTTGATCGAGGGCTTCAACAAGTTTCAAGCCGCTCGCAAAAGTATTCAATATCCTCACATCGAAGGCTCGTTAGTCACCACTCCCACGGCCGAGCTTAATCTGCGTCCCGGCGAGTTCGTCCAGGTCAAGTCCAGGGACGAAATCCTAGCGACACTCGATCAGCGCAATCGAAATCGGGGCCTCTTGTTTGACTCCGAAATGTTGAGGTACTGCGGAGGGACCTATCGGGTATTAAAACGGGTGCAACAGATTGTGGACGAAAAGAATGGAAAGATATTGAAGATGAAATCCCCTTGTATCATTTTGGAAGGCTCCGCCTGTGTGTCTGAATATCATCGGCACTGCCCTCGGGCCATCTATCATTATTGGAGAGAAGGCTGGCTTCGCAGACTCGAATGAGCTCGGAAACAAGGGGTTTCGGCTGACATTGGAAAATGAATGCATCAATTTACCACCGGTCTTCCCATGAGGTGGGGATTTTCCTTGATAGCACTCCAATAACATTAGTGTTGTCAATTACTTACAAGCATAGCAACTTTGGTTGGCGGCTTGCACTTGCCAGTGCGTGAACATCTTCCTTGCTTTTATTTCTTCGCTTCCCGAGACCACTGGTCTATTTCTGGTGGGTTTTGTGTTGATACTTCTGGGTGTCCTACTCCGTCGCGCCTTCGTGATTTTCGAGGGTGGCGTGCCTGCAGGGGGCCCGAACACGGAATCCAAAGAGAATCCGTTGAAACAAGGCCGATAGGTCTTAGTTCTTCTGATTGCCTGTGTTCTTCGTTTGGCAGCGTTTCTTGGTTTTCCGCCTTTCGGAGTTGTCCCTTAGCTGACCAATCTCTCGAATGGCCCCCTCGGATTGTCTCTGGCGGAAGCCGGATGCATAATGATGGCTCCGGAGTTCTCTTGCGTCTCGTGTGGGTCAATCTAGAACGAGTTAAATATCGCTGATACAAGCACTTAGAGTCAGAAAACTTTGGAAAACGAATTGCATTGATGCTATTGATTCGGCCCTCGTGGAGCTCTGCCACGACGGTCGAGATTCAGTATGTTTCTCTGAGTTGCGGCATCCCAGCTCTTCGCAACTCACCGGTATCGGACTGCCTGCGGTTGTGGGTTGAAAAGAGCGGTTCCAAAGTCTTCTCGATTGGTCGGGACGCGAGAGTCTCATTCGTGGGGAACCTCAGCTTTGATCAGCTGCCTCGGAGGATAACGGAATGTTGATTCGCACGCGCGGTGCTGTGTTCTCGACGCCTTATCGGTTGTTCATAGGATTGCTCGGACTGCTTGCGCTCCTGGGTGGGATTCCGAGGCCCGCGCAAGGTGCTATCGCCTTCGTGCAAGCAAGCTCTGCAACGCCACAGACGCCGCAATCTACTGTCACGCTGGCGTATCCAACCGCACAAACGTTAGGCAATTTGAACGTGGTTATCGTGGGCTGGAACGATTCGACCACAACTGTTTCTAGCGTAGCAGATGGGAATGGCAACCTTTACGCGCTCGCGGTTGGCCCGACTGTTCAGAGTAGCACCGCTTCACAAGCTATTTACTATGCCAAAAATATCGCCGCGGGGGCGAACACAGTAACAATAACATTCAATACAGCTGCTAGGTTCCCAGACATACGTATAGTGGAATACTCCGGACTGGACACTGTTAACCCGCTGGACGTGTCGGTTGCCGCCCAGGGAAACACGGCGACGAGTAATTCTGGGGCGGTAACGACGACGAATGCGAACGACCTGTTGGTTGGCGCAAACCTCGTGCAGTCCTCTACCACCGGACCTGGTTCTGGTTTCACGAGCCGGCTCATCACGCCCGATGGCGACATTCTCGAAGATCGCATCGTGACCGCGACGGGCAGCTTAAACGCAACGGCTGTTTTGGACAAAGTTCAGCCCTGGATCATGCAGATGGTCGCTTTTCGTGCTGCGACGGGCGCAGTCGCACCCGCAATCACAAGCCTGAATCCGACCACCGGACCGGTGGGCACGTCGGTAATCATTACCGGGACCAACTTTGGTGCAACACAGGGGAGCAGCACAGTCGCGTTCAACAGCACGACGGCCACCCCAACAGTCTGGAGCGCGACAACCATCACTGTTCCAGTACCCTTGGGCGCGACCTCTGGCAATGTAGTCGTCACCGTTGGCGGCGTAGCCAGTAACGGCGTGAATTTTACGGTAGGTGTCGTTTCCTCGATCTCTTTTGTGCAAAGCAACTCCGCAACTCCGCAGGCCACGGTAACGCCGGTTACCGTGGCGTATCCGCTGGCGCAAACGGCTGGCAACTTGAATGTGGTGGTCGTGGGTTGGAACGATTCAACAGCCACCGTGAGTTCGGTAACGGACTCGGTTGGCAACAGCTATGTTTTGGCGGCGGTTCCTGTGGTGCAGAGCAGCACAGCTTCGCAGGCCATCTACTATGCGAAGAACATCGGATCAGCTGGAGCCGGTGCAAATACAGTCACGGTAGCGTTTTCGACTCCCGCTCGCCATCCTGACATTCGCATCGCGGAATACAGCGGTCTGGACGCCGCGAACCCGTTGGACACTTCGGCAGGGGCACAGGGGAACACGGCGACGAGTGACAGCGGCTTGGCGACGACGACTAACGCAAATGATTTGCTGGTGGGTGCAAACACGGTCCAATCCACGTCGGTAACGGCTGGCTCTGGGTACACGAGCCGGGGCATCACCGGAGACGGGGACATTCTGGAAGACCAGGTGGTTGCCGCCGCCGGAAGCTACAACGCGACAGTGAGCCTTGACAAGGTTCAGCTTTGGATCATGCAGATGGTGGCTTTCCGGGCGGCGACTGGTGGCGGGAGCACAGTGCCAAATATCGCGACGCTCAATCCGACATCGGGAGCCGTGGGCACGGCGGTAACAATCAGTGGCTCGAACTTTGGTGCGACGCAGGGAAGCAGCACAGTGAAGTTCAATGGGACGACGGCCGCACCAACAACTTGGAGTGCAACGAGCATTTCAGTGCCAGTACCGGCGGGAGCGACGAGCGGAGGGGTCGTGGTTACCGTTGGTGGGGTGCCGAGTAATCCCGTGAATTTCACCGTGACGGTGCCGCCGCCGGCGATCACGAGCCTGAATCCGATATCAGGCGCGGTGGGCACGTCGGTAATTATAACGGGAACAAACTTTGCAGCAACACAGGGAAGCAGTACGGTCACGTTCAATGGGACAGTGGCCTCGCCGACAAACTGGAGCGCGACAAGCATTACGGCACCAGTGCCGATAGGAGCAACGACCGGCAATGTGGTCGTGACCGTTGGCGGCACTGCCAGCAACGGACTGACGTTTACAGTCGCGACCCCGACGATCACCAGTCTCAATCCGACGTCAGGAGGGACCGGCACCTCGGTAGCGATTGCCGGGACAAACTTTGGAGCAACGCTGGGGAGCAGCACGGTCACTTTCAACGGAACAGCGGCCACGCCGACGGGCTGGAGCGCGACAAGTATAACGGTTCCGGTTCCAGTAGGCGCGACAACGGGGAATGTAGTTGTGACTGTTAGCGGTGTAGCCAGCAACGGAATGACATTCACAGTAACATCCCCGGCGATAACGAGCTTGACGCCGTCGTCAGGAGCGGTTGGCACGTCGGTACTGGTAGCGGGGACAAACTTAGGAGCCACCCAGGGCAGCAGCACGGTGACTTTCAACGGAACCACGGCCACTCCGACAGGCTGGAGCGCAACAAATATAACTGTTCCGGTGCCCATAGGCGCGACGACGGGGAATGTGATTGTGACTGTTGGTGGAGTAGCTAGCAACGCTCTAGGTTTTACGGTCACCCCTCCGCCCCCAGCCATTACGACGCTGAATCCAACTACAGGACCGGTGGGTACGTCGGTAGTTATTACCGGGACAAACTTAGGAGCCGCCCAGGGGAGCAGCACGGTCACTTTCAACGGAACAGCGGCCACGCCGACGGGCTGGAGCGCGACAAGTATAACGGTTCCGGTGCCCGTTGGTGCAACAACGGGAAATGTGATTGTGACCGTTGGTGGTGTTGCCAGCAACGGATTAAGTTTCACGGTCACCACGCCGCCGCCTGCGATTACAAGCCTAAATCCGGTATTAGGGCAGGTCGGCACTTCCGTAACAATTTCAGGCACGAACTTTGGAGCAACTCAAGGGAGTAGCACGGTCACTTTCAACGGGACTGCGGCCACGCCCACAAGTTGGAGCGCGACAACCATTACGGCACCAGTTCCTGTTGGCGCGACGACCGGCAATGTGGTCGTCTCCGTTGGTGGTGTAGCTAGTAATGGTTTGAATTTCACTGTGCAATCTGGAAGCGGCGCAATCACTCTGGTTCAGCACCGCAGCAAAGATGCTGGCACAACCAGTTCGAGCACCCTCGCGTTCGGCTCTAATAACACGTCGGGAGATTGGATTGCAGTAGTCATTCGCGCGGGGCACTCAAACCAAGTCCTCACCGTGACGGATTCTCGCGGAAACACCTATCATCAAGCTGTTTTGTTAAATGTAACTGTGGACACTCCGAACGGCGACACCCTCGGCATCTTCTACGCCGAAAATATCGCTGCCGGTGCTAACACGGTCACCGTTTCCGAGTCTATCAACGGAAACACATTACGTTTTGCCATCCTTGAGTATTCCGGAGTCGCAACTTCTAACTCGCTTGACGTCACCGCTGCCGCACAGGCCGTGAACAATGCCCCGAACACTGGAAGCGTCGTGACGACGGCAAGTGGAGATCTCCTTCTTGGCGCGATCTTGACATCTGATCCTGCCACGTACACTGCGGGAACGGGTTTTGCTCTGCAGGATGCTGTGCCGGCCGCGCCAAACACCAAGCTGATCACTGAGGATCAGGTCCAGAATGCGACGGGCAGCGCCTCCGCGACCGCCTTGCTCAGCGTTTCCGACAAATGGGGGGCGGGCTTGGCCGCTTTCAAGGCAGCCACCTCTGGCGGTGGTAGTTCTCCGACAATCTCTAGTCTGAATCCGACGTTCGGTGTGGTTGGTACTTCAGTGACAATTGCAGGTACGAACTTCGGCGCTTCAAAGGGAACCAGCACGGTCACCTTCAACGGCACTCTCTCAACACCTACCATTTGGTCCACCAACAGCATCAGTGCGCCTGTTCCGACAGGCGCCACCACAGGCAATGTCGTCGTGACCGTGGGCGGTGTTCCGAGCAATTCCGTCACGTTCACCGTAACCGCGGCTCCACCTAGCCTCACTAGCCTGAATCCCACTTCTGGCGTGATCGGTACCTCCGTGACTATCTCCGGAGCTAACTTCGGTGCGACCCAAGGGACGAGCGTCGTAACCTTCAACGGAATTACTGCGGCGCCGACAAGTTGGAGCGCCACAACTATCAACGCCCCTGTTCCGAACGGCGCCACCACGGGCAATGTCGTCGCTACCGTCGGCGGAGCTCTCAGCAATGGCCTGCCCTTCACCGTCAATTCGCCCGGTCCGAGCATTTCCACCCTGAGCATGTCTCAGGGGCCCATCGGGTCGATAGTGACGATCACTGGTCTAAATTTTGGAGGAACTCAGGGCAGCAGCTCAGTTACATTCAACGGCACCGCCGGAAACCCCTCCACTTGGAGCGATACAAGCATTGCCGTTCCGGTTCCGGGCGGAGCAACTACAGGTAACGTCGTCGTAACAGTGGGGGGTGTTCCCAGTAATGGTGTGCTCTTCACGGTCACTCCTCCGCCAGTCATCACCAGTTTGAATCCCACATCCGGCCCAGTCGGGACCGTAGTAACAGTCACCGGGACCAATTTTGGACCGACCGTGGGAACCAGAACGAGTGTGGTCGCTTTTAACGGTATCACCGCAAGGACGACTAGTTGGAGCGACACTTCTATCATCGTCCCCGTACCAGCAGGAGCCTCCTCGGGTAACGTAGTCGTGTCGATAAGCGGCATCTCAAGTAATGGAGTGCCGTTCACCGTCACAAACCCGCCTAGCATTACCAGCCTCAATCCATCATCCGGACTGGTCGGCACCTCGGTGACAATCGTTGGCACAAGTTTCGGCGGAACTCAGGGAACGAGTACGGTCACCTTCAATGGCGTAACTGGAGCGCCTACCAACTGGAGCGACACGAGCATAGCAGTGCCTGTGCCGGCTGGGGCAACCAGCGGCAATGTTGCCGTTACGGTTGGTGGAGTCGCCAGCAATGGAGTCGCATTTACAGTGACTTCCGCGTCGGGTGGCATCAAACTTGTTCAACAGACAAGTAAGGATGCTGGCACAACAAACTCTTCCACGCTGGCCTTCCCTGCGAATAATGCTGCGGGTAATTTCATTGCGGTGGTGGTGCGCGCCGGAAAGTCTGGCCAGGCTATCATCGTCTCCGATTCACGAGGGAACACATATCGCCAGGCTGTCCTATTCAACATGACCGTGGACGCGGATACGATCGGGATCTTTTACGCCGAGAATATCTCTTCTGGGGCAAATACAGTCACGGTTGCCGACAACATCTCGCAGGGAACCTTGCGCTACGCGATTCTCGAATACTCCGGAGTCCAGCTATCGAACTCTCTGGACGCGGCTGGATCCGCCGAAGGCACCAGTTTGGCCCCGAGCAGCGGAAACGCCCCCACGGCTTGGGGTGGCGATTTGATCTTGGGAGCGATAGTGACCGCGAATCCTGCCACTTACACCGCAGGCACCGGCTTCAAGATCGAAAATTTTGTCCCCGCGGAACCGAACAGCAAACTCATTACGGAGGATCTAATCCAAGCGAATGCTGGTGCTGCCTCCTCGTCGGCTTCTCTTGCCTCGCCTGACAGTTGGGGCGCCTCGGTGGCCTCATTCAAGTCCTCCACCGGCATTCCGCCTCAACCTATCAGCGTCAGCGTTTCACCGTCCACGGCCAGCGTGGGGACGGGCGTTGGCACCCAGGCATTCACAGCAAATTTGACGAACGATACGCAGAACAAAGGCGTCACTTGGTCACTGTCCGGTGCTGGTTGTTCTGGCAGCACGTGCGGTGCGCTCTCGAATGTCACATTGACTAACGTAACCTACACCGCCCCGGTTTCGATCCCAAGTCCCGCAACCGTCACGCTCACGGCCACATCAAACGCCGACAACTCGAAGACGGGTTTCGCAACCGTCACGGTAATTTTGGGCCCACTCTCTGTCACCGTGGCTCCAAGGCGAGGCTCGATTACAACTTCGCAGAGGCAACAGTTCACCGCAACGGTCTTTAATGATCCAAACAATGCCGGTGTAACTTGGCAAGTGGATGGCAACAACGGTGGCACAGCCACCAGCGGCACCATCAGTTCCACTGGTCTATTCACTCCTGGCACGCAGCCGGGCCTACACACCATTACGGCCGTCAGCGTTACCAACGCCTCCGCCAGCGGTTCCGTTGGCTTTGCCGTTACGGATCTTCAAGGCGTCTTCACCTTCCACAATGATGCCGCTCGTACCGGTCAAAACTTGCAGGAGTATGCGCTCACTCCTTCGACCGTCACTCCCTCGACGTTCTCACAACTCTTCGCCTGTCCAGTGGACGGCCAACTCTACGCACAGCCTCTTTACGTGGCCAATTTACTTGTTGGTTCGACGACTCGAAACGTCGTGTTCCTCGCGACTGAACACGATAGCGTCTATGCTTTTGACGCTGACTCTCCATCCTGCATCCAACTCTGGAAAACCAGCTTCCTCGGAACTGGCGTCACGACTATGTCTTGGCTTGATACAGCCAATCCCAACGTTCAGGGAGCTTCCGCCACAAACGATGTCTTTCCGGAGATCGGTATCACCTCGACCCCAGTAATTGATCCAGCCACAAACACGATCTACGTGGAAGCCAAGACCAAGGAAACGGTCGGCTCTGGCTGTTCTAGCGGGACGCCTTGTTACGTTCATCGCCTGCACGCTCTGAATATCGCCACGGGTGCGGAGAAATTTGGCGGTCCCGTGGTTATCTCTGGTGCCCATTTTGTTCCCCAGCGGCATTTCAACCGTCCATCCCTGCTTCTCGCCAATAACACGATCTATATCGCACTCGGATCGCATGGCGACATCCCACCCTGGTATGGGTGGGTATTCGGCTATGACGCCACTACACTTGCTCAGAAGTTCGTTTTCGCAACCAGCGATGCCACTGGCGGAGTCAGCAATGGTGCATCGATTTGGGATGGTGGGGCGGGTCCCGCTGCTGATGCGGGCGGCAATATCTACGTCGCGACTGGCAATGGCACGTTCGACGGAACGAAGAATTTTTCAGAGTCCGTGCTGAAGATCAGTCCCACCGGTACGTTGCTCGACTCGTTTACGCCATTCAATCAGGCCATTTTCGATGCGAATGACATTGATCTGGGCTCTGCGGGTGTCATGATTCTGCCCGATTCTGTAGGTTCAACCACCCATCCGCATCTCGCCATGGCCACAGGCAAAGTTGCCATTCTCTATCTCTTGGATCAGAATAATTTGGGCAAATTCCACTCCCAGACCAACCAGGACGTGCAGGAAGTCGTCCCCGTTCCCCCGCCCAACACCACCCAGCTCGACGGCGGAATTTATGGCCTTCCAGCCTATTGGAACGGAAACATCTACACCACGGGTCAAAACTTCCCGCTCAGCCAGTTTACGATTGCGAGCGGCAGTATGACAACGCCCCAATTGGCCGTCTCCAACAATCTGTTTCCTCCTCGTGGGGCGACGCCCGTGGTATCTGCCAGTGGCTCCACCAATGGCGTTGTTTGGATACTCGACCTTGGGGCTTGGGCGTCCAACGGCCCGGCGATCCTGGATGCTTACGACGCCTCCAATGTCTCAAGGTTGCTCTATAGCAGTCCAGGCAGCGGCACCGGGGCGGCAGGTGCTAGCGTGAAGTTCACCATCCCAACTGTCGCCAATGGCAAAGTATACGTGGGAGGCCAAACATCATTCACGGTGTATGGGTTGCTCCCGTAAGCAGCCGTGCAGCTTGCGCCCGAACATAGGCTGTAGCGCATCAGCGATCATCACCTCGCTGGAAGGCTGCTCTGCGACTTCACCCAGCAGCTCTAATCCACAATTGCGATTCACGTCGCTTGTTACTCTTCGATCTGTGGCTTACTTTCTGGTTCGGTTGGTTGTTCGGAGAACTAAGACCCAGTCTGTCGCGCCAGCCGAATTCTTTCCTGGAGTTAGGTAACTCTTTACTCCCGCGTTGGGGAACGGGCCGCCACGCACATCCAAGTATTTTCCCGACGTAGGGTCATACCACTGAGCAGTTACCGGGTTGCGAAGCTGTGTCATATCGACACTCATACGAACAGGTGCTACCGCCCTCGGAGGGATGTAGACGACTAGCGTCCTGCCTTCTGCTGTCACTGCTGCCGACACGTAGTCAAGCTTTCCATAGGAACCGCCCCCGCTGCTTACTAGCGTTTTCATTCCGGCAAGGTCGGAAGGCACCAAGTCAAACCATGGCAGGGAATCCAGCAATTGCCCCAGCCGCATCATGTCGAGTGCACCGGTGGAATCCAGCGCTTCTTGCCATGGACGGTGGCCAAAGGCAAAACCGGACCACCACTTCTGTGTAGCAAACTCCCAGATGTCTCGGTTGCCGAAGAATCCGCCTGCGGTCGCGCCTCCCAAGATTGCCCAATATTCGTACTTCCGAATCGAGGCGGGATTCCCAGGAACCCAATTTTCGTCTTCATAACCCGTCTCTTTGAGGTACGCGGGATGCGGCGGCGCATAATTGTACGCCGTATGTGCTTCGTCGTAAGTCGTGCCGGGAACTCCCGGCATACCGGACGTGTAAACTGCGTTCAGGTCCATAGAGGCTGCGAATAGTGCTTCGTCCGTTGAGATGCACGGCGCATCCCAGTCTCCAGCCCATAATTGATTAGCGCCCGACGCCTTCACACCCTGCATGAACTTATACAGTCGGGCTTCTCCTTCTGAACCTGCAGGAGGCAGATAGTCTCCCCCAATTACCCATAAAATATTCGTCCGATTCTTGTACCGATTCCCGATGTACAGACCAAATTTGAAACACACTGTTTGGGAATTCTTCGGGTTGTTCAACTCCGCCCACCAGCCTTCATCTCCACCCTTATAGCCGAGGTACATCGGCGCAAGGCTAATCAGCATTCCTTTCGAAGCCGCAAGTTCTATGATCGAATCCGCAAACGCGAAGTAAGCTTCGTTGGGCGTTGCAAAGTTCCCTGGTATGGTGAACGGGGCGTCCCCATTTCGGTTAGCCGGCGCCCGGATCGCGAACTTGTGCTCTATCAAGTTGACGTTGACGCTATTGAATCCCTTTGCCTTTCGGTCCGAAAGATATTTTTGCGCCTCGGCGTACGAGAGATTCGCGATCAGCGACTGAGCAGAGTCGCCTTGAATGCGAAATGGCCTTCTGTTTTGATCAACGAGGTATCTTCCGTTCGCCGAGATCTTGAGGGGAAACCCGACATCCCGCCGCAAGTTGCTATTCGACGAAGTCTGCTGTTTTGAAGTAGCGACGGCGTGCACTTCGTCCGGGGCTGTGCCGTTACCGCGCTTCGAATCTCCGCTCGAAGATCCCCAAGAGAAGCAGAACGGGCCACACAGAAGTAAGAGGGTGACCTGGCGTGCACGAGTACTGGACACTTGATTTCCTCTCATAAATCATAAACCGTTCTTGTTGGATTCAATCCGTCAAACAGGAATGCGCTCGGAACCTTTCCAATATACTCCTTCTGTTCCTACCTTCGACCTCTCCGGACCCGTCAGCCCCAGTGCAAACTCCTTTGTCAGCTTGTCCAACAAATTTGCCAAAGTGTGCAGATTTCCGTCCCCGATTTGAACTTGGCGGTCTCCTTCAAGTATGTACGCAGCTAAACCTCATGGAATCAATCAGTTTGCGTAGCCAAAGTCGGGCTCAAGTCGATCTATTGGCCATCTAAGTGCCCAGAAACTTTACAGGTCCCGGTGTGCCTGCGTACCACTCACTCCGAAAGGATTGTCAATGACTTCCCAAGGCAAACGAATGTGCATCGCTCTCACATTCCTGCTCTGCCTCTTCTCCCTCAACGTGTTCGCCCCGCCTGCAAATGCGCAAGCTAACCTCCAAGGTCAATGGCAAAACTTGGTGACTCTGGCACCGATCAACCCGGTTCACATGGCCCTGATGCATAACGGCAAGGTGCTGATCGTCACTGGATCGGGAAACGATAAGACCGTCCATTACTTCCAGGGTGGCGTTTGGGACCCCCAGTCGGACACCTTTACTACACAGCCCGTAACTTGGGACATGTTTTGCAACGGCATGGTGATTCTGCCCGATGGACGCCCCTTCATTCTCGGCGGCACCCTCCAATACACTCCTGCTTTTCTGGGCTTGTCGAAGACTGCTGCATATGATCCGGCAAGCGGTAGCTTTGTCGACCTCCAGTCAATGGCCCACGGGCGCTGGTATCCCACCGGAACTGTGCTCGGTGATGGACGCGTCATAGTTTTCTCCGGTCTCACCGAAACCGGAAGTACGAACACGGCGGTGGAAATTTACAAGGTAGGCTCCGGTTGGAGCGCACAATTCAACGCGCCTTTCACTCCTCCCCTCTATCCCCGCATGCACTTGTTGCCCAATGGCAAAGTCTTCTTTTCAGGCTCGACGACCCAGTCTTGGACCTTCGACCCATCTAACCAATCTTGGGCGCCAGGGCCAAGCACGATTTATGGCAACACGCGGACGTACGGCACATCCGTCCTCCTGCCGCTGATGCCCGCCAAGGGCTATGCTCCCAAAGTGATGATTATGGGCGGCGATAGTCCTTCCACTTCGACTACCGAGCTCATCGATCTTTCCGTCAGCAATCCGAAGTGGGTCAGCGGCCCCTCCATGGTTCAACCTCGTATCGAGATGAACGCCACGATTTTGCCGGATGGCAGGATTCTTACTTCGGGCGGCTCCCAGATTGATGAGGATGGTACGACGGCCAGCCTCAAGGCGGAGTTGTATGATCCGAAGGTCGGCACAACTGGAGGTTTTGTTTCTGCGGGGTCTAACTTCTATCCACGCCTCTATCACTCGAATAGTCTCTTGCTTCCAGACGCCACTGTTCTGCTCGCGGGTAGCAATCCTCACCAGGGTACCTACGATCCGCATATGGAGCTTTATTCGCCGCCTTATTTGTTTAACGCCAACGGCGGCCTTGCCGCCCGGCCGACGATTGCTGGAGTAACGCCGGGAGTGATCGGATACGGCAACACGTTTCAGATACAAACTCCGGATGCTGCCAACATATCCTCCGTAGTTCTAATTCGCGCCGGCGCGGTTACCCATTCCTTTGATATGGACCAGCGTCTGGTCGGCCTGAATTTCACAACGGGCGCTGGTACTCTAAACGCCACTGCCCCGCCGAACGGCAACATTGCGCCCCCCGGTTACTATTTGTTGTTTATTCTGAATTCATCGGGTGTTCCTTCCGTGGCTCAGTTCGTCCAACTTTCGATAACGCCCACCGACCAGCCACCCACCGGCACGATTACCAGCCCCAGCGGCGATGTCGTCATTGCGCCCGGGCAATCCGTTACCTTTGCTTCCTCAGCAAGTGATCCGGATGGTTCCGTCGCCTCCTTTTCCTGGGCTTTTCCAGGTGGGAGCCCGAGTTCTTCTTCAGCTGCGAATCCCGGCGCTGTCCGTTATTCGACGGCGGGCACCTATTTCGCCTCGCTGACCGTAACCGACAATCTTGGTCTCACCGACCCGAGTCCGGCGATCCGGACCGTCACCGTCACCCCCGATTTTTCCCTCTCGTTTACGCCTTCCGCCCAGAGTGTCGCGCCCGGCAACAGCACCTCGTTCACCGTTACAGTGACTTCCGGTACCGGCTTCTCTGGGTCGGTGGCCTTCTCCGTCACAGGCTTGCCGGCAGGTGCCGCCGCTGCTTTCAACCCCGCAACTGTTACCACTTCAGGCTCAACCACGTTAACCATCACCACGGCTGCATCGGCCCCCACCGGCAACTTCCCGTTGACCGTTACTGGCACCAGCGGGTCGACATCCCACTCTGTTATCCCAGCTTTGGTCGTATTCGCCTCCGCGGATACCCAGCCTCCTTCCGCGCCCGGCAATCTCGCGGCTTCTTCAATCTCCAACTCACAGATTAATCTTACTTGGACGGCTTCGACGGACAACATCGGAGTTACCGGATACAGCGTGGAACGCTGCCAAGGTTCAGGTTGCTCCAACTTTTCTCAAGTGGCCACACTGACGACTGCGACCACATTCAGTGATACTGCCCTCCAGTCCTCAACTGCCTACACCTACCGCGTCCGAGCAAGCGATGCCTCGGGCAATTTCAGTCCGTATTCAAACCTAGCCAGTGCGACGACTCCAGCCCCGCCTCCGGCGTCAGTTGTTCTGGTGCAGCAGGTCGCTACAAAAGTGGCCGCGGGGACGAATACTCTTTCCCAGTCCTTCGTTGGCCCGAGCAACACGGGGGACCTCCTCGTCGTCGCCCTCAAGTGGGGCGATCAGAACATTTCCGTTGCTTCGGTTACAGACAGCAGGAACAACACCTATACGAGCGCCGTCGGTCCCACAAACTGGAGCGGCACGGCCAAGCGCGCGCAGATCTTCTACGCCAAAAACATCATCGGTACGGGAGCTCCCATCACCATTACCGCCACACTGACGGGAAGTTCCACCAGTTCCTTCTATATCTATCAGCTCGAGTATGCCAATGCCGACATCAATGCGCCTTTGGATGCAACTGCCGCAGCTATCGGCACTGCTACCAGTGTCAGCAGTGGCCCGGCCACCATCAGTTTCGCAAACGAGCTAGTCTTCGGCTTTTCCATCGCTGATTCTGTGGGCATAAATCCAGGACCGGGTTTTACAGCCGAATCCACATTCCAGGGAAACCTCGTCGAAGATCGCAGTGTCACTACGCCCGGCTCTTATGCCGCCACCGGAACTGCCACGGGTGTCTCGAATTGGTTCATGCAGATGGCCACCTTCAAGCCAGGAAGTGCTGATACCGTTCCGCCCTCTGCACCTTCGAACCTGACGGCTCTGGCCACAAGCCCCGTTCAAATTAATCTCTCGTGGACTGGTTCGACCGATAAAGTGGGGGTCACCGGTTACGATGTGCGGCGCTGTACCGGGTCGGGTTGCACGAACTTTGGTACGGTCACGTCTCTGCCGGCTACTGCGACTAGCTACAACGACACAGCCCTGGCTTCTTCGACGGCCTACACCTATCAAATCGTAGCTACTGATGCCGCCGGGAATACCAGCCTGCCATCCAATCCCGCTAGCGCCATAACTCTGGCCGACACAATCGCTCCCAGCGCCCCTTCTAATTTAATAGCTAACTCCTTCAGCAGTACCCGGATTGATCTCTCGTGGACAGGGTCAACGGATAACGTCGGCGTCACCAGTTACGGCGTTCAGCGCTGCACCGGATCCACCTGCACGAATTTCGCTCCCGTGACTTCGGTGGGCGGCACGACGACCAGCTACAGCGACACCAGCGTGGTCGCTTCAACCACCTACAGCTATCAGATCGTGGCCACCGACGCCGCCAACAATCCGAGCCTGCCTTCCAACACGGCCACAGCCACGACTCCGGGTCTGCCGGCCGCTCCCTCTGGCTTAACCGCCACCGCGAGCAGCCCCTCGCAGATCGACATGTCTTGGACGAACAACGCCATCAACCAAACGGGCTTCAAAGTGGAACGCTCGCCGGATGGTTCTACGTTTACTCAGATAGGGACTTCGAGCGCCAGTTCGACCACTTATTCGGATCCGAACCGCACGCCCCTAACCACCTACTTCTACCGCGTGCGCGCTACTAATGCCGCAGGCGATTCGGGCTATTCCAATGTCGCTAGCGCCACAACGCTTGCCGACACCACGCCACCTTCTACCCCAACGAATCTCACGGCAACGGCCGCCAGCAGCACGCAGATCAATTTATCCTGGACACCCGCGACCGACAACATCGGTGTCACCAGCTACATTGTCCAGCGCTGCCAGGGTTCCGGCTGTTCAACCTTCTCACAGGTGGGGACATCGGCGTCACCAAGCTTTAGCGATTCCGCATTGCTTGCGTCCACCTCTTATAGCTACCAGGTGAGGGCCCTGGACGCGGCCAACAATCCGAGCGGTTTTTCCAATGTCGCCACCGCAACGACGCAAGCAGCGGCTCCTCCCCCGCCTGTCACACTTGTGCAGCACATCGAGACTTCCGTTCTTTCTGGCACCAACACGATTTCCCAGTCCTTTCCGGCAATCAGCGTTTCTGGCGACCTCATAATCGTTAGCCTCAAGTGGGGAGATCCGACGGTTTCGGTTTCTTCTGTTGTCGACAGCCACGGCAACGCTTACACAAGCGCTGTGGGGCCCACCGACTGGAACGGAACCACCAAGCGCGGGCAAATCTTCTACGCCAAAAATATCGTGGGGGGTGGCACTCGCATCACCATCACCGCCACACTTACTGCAAACTCCACCAGTTCGTTCCACCTCTATCAATTTGAGTACGCGAACACCGATCCCACGACGCCCGTGGATGCTACAGCAGCTTCCGCCGGGTCAGGCATTTCACTTAGTTGTGGACCAGTTACCACGAACTTTGCCAACGACCTGCTTTTTGCGGTGGCGTTTAACGACAGCACCGTCACTAGCGCGGGACCCGGCTTCACTACGGAGAGCAACTACCACAGCAACGTGGTCGAAGATATGCAGACCGGTACCGCGGGGTCTTACATTGCTTCCGCTACCAACAACTCCACTTCCTATTGGTATATGCAGCTTCTGGCGATCAAGCGCCACCCGTAGCCCAGTGCGGAGATCCGGCGTGCAGACAGCCGCAACTTCAATCCGAGCGTCATCGGGTAATCATATGCGCATACTTGTCCGGAAGGCTCGTCGCAGCCTTTTCTCGCGTCGTCAGTGGGAAAAATGACGTCCGCTTCATCCGCCTTGACCTGCTGCTTCGTTACCTGCTATCAACAACAAACAACAGCGAGGATTTTATGTCGATCACCCGCCGCATCTTCTTTCGCAATGTCGCCGCAACCGCGGCTCTCCCGCCGATCGCGGAACTTGTTTTTACTGAGCTGGTGCCTGCCCGTCGCGCCAGCGAGCCCGGCGGCCCCATCATTCTCAGCCGCAACGAAAATGCCTATGGCCCGTCCCAAAAAGTCATCGCGTCTATGCAAGACTCAGTGCGGTTCGCGAATCGTTACCCTGATCAAGCAGTAGCCGCCCTTCAAGAAAGTATTGCCAGTTCTCATTCCATCCAGAAAGAACGAGTGGTACTCGGCTGTGGCTCGGGAGAAATTCTGAGCATCTGTGCGGCTGCTTTTCTCGGCCCCGGCAAGAAGCTCATCACAGCTCTCCCTACGTTTGAAGCCATCGGCCACTGTGCAACAGCCTTGGGCGCCGATGTCGTTGAAGTACCCCTAAAAAGGGATTACTCCCACGACCTGGCCGCCATGCTTCGGCGGACAGATGCCGCAACGGGTCTGGTTTACATTTGCAACCCAAACAATCCTACGGCCAGCCTCACACCCCGCAGAGATCTGGAAGCTTTCATTCGAAAACTTCCTGCCACAACAACCATCCTCATCGACGAGGCCTACCATCACTACGTGAGGCCCACGGCCGCCTATGCTTCGTTCATCGACAATCCAATCAACGATGCTCGAGTAATTGTGGCTCGAACTTTCTCCAAAGTCTTCGGCTTGGCGGGAATTCGCGTCGGCTACGCCGCTGGCGCACCCGAGAAAATGCGCGCCCTCGCTGCTCGCCGTCTACCGCAAGGCGTCAATGCAGTCGGTGCTCGAGCGGCACTCGTCGCCTACGGCGACCTGGACTACGTTCGCGTCAGCGTAAAGCGCAATGCCGATGACCGGCAAGAGTTCTTCAACCAGGCCAATGCGCGAATGGTTAGGGGAATCGACTCCCACGCAAACTTCGCCATGTTAAAAACTAGCCTGCGGGCCGCCGACGTCATCGAACATTTTAGGAAAAATAACGTTCTCATCGCGCGCCTCTTTCCTTCCATGAACAACTTTATCCGAGTCTCCTTTGGCACTCCTCCCGAAATGAAGGAATTCTGGCGGGTGTGGGACCTCATGCCACCGGGAGAAATGGAAATGTAATGAGTGTAGCATTTCGCGTCTTCGTTACAGCTAGTTCTGTCCGTCTTCGCCTGCGGAAAAATACGCACAATCCGGATGCTGAAACACCAGCGCGCTCACGCTGGCCTCCGGATCCATCATGAATCCATCCGTCAATTGCACGCCAATCTCATCCGGCCGCAGCAATTTCCAAATTCCTGCCTGGTCGTCCAAATTCGGGCAGGCCGGGTACCCAAAGCTGTACCTCTTCCCGCGATACCTCGAAGTAAACCGTTGCGCCATCGTCATTTCCGGCGGGTCCGGGAAGCCCCAATCTTCGCGGATACGTCGGTGCAGCCACTCCGCGCACGCTTCCGCCGATTCAATCGCCAGCGCTTGCATCCCGTGTGACTTGAAGTAGTAACCTTCGTTCTTCGCTTTTTCAGAACGCTCACGCACCCCTTCACCCGCCGTCACGACGAAAAGCGCGATGTGGTCCCGTTTCCCACTCTGCGACGGCAGCACGTAGTCACTCAAGCAGAGGAAATCGCCGACACGCTGGCGCGGGAACCGAAACGTATGCAAAGGCTGCGCGCCGCCCGGCTCGAATAGATGCATTCCATCGCCTTCCGCTTCCGCTTCAAAAAACTGCCACACCGCCCGAGGTTTCAAGAACTCCGCAGCCTCCCGCTTCACTTCCTCCATGCCCTCAAACAGTTCGACAGCCTTCGCATCGCGTTCCGCAAACCGCCTCTCAAAATCCCCGCGAAATCCCATGTGCCGTCCATACAACATGAACGGGTTGATGTAACTCCACACCTCGTTCAAATCAGGCACGAGTCGCACTTTTCGGTCGAGATATCCGACTTTCGGAATCGGCAGATCCGTCCGCACTCTCGGGGACCGCGTAAGCTTGGGTATCTCGGCGACCTTCACCGTCGTTACGGCAGCAAAACCGTTTCCCGACGCCGCGTGCTCGTTCAAAACCTGCTCCCGCGTCGCGGGGTCCATCAGCTGATTCATCAGCCGCAATCCGGTCATAGCGTCTTTCGCGTAGCACACCGCCTTACCATAGCTCGGCGCAATCTTCGTCTGCGTAAATCTCGCGGACAGCGCTGCTCCGCCCACGAGGAGCGGAATCTCAATCCCCGCGCCCCGCAGGTCGCTTGCCGTGATTACCATCTGTTGCGCGCTCTTCACCAGCAACCCGGAAAGTCCGATGGCGTCCGGATGATGCTGCAGATAAGCCTTAATCAGTTCCTCGGGCGGCACTTTGATCCCGAGATTCACCACGTCATAGCCGTTGTTCTTCAAAATAATTTCAACGAGATTTTTCCCGATGTCGTGCACGTCGCCCTTCACTGTCGCCAGCACGATCTTTCCGCGCTTCGCCGTGTCCGCTTTTTCCATGAACTGCTCAAGGTGATTTACCGAAGCCTTCATGGCCTCCGCGGATTGCAGCACTTCCGCCACAATCAGTTCGTTCGCATTGAATAGCCTCCCCACCTCCGCCATCCCGGTCATCAACGGGCCGTTAATAATGTCCAGCGGCGCCGCCCCTTCCGCGCGCTTCCGCTCCAGATCAGCGATCAGTCCGTCCCGGGTACCCTCGATAATGTAATTTGCCAGTCTCTCGTCCAGCGGCAAATCCGCCGCGCGCTTTTTTTCCTTCTTCTTTGCCGTTCGGAAATATTCAGCAATGGCAGCGATGTGATACTGATTGACGGCCGCGCGCTGTTCTTTCTTCTGCTCGCGCCAGTCTGCCGGAACATTGCGTAGCAACTCTGCCTGAGAATGCTCGGCCGGTACGTCCTTCGGCGGGTGCGAGAAAAGCAGGTTCTCGGCGAGATCTCGTTCGTGCTGCGGAATCGACGCGAACCGTTCCAGCTTCTCTGTGTTCACGATTGCAAGGTCCAGCCCCGCTTTCGTGCAGTAGTACAGAAACACAGAGTTCACAACCTCGCGCGCCCCAGCGGGCAATCCGAAAGACACGTTCGAGATCCCCAAAATCGTCCGCACTTCCGGGAGCGCCTGCTTGATCAGCCGGATACCTTCCACAGTCTCGACCGCTCCGCCAATATAATTCGCGTCGCCGGTAGCGCACGGAAACACGAGCGGATCAAAAATAATATCTTCCGGCCCTAACCCATACTTTTCCGTCAGCAGTTTGTAACTGCGTTGCGCAACAGCCAGCTTCCGCTCCCGCGTAAACGCCTGCGCTTGCAGCTTGTCTTCATCGATGCACCCAACCACCACTGCCGCCCCAAAATCATGCGCGACCGGCACCACGCGTTCGAACTTTTCCTCACCATCTTCGAGATTGATCGAATTAATGATCGCCTTGCCCTGGCAATACGTCAGCGCCAGCTCGATCGCCGTCGCATCGGTCGTGTCCACCATGACCGGCGCCTTCACTTTTCGAATCAGCTTCTCGTAAAACGGCGGAATATCTTTTTTCTCGTCCCGTTCCGTGCTTTGCAGGCAAACATCCACGATGTGCGCGCCGCCTTTTACCTGTCTCCGCGCGATCTCGCTTGCTTCTTCCCATTTCTCTTCCGCCACCAGGTTCTTGAAAAGCCTCGATCCGATCACGTTCGTTCGCTCGCCCACCAGCAGCGGACGCGTGCTGTCCTCCGCTTCAATCGTCTCAATTCCTGAATACACGGCTCGATGAGATTCGCTCGGCCGCACACGCGGCTTCTTGCCCTGCACCATCTGCGCAATGGCGCGAATATGCTGCTCCGTCGTCCCGCAGCAACCGCCCACAAAATTCAGCCAGCCATGCTCCACAAATTTCTCAAGCTGCGCCGCTAGCGAAGTCGGCGTCTCCAAATACTTGCCCTCTTCGTCCGGCAGCCCCGCGTTCGGATAACACGAAACAAACTCGCTCGAAATCTGGCTCAACGTCCGGATGTGATCCGTCATGAATTCCGGCCCCGTGGCGCAATTCATTCCAAACGCCAGCGGTTTCGCATGCCGCAACGACGCCCACATGGCCTCGACCGTCTGCCCCGCCAGCATCGTCCCCATCGGCTCAATCGTCACTGATACGATCACCGGCACCTGCATCCCAATTTCTTTCGAAAGTTTCTGGATCGCCAGCAGCGCCGCCTTAATATTTCGTGTGTCCTGGCAAGTCTCGACCAGCAGCAAATCCACGCCGCCTTCGATCAACCCCTTCGCCTGCGCATAGTACGCATCGAGCAGCCCATCGAACGTTACTCCGCCGGTGACGGTGATTGCCTTTGTCGTCGGCCCCACCGACCCCGCAACAAACCGCGGTCTCCCCGTCGTACTAAACTCATCCGCCGCCTGTCGCGCCAGCTCCGCCGCACGCCTATTCAAGAAATGCGCATCGTCCGCCAGCCCATACTCAGCTAAAACGATCGGCGCCCCTCCGAAGCTATTCGTTTCAACGATGTCCGACCCCGCTTCAAAATACTTCCGGTGAATGTCCAGCACCACATCCGGCCGCGTCCGAACTAGATTTTCGTTGCAACCCTCGAGCGCCGCCCCGCCAAAATCCTCCGCCGTCAAATGCCGCTGTTGCAGCATCGTCCCCATCGCCCCGTCGAGCACTAGGATCCGCTCCGCGAGCAACTCTCGCAGAGCTTTGGCGGATTCGTTCAAATTTCGCATGCGTGGGAAACTCACAACTCCTTACCGGACTTCCTCTTGATTTGAGGACACCACCAGAGAAGGCCGCGCTTCGGCTACATGCCCATTTTACGCAGGTTCCACGCCGGAATCGAACGTCTTGCAGCGAACTAGTGCTTTTTTCGCGCGAACGGTTGTTCCAGCGACCTGAACAGTCGGAACTCAAATGCTATACTGCCGTTCTCGGACGCTTCCGACCATCCCATGAGCCGTCAACTGAAAATCATCAATATCGTTGGCGCTCGCCCCAATCTCCCCAAGATCGCTCCTCTGATCCGCGAGATGCAGCGCCATCCCGAAATCGACCCCATCCTCGTCCACACCGGCCAACACTACGATGAAGCTCTCTCTGACATCTTCTTCCGTCAAATGGGTATTCCCACGCCTCACGTCAATCTCGAAGTCGGCTCCGGCTCCCACGCCGCGCAAACTGCCGAAGTGCTCAAGCGCGTCGAGCCTGTCCTGCTCGAACACCAGCCAGATCTCGTTCTCGTCGTCGGCGACGTCAATTCCACCATCGCTGTTTCGCTCGCCGCCGTAAAACTTGGCATCTCGGTCGCTCACGTCGAAGCCGGACTCCGCAGTTTCGACCGATCCATGCCCGAAGAAATCAACCGCATTCTCACCGATGCCCTGGCCGACTATCTTTTCGTCACGGAAGAAGACGCCATCCAGCATCTCCTCAAAGAAGGCCGCCCCCGCGAGTCCATTTATCTCGTTGGCAACGTCATGATCGATTCTCTTCGCCATTTTCTGCCCATCGCCGAAAATTCCCTCATCGGCGAGGATCTGGCCCTCAAGAAGGGAACTGACTGGCAACGCTTTGCCGTGCTCACCTTGCATCGCCCTTCGAATGTGGATTCCACGGAAAAACTCGCCGAACTCCTCGGCGCCATTGACGCTATCGCTGCCCAAGTTCCTGTAATCTTTCCCGTTCATCCCCGCACCCAGCAGCGCCTCGCGCAGGCTGGTATCAAGACCCATCCCCAGCTAAAACTAATCCCACCCATCGGCTATCTCGATTTTCTCTGCCTGCTTAGCAAGGCCACCCTTGTCTTGACCGATTCCGGCGGCATTCAGGAAGAAACTACCGCTCTCGGCGTCCCCTGCCTCACTCTCCGCGAGAATACCGAGCGGCCAATTACGATTTCGGAGGGCACAAACCAGCTCATTGGTACCGATCCCACAAGAATCATCGCCGCTGCCCAAGCTATCCTGGCGGGAACAGGCAAGCCTGGCCGCATCCCACCGCTATGGGATGGCCACGCCGCCGAGCGCATTGTGGACGTCCTGTTGAAGAATGCACCCCTCGGCCCCCACCGAAAAAGCACCCTACCTGTTACGTAACAATTCGACAACAGGCCCTTCCAAGAGACTTGCCCCTTAGGACAGTTTTCACTACGCTGGCACATAGTGGCTACCAAGCGCGCATCTTCAAAACTGACTGTTTGCGTCCTGTCGCCGCACCCCCTGGTGCTAAGCGAATTCGAACGTGTTTTGTCGAAGGCTCAATTCAAGGTCGTCGTCAAGCAGCTCGAATCCACGCTCGCGCCAGACATGCGCAATCTCGAGCCGCCCGTCGCGCAGGTTTACGTGATTGACGGGCACGCCGCGCGCCCCGCTACCGGCGCTCTCTTGGCCAATCTTCTCGAACGCCATCCGGAAGCGCGCCTCATCGTCGTCGGCGAACAGCACACCGACGCCAACAGCTATCAGCTCTTGCGCCTCGGCGTTAAGGGTCTCTTGACCTACACGGAAGCGCGCGATCAGTTGGTCCGCGCTTTGCCGCTCGTCGCCAACGGCGGTTTCTGGGTTCCGCGCTCCGTCCTTTCCGGCTTCGTCGATTCCGTCCTTACCAGTCAAGGCCGCCGACTCAAAACCGATTCCGTCACCAATCTCAGCCGCCGTGAGCAGGAGGTGTTGGATTCTCTCCTCGAAAACCTCTCTAACAAGGAGATCGCCAGCAAACTCAATATTGCCGAGCGTACCGTAAAATTCCACGTCTCCAATTTACTGAGCAAATTCGGCGTTCGCCGCCGCGCCGATTTGATCCTGCTCACGTTCCAGCGCCGCATGGCCCAGCCTTAGCCTCTCTCGCTCCCGCGGACTTCCCACAATCACCTAATCCTTCTCTAATTCGCCGCTGACAACTCCTCCGCATCCTGATAATTTGTTTACTGCTTCCATCCAACGATTCATTTCGCCCCAAACGAGAGGTCCCGTTCTTGAACATACTGGTCACCGGCGCTGCAGGCTACATCGGCAGTGTCTGCTCCGAAGTTCTGCTCGCCCGCGGTCACCGCGTAATAGCGCTCGATAATCTTCAGGAAGGCCACGCCGCCGCCGTTCCGCCCAGCGCCATTTTCTGCCGAGCGGATCTCGGCGTCCGCGCCCAAATCGAGGAAGTCTTCTCCAAGCACAAGATCGACGCAGTCATGCATTTTGCGGGCGAAGCCCTCGTCGCCAAATCCGTCCGCGAGCCCAGCACCTTCTACGCCGCCAATATCGCCTGCGGCGTCAATCTTCTCGACGCCATGACCCGCCACGGCATAAAAAAGTTCATCTTTTCCTCCACCGCCGCCACTTACGGCGAGCCTCACACTGTCCCCATCCCCGAGGATCATTCCAAGAATCCCATCAATCCTTACGGCAAATCCAAGCTCCGCTTCGAGGAAATTCTCTCCGACTATCGCGCCTACACCGGTCTCCATTTCGCCACGCTCCGTTATTTCAATGCTGCCGGCGCATCCGTCGATCGCGGCGAGGCCCATCGCGTCGAAACTCACCTCATTCCTAAGGTTCTCGATGCCGCTCTTGGCGTTATTCCACACCTCGAAGTCTTTGGCTCCGATTACCCAACGCACGACGGCACCTGTGTCCGTGACTACATTCACGTCCTGGATATCGCTGATTCCCACGTTCGCGCCCTCGAAGCAATCGAAACTGTTTCCGGCGAAGCCTTCAATGTGGGAAATAGCCGCGGCTTCTCCATCCTCGAAGTCCTCGACGCCGCTGAAAAAATCACCGCTCGCAAAATTTCTCGTAAGATCTCGCCTCGCCGTCCCGGTGACCCCGCCGTCCTCGTCGCCAGCAAAGACAAACTTCAACGCGCACTCGGCTGGCAAGCCCAGCACTCCTCTCTCGAAGAGATCATCACCTCTGCTTGGTCGTGGAAACAGAAACATCCGCGCGGCTATCCCGAGCCCGCGTCCGGCTAAGCCAAAGCTGCAATACTGAAAGTGACAAAACCCAGCTGTGCATTTAGCCGGGTTTGCACAAGTCACCAGCCGCTAATTCGAAATTTTGTACCGAAAAATGCACCACAACGCCTGCACGCCGTCTTTCCACGTAATCTTTTTGCCCTCTTCATACGTCCGCCCCGCATAGCTGATCGGCACCTCATAAATCCGCCACTTGCCCTTGGAAACTTTCGCAGTAATCTCGGGCTCGAATCCAAACCGGTTCGATCGCAGCTTGATCCCCTGCAGCACTTCCTTGCGGAACACTTTGTAGCAAGTCTCCATGTCCGTCAGCTTCAGGTTGGTCATCACATCCGAAAGCAGCGTCAGCATCTTGTTCGCAACGTAGTGCCAGAAGTAATGAACTCTCTGCGGCCCGCCGCTAAACCTCGAACCAAATACCACGTCCGCTCGCCCATCGATAATCGGCCCCAGCAGCGCCGGGTAATCCTTCGGGTCGTATTCCAAATCCGCATCCTGCACTAGCACGATGTCCCCGAGCGTCTCTGCAAACCCCCGCCGCAACGCTGCCCCTTTGCCCAGGTTCTGCGTCTGAAAAAAAATCCGCAACTCCCGCACGTCCACTGGATCGCCCCCGTCATGTGCCGGCGCCCACGTTTCGCCCTTCGCCTGAACCTGCACCATGCCTTCCAAATATTGCCGCGTTCCATCCGTCGAGCAGTCGTCCACGATAACAATTTCCTTACGCATTCCAGTTTCTTGGACGCGCCGCAGAATCTCTTCAATCGTGTTCTTTTCGTTGTAAACAGGAATCACAACCGAAAGCTTGGGGTTGTCCAGCGCAGAGGGATGACGCCGCAGAGCACACATTTTCAGCAACCGATTGTAGCGGCCCCCCGCTCGCCGAGTAAAGCCGCTGTAGGTTCTTCCGTAGGGTCGCCTGTAGGGTCATCCTTCCGAGGATGACCGCTCGCTCTGCGCTCTTTCCGCCGCTCGCCGAACCAGCTATTCTATTGCCTGCTATTGCAATCTGTTTCGCGCGCGTTTCGAACGCCAATGTCCACCTTTTACATCCAACAATTCGGCTGCCGCGCCACTCAAGCCGACGGCGCCGCCCTCGAGCGCCAGCTTCTCGACCGCGGCTGCACTCCCGCCGCCGATCCTGCGCTTGCCGAAATCGTCGTCCTCAACACCTGCACTGTCACCGCCGCCGCCGATGCCCAAGCCCGTGACGCCATCCGCAAAATCCACGCCCGGAATCCCGCCGCCCGCCTGATTGTCACCGGCTGCTACGCGCAGCGCGCCCCCGAAGAACTAGCCGCTCTCCCCGGCGTCAACTGGGTCATCGGCAATTCCCACAAACCCCAAATCCCAAGTCTCATAACTCAAATCGCTCCGGCCACTTTCGCTCGCGCCAGGGAAGAGGGAACTGTCATTCCGAGCGAAGCGAGGAATCTGCTTTTTCTTCCCGCTCCGATTGTCGATTCCGTCAGCATCCTCACCGGCGACATCTTCGCCCACCCCGAATTCCTCTCCGCTCCCATCCAAGGCGGAGAATCCCATCGCACCCGCCCCATCCTGAAAATTCAGGACGGCTGCAACAATCGCTGCTCCTTCTGCGTGATCCCGTACGTCCGCGGCAAGTCCCGCAGCCTCCCGCCCGACGCCGTCATTTTCGAGATCCAGCGGTTAACAGCAGAACACCCACTTCCGCCGGCGAACTCAAAAGTGGCACGGCCAATCTTGGCTGTGCACTCGCGCGCCCGCGAAATCGTCCTCTCTGGCATCAACCTCGGCACGTACGGCCGCGACCTCTCCCCCCGCATAGAATTCATCGGCCTCCTCCGCCGCATCCTCGACGAAACTTCCCTCGAACGCCTCCGCATCAGCTCCATCGAGCCCCAGGACCTCACCCTGGACCTCATCGACCTCTTCGCCAGCACTGATCGCATCGCTCAGCATTTCCACATACCTCTCCAGTCCGCCTCCGACCGCATCCTCGCCGCCATGCACCGCTGGTACCGCTCCGAGCATTACGCCCGCCGCGTCGAGCTTATCCACGACCGCCTCCCCCACGCCGCCATCGGCGCCGACGTAATCGCCGGCTTCCCCGGCGAAACCGAGTCCGACCACGCCGCCACTCTCGCCTTCATCGAGCGCCTCCCCTTCACCTATCTCCACGTGTTCTCCTATTCCCCCCGCCCTGGCACCAAAGCCGCCTCTCTCCAAAATCACGTCCCCGCCGCAACAATCAAGCGCCGCGCCCGCGAACTCCGCTCTCTGGGCGAATCCAAATCCGCCGCCTTCCGCCACTCCCAACAAGGCCGCCCCCTCCGCGTCCTAACCCTCCACCGCGACGAACACTCCGACGCCGATACCACTCCCGCTCTTTCAACCAACTACCTCACGTTTTCCATCCCTGGGAAGCACACTCACAATCGCTGGCTGGAAATCGAAATTTCAGCCATCGATTCGGCGACTGTTACTGCAGATACAAACGATCGAAGCGTTGCAGCCTCTTTGGCCTGACATGAACGCTAGATCTCACCACAATCAATTGCTCGACCAGTTTGTCGCGTGTTGGCGAAAACTTGATGGCTTCGACTTGCGTGAAAGCATCGATGATCTCTCGTTCAACCTTCCACCCGACTCGCCGCTTCGAGCCCAACATCATTACTGGCGCCCTTTCCAGCTTGCAACCGCGCAGCCTATGCTTGAAGCCATTTATGCAAAGCTCCCCGCACGCTTTCCTCCGCTCTACGAACAGCTCGTCCTCTCCTACCGGTGGCTGGAAGTCGATCTGCAACTCTACCGTTTGCGCGCTAACCCACCAGGTCCAGGCCTCTCGGGCCTTCTCGGCAGAATTCTCAAAGATGAATTTTTGTCAGGATTTCTGCTAAAGAATGGTTTCATTCCCTTCGGCAAGGGAACAGACATGGACTACGATCCAGTCTGTTTCGATCTAACCAACCGCAAGAAAAACCGCGAGTTCGAAATCGTCAAACTCGATCACGAAGAAATCTTGTGCAACGAGCGAATCCGAGTGGTGGCGAAGCTCGCTCCCTCATTTGAACAGCTAGTCAGGCAGACCATCGAAGCAGCTGCGCAGCTTTAGCCTTCAAAAATCACCTGCGCCAAAGCCTGCGCCTCCGTATGCGTAATGCTCAACGCAATCCTTTTCACCCCTAACTCCTCCGCAATCTTCCGCGCCTCTCCATCCAACCGGATCGTCGGCCGCCCGCCCTTCTCTCGCACCACCTCGAAATCCACCCACCGAACCCCTCGCCTCCAACCCGTCCCCAAAGCCTTCATCGCCGCCTCTTTCGCAGCGAATCGCCCCGCATACCGTTCATACTTATTCCGAAACCGCTCACAATACTCCCTCTCCGCTGCCGTATACACCCGCCGCAAAAACGTCTGCCCATGCCGCTCAATCGCCTTCTGAATCCGCTCCACTTCTGCCAAATCCACTCCCATCCCAATGATCACCAGTCACCTGTAAAGGCGGGTCTTTAGACCCGCGTTTTTTTCTGACTTCTTTTTCTTCTCTGCGCTCTCTGTGTCTCCGCGAACTCCCTGTAATTCTTCCTCCGTCCTTCTTTCTACACAGGCTCCCGCGTTCCCCCGCCAGAACTACTTCTCCACTCTCGCCCCCGCCAATTCCGCAACCGCCGCCAGCGTCGTCTGCGTCGCATTCAACCCCAGCCGGAAGTCCGCATCCGAGTACGTCTTGTACAAGTCCGTCGGCTGGTGCCACTGCGGATCCCACCCGCTTCCAATCTGCGTTCCGCGCTCGTTTTCGCGCACGCTCAACGAAGGCGCCGCGTCCATGAACGAACTCGAATCCGTATTCGTCATGTGGCTGCTTACGCTCGCCGGATAATCCGTCGCGTACTTCTCATCGGCTCGCTCCAGCACCCACGCCAAAGCCTGCGCCTCCGCCGCGAACTTCGACTTCGACTGAAACTCGATATTGATGTCCGCCTCCGGCCGCTGCTCTTTGCTCACCGTTCCGTCCGCCCGCGGCATTCCATGATCGAAGAGCATCATATCGTGCGTAATCATTCCCAGCCATTTCGGCTCCGGATAACGCCCCGAGCCTGGCGGGTCCTCTTTCCCTTGCAAACTCTCCCGCTGTTCCGCGTACGCCTTGCTGCCATTCAGGCCCGTCTCTTCGTTGTTCCACAGGATGAATCGCACCGACCGTTCCGTCTTCACGTCCGGACTGCTCAACACCCGCGCCACTTCCATCACCAGCGCCGTTCCCGACCCGTCGTCATTCGCCGCTTCGCCCCAGCCAATCCCGTCCATGTGCCCGCCAAGGATGTACATCTCCTCGGGATGGCTCGTTCCAATCTTCGTGCAGTAAACTTCTTCGCGCTCCCCCGGCGTCGACGGTTGTGTGTCCAGCGCGCGCAGCTTCTCATCCGGCTGCTTCTCCGGATCCGTACTCACGCCCGTAGCCACGCGATTCCCTCGAGGCCGTCCCCCGCCGACCGCCATCGGTGTCTCTCCCGCAGGCGGCCGTGGACGCCGTTCCCGCGGCGGCCCCGGCTCATAGTCATACTTGATCCGCTCCGTGTTCGTGCAGCCATAACTCTTCAGTTGCGCCACGATCCAATCCACCGCCTTGCGGTTCCGGTCCGTCCCTTGCCGCCGGTCCCCAAACGCCGTCAGCCCCTTAATCGTCGTCTTATACCGTTCCAAATCCAGCCGCCCCACCAGCGCCGTGATCGTCTCAGAACTGGCACTCTGGCCCGCCCCCGCCGCAGTCGCCGCCGACTGCCCCCAAGCCTGCGGACTCAGCGCAACTCCCAACACGCCCACCGTCGCAACCACCAATTTCCATCCCAATGCCTCTACCTCCTCCGCCGTCGTCCGGCCAACTCTCGGGGTTGTCTTCTACCCCCGTCGCTGCTTATTCCCGAGACGGATCAACTATGCGGCGGCACTCCGCTTCGCGCTCCGCCATTGCAAAAAGCGCGCTGCGATTGTCGCGGTCGCCAAAACGCCCCATAAAAGCCCTCCAGTAACCAGCGCCACGAACTGGATGTCACGCCGGTCGTCCGGCGTGCTCGTCAGGATCCCTATTAGCGCGACAAGCCCAAAACCGAAGAGTATCAGCGCAAACCCAGTTTCGACCCAGCTGATTTGCGGAATTGCAACCGACCGACGTGCTGCGGCCAGTGCCTCAACACCTCTGCCCAAAAGCCACCAGAAAAAGATCCCTGCGAACGGCCAGCTCAGAGCTCGCCAAATGTCGGGAAACATTCCCCTAGGAACCCATTCTCTCTTCGCCGGATTCAGCAGGATGTATGGCAGTTGCACCACAAGAACTGGAAAATCCAGTGCCAATGGCACCATCTTTCGCGTTTCCCATAGCCTTGCGACAACATCATTCCGCCGCTGCTCCTCCGGAGTGATTGGCGGGACGATGACATTGAGCGCTTTTGAGTCCGAGGCCGCTCTGATTTTGACAGTTGGGCTAGAGTATGAGTGGATGGATTCTATGATCGCGAAAAGCAGGTAGCTCCGTACCGGCCACAAAAGTGCCAGACAAACTACGATCTGAATGGATGGAAGAACCCATCGGAATGGAAAACTGGGATGCGGAGGTGCCATGCGTGACTCGCAGTCTAATCCATGGCGGGTGAGCGCACAACCAAACGAATGCGAAAGCTGACGTGCATGGCCTTGAATTGTCGACGAAGCCGAGCGACAGACGTGCCACGGGTCTCGTCCACTACTGGCAAATCTGGTGCCGGACATCCTCAATTCACGCGGCCCGATTTATCCGGAGACTCCACACGACTCTAAACTTTCTCTCAGTCTGCAGTTATACTTGGTTTTATGTTGTCACAGAAATACCGGCCGCGCAAACGCACGGAACGCAATTCGCCCGACTCTCGGCGGACCACTCGCGCGTCTCGTGGCCTCCAACTCCTCCAAGTCCCAGCCTTCTCCAAACTCCCCTGGCTAATCCACGCCTTCAGCACCCGCCCCGGCGGCGTCTCCGAACTCGACGGCCAGAAAGTCCTCAACCTTGGCTCCACCGACTGGGACTCTCCCGCCAACGTCCAAGAAAATCGCCGCCGCTTCCAATCCGCCGCAGGCGCCGCCGATCTCCCCCTGATCACCCTAAAACAATTCCACTCTGACGTGATCCACCTCTTCCACGACGCCCCCTCCGACCCTTGTCGCGGTGATGCCAGCATCACCAACCGCCCCAACCTCCTCCTCGCCATCCAAACCGCCGACTGCGTGCCCATCCTCCTCGTCGATCCTAAAAAACGCGCCATCGCCGCAATCCACGCTGGCTGGCGCGGCACCCTTGCGCGCATCGTCGCCAAAACCCTCGGCAAAATGCAAATGCACTTCGGCACCAACCCGCGCGAGCTCCTCGCCGCCATCGGCCCCAGCATCGGCCCCTGCTGCTACGAAGTCGGCACCGAAGTCGCCACCCAATTCCTCTCCCAATTCCCGGACGCCCCAGACTATTTCGACGAGTTCCGCAGCGGCGACGAGCCCAACCCCATCCAATGGCTCAACATGATGCCCCCCGGCCACCAACCCCCGCCCAAAGGCGTCCTCCTCGACCTCCGCAAAGCCAACCGTTCCCAGCTCTTAGCCGCAGGCCTCCGCACGCAAAACATACACACCATCGACCTCTGCACCGCCTGCCGCCCCGACCTCCTCTTCTCCTACCGCAAGGAAGGCCCTGCCTCCGGCCGCTTGATGTCTGTCATCGCCATCCGCCCTTGAGTCGCAGCCACGCATCGCCATTTTCCCATTTTGGTCCTTGACAATCGGTTACTATGAGAGTATAAGTGCTTCTAGCTAACACTGCGCCTGCTTTCCAGTAGCGCCAGCATCCTTGCTGGCGTTTTTGCTTTCAGGGTCTCTCGCATGGCCTAAGCTCCTTGTTCGCAATACTTGCGAAACAGACCTTAATCTGCACAATTTTAGTGCATTTTTACGCAAGCAAGTTGTTTAGAATCAACACTTGCAGAACTGCATCAAAACAAACAACTTGATCTGCCTTTAGAATGAACACTTACGCAAAACATGGGGGGAGGGGTCTAAGTGGGACAGCCAATCTTGGCTGTCCGCATTTCCTAGGAGAGGGCCTGCTGGCTCAACTCACTACTCACCATCCACCACGCTTCCTTCAATCTGCGTCAACGCCAATTGCCCACACGCCGCCATCACGTCTCGCCCTCGCGAATACCGGGTGAACACCGGCACGCCCTTCTCCAGCAAAATCCTATGAAACTCGCTCACCCGCTCCGCAGTTGGCTCCGCAAACGGCAGAGCCCCCGGATTCCACGGAATCAAATTCACTTTCACGCGCCCCAGGTCGCTCATCAACTTCGCCACCCGCCGTGCGTCCTCCGGCGAATCGTTCACCCCGCCCAGCAGCACATACTCAAACGTGAGGTACTCCCGCGATCCCCGCGGAAACTTCTTGCAAGCCTCCAGCAGCACGCTCAACGGGTATTTCTTATTAATGGGCATCAAGGCTTCGCGCTGCTCGTCGCTCGACGCATTCAACGAAATCGCCAGCTTCGGCCGCACTTTCTCCATCGTCAGCCTTTCGATTCCCGGCACGATCCCGCTCGTCGAAAGCGTGGCATGCCTCGGCGCAATACCAATACCCGCGGGATCGAGCATGATTCGCAACGCCGCCATGACCGCATCAAAATTCAAAAGCGGCTCGCCCTGCCCCATCAGCACCACGTTGGTCTGTGTCCTGGATTGCGTAGCGCCGGGCTTCAGCCCGGCATCTTGCCCCTCGCCCTTCACGATGCGCGCGCGCCGGTCTTCTTCCAACGTCACCAAGACCTGCGCCACGATCTCGCCCGCCGTCAAATTCCGAATCAGCCCCAGCTGCGCCGTCAAACAAAACTGGCAATCCACTGCGCAACCCGCCTGCGTCGAAATGCAAATCGTCTGCCGCCCCTCGCTCGGCATAAACACTGCCTCTACAGATGCCGCCTTCAACCGTCTTTTCTTTTGCGTCTTCTCTCTGTCCTTTGCGTCCTCCGTGGTTTCTGGGCTAACTCCTTCTCTTTCCGCTCCGCTCAACTCAAACAAATACCGCACCGATCCGTCGATCGACGCGAATCGCTGCTTCACGACCGGCAACGTGATCGTCGCTTCTTTTGCCAACCGCTCGCGAAGACTCGCCGGCAAATTGGTCATCTCGGAAAACGCAAATTTTCGCTCCGCATACAGCGCGTGGTATATCTGCCCGCCGCGATACGCCGGCTCTCCCATCGCCACGCATATCTCGCGCAACTCTTCTTTAGATTTTCCCAGCAATTCCATGAGTTCTTCCGCTACTCCCCTTGCTTACCTAACTCCACTAAATCACCCTCAAGAATATCGTGTTTTGCTCTTTATTTTCTTCTTTGCCGGCTTAAACGCTTCTTTTCGGCGCTATAATTTTCCTACCATGCCAAAACAGGTCGCCGTCGAACAACTCGCCATCGCCGATTGGGTCAAAGGACTCGCCGCCATCCCCGAGCTTGAGTTCAGTCTCGAAAATGTTCAGGACTACATCATCCAGCATCCGGTGCGCGCCGAGACGCTCGACAAATACTGTTTCTTTTCCAAAGGAAATTACACGCGCAACCTTATTTTTAAGAACGACCTCTTCGAGTGCATGACCATCTGCTGGGAAATCGGTCAGTCGAGCCGCATTCACAATCATCGCGATCAAAATTGCTGGATGTCCGCGCCCATCGGCCGCCTGAAAATCCAGAATTTTCGCGTCGAACAAAAAGACTCTTCATGCGGCACTTGCAAAATCGTTCCCACGGAAATCTACGAAATGAACGCGACAAATCCCGTCCACGTGAATCCCCTCGAGCCCGTCCATCAAGTCCTGAACTTACCCGAATTCAAGCAACGCGCCGTGAGCATCCACGTCTATTCCAAGCCCTTCGACAGTTGCGAAATTTACCAGCGCGAAAAAGGCACCTACGGAGACGTTCCGCTCCACTACACGAGTGAATACGGCAAACTTCATCCCGACGAGAAGCTTATCTGATCTGCTTTTTAAACTCTTAAATTTGCCCTGCTCTGTTCTGTGGTAGGAACGTTCGGATGATTCGCCTGCCGTGCAGGTATTCGAGCGATTTTCTTAAGGCCAGAATGAGCAAGAAAATCCCGGCCGTGGCCCACAAATCACCTTGGCTAGGAAAGCTCCCGTCTTGCTGTCTGGCCGGGTGCGTCATCCCTGAAGCCATGAGCATGTAAAGAATCACTTCTATCAGAAAGAGCCCCTCGAAAAACAAGCTGATGACTCCAAGCGTTGTGTAGCCGGCGTACAGATAGCCTCCCCCGGGAATCAGAATGGTCCTCTTAAGCAAAGTCTTTTCATCTTTGAATGTGAGCCTGCATCCCTGGCAATGATATATTTTCTGAGTAAGCACGGCCCGGCAATCCGGGCACAACGAAACTATCTCTTGCGCCGCGCTGGCTTCCGCGCGGCTCGCAGGCAGAACGGCCGCCAGAATAGCCCTAATTTTTTTCGCGTCCTTGCCGCGTATTTTCCAATAGCGGTCTTTTTTGCCGCTCGCGTATTTCAAGTCCAAGACCTTGCCCATCCATCCTTTGACTCTCGCATCCGACACATCTCCCCATCGGACGCTCTTGAGGATGCGCCTCCACTTTCCTCTCCCGGTTACACCCAGGTGGATGATTCGCAGATTGGTCAGGACCATCGCAGTTGCCGTAGCGCCATACGCGTAAATTCCCAGGAAAAATTGCTCGAGCGGCGTCACTGGCGCCTGGCAATTTTTCACTACGTAGAAAATCGTTTCGTTTGGCTCCAGCAGCGATGGAAGCACGTCTTTCCACTTCTCCAGCACAGCTTCGGCCTTTTTCCGGCTGCTGTCGCTCTGCCGTCCTTTCGCATCCGTGAGAAGGATATCTTCGCGAAGTGATAGGCCATTGCTCGAGACTACTCGTGGGACCTGATCGCTATAAATAGGGAGGGCGGGGTTTGCCATAGCAACCTCCATTTTTTATCCGGGTGAATTTGCAGGAATTTATCCCGCACACTTGGTCGCGCCAGGCGCTTGGAGACCAGCATACCGCGTCTCTGAAGCCTCGTGGCAATCGCCAAACCCCTGTGTCACAATTAAGTTATGGTGACTGCCACGGAAACTCGTGACATACATAAGCACTTGCTGCCCAACGGCCTCGTGGTCATTACCGAGACCATGACGCACGTCCGTTCCGTCTCCGTCGGTGTGTGGGTCCGCAACGGCTCGCGCCGCGAAGTCCCGGATGAAAACGGCCTCGCGCATTTCATCGAGCACATGGTCTTCAAGGGCACCGAGCGCCGCTCCGCCGAAGCCATCGCCCGCGAAATGGACTCCGTCGGCGGAATGCTCGACGCCTTCACTTCGAAAGAACAAATTTGTTTCAACGCCAAAGTTCTCGACGACCATCTGCCCATCGCCTTTGACGTCATCGCCGATCTCGTGCTTCGTCCCAAGTTCGATTCCGACGACGTAAGAAAAGAACGCCAGGTCGTCTTGGAAGAAATCAAGATGGATCTGGACAATCCGGAATATTTACTCCACGACATTTTCACGCGCGGTTTTTGGCCCGAGCATCCTCTCGGCCGCCCCATTCTCGGTACGCCGGATACGGTTCGCGCTTTCAACCGCGAGCACCTGATCGAGCGGTTCCGCGACTGGTTCGCGCCCGATCATCTAGTCATCACCGCGGCGGGAAACGTAACGCACGAAAAAGTCTTGGACCTCGTTCAGCGCGAATTCGGCGATCTTCGTCCCGCGCGAACGCTTGAAGATCACACCGCCCCCATAACGAAAGCGCCTATTCATCTCGAAACCAAACGCGACCTCGAGCAAGTTCATGTTTGTATCGGTGTCCCCTCGCTTCCGCTCGGCCACGAGGCGCGCTTCGCCGCCGCGGTCCTCAATAATCTTCTCGGCGGCGGCATGTCTTCGCGCCTCTTTCAGAACATCCGCGAAAAAGAAGGCCTCGCCTACGCCGTCTTCAGCGAGCTTACGCCTTATTCCGACGCGGGGATGTTCACCGTCTACGCCGGCACTGCAAAAGAAACCGTCGGCCAGGTCATCGACCTTACCATCAAGGAATTTCGCGCCATGAAGGAATCACCGGTCAGCGAAGAAGAACTCACGCGCGCCAAGAATCATCTCAAGGGCTCGCTCATGCTTTCGCTCGAATCCACCAGCTCGCGCATGTCCAATCTAGCCCGCCAGGAACTCTATTTCGGCCGCTTCTATTCTCTCGACGAAATCCTGGCCTCCATCGAAACCGTCACGCTCAACGAAGTCCAATCCCTGGCCCACGATTTCTTCCGCCCCGACCAAATCGCCGTCACCGTTCTAGGCCCTCTAAACGGCTTCACCCTCGACCGCTCCCGGCTCAACTGCTGAGGCACGTGCTGGCTCAAACGAATTTCACTTTTCTCAAGAAGGCATTTTAATTGATTGTGCATTGGCGAGGCCCGCGCTCCGCCGTTATTCTGATTATTTGTTTGCGGGCGTGGCCGCTGTGCCCAACGTAGCGCCGGGCTTTAGCTGGGCAGTTTTTCTTATCATCACGAGTAGGACGAATTTGCCTGAGTTCCCGCCTCGACCCAAAGGCTGTCTGCCAAACGCGAGAGGACTGGAAGAATCGCTGCCACCTTGCAACCTGCCTGGGAGGCCAATACGACCAGTTTTCCTCCCGTTGAGAGCAAGTCCAAATCCGACACCTGCGGATTCTGGGTAAAAAAACCATCCGCGCGAATCCGCAGGTTTCCCAGCCCCGCCTCGGCGGCCGCTTTCCGAATCGCCGCTCTGGACCAGTAGCGCATTTCGAATGTGCCCGCTCTCGCTTCGCGAAAACCTCGCCTGAGTTGCAGCAACATGTTGTATAACCCAAACGTATTCGGCAATTGGATGAGGCAGATTCCACCAGGCTTCAGCAATCGGGCAACCTCTTTCAAGAACCGCAGCACCGTCGACCGTTCAAGGTGTTGCAACACGCTGTAGGAGAACACCATGTCAACGCTGCCCGACTGGAACGGCAAGCTGTCGGCATCCGCACAGACGAAATCGGCTCGAATGTCCATTTGTTGCGACACCCGGCCCGCGGCGGCAAGGGCGTCCAAGTGAACATCCAGTCCAATCGGCTTGAAGCCAGCACGCGCCGCAGCCATTGTCCAGCGCCCCCAACCGCAACCTATGTCCAACAGAAGCTTCCCCGGACCCGGGTGAGACGGCCATTTCGGAATCGGATAGCGGGGCAGCTTGCCCCGCAGTTTCCAATAGAGGTTGCCATTGGTGTTCACCAGCCAATCGTCGACAAACTGGTCGATGGGCCGCTGTTTGTCCTGGTATTGGCATGCTTCCATGTTGCCGGGAATGCGTTCGCGCCGCGGGTTACCGCTGAAAACTGGAACACCTTGCTCAATAGCAAACCGATGCTCATGCTCGCAAAGGAGGCCGCTTGCAAAAGCCCGCAACGGCGTTTGGTCATGGGGACACGCAAGCACTCCGAGGAGTTCCGCACTCAAGGAAGGAACCTGGTTTGACACCACGGTGCTGCCCTCGGAAGATAATTTGTGCACGAGTTTCAAGTATGCCACCACAAAGACGCGTGTCAAACGCAGCGCTTGCGCTGGCTCTGAAAAATTCCAATCAAATCCATACTCTTTCTGCGTTGACGCCGTCAGAGCACTCTGCCATTATTCTGAAAATTCATTTATGTAGCGGCCGGGCTTTAGCCCGGCAGCTTTTCCTGGCGGTAACGAGGAGCAACCGATCGGCTTGCGGGTTTCCATCCTGGCGTCAGGCAGCTCGGGCAACATCACCCTGCTCGAGACCGAGCGCACCCGACTCCTCGTGGATTGCGGCCTCGGCAAGCGCGAAACTCTCGCGCGGCTGGCGGCCATCGAACTAAGCGTCGACCGCATCGACGGCATCCTCATCACGCACGAACACACCGACCACTGCAACGGCTTGCCGCAAATGCTCGGTCTTTGGAAAGCACCGCTCTTCGTCACAGAACCTACGATGGAGGCGCTTCGCCGCACACTTCCAGACACGCTTGGCAAACGGCTCTGCGCACTCGAAACCATTCAGGCGGGCCAAAGTTTTATCGTCGGTGACATTGATGTTCACGCTTTCCAAATCCCGCACGACGCCGCCGATCCCGTGGCCTTTACCTTCCGCACCAACGGCACAAAAGTGGCCATCGTCACGGATCTTGGCTACATGCCAAATCACGTTAAGGTCCACCTTCGGGATTGCGATTGCGTTGTCTTGGAATCCAATCACGATCTGGACATGCTTAAAGTAGGGCCATATCCTTGGGTCGTTAAGCAGCGCGTCCTCTCTCGCACCGGCCACCTATCCAATCACGCGGTGAGCGAATACCTCGCCGATCCCGATGGCTTCGATACCCGCGCCCGCTATCTCGTCCTGGCCCATCTCTCGCAAGAAAACAACAATCCCTACACAGCAGAAATCTCTGCCAAGGAAGCTCTAAACCGCCGCCCGGCCGAATGCGCCTTTCAAGGGGAGCTGTTGATCGCCTCGCAAGAAAAGCCGCTCAAGCCGCTCGATCTTTAACTCCTCCAAATTCTGCTCGCAACTTTCTGCATTCTCCTTTACACTATTTCTGTTCTTGGTAGAGGTGCGGAGGCCATCAGTAGCCCGGCGAGCGGTTCCGATCAGCTTCGGAGCGCCTGGCGAAAGGGGCAAGGTTGTTGCACAAACTCCGCCGAAATCGCAGCGGTAGCTGTTGCCGAGGCGGTTGGGGAACGGGTCTAAGGCCCGTCCACTGTCATCCGTTTAGATAGCCGCAGTTGCGGCCAGAGCTAAATCCGGATGGAGCGCTATCGAGAGGCAGCAGCCTCGAGCCTTTTCCTCGCGGTTCCTTCCTTTCGCTTCGCCCCCTCCAGAATATTTCGGACCGAATGGATCATTTCGAACTCACGCGCGCGCTCGTCGACATCGAGTCGATAACGAACCACGAGAAAAACGTGGGCGACTTGCTGTTCGCCCAACTGTCGATTCTCGCCTCGCGGACGTCCGGCCGGCTCGAACGAATGGCCGTTGAGCCGAATCGCGACAACATTTTCGCCGCGTGGGGCGAGCCCATCGTCACACTTTCGACGCATATGGACACCGTCCCGCCGTTTTTTCCTTCTCTCGAAGACGGCGAATTTATCTGGGGCCGCGGCTCCTGCGACGCCAAAGGCATCATCGCCGCGATGATCGCCGCAGTGGAGAAGCTGCTCGATTCTGGTGTGACTAATTTCGGATTGCTTTTTGTCGTCGGCGAAGAGCGCAACAGCGCGGGCGCAAAAGTCGCCGCCGCGAATCCGCGCGGCGCGCGTTTTCTCATCAACGGCGAGCCGACGGAAAATCAACTCGCGCTCGGTTCGAAGGGCGCGCTTCGATTCGAAATCACCGCGCACGGCAAGCTCGCGCACTCTGCCTATCCGGAGCTCGGCCACTCCGCCATTCACTCACTTCTCGATGTACTGCGCGCAATCCGCATGATTGAACTTCCGGAAGACGCGCTCCTTGGCCGCAGCACTCTCAATATCGGCGTCATCGCCGGAGGCCGCGCTCCCAACGTCATTGCCGACCACGCGCAAGCGGAAATCATGTTTCGCACCGTCGGCGATCCCGCGGAAACTCGACAGGCTGTTCTTGCCGCCGCCGCAGGCCGCGCCGAAGCGCGCGAAGTGCTGCACACGCCCGCGCTTCGCCTCACGGGCTTCGACGGACTTCCGACGACCGTCGTCGCTTTCACGACGGACATTCCTACCTTTGGCGGCGCGTGGGGCCAGCCTTTCTTGATTGGTCCCGGCACCATCCATTTGGCGCACACCGCCGAAGAACGCGTTCCGAAAAAACAATTGTCGGATGCTGTGGAGATTTACGCGCGCATGGTCCGGCAGCTTCTCGCCACGGGAGCGGCGCCAGTATGAGTCAGGGGCTGGCCATCGTCGGTTACGGAAAAATGGGCAAGCTCATCGAGATACTCGCGCCGGAGTATGGTTTTGAAGTGCGCGCAAAATTTGCCGGCGCTGACAATGCGCATGCCCAAGGGCTCTCGCACGAAACACTGCGCGGCATCGATGCCGCCGTCGAATTCACGACACCGGAAGCCGCGCCGGAAAACATTCGCCGGCTGGCCATTCTCGGCGTCAACTCCGTAGTCGGCACCACCGGCTGGCTCGAACATCTTCCAGCAACCCGCGAAGCCGTGATGCACGCGAAGACCGGCCTCGTGTGGGCGGCGAATTTCTCCGTCGGTATGAATATTTTTTTAGAAACCGTGGCGCGAGCCGCGGCGCTCTTTGCGAAACATCCGGAATATGAAGCGTGGGGCTGGGAGATTCATCATTCCGCAAAGAAAGATGCGCCGAGCGGCACGCTGAAAAAACTTGCCGAAGAAATGCGCGCTGCGGGATACGCGCGGCCCGTCAGCTTAAGCTCGAATCGCGCCGGTGCGATTCCCGGCACGCACGAAATCGGTTTTGACTCCGCGGCGGACACCATCACGCTGCGCCACACCTCGCGAAGCCGTGAAGGGTTTGCGCGAGGCGCGCTCCAGGCGGCGCGCTGGGTCGCCGGCAAAAAAGGTTTCTACGAATTCAAAGAGATCCTTGGCGACTTAAGTTGAAGGATCTTTGCGGCGGCTGTTTTTAGGCCGGCGTCCTTGCTGCTGAATTGGCGTCACAAGTCATGTAGCGGCGGCCTTTAGGCCGCCAGCTGCGGTTTTCGGTAGTGGGCAGTTCGACGTCTAGACAAAGAAGGAGAAGCATCATGTTTACCGGTACAGGCACGGCGCTCGTCACTCCATTCCGGGGCGATGGTTCCCTCGATGAACCTACTCTGCGGACGCTGATCAAGCGCCAGATCGATGCGGGCATTGATTTTCTGGTGCCGTGCGGCACGACGGGCGAAAGTCCCACGCTCACGCACGAAGAGCATCTGCGCGTCGTCGAAATCGCGGTGGAGCTGGCGAAGGGGCGTGTGCCGGTTCTCGCCGGTGCGGGCGGTTACAACACCGCCGAAGTGATCGCGCTCGCGCGCGAGCTTGCCGAAATCGGCGCCAATGGCATTCTCTCCGTCACGCCGTATTACAACAAGCCGACTCAGGAAGGCCTCTATCAACATTACAAGGCCATTGCCGAAGCAATGCCGCTCCCCATCGTTGTGTATAGCGTGCAAGGGCGCACCGGTGTGAACGTCGAGCCTGCGACGGTGCGGCGGCTTGCAGCGCTCGAAAATATCGTGGGCATCAAGGAAGCCTCGGGCAACGTTTCGCAGATGGCCGCGATTCTCAACGCCGTCCCGGAGGATTTCCTCGTGCTCAGCGGGGACGACGCGCTCACTCTGCCCGTGATTTCGCTTGGCGGACGCGGTGTCATCTCTGTGGTGTCAAACGAAATTCCCGGAGACATGGCGCGGCTTACGCATCTCGCGCTCGATGGCGATTTTGCCGCTGCGCGCCAAATTCACCGCCGCGTGCATTCACTCATGGAAGTAAACTTTGTCGAATCGAATCCGATTCCCGTGAAGGCGGCCATGGCACAAATGGGTTTGCTCGAGCCTGTTTGGCGCTTGCCGCTTGTTGCGCCAAAAACGGAAAACGAAGCGCGCATTCACGCCGTGCTCGAATCGCTCGAGCTGGTCGATTCATCGATGCAGGCGCATGCGACGGCCCACGCTGCCGCATGAGGGAGTTCATGCAGCAGCAAATTGAGCAATTGTTTGGCGAGCCTCCGGCTCAATACATCGAAGACCACTTCCGGCTTTTCCGCGAATTCAAGGACGCCCTCAATCGAGGCGAAGTTCGCGCGGCGGAGCCGGACGCCACATCGGCGACGGGCTGGCGCGTCAACGCCTGGGTGAAAAAAGGTATCCTGCTCGGGTTTCGCATGGGTGCGGTCGTCGACATGTCCGTCGATCCCGCGCGGCAGCCGTTCATCGACAAGTCCACGTACCCCGTGCGTGCCATCACGCCCGCCGACGGCATCCGCATCGTGCCCGGCGGCTCGAGCATTCGCGACGGCTCGTTCATCGGGCGAGGCGTCGTGTGCATGCCTCCGATGTTCATCAATGTGGGCGCGTATGTCGGCGAGGGCTCGATGATCGATTCCCACGCCCTCGTCGGTAGCTGCGCCCAGATTGGCCGCAACTGCCACATTTCTGCAGGCTCGCAAATCGGCGGCGTGCTCGAACCGGTGGGCGCACTGCCCGTGATCATTGAAGACGAAGTGCTTGTGGGAGGAAACTCGGGCGTGTTTGAAGGAACGGTCGTGAAGCACCGCGCCGTTCTTGGCACCGGGACAATTCTGAACCGCTCGATTCCCGTGTACGATCTAGTGCGCGATGCGGTATACACGGCGAGCGAAACTTCTTCTGGCGAAAGTGTGCCGCTCGTCATTCCGGCCGAGGCCATCGTCGTTCCCGGCTCGCGCGCCGTATCGCATCCCGCGGGCGCGAAACACGGGCTCAGCCTGCAGTGTGCCGTCATCGTCAAATACCGTGACGCCAAAACCGACTCCCGCATCCAGCTCGAAGATCTCCTGCGCTAGCCCGTCCTCAGCGCCCGATAGGGCCAGCCTTCCGAGGGTGGCCGCTTTTGCTGCCGGAAGGATGACCGGAAAAAGAGAGATGGCGCCCCCGGGCCGCCGCGAGTTCTCTGCGGCTTTAGAGGGTTTACCCGATGGACTTTTCGGGGATCCACGGGATTGCCAACGCTATTTCGTGGCGCGATTGTGGTGGTAGAAGGAGAGTAAGGAATGGGCTCCATCCAGAGATCGAGGATTCCGTCTGAGATGTCTGTCTTGCCCGCCTCGGAGAGGGCTGCGGTACCGAGGTGTTGCCCCGACTGTCAGAGTGACCAAGTCCGCAGATCGAGAACGAGAGGAATTGTGGAGTCCATCCTGGCCAGGCTACTGATTCGACCGTATCGATGCGAAGAACGCGACTGTCGTTTTTTCCGCTGGTCCATTCGAACCAAATCTAAAGCAACCCGGCCGACAAGGAGAACCAATGCCACAGGCTGCAACCTACTTACATCTCGCGAGTCGTCCCAGGTTGAGGGTGCTCCGCATGCTCATATGGATTGAAGAGCCGCGTTTTCAGGGCTTCGGCTGCTCAGAATGCGTATGGACGTTCCATCCTTCGGGGCCACCTGAAGGCAATTCGTTCCTGGAAATGAAGGAGAACTACCTGCGACGGCGCGATCAGGATTTTGCAGGCCATGTTTGCACTGAACACGCTAGAGCAAAGATGGCAAAAATCCAAAGAAGCCACGCTGCGCCACTGTGCACGGTCCGATTGGGCCGCGGCACTTCTACCGGTAATCTTACTCCCGCCGCGATGGGCAAAGCGGTCTAGCCGCAGGACAAAAGGAACGGGGAGAAGAAAGTAGCCGCGCTAATGGAACGGCAGATCCTCGTCAGCGCGCCAACACCTGCTCAAAAAAATCGGGCGGGCGGGGATCGATTGACTGGCCCAGCCAGAACATCGCTTGTTTGCGCACATCGCGGTTGCGGTTTGATCTTGCTACTGCGATGAGTTTTGCCACGCCTTCGTCCTTCTGCATCTGCTTCTATTACCCACAATCTGAAGGTTCCAACGACAGTGCTGGCGTCTGGCGGGCCGATAGTCATTCTTATTTTCCGAGCATTTAATGGGAGCAAATTGCGCGTCGTGTTCATGCGGGCAAAATGATAGCCTTCAGGACTGACGTGGGCCACTGGACTCGATTTCGCATGCTGACAGGAATGTCCTTCCTGGCCGGACTGGCTGGCGGAATGATTTGCGCGCAAGAGCCGCCGGCTCCTTCACAGCGGCCGTCCGCTGCGCCTGCGCCTTTGCAGCAGGAAGCTTCGAAGACTGTGGCCGCGCCATGCGTTCAGCCGGCGCCAATGGTGCGGCTGGAAGACTACGAAGGACCGTTGAAGAAGGTGGTGGGGACATTTGCGCGGCCTCTGGAACGCAAGGCTGTGCCGGTAACACGTTATAAACCTGGCGTGAAATTATGCACTCTCAACCTGAAAGATAAATTCGCTTTGTTTGTCCAGGACTCGTTTGACCCGGTGACGTTTCTCAGCACCGGTTTCAATGCGGGGATTGACCAAGCTCAAAACACGGACGCCAGCTATGGGCAGGGGGCTGAGGGATATGGCAGGCGCTTTGGCGCTGAGTTCGCTGGTCAGACGTCTTCCCGGTTCTTTAAGGACTTTGCGTATCCTTCGATATTTTCGGAGGACCCTCGCTACTACCGTCTGGGGAACGGCCCCACCGGGAAGCGTTTGCTCCACGCGGTGGCGCACGTGATCGTCGCGCAACGCGACAATACCAAGCGCATGTTCAATTTTTCCGAATGGCTGGGAACGGCGAGCACGGTCGTGCTGAGCAACGCCTATCACTCGGACAACCAGCGCGGTTTCGCTTCAGCCGCACAGCGGACAGGTTACAGCATGCTTCAGGACGTGGGTTTCGACGTGCTCCGCGAATTCTGGCCGGAGATTTCCCGCAAATGCAAACTGCCCTTCCGCGGAGAACCCGACCTGGAGAGCCACGACACGAATCCTCCCACCAAGTAAGCCGTTGGGCTCTGCAAATAGCATCGAGAACCGACTGTCACCGGCTGCCAGAATCGAACAGGTGAAATAACCGCGCGCGCCATCGCGCCGTCGCAAGGGCTGATTATCCAGCTGCAATTTTGGAGCATCCGTTTCAGCGCGAGAGCACCTGCTCAAAAAAATCAAGCGCGCGTGGATCGTTTGACTGGCCTAGCCAGAACATAGCCTGCTTGCGAACTTCGCGGTTGCGATTTGTTTTGGCAACTTCGATCAGTTTTGGCACGCCTTCGTCCTTCGGCATCTGGCTGAGCGCAAAGACCGCTTTTTTCTTCACTTCGGTGTCGGGATCGTTTTCGATTGCCCCTGTAATTGCGCCCATGGCTTTTTGGCCGGCTTTTTGCGCCAGCCAGAAGAGCGCCTGGCCGCGCACGTGCGAACTCTCGTCGTCTTTAGCCATCCGAATCATTTCGCCTAGCGCTTCCGGCTCGTGGCTTACGGAAAGAGCGAAGGCCACTTGCGAGCGCACCTCGGGGCTGGGATCGCTCTTCGCCATTTTCTGGAGCAATAGCTCGCCGGCTTTTCCGCGCGCGGCTCCTAGCCAAAAAGATGCATGCTTACGGAGTTGCTCGGGCTGATCGGCGGCAACGAAAGATTCAAAAGCGCGATCCGCCGCCGCATGGGCGTGCAGCGCAATCGCGGATAACGCGCCCTGGCCAATTTCGTGCTTGCCATGACCCTCGAAAGTTGCTTTGTGGACGAAATCGGCAAGCAGAGCAACGCTTTCCGCCGGCTTCACGCCGGTCAGCCAGATGAACGCCAGCCCGCCGGCATCCAGCGTGCAATCTTCCGAAGCTTCGCGAATCTTCATTACCTGCTTGCCTTCCAGGCGGAAGAGCACGACAAGTTGCCTCGAGCCTTCGAGTTCCACCGTGCCGTTTTGTTCGCCTTTCTTCGAACTCGTGCTCGTAACGCCATTTTCTTTTTCGAGCCGGCACGTTCCGCAGCTGCCGTATCCGTCGTTGTAGTTTCCGCAGCAGACCGTGCGGTCGCCCGCAATTTCAGCGACGGTGTATCCCACCCACTCCGGCTTGTCCGCTTGCGCTTCGATGCCGCGAATCGTCTCCGTTAGTGAGGCGGTCACCGTCCGCATCTCCATTTTCGCGTTCACGATCTGCGGGGTTTCCACCCCACCCTGTGCACGGGCGGGGCTCGCCCCGGCCGCCGCTCCACCTGGAATCCCGTGCATCGCTACCGCGAAAACTAGCACGGCACCTAATATCCCAAAGCTCATCAAAGACCGCTGCATCCCAGTCATTTCTCACCTCATCCCAGTGTCCGCACTCTCCACAAGTCACCAGTCACGAGTCACCAGTCACTCTTTCTACTTTTGCAAAATCTCCATCAAATAATCGTTGCCTTCTTTCGAATTCATCAGCGCGAGTTTGGAGACAGCCGTCTTCTTCAACTCCGGATCTTTCTCGCTTCGCGCGATCGTTACTAGCGCGTGCGCATTTCCTTGAATGAAAAGTGCGTTGAGCACCGTCTCCTTGTTCTCGTGGTCGGTTTCCTTGGCGTAAATTGCGAGCAGCGCCTGTCGCGCGTCTTCCGAGCCTATTAAGCCAAGGTTATGGATCGCAGCGCGGCGAATTTCCGGGTCCTTCTCTCCCTGCGCTGCTTCCGACAGGAATTTTGCGTCGCCGGAAAGAAAAAACGCCTGCAGAATGCCTTTTTTCACTTCCGGCGAGGTCTCGGCCGCATAAAGCTGCCGCAGTTGCTCCGGTGCGTGAACGAGCCCAAGCTGCCGAATTGCGTCGGTGCGCAGTGACGCATCTTTTTCGCTCTTTGCTGCGGCAAACAGATGCTCCTTGTCGCCGCCGATCATGTAGCTGCGAAGAATAGCGCGTTTGATGGACGGATCACTCGTGGCGGCATAAATCTCCGCAAGCGTTTGCCTCGACTGTTGCCCGCCGAATAGGCCGAGATATTCGACGGCTTTCCGTTGCAAATCCGGATTGCTCTCCCCTCGAGCAATCCGCGCAAGAATCTCCCGCGATTGCGACGAACCGTTTTGCGCCAGCACAAACAGGGCCTTCGATTTTTCTTTTGGCGTGCCGGGGCCATTCAACACTTTTTCGAGCAGCGGCATGGCTCGCTGCGGATCGCTGTTCATCAACCCTTGAATCGCCAGCATCTTCAATTCTTCGTCCGGTTGCGACTCCGGGTGCGCGGGCTGTCCGCTCGATTGCTTCACTTCGATTTCCAGCGCTCCCGCATCCTTGATCCAGCGGCTTTGCGGAAACCGTTTTTTCATGTCGGCGATCGTCGCCAGCGCGGAGTCTCGCTTGCCCAGCTTGTTTTCCGCGTAAGCCTTCCAGTACATCGCCGCATCCGTCTGCGGCCCGTTCAATTCCGCAAGCTGGCTGAATTTTTCGGCGGCTCGGTCATAGCGGTCCTCGTCCAGCGCTTCGCGGCCATCGCTGTAAAGCTCATCGAGCCGTTCCAGGCGCTCCTGCTCGCGGTCTCGCTTCTCTTGTTCCCGGTCGCGGGCTTCTTCTTCGCGATCGCGTTTCTCCTGGGCCTTATCCCGTGCTTCCTGCTCGCGATCCTGTGCGTCCTGGTCCTGCCTGGATTCCGTGGGCGTGCCCCGGCTGCCGTGGGCCGCTGCCGGCCTCGCCAGCCGCGGCGCGCTCAGAAGTGCTGCCGCTATCATCCAAATTGTCATCAATCTGCTTGTCCGTGCTCCGATGCTCATGCCTTGTTCCTCTCTCTTGATTCCGATCCCGTTGCTGCTGGCGCGGAATTCGTCGACTTCTGCTTTTCTTGCAATTCCTTGCCAACCACTCGAACCTTGAACAAAATTCCGTGCGCCTCGATGCGCTTTTGCAACGATTCCAGTTTCGCCGGAGTGAGTTCGTCCGGGCTGTGCGCCACGTCCAGCAACACGCGCTCGAGGTCATCCAATACGCTGGCCAGCGCCGCATCGCCATCCTGTTTGGCGGTCTCTCGGTACAACCTGTTGGCATCCAGCAAATCTTCCGCTCGCTTTTGCTCCGCCGAGATATTGATCTGCTTTTGTCCGGGATTTTCCGGTGCGGCGTTCGCCAGTTCCATCAACACCATTTCCGATTTTCCCAAGTGGTCTCCCACCGCAACGACCAGCACGCGTTGCCGCACCTGTGCCACGCTGGCAACCGGTGTTCCGGTATCTTTTGGTTTTGACCAGCGTCCCGCGACGAACGCAGCAATCACCATGGCCGCCATTGCTCCGATGGCTACCCAGCGCCGCGGTTCGAGCCACGCACCCCATCCACGCCCGGCCTTTTCCGGCAGACGAGGCGCAATCTTTTGCCACACCGTTCGCCCATACTCCGGTCCACGTTCAGGCACCGGAAAATTGTCCAGTGCAGCGAGCACAGCTTCGATGCGCTCGAGTTCCGCGCGGCAAGCCGTGCAGGCCGTCAAATGTTCGGCAATCGCTTCGCGTTGCGTAGGCTCCCCCTCCCGATAAGCAATCAATTCTTCTTCTGTCAGGTGATTCATAGTTCCGTTCCCTTGGTCTCCGGCGCCGCTCCCGCCGCTCTTGCTTGCAGCGCGCCTCGCGCTCCCACGTAGGGCTCCAGCGCCCGGCGCAATTTCTGCACCGATCGGAAAACCGTGTTTTTCGCCGCGCTCGTCGTCGACTTCAGCACTGCGGCAATCTCTTCAATCGCGCAACCTTCCCAATGGCGCATCACGAACGCGGTTCGCTCCGACGAACTCAACTCTTTGAGGGCTTCTTCCATCTTCTTTCTCAGCTCGGTGTTCATCGTCAGCCGGTCGGGAGTTGGCCGTTCATCGATTGCCAAGTCCAAAGGATCCTGCTCCTGCTCTTCGGCCAAGCTGCTCGGTGTGCTGCGGCGCGCATCCTCGCTTCGTTTTTGCCGCATGCGGTCAATCGCGTAGTTCGCCGCTATCCGATATGCCCAGGTTCCAAAATTCGCGCGCGATCCAAACTGCCCGAGATTCCGATAGGCCCGCAAAAAAGCCTCCTGAACCACTTCCTCGGCGTCGTGCTCGTTACCCGTCATGCGGTACGCGAGACGGAAAAGTTGCTGGCTGTGCCTTTCCACCAGCCCGCGGAAAGCATCGCGTTCGCCGGCGAGCGTGCGCTCGACTGCAATGGCGTCGCTTTCTCGGGCCGCGTTCTTGGCTGCTTCGCGGTCTTGCATGCTGCCGGCGCTTTCGCTCATCCGAATCATTAGACAGGAAATGGGGCTTGCGGTTAGGTCAGTCTGGGAAAGCTCGGTAGCGGGTGCGTAAATAACACCTGCCGGATGCCATCCGTAAGTCCTGCACTATCATCGCACTGCAGAGGGGTCTACGAAGAGAACTCTTGCAAGCAGAGCGCCGCCGTATTTCACTCGTGCCGCAGCGCCACCACGGGATCGACTCGCGTTGCTCGCCGTGCCGGCACGTAGCTGGCGGCCAGCGTCACGCCCACCAGCAACAAGGTGACGGCCACATAGGTCACCGGATCAGCGGCCTTTACGCCGAAAAGCAAATTCTTTGTATATTGGGTCAGCCCGAGCGCCAGTCCGAGCCCAACTACCGTGCCTACCAGCGTGAGCCGCATTCCTTGCGAGAGCACCAGCCGCAGCACTTCTCGTTTCCCGGCCCCCAGCGCCGTGCGGATTCCGATTTCGCGCGTGCGCCGCGCTACTTCGTAGGAAATCAGTCCGTACAGACCAATGCAGGCCAGCAGCAGCGCCAGCATTCCAAAGAAGCCGGAAAGTCTGGCAATTAACCGCTCCTTAAGAATCTGACGGTCAATCTGCTGGCTTTCTGTCCTGATGTTGTACACCGGCAAGTTGCTGTCGAGTTGACTAACCATGGCGCGAATCCGGGGGACGAATTTCTCGGGATCGGTCTGCGTGCGCAGCGCAAATGCCACGCTGCCGCCGCAGTTCGGAACGTATGTCGTGGGTTTTACTTCCCGGCGCAGCTTATCGTATCTCGCGTCGGCCACGACTCCCACAATCTCCCATCCCGGATTTTTGTCTTCTCCCGTTTCGGGATTGGCAGCTTCCTTGCCGAATCGCTGCCCGATCACGTTCCCTTTGGGAAAGTATTTCCGCGCAAACGCCTGGTTGACGATTGCGGGCCTTGCGGGAAGGTCTGCCGTCTGAGCCTGGCTCGCCGCAGGCTTGACGCCGGGCTTTAGCTTGGCCGCAGCCGCGGCTCGTTCCGCGGCCTCGGCAGCCGCGATCGTTTGCGCCGTTGCAAAGTCCAGCGCGCTGAATTCACGCCCTGCCAGCAGCGGAATCCGCATGGTCTGGAAGAAATCTGGTCCTACCGGCAGCACGTCCGAATTAGATTCTTCCTCTTTGCGGTTGCCGTGCAAATGAAAGCTCGTGGACCAGCGTCCGCCGCCGAGCAGTGCCGTCCACGAGTAACTCACGGATACCACGCCGGGAATCGCCGAGAGCCGGCTCCGCAATTCGCCATACATATTGTCGGTGTCGGCCGATTTATATCCGATAAGCGTGGGGTTAAGGCTGAAGGTTAGAATATTTCGCGTATCGAAGCCCGGATCGAGATTCTTCAAATTCTGCAATGTGCGCACAAGCAACCCCGCACCTGCGAGCACTACAATGCTCAACGCGACCTGGGCCACCACCAGGCTGTTCCCCGGGTTCATCCTGACTTTCCTCGCGCGGACGGTCTGCGAACTGCTCCCCGCGCCTTCTTTCAGCGCCGGCGTCAAATCCACGCGCAGTCCGCGAAGAGCCGGAGCCAGGCCAAACAACACTCCCGTCAGAATGGAAACGACCGCCGTAAAAAAAAGTACACGCGAGTCGATGCTGGGAGAAAAGAGCGGCGAGCCATTGTCGCCGGAATTCAGAAACGTCACAATCGATACGTCACACCACGAAGCGAAAAGAATCCCCAGCGCTCCTCCCGCGAGCGAAAGCATCAAGCTCTCCGTCAAAAGCTGCCGCAAAATTCGCCCTCGCGATGCTCCCAGCGCGAAACGCACGGCCATTTCTTTTTGCCGGGAAGTGGCGCGCGCCAGCATCAGCCCCGCGACATTTGCGCAGGCGATCAACAGCACGATTCCGACCGCCAGCATCAGCACATAGAGCGGTGTCGAACTCTCCGTTCGATTGCCGGTAAGGCCTTGCTCCACTGGAGTCAGCGTGATAGCCGGGTCGTCTTCCGTTTTGAAAATGGGCTTTGCGCCGCTGGTCATGGCGTTGTGGAAAATCGTGCTTACGGCAGCTTGTGCCTGTGCCCGCGGCGTTCCTGGTTGCAGCCTCCCTACGAGGACCAGCCACCAGCTCAGGGGATCCACCTCGCGGTTGTCCCACGGCTGATTCAACTGATTCAGTTGTGGCAGAGCCGAGAGAGGGATCCACATTTGCAGAGCGTTTCCAGGAGAAAGGGAGTCAAATCGCGGTTCGGCCACACCGATGATGGTAAAAGGAATCTTATTTAGAAGGATGTTCTTGCCTACAACCGAAGGCGCTCCGCCGAATCGGCTTCGCCAGTAGTTGTAGCTCAAGACGGCCACCGCTGTCGCCGTTGGCGAATCGTCCCCAGAAGTAATCAACCGGCCCAGCGCCGGCTGGACACCCAGCGTCTCAAAATAATTGCCCGAGACATATTCGGCCCCTTCCACCGTGCTCGCGGCGCCGTTCTCGCTCAAGTCCAGACGGTCTCCGCCCGCGAAAGCAGCCAGGCTCGAAAAAACTCCTTCCTGCGCGCGAATTTCCTTATAGAAAGGCTCCGAAAATGAACAATAGCCACGGAGAGAATTTTCGTGCACGTCTTCGCAGTCTCCGTATCCCATGGTGTTGTGATTATTCGGCTCCTTGTGAGCACGCCATTGCGCAACCACGAGCTGGCTGGCGTCGCGCACCGGGATTGCCCGCAGGAGTACCGCGTCAATCAGGCTGAAGATCGCCGTGTTTGCCCCGATGCCTAGGGCAAGCGTCAAAATCGCGATGGCCGCGAACCCCTTGTTCTTGCCGAGCGCTCTGAAGCCATAGCGCAAGTCTTCATAGAGATTCTCGAGCCAGCGCCAGCCCCACGTATCGCGCGTCACCTCTTTCACCAAGCCGACATTCCCGAATTCGCGCCGCGCGCCTGCCCGCGCTTCGTGTGACGAAGCCCCTCTCTCCTCACGCTCCTCTTCCGCCATCCGCAAATGGTGCTGGATTTCCTTTTCCAGCTCTTTCTCCCGCTTCCTCCAAAGCCACGAGAGTCTCATGACGCGCTCTCTTTCTTTGCGGGGTTCAGCACGCCTCCAATCGCATCCGAGATCTGTTCCCAGCGCGAGCGTTCCTTCATGAGTTGCTTTCTTCCTGCTGCCGTCAACCGGTACACTTTTACTTCCTGATTGTTTTCGGAAATCTTCCAGTCGGCGCCGATCCATTTTTGCTTTTCGAGACGGTGCAGCGCAGGATACAGTGACCCCGCATCAACTTGCAGCAAGTCGCCGGAATTCGCGCGAATCGCCTGGCTGACTCCGTAGCCGTGCTGCGGCCCCCACATTAGCGTTTGCAAAATCAGGAGATCGAGCGTCCCTTGCAGCAGCTCGACCCGGTTCTTATACCGCTCGCTCATTTTGCCTCCAGCTATCAGGCTATAGATGGCCTATATCCTACTCTATAGACGTTCTACTGCCTCATTTTGTTTGCAGAACGCTGGCCTTTTTTATCGTTCAACTAACCCATTGCATTACAGGCGTTTGCCCGGAGCATCCTCCCGGCCGGGCGGCGGATACTGGCCGTTTTCGCGCGTTATTGTCCCACAAGCGCACACTGTGTATCGCGCCTACGAAACGGCGGCGTGTCCTTTGGCTGAGCAAGATACGGTATGATGGGAAGTGAAGCGCAGCTCGTGTTCCGCGATCCTTGAAACTCGTTTACCCTGGGCCTGTTTGATCGGGCAAGACTTGCATAACAGCTAAGGAGCAACGGTTTGATCCCACGTTATACGCGCGAAATGATGGGCCATGTCTGGAGCGACGCCAATCGCTTTCAAAAGTGGCTGGACGTCGAGCTGGCTGCCACCGAGACGCTTGCCGAAGCTGGCTTGGTGCCGAAAGACGCTGCGGCAATCATCCGTGAGCGGGCTCATGTGGATGTTGCGCGCATTCACGAACTCGAAGCCCGCGTGAAGCACGACGTCATCGCGTTCACTATGAACGTCGGCGAATCCATAGGCGATCCCGCCGCTGCCCGCTGGCTGCACTACGGCCTGACTTCAAACGACGTCGTGGACACCGCGCAAGCCCTGATGATTCGCGACGCTTCCCACCTCATCGAGCGGGAGCTTGTTTTGTTCGGGGAAATTCTTGATCTTCGCGCGCACCAGTTTCGGCACACGCCGCAAATCGGCCGCACCCACGGCGTTCACGCCGAACCGATTACTTTTGGGTTGAAGATCGCCAACTGGTTTTCGGAAAACCAGCGCAACATCGCTCGCTTCCGCGAAGCGGCGGCGCAGATGGCCGTGGGAAAAATCTCCGGCGCCGTCGGCAACGCTTCGCATCTGGGTCCGGAAATGGAAGAGCGCATCTGCAAGAAGCTTGGGCTGAGCGTCGCGCCTGTATCATCGCAAGTCCTCCAGCGCGACCTGCATGCTAATTATCTCAGCTCGCTCGCACTCATCGCCGCGATGCTGGAAAAAATCGCGCTCGAGATTCGGCATCTGCAGCGTACCGAAGTTCGCGAAGCAGAAGAGCCTTTTGGCGGCGAGCAGCGCGGCAGCTCCGCTATGCCGCACAAGCGCAATCCCGTGATGTGCGAGCAGATCTGCGGCCTCGCGCGCCTCGTGCGCTCGAACATGCTCGCTGCATTCGAAGATGTGGCGCTCTGGCATGAGCGTGACATTTCGCACAGCTCGGTCGAGCGCATCATTCTCCCGGATTCCACGATTCTCGTGGACTACATGCTAGCCAAAATGGCCACGATCGTCGGCGAAATGCGCGTTTTCCCGGAGCGCATGCTGCACAACCTCGAATCCACACACGGCTTGGTGTACTCCGGTCAGTTGCTGCAAGACCTGGTGGAACAGGGCATGCCGCGCGACGATGCGTATAAAGCGGTGCAGGAAAACGCGATGGCCGCCTGGGAAACGGATACGAATTTTCAGGAGCGCGTCGTCAAGGATGCTCGCATCTCGAACTATCTTGATGCCAAGGCATTGCAGCACACTTTCGATTTGCAGCGGCAGCTACGCTACGTCGATGCGATTTTTGATCGCGTGTTCGGCGCGCATCCAGCCGGCGAAAAATCCGCCGCGAAGAAAGCGTAAGCAACAAGGCTCGAAATTCGGGGCCGGCAAAGCGCGCAAGACTTATTTTCAAGGAACGAAGAGCCCCGGTTGCCCGGGGCTCTTTCGCCTCTTCTAATTTTCGCTCGCGCGGAAATTAGCTGCGGAGGCGGAAATCCCAGCGTACAAGACACAGCTAAAAAACCAAACAGAATTCCAATCCGCAAGAACCAGTTCGCGCAACCGCATTCGGCGAGTGACTTGCGCGGCTACTCCACGCGCTGGACGTAGCGCGCTTCCGTCGTATCGACTTTCACTCTGTCTCCGGAATTGACGAAGGGCGGCACTTGAATCACCAAGCCTGTCTCGAGCGTGGCCGGCTTCATCACTGCGCTGGCCGTGGCCTTTTGCAGCGTCGGTTCGGTATCGAGAACTTTCAACTCCATAGTGTCCGGCAGGTCGACACCGATCGGTTTTTCCTCGAAAAATTCGATCTTCACGGTCGTGTTCGGGATGAGGTAGTAAACGGTTTCGCCCAGCTCTTCGCGGGTCATCTGCATCTGTTCGTAAGTTTTCGTGTTCATGAAATGAAATTCGTTGCCCTCGTTGTAGAGGTATTCAAACTCGACTTCGTCGAGAATCGCGCGGTCGACGAATTCTTCGGCGCGGAACCGGTAGTCGATCATGGTGCCGCTGCGGAGATTCTTCATGCGCGTCTGCATTGACCCGCGTTTGTTGCCGGGGGTGCGATGATCGACGCTGAAAACAGTGAAAAGCTGACCCTCGTGCTGGATAACCATGCCGGGGCGGAGTTGTGTGGCTTTGACGCTGCTCATTATTTTTGCGACCGCAGGACGGCCGACATCTCCCTGGAAGATTTGCTGATTTCGGAAATTCCGGAGGGCGAACCAATTTTGCCCGCACCGCACGCGGAATGACTCGAGGCACGCGGGGCGGAATTTCGCGCCCAACACGAACTAACAGTATAAAGGCGAGCGTTTCTCACGGTCAATCATTCCCAATCGTTGGTATCTGGTCGCTTTGAGTTTGTTGAACGCAACCATGTTTGCGTTGGTGGGCCATGAGCTCATTCAGGATATGGATAGCATGCCCTAGCGCCTCTTCGCGCTTATTCTTGGCCTTTCGAGCCCGGCTGCGCTCGACGGAAACTACTTCCCGATCCAAATCAGCATCAACCGCGTGCTTGTTGTGGATAGCCTCTTGATAGGCTTTCTCTAACCGCTCGCGTTCCGCGCACGGAACCTTCTGCTCACAGTATGTTTGTGTTCTGCGCGTAATCTTTCTCTTCACTGCTTAGCATCCTTAGAGCGCTGGGCGGCTGCGTCGGACATGATTCTTTCGATCTCATCGGGATTGCGGGGGAGGCGTTCGCTTAGGAATTTGTAGCCCGATTCGGTGATGAGGATGTCGTCCTCGATGCGGACGCCGAGATTCTCTTCGGGAATGTAGATGCCGGGCTCGACGGTGACGACCATGCCGGGCTCG
>DATLVZ010000066.1:0-15723 GCA_035576885.1 Candidatus Acidiferrum sp. | reverse complement strand
CGGGTTGGTGAAGATGGATCCGAGGGATTGAGAGGACGAGGCCGAGAAAAGATGAAAAGAAAGACCCCACCCTTTCAAAAACCAAAAACGAAAGGGTGGGGCACCCCGACAAGAAAAGACAAATTCAAAATCGTCTCGGCAAGTCTAGGATGTGCCACCCTGTGAATATTATGTTACGGGCTGGGAGATCGGCGTGGGCTTCATTCCGGGGTGGTGTCCGGCGGGGAGGCGGCGAAGACTTCCTGGAGCATGGCAAGAACTTCGGAAATGCGGAAAGGTTTCTGGAGGAAGCGGGGTTGGCCTGGTCCCCCCTGTACTTCCGAAGTGTTCATCAGATCTCCAGTCATGAAGATTAGCGCCGGTTTGCGCGGACCCGCGGCCGCGAGGATTCGCTCGGCGGCCACCTTGCCACTGAGATAGTTGCCATCTTGAGAGAGGTTCAAGTCACAAAGCAGTACGTCATGAGGATGTTGGGCGACGAAGGCAAGGGCTTCCGCCAAGGTCCCCGCACAGTCCACGCGCAGTTCGCGGGTGACGAGACCCTCGAAGAGCAAGCTGCGGAGACTTTCCTCGTCGTCAAGAATAAGAACAGAGCGGCCCTTTAAGAGGCCAGGAGCGCCAAGCGACAGTTTGCTTAAGGGAGGGGGAGTTGCAGAATTGGGGATAGGGGCAGTTTGGTCGAGGGCAAGCGGGAGATAAACCGTGAACGCGGAGCCACCGGCAGGAAGGGCCTCCGCTTCAATGGTGCCGCCGTGTTCGCGAATGATCGAGAGGCAGATGCTGAGACCAAGGCCTGTGCCGCCCCCGGGACGTTTGGTGGTGTAGAAGGGATCGAAGAGCCGAGGGATGGATTCGGGCCGAAGGCCGATACCATCGTCCTGGAACGTAACGGAAATGCGAGAACCAAGACGAGCAAAGCGAATCTGAATGCGGCCCGATTCGCGAACTTCTCGAATGGCCTGCTCGGCGTTGGTGACGAGATTGAGGAAGACCTGGATGAGCTGATTGGCATCGCCCACAACGCCCGGCAAGTCCGGCTGAGGACGGAAGTCAATCTCGACGTTATTTCTGCGGAGTGAATGCTCGTGCAATTGCAAAGTGCGGTCGATAATGCTGTTGAGATCCACGGGTTTCTTCTGCGGCGAGGCCGGCCGGGAGAATTCGAGAAGATTCTGAACGATGCGCGCGGCGCGGCGAGCCTGGCGATGAGTCAATTCGAGCTGGCGCTTGGTGGCCTGGTCTTCATTCGGGCGTTCGCGCAATAATTCCGTGACGCCGAGGATTGCCGTGAGAGGGTTGTTGAGCTCGTGGGCGACGCCTGCGAGCATCTGGCCCATGGCGGCAAGCTTTTCCGCCTGGATGAGCTGCTCCTCGAGCCGCTTGAGTTCCGTAACATCGCGGCCGGAAAGAACCACGCCTTCGATTTTTCCGGTTTCATCCGCAAGAGGGCTGAAATTGAAACGGATGCGGCGCCATTCGCCGAGCTTGTGGCGAACGCGCACCTCGAGAGAAGCATAAGTCTGGCGTCCGGCGAGAATATCCGCGAAGAGCCCCAAGAGGAGGGGAAGATCTTCGGCATGGGTACGTCCTCCGAACTCCATATCCGCGGTTTCGGAGACTTCATAACCGAGAACTTCCTTGCAGCGCGGGCTGACGAAAGTGTAATGCGAGCCGGTATCCACAACGAGAATGAGATCCGGGAAATTGTCAACGAGGCGGCGTGCAAATTCCTGTTCCTTGTGGAGCTGACGCTCCATCTGGCGGCGTGCGGTGACGTCCATGACGGATCCCTGATAACGAATGACGCGGCCGGAGGTGTCTCGAACGGCGGAGGCGGTATTCAGACAAACGACGGGAGAGCCATCCTTGCGCAGCAAAGTAATCTCGTGGCCCTGGGGGCCGGATTGGCGGTCGACTTCTTCCACGAGGGACTTTCTCTCGGCATGGTCCGGGAAAATCTCCTGGACATGTTTGAGGAGCAATTCTTCCTTGGAGTCATAGCCGAGCATGCGGACAAGCGCGGGATTGGCGTCGAGGATGGTGCCGTCAGGGATAGTAATGTAGATGCCTTCCTGGAGGGTCTCGAAGAGCTCGGTGAAGCGAGCTTCGTTCTTGCGGAGCGCAGTGATGTCGCGGCCGAGAACGGTGAGGCCATGGACTTGGTTGTCACGCGTCATGGCGTGAGCAACGCAGTCGAAGTAGCACACGGAATTCTGCTTCTTGAGGCGGACCTGAATGATGCCGGACCAGTGTCTGCGTTCGAGAAAACGGGGCATGGCGCGGCGGATTAATTCGGCGCCCTCCCCGCCGCCCTCCTCGAGGAAATCGGTGACCGGGCGGCCGATGATTTGCTGGTAGCTGGCACCAACAAGATCGGCAAAGCTGCGATTCACGGCGCGAATTTCGCCGTCGAGCGAAAGGGCGATGAGGATGTCGTCAAAGGAATCGATGAGGTCGCGATAGCCTTGCTGGGAGCGCGAGATGACAGTGAAAAGCTGGTCCATCTGCTTATCGCTGGGAGGAGCAGCCTCATGGTGCTCGAGGCCGCGGACAAGACCGCGAAGCTCGGAGATTTCCTGAGTGCGCTTCCAGGCATAGAAACCAAAAAGAGCGACGAGGACGACGAGGCCAATCGGCAGGGCTTCAAAACGGTGAGCCAAAGAACGAATGGTGCTCCACGAGGTGAAAGCAAAGACGATCGAAAGAATCAGAAGGAGAATGAAGGTCAGCCGCCACAGTTCGCTCTGGCGTTTTTCAAACTGCTCGAAGCGAGACGCAACCGTGGGGCGGCTGGAACCGCCAGTCGGAGAACCATTCGCGGAACCTGAAGAAAACTCGTCGTGTTTGGGCATGGGGACGCTGGCGGCGACTGGCGAGAGATGCCAGAAAACCACCTGACGGTTGCACAATTTATTGTAGAAAGGGCGTGAAGAACGGGCAATGACGGGAACGGCAGGAGGTGCCTGAAGGTTACCTGTACAAAGTGCTCTAAAAGTAAAGCGTCCCGGCGCAAACCGGGACGCTTTGTTGACTCAATTGTGGTGGCGGAGGGCAACTCCGCTGTTCAAGCCGTTTAGCCTTCGGTGGCGGCGTCGGCTTCGGTGTCTTTTTGGAGGAAGTCGAGAGCCGCGGCTTCTTCCGCCGTGAGTTCCGCGGCTTCCGGAATTTCCTCGATGGGAGCGGGCGGGGGCATTTCCGTCAGCAACTGAATGCTGCGGTAGTGCTCGAGGCCCGTGCCAGCGGGAATGAGGCGGCCCATAATGACGTTTTCCTTGAGGCCGCGGAGGTAGTCCACCTTGCCGGCGACAGCCGCTTCGGTGAGTACGCGCGTGGTCTCCTGGAAGCTCGCGGCGGAGATGAAGGAGTCGGTCGAGAGGGAGGCCTTGGTGATGCCGAGGAGCAGCGGACGCCCGGTTGCGGGACGGCCACCGTCGGCGATGACGCGGTCGTTCTCCTCGCGGAAGCGGAATTTGTCCACCTGCTCTTCGAGAATGAACTGAGTGTCGCCCACGTCTTCAACCTTGACCCAACGCATCATCTGGCGCGAGATGGTTTCGATGTGCTTGTCGTTGATGTTGACGCCCTGGAGGCGGTAGACCTCCTGAATGGCGTTGACCAAGTAGGCCTGCGTGAACTTTTCGCCGAGGACGGCGAGCAAGTCGTGCAAGTTGAGCGGGCCATCGATGAGGGCTTCGCCAGCCTTGACGTGATCGCCTTCCTGAACGTTGATGTGCACGCCGCGCGGGATGGAATATTCCTTGGTGGTCTTGCCATCTTCGCTTTCGACGTAGACCTTGCGCATGCCCTTGGCGATATCGCCGTAGCGGACGACGCCGTCCACTTCGCTGATGACGGCGGGATCCTTGGGCTTGCGGGTTTCGAAGAGCTCGACAACGCGCGGTAGACCACCGGTGATGTCTTTCGTTTTGGTGGTTTCACGCGGGATTTTGGCAAGCACGTCTCCGGCCTGGACTTCGTCGCCATCCTTGACCATCAAGTGAGCGCGGGAAGGCATGAGGTACTTTTTGCGGACCTTGCCCGAAGAATCGCGAACAAGAATGGCAGGCTGATGCTTTTCATCTCCAGGAGGCAGCGTGACGACGTCCTGCGAGAGGCCGGTCACTTCGTCCACCTGTTCTTCAATGGTCAGACCGGGCCGCAGGTCGTCAAACTTTACGGAGCCGGCGGTTTCGGTAAGGATGGAGAAGGTGAAAGGATCCCATTCGGCAAGAATCTGGCCGTGGGTGACGTGTTCGCCGTCGACAACGCGGAGGCGCGCGCCGTAAACGACGTGGTAGCGCTCCTTTTCGCGATCTTTTTCATCGACGATGGCGATGAGGCCAGCGCGGTTCATGGCGATGGAAGTGCCGCCGCGGCCCTCGACGAACTTGAGGTCCACGAACTTGACGACGCCGTTGTTGCGCGCTTCGAGCGTGGAACGCTCGGAAACGCGGGTGGCGGTTCCGCCGATGTGGAACGTACGCATGGTCAACTGCGTGCCGGGCTCGCCGATGGATTGCGCGGCGATGACGCCGACGGCTTCGCCGAGCTCAACCATGCGCCCGGATGCTAGATTGCGGCCGTAGCAGAGAGCGCAAACTCCGCGACGGGATTCGCAGGTGAGCACGGAGCGAATCCGCACGCGCTCGATACCCGCAGCTTGCACCTGGTTGGCGAGGTCCTCGGTGATTTCCTGATTGATCTCGACGATGACGGTGCCCTCGAAGTCCTTGATCTTGTCGAGGGAGACGCGGCCGACGATGCGGTCGCGCAGCGGCTCGACTTCGACGCCGGCTTCGACGATGGGTTCAACGAAGATGCCGTCGGTGGTGCCGCAATCGCGCTCGTTGATTATGACGTCTTGCGCCACGTCAACGAGACGGCGAGTGAGGTACCCGGAATCGGCGGTTTTAAGGGCGGTATCGGCCAAACCTTTACGAGCGCCGTGCGTCGAGATGAAGTACTGCAGCACGGTGAGGCCTTCGCGGAAGTTGGAGGTGATGGGCGTTTCAATGACTTCGCCGGAAGGCTTGGCCATCAAACCGCGCATGCCGGAAAGCTGGCGGATTTGCTGTTTCGAACCGCGCGCTCCGGAGTCCGCCATAACGTACACGGGATTAATGTTGCCCTCTTTGTCCTGATTCTCTAGAGCTTTGAACATTTCATCCGCGACGCGTTCCGTAATGTCGCCCCAGATGGCGATGACTTTGTTGTAGCGCTCGCCGTTGGTGATGGCGCCGTCGAGGTATTGCTGCTGGACCTTGACGACTTCCTTCTCGGCGTTTTCGACCAGCTTGTACTTGTCGCTGGGGATGAGCATGTCGTCGATGCCGATGGAGATGCCGGACTTGGTGGCGTAGGTGAAGCCCAGTTCCTTCAAGTGATCGAGCAGGACGACAGTGTCTTCCAGGCCATAGCGCAAGTAGGCGTAATAAACGAGCTGCTGGACGCCCTTCTTTTTGAGGAGGCCGTTCACGTACGGGAATTTGGCCGGCAGATGCGAATTGAAAATGACGCGGCCGACGGTGGTCTGAATGAACTGGCGCTCCATCTTGACGGGCTCAGTGTGCGGCACGTCCTGATCGTCATAAGCGGTAGTGAGGTCGATGACTTCGCCGCTATAACGGAGGCGAATCGGAGTTAGCAATTCGACTTCGCCGGCTTCGAGGGCGAGGACGACTTCATCCGACTGACCGAAGACGCGGCCTTCGCCCTTGGCGCCGGGCTTGGACTTGGTCAAGTAGTAGATGCCGAGAACCATGTCCTGCGACGGAACGGCCAGAGGCAGACCGTGCGCGGGCGAGAGAATGTTGCGTGAGCTGAGCATGAGCACGGAGGCTTCCACCTGGGATTCGGGCGAAAGCGGAATGTGCACGGCCATCTGGTCGCCGTCAAAGTCCGCGTTGAACGCGGTGCAAACGAGCGGGTGAATGCGGATGGCTTTGCCTTCGACGAGCACCGGTTCGAACGCCTGAATGCCGAGGCGGTGAAGCGTTGGAGCGCGGTTGAGCAGCACGGGATGTTCGCGGATGACGTCCTCGAGAATGTCCCAAACGACCGGCTCTTGCTGCTCGACCATTTCCTTGGCTTGCTTGATGGTGGTGCAGTGACCTTGCGCTTCAAGCTTGTGATAGATGAAGGGCTTGAAAAGCTCGAGCGCCATTTTCTTGGGGAGGCCGCACTGGTTGAGCTTCAGCTCCGGGCCGACAACGATGACGGAGCGGCCGGAGTAGTCCACGCGCTTGCCGAGAAGATTCTGGCGGAAGCGGCCCTGCTTGCCCTTGAGCGTATCGCTGAGGGACTTGAGCGGGCGGTTGTTGGTGCCGCGCAGAACGCGGCCTCGGCGGCCGTTGTCAAAGAGCGCATCGACGGCTTCCTGGAGCATGCGCTTTTCATTGCGTACGATGACATCAGGGGCGCGAAGCTCCATGAGTTTCTTGAGGCGGTTGTTGCGGTTGATGACGCGGCGATAGAGATCGTTGAGATCGGAAGTGGCGAAGCGGCCTCCGTCGAGAGGCACGAGCGGGCGCAACTCCGGCGGAAGGACCGGGACCACGTCGAGAATCATCCACTCCGGCTTGTTGCCGCTCTTGCGGAAAGCTTCGAGCACTTTCAAGCGCTTGGCGAACTTGATGCGCTTTTGAAGAGAAGGATCGGTCTTCATCTTCTCGCGGAGTTCCTCGGAGAGCTTATCCACTTCGACGCGGCGGAGAAGCTCCTTGATGGCTTCGGCGCCCATCTTGGCGACGAATTGGCCGGGATATTCCTTTTGCAGTTCGCGGTATTTGTCTTCCAGCAGAACTTCGCGCTCGCGGAGCACGGCGACTTCATTGGGATCCACGACGACGAAGGCTTCAAAGTAGAGAATGCGTTCGAGGTCGCGCATGGAAATGTCCAGCAAGTACCCGATGCGGCTGGGCAGACCCTTGAAGAACCAGACGTGCGAGCAGGGCGAAGCCAGCTCGATGTGGCCGAGACGTTCGCGGCGGACCTTGCTGAGAGTGACTTCGACGCCGCATTTATCGCAGATAACGCCGCGATGCTTCATGCGCTTGTACTTGCCGCACAGGCATTCCCAATCGGTGACGGGGCCAAAAATCTTGGCGCAGAAAAGGCCGTCGCGCTCGGGTTTAAAGGTGCGGTAGTTAATAGTCTCCGGCTTGGTGACTTCGCCGTGGGACCACGAACGGATTTTTTCCGGACTCGCCAAACTGATTCGAATGGAATCGAAATCGGCGATCAAACTGGCGCGATCATAAGGGCTGCTGCGATACAAGGTTGTTTCCTCCCTCCCCCGGCTTTCGCCAAGGGCCGCGGCCTGATGTTTTGCACCTGGCCGGCTGAGAACCCAAAAACCGAAACTTACTAACTCCCGAAATCTTGCTCGAAAGGGGCACGATGAATCGTGCCCCTACTGAGCGAGGGCGTTAATCGGCGGCTTTGTCTGACGCCGGCTTTTGCCGCTTCATCAGCTCGACGTCGAGACAGAGCGACTGCAACTCGCGGACGAGGACGTTGAACGACTCCGGCACGCCGGGTTCGATGCCCGGCTCGCCTTTGACGATGGCCTCGTAGATTTTGGCGCGGCCATAAACGTCGTCGGACTTCGCCGTGAGCAACTCCTGCAGGATGTGCGCGGCGCCGTACGCTTCGAGCGCCCAGACTTCCATTTCGCCGAAGCGCTGGCCACCGAACTGCGCTTTGCCGCCCAGCGGCTGCTGGGTGATGAGCGAGTACGGACCGATGGAGCGCGCGTGAATCTTGTCATCGACGAGATGCGAGAGCTTGAGCATGTAGATGTAGCCGACCGTGACCGGCTGGTCGAACTGGTCGCCGCTCATGCCGTCGAACAGATTGATCTTGCCGGCGTGCGGCAAGCCAGCGACTTCTAGCAAGTGACGGATTTCCGGTTCGCGAGCGCCGTCAAAAACCGGTGTTGCGAAGGGAATGCCTTCCTTGAAGCCTTCGGCGTAGTCGAGCAACTCATCGTCGCTAAGCTTCGACAGCGTTTTCCAAACAGTCGTCTCAGTGAAGACTTCGCGGAACCAGCGGCGCAAAGCTTCGGCTTTGACTTCCTTGCTCAGCAAACGCTTGAGGCTGTTGCCCAGCTCCTTGGAAGCCCAGCCGAGGTGCGTCTCGAGAACCTGCCCGACGTTCATACGCGAAGGAACGCCGAGAGGATTGAGGACGATCTCGACCGGCGTGCCATCGGGAAGGTACGGCATGTCTTCCTGCGGCACGATGCGGGCGATGACGCCCTTGTTGCCGTGGCGTCCGGCCATCTTGTCGCCAATGGAGAGCTTGCGCTTCATGGCGATGTAGACCTTGACCAGCTTGATGACGCCGGGAGGCAGCTCGTCGCCCTTCTTCAACTTCTCCTTGCGCTCCTCGGTGATCTTGCGGAGGACGTCAATCTGGCGCGAGGTCATCTCCTCGATCTCTTCGATCTTTTCGATGAGGAGAGGATCCTTTTCATTGAGCTTGAGGCGTTTGAGGTTGCGCGTGGAGATCTTTTCGATCAGGTCGCGCGTGAGCTCAACGCCCTTGGTCAACAAGCGCTTGTTGGTCTTTTCGTCGTGCAGGTCAGCCTGGAGAATTTTTCCGCCGAGGAGATCCGAGAGGCGCTTGAGGCGCTCATCCGTGAGGATGCGGATTTCGTCGGCGAGGTTCTTCTCCAGTTTGAAGACCTGCGTGGCTTCGATGGCCTTGTGGCGCTCGTCTTTTTCTCCGCCCTTGCGGGTGAAGATTTTGACGTCCACGATGGTGCCCTCGATGCCCGGCGGGCAGTAGAGAGATGCGTCGCGAACATCGCCGGCTTTTTCGCCGAAGATGGCGCGGAGGAGCTTTTCTTCCGGCGTGAGCGTGGTCTCGCCCTTGGGCGTGACCTTGCCGACCAGGATGTCGCCTGGCTTGATGACCGCGCCGATTCGAATGACGCCGCTTTCATCCAAATTGCGAAGGAACGACTCGCTGATGTTGGGGATGTCGCGAGTGACTTCCTCGGGACCGAGCTTGGTGTCGCGCGCTTCGATTTCGTATTCCTCGATGTGAATCGAGGTGTAGTAGTCGTCTTTGACCAGCTTCTCGCTGACCAGGATGGCGTCTTCAAAGTTGTAACCGCGCCATGGCAGGAAAGCCACCAGAACGTTGCGGCCGAGAGCAAGTTCGCCGCGTTCGGTGCAAGGACCATCCGCCAGGACTTGGCCCTTTTTCACACGATCGCCGACACGAACGAAGGGCTTCTGGCTGATGCAGGTGTTCTGGTTGGAGCGCTTGAATTTGATGAGCTGATAGATGTCCGCGCCCACTTCGCGGCTGAGCACGCCGGAGTGATCGGATTCGACGCGTACGATGATGCGTTCCGAGTCAACCTGATCGACGATGCCTTCGCGCTTGCAAAGCACGACCGCGCCGGAATCACGGGCTGTCACACGTTCCATGCCAGTGCCGACGAGCGGCGCTTCCCCGCGAATGAGCGGCACAGCCTGGCGCTGCATGTTGGAACCCATGAGCGCACGGTTGGCGTCGTCGTTCTCGAGGAACGGGATGAGGCTGGCGGCCACGGAAACGAGCTGCTTCGGCGAAACGTCGACGTAATCGACTTCGTCGCGGCTCTTGAGTACGAAGTTGCCGGCTTGGCGGCAGTTGACGAGCTCGGTGGTGATCTTCAAGCGTTCATCGAGCGAGACGTTGGCCTGCGCCACTACGTACTTGTCTTCTTCCCAGGCGGACAGGTAGAAGCAGTACGGCTCGTAAACAACTTTGCGGCGTTTCAGCTCTTCGTTGAGTTCCTCGACTTTGTCTTTCTCGACGATTTCGCCGGCTTTAAATTCGCTGTCGCCGGCGTTGACGATCTGGACGTAGTCGATGATGCGCCCGCCCTTCACGCGGCGATAGGGCGACTCGATGAAGCCGTAGTCGTTGATGCGCGCAAAGCAGGAGAGCGAGCTGATCAAACCGATGTTCGGACCTTCCGGCGTTTCAATGGGGCAAATGCGGCCGTAGTGGGTCGGGTGAACGTCGCGCACTTCGAATCCCGCGCGCTCGCGCGAGAGACCGCCGGGTCCAAGAGCCGAAAGACGGCGCTTATGGGTGATTTCGCTGAGCGGGTTGGTCTGGTCCATGAACTGGCTGAGCTGCGAGGAGCCGAAGAATTCACGGATGGCCGCCATGACCGGCTTGGCGTTGACAAGATCGTGCGGCATGGCCGTGGACATTTCCTGGTACACGCTCATCTTTTCCTTGATGGCGCGTTCCATACGGACCAGGCCGATACGGAACTGGTTTTCGAGCAGTTCGCCGACCGCGCGGACGCGGCGGTTGCCGAGATGGTCGATGTCGTCGACCACGCCGATGTTCTTGCGCAGCTTGAAGAGGTACTTGATCGCCGAAACGAAGTCCGGCGAATCAAGCGTGCGGTTATCAAGCGGCGTGTCGAGCCCCATCTTGATGTTGAACTTCAAGCGGCCGACGCGGCTGAAATCATACTTACGCGGATCGAAGAACATGCCGCGGAAGAGATTGGTGGCCGTTTCGAGGGTCGGAGGATCTCCGGGACGCAGCTTGCGATAAATTTCGATGAGCGCTTCTTTCGAGGAGCGGATCGCGTCCTTGTCCAGCGTGCGAGAGAGCACCAGGCCGATGTCGTCGCGCTCCGGGAAGAAGACGTCCACTTCGGTGATGCCGCCTTCGGCAAACGCTTGCCAGAGTTCGGGGGTCAGAGGCTTGTTGGCTTCCAGCAAAACCTCGCCCGTCTGGCGGTTGACCACGTCAGCGACGCTGTAGGCGCCTTCGAGGTCGACCAAAGCGGCGCGGACCTGCGAGATCTTGGCTTTAATCAGTTCCTTGAAGAGATTTTCTGTGATGCGCTTGTGCGCGCCGACGATCACTTCCTCGGAGCGCGGGTTGCGAATCTCGTGAGCCAGCTTGCGATCCACGATGCCCGGCGAAACGTTCCAGAAAAGATCCTTGTCGCGGAGCGAGATGCGCTCGACCTGGTAAAAGGTGCGCAGGATTTCTTCGTTGGACTTCATGCCCAGGGCGCGAAGGAAAATCGAGCCGAGGAATTTGCGCTTGCGGTCGATGCGCACGTAAAGAATATTCTTGGTGTCGTATTCGAATTCGACCCACGAGCCGCGGTAAGGAATGATCTTTCCGAGGAAGTAGGAGCGGTTATTGGCGCTTTCGAAGAACACGCCCGGAGAGCGGTGCAACTGGCTGACGATGACGCGCTCCGTGCCGTTGATGATGAACGTGCCGTTCTCGGTCATCAGCGGAATGTCGCCGTAGAAAACTTCCTGTTCCTTGATGTCGCGAATGGTCTTCGCGCCAGTGTCGGGATCCTTGTCGTAAATGGTCAGACGGATGGTGACTTTCAGAGGCGCGGAGTACGTCATGCCGCGCTCCTGGCACTCGTTCACGTCGTACTTCAACTGCATGGCCACGGGATCGCCGCACTTGTTGCAGAAGGTCGGCGTGTTCTTATTAAAGGTGCCGCACTTGTGGCAGATGACGTCACCAGTCTGATACGGATTGGTGACCACGGACGCACCGCAATTGCGGCAAGTGGCGCGGAGATGGTGCAGGCCCTTCAGGTTGCCGCACTTGCACTCCCAATTGCCGATCGAGTAGTCCACGAATTCGAGCTGCGACATCTCACGGAAATCCTTGATCGGAAACACGGACGTGAAGACGGATTGCAGGCCGCCGTCATCGCGTTCGCTGGGCAGGAGGTCCATCTGCAAGAATCGCTGATAGGACTTCATCTGGACTTCGATCAGATTCGGAATCTGAATCGAACCCTGAATTTTCGCGAAATCGAGACGCTCGCGTTCCCTGACGTGCTGGTGACTATTTGGCATTGCTTGGTCTACCTCTTCCCTTTCGGGCGAATAGCGGAAAAAACGGAGAAAAACATGCAGTCGGTGTGGCGCGCTTCTTGCCCGATGTCAGCGAGCACACGGCTGCATTGGGTCCAAATAGGACCAATGGAGTTGCAGGAATAACCAGCCTCGACTTGCGTAATTGAATTCCTTTGGCGCGGCGGATCATGCTTATGCCGGCCGGTGAAATGGCCGATGCAAGCAGCCGCGCCCCCCTCTCGAAGCCCGAACAACAAATAACTACTTGATTTCGACCTTGGCGCCAGCGTCCTCGAACTTTTTCTTGATGGTCGCGGCTTCGTCCTTGTTGACGCCTTCTTTGACGGTCTTTGGAGCGCCGTCGACGAGGTCCTTGGCTTCTTTCAAGCCGAGGCTCGTGACTTCGCGAACCGCCTTGATGACGTTGATCTTGTTGCCGCCGACGTCGGTGAGAACGACAGTGAATTCCGTCTTCTCTTCCACCGGCGCCGCGCCCGCTGCCGCTCCGCCGCCTGCCGCCACGACCGTAGCCGCGGCCGCAGAGACGCCGAAGGTCTCTTCCATCTTCTTCACAAGGTCCGACGCTTCGAGCAGCGTCAGTCCCTTGATTTCTTCCAGAATCGTATCCACTTTCGCCATGACTTTTGCTTCTCCTCTCAAAATTAAAAAATAACCTTACTGGGCCGTTTCAGGGCTTGCTGCAGGAACAGGAGCCGGGTCGGAACTGCCAGCCCCGCCGGACCCAAACTTGTTGGCTTTGATCGCTTCGCTGACGGTGACCGCAAGATTACGCGGTAGCGCGTTCAAAGCCATCGCGATTCGCTGCGCCGGAGCATTCAACAGGAACATGATTTTGCTGAGCAACTCTTCCTTCGAAGGCAGATTCGCAAGCTGCTGAATCTCCGCGATAGAGATAACACGGCCTTCGACGACACCGGACTTAAACTTGAACGCCGGAACGTCCTTGGCCACTTTGGTGAGCGCCTTAGCGAGTGCAACAGCATCAGTCTGAGTAAAGGCGATGGAATTGGTGCCGCTCAGATTCTTAAGCAAATTCTCCGCGGGAGTGCCGACTCCGGCGCGCTCCGCGAGAGTGTTTTTCACGACCTGGTACTTGCCGCCAGCAGCCTGCACGGCGCGGCGGAGCTTGGTGTCGGCTTCGACGGTGATGCCCTGGAAGGTCGTGAGAATCACGGTCGAGACCTTGGCCAGTTCGGTCTTCAGTTTGTCTAGGTCCTGCTGTTTTTCGCTGCGCTTTTTCATGATCCCGTTTCCTTAAACTCTTCGCTTAAGCTGCCGCCGCAAGTGTTTCCGACTCGACCAGGTCGATCGGAATGCCCGGGCCCATCGTCGAGGTCAACGTGATTTTTTTCACGTACTTGCCTTTGGCTGCCGCCGGTTTGGCCTTGATCACCGCTCCGATTACCGCGTGAGCGTTTTCCGCGATATGCGCGGCGTCAAACTGAATCTTGCCGATGGCGCAATGAACGATTCCGGCTTTATCTACGCGGAACTCGACTTTGCCGGCCTTGGTCTCCTTGATCGCCTTGGCTACATCGAACGTGACCGTTCCCGTCTTCGGATTGGGCATCAGACCGCGGGGACCGAGCACTTTGCCCAGCTTGCCGGCGGACTTCATCATGTCTGGCGTGGCGATCACAGCATCGTAATCCGTCCAGCCACCCATAATTTTCGTAACCATGTCGTCGCCGCCAACAAAGTCCGCGCCAGCGTCCTGCGCTTCGCGAACTTTTTCGCCGCTCGCGATGACCAAAACGCGTACGGACTTGCCGAGACCGTGCGGCAGAACCACGGTGCCGCGAACTACCTGGTCGGAATGCTTGGGGTCGACGCCCAAATTGATAGCCAACTCGACCGTTTCGTTGAACTTTGTGTGATGCGTCTTCTTGATCAGCTCGCTTGCTTCCGCAAGCTTGTACGGGCGCGCTTCCACCTTCTTGCGCGCATTCTCGACGTGTTTGCCTGCCAGCTTTGTCATTGCCTTTACCTCTGCGACCTCGTAGCGCCTGAACTTCTAGGCTTCCACGACTTCCAGACCCATATTGCGCGCCGTACCCATCACGGTGCGCACTGCCGAGTCCAGATTGGTGGTGTTGAGATCGACAAGCTTGATCTTCGCAATCTCTTGAACCTGCTTCTTGGTGACCTTGCCGACTTTGTTGCGGTTCGGTTCGGCCGAGCCTTTGACGATCCCCGCCGCGCGTAGCAGCAAAATCGAAGCCGGCGGAGTCTTCAGAATGAATGTGAACGTGCGGTCGGTGTAGACCGTTACGAGCACCGGGAAAATCATTCCGTCCGGTTCCTTGGCCGTCTTGGCGTTGAACTGCTTGCAAAAATCCATGATGTTCAAGCCGTGTGGACCGAGCGCGGTGCCGACTGGCGGCGCCGGAGTCGCTTTGCCCGCGGGCAACTGAAGTTTGATGGTCGTCTGTATCTTCTTAGCCATGTCCCTGCCTCAATCCATTCATACCAGCTCTGTTACTGCGACGCCGCTCAGCCCAGCTTTTCGACGCTTGCGAAATCCAGCTCAACGGGCGTCGAGCGGCCAAAAATTGTGACGGAAACTTTGAGCCGGCTGTGATCGTTGTCAATTTCTTCGACTGTGCCGTTAAAATTCGCGAAAGGTCCGTCCACGATGCGCACCTGCTCGTTGCGCTCGAAGACGACTTTAGGTTTCGGGCGGTCCGTCGGAACGTGGACGCGGTTGATGATGGCGTCGACTTCCGTATCGGAAAGCGGTGACGGCGCGGTGGCCGAGCCGACAAAGCCGGTGACGCGCGGCGTCGAGCGCACGATGTGCCAGGTGTTTTCGTCGAGGTCCATCTCCACGAGCACGTAGCCTGGATAGGTCATCCGGGAGGAAACCACTTTTTTGCCGCCGCGAACTTCCACGACGTCTTCCATGGGAATCAGCACGCGGCCGATTTTGTCCTGCAAACTGAATGCGGACACGCGGCTCTCCAGGCTTTCTTTGACTTTCTTTTCAAAGCCCGAGTATGTATGGATGATGTACCACTGCATTGCCGTCAAGCTGTGATCCCCTTCAGACGCCGAAAATTTTAAAGATGCGCTGCACGCCCAGCTGTACCAGCCAGTCCACCACAGCCAGAAACACGCCAAAGAAGAAAACCGTGGCGATCACGACGCCGGTGGTTGAAATCACATCGTCACGCGTCGGCCAGGTGACCTGCTTCATCTCCACGCGAACGTCGTGCAAGAACTGGCGCGTGTCCTGAACGGTTCCGGATATTTTCCCGCCGAGGTTGCCCGCTCCCCCGATGATTCCGCCGCCTTGCGACTCGTCATTCTTCACTTTGACCGCCTGCGTGGCCATTCGTCCTCTTCACAAGAACAGGCGCCGCCGCCTGTTACGTATCTCTGGCAGGGGAGGAGGGACTCGAACCCCCATACCCGGTTTTGGAGACCGGAGTCCTAACCGTTGGACGACTCCCCTAAAAACCCAAAACCGCTCCGGCCGATGCCTGCTCCAAAAACGGAAGTTACTTAACTTCCTTGTGCCCCGTATGTTTGCGGCACGTATTGCAAAACTTCCTGGTCTCCACGCGTTCGGAGTGCTTCTTCTTGTTCTTGGTCGTCGTGTAGTTGCGGTTTTTGCAATCTCCGCACTGCAACGTGATGATCTCTCGCATGATCTAATTTCCTTCTCTTGCCCAGCCCTCGAGATGCGAGGGGAAAATCGTTACTCGATAATTTCGGTTACGGCGCCGGCGCCGACGGTGTGGCCGCCTTCACGAATCGCGAAGCGCAAACCCTTTTCCAGCGCTACCGGCGTGATCAGCGTCACTTCGCAGCTTACGTTGTCTCCCGGCATCACCATTTC